>CAZDGC010000057.1:0-11692 GCA_964504885.1 uncultured Opitutus sp.
ATGCCGACGATGTGCTGCTGCTCGCCCGCGAACTGCGCCGCGTCGCGGGCGCCGCTTCGGCCGCCGTCTTCCTGCGCCGGGCCTGCGAGATCGATCCGCTCAACGAGTCGGCCCGCGCCGAACTCGTCCGCCTCGAGGCCGAAACCGGCGATCACACCGCCCTCGGCGCGGCCGTGGACAAACTCCTCGCCGTGGCCAAGCCCTCGCGTCCGGCCCTCGAGGAGGCCCTGCTTGCGCTCGACCGTCCGGAGGACGCACCGCTCGCAAACCGGATTCGCGTGGCCTTGCGGCCCGCCAACGATCCCCAGCCATGACGCCGCCGCGCGGCCGCGGGCCGATTTCTCACCGCCAGCAGGGGGGCGCAGCGCCCTTCATCGGCGCAAACTCCGGAACAGGGGACACCGCCGTCCCATTTCGAAACGATTTTTCAGTCGCGGCCGGGCGCGGGCTTCGCTCCGCCCCGGCGCTCTCGTATTGGTCCTCTCCCGCCCAAGTGGCGGGCATCGGAATAGCTGCCCTGCCGTTCGTCTCCGCGACAACACCGTCGGATCCACTCTGCCAATGATGGAGCCCAAGCCCGACCAGCCCGAGAACGCCCCCCCGGCGTCGCCCCGCCCCGCGGGGGGCGATCCCTACCGCCCGAGCTGGAACGAGCGGCTGGAGGAGCTGCGACCCTATTTTGGACCGGCGCTGGCGCTGGCCATCCTGGTCGTCATGGGCGCGATCGCCGGCTGGCGCTATTATTCGAACCTCACCCGCGGCGCTACGGCTCCGGCCCGTTCCGCCGAGGCACCCCTCCCCCGGGAAGGCGAAGCGACCGATGACGAAACCCGCCTGGCGGTGCTGGACCGACTGATTGTCCGGCAGACCGAGCTGATGCGGGCCCAGGGAAGCGTCGAACCGGAACAGCGGGCGCGGCTGAACCGCCTCGATCAGGAGCGCGCGGAACTGCGGGTCCGGTTGTTCGGCGAACGCAGCCGGCAGGCGGAACTCGCGGCGGTGGCATCCGGGGCCGCCGGCCAGGCCGCGGCGGCGCTGGCCCACTGGGAGGAGGCGCTGCGCTGGCAACGCGAAGCCAACGCCAACCGCAACCCGGCGGACGTGGCCGAGATGTCCCGCGAGGCGCGGCTGGCCGAACGGGTCGATGATCTTCGGGCCGCCGGATTGGTGCAGACGATCGAGACCGAGAAGGCCCGGGCCGAACGCGCCGAACAGGGGGAAGACTGGGTCGCCGCCGAACAGGCCTACACCGCCTGGCGCGCCGCCCAGGCCGCAATCAATGAACGGCTGCCGGCGTCGCGGCTCGCCGATCCCCGCGCCCTGGATCGCCTCGACGCCGCGATCGCGTCGATGAAAGCGGCGGGCCTGGCCGCGACCGTGATCCGCCGGGAGCGCGACGCGGAGGCGGCGGAGCGCCGCGGCGCAATCCCCGAGGCCGTGGCCGCGATTCAACAGGCCCTGAAGGCCCAGCAGATGATCAACGCCGAACTGGGCGGCAGCCGCTACGCCTCCCCCGAAAGGGTGGCCGAACTCGAGGTCCGCTGGCAAACCCTGGCCTCCAGGGACGGCGTGCAGCGCCTCGAACGTTCGGCGGCCGAGGCGCGCGAAGCGTTGCGGGCGGGCGACACCACGACCGCCGGCGCCCGCATCGAGGCCGCCGTCGCGGCGTTCGAGGAGAATGTCGCGGCGTTCCCGCGCAGCCGCGAGCGCGCACCGGCGCTGCGCCGTCAGCTCCTCTTCCTGGACGTGCGTCGCACCGAACTCGCCTCCCTGCAAAAGAACCTGCTCGAGTCGCTGCGCCCGCTCCCCGGCCAGACGGAGCGACGCATGCTGTCCGCCGAGGTTTCGCAGCGGCTCTACGAGCGAATCATGAATCACAACCCGAGCCTGCGAACGGGGCCCCAACTTCCCGTCGACAGCGTCGACTGGCACGAGGCCAGCGCCTTCTGCGAGCGGGCGGGGTGGATCCTTGGCCGCACCGTGCGCCTGCCCGACGAGTCCGAGTTCCGGTCCGCCCTCGCGCAGCAGCGCGGGCTGCCCCGGCTGCGCGAAGCCCGGGGCGGCCACCACCCGCGGCCCACCGCGCCCGCCGGACCGGGCAGCGGTGGTTTCGCCGACTTGATCGGCAATGTCTCCGAGTGGTTGGGGCCCGGCACACCCTTCACGGCTGAAGTGGCGGGCGGCAGTTATCTGACCCCGGCGCCGCTGGCCGAACTGCCGCTGGTCACCGAGAGCAAGACCAGGCGCTCGCCGCAGATCGGCTTCCGCTACGTGGTGGAATGAGAGCGGGGCCGCCGCCCCGCTTTCATTTCTGGATGCCGCCGTTGTGGCAGTCGGCGCAGGTGAGCTCCGGGTCGAGGTCTCCGCTGGGGTGCTTGAACTCGAGCCCCTTGGCGTTGAGCATTTCCATTTCGTTCCCCTTGCCCTGCGCAAGAATCGTGTGGCAGGAACTGCAATCGCTGGAGCGCACCTTCTGCCCCTGCGCGGTCTTGTGTTTGTCGTCGTGACAGCGGAAGCAGCCCGGCCAGTCCTTGTGACCGATGTTATTGGGGTAGACGCGCCAGTCAGCCTTGCGGTCGACGAAGATCGTATTGGCAAAAATCTTCTGCACCTCGGCGATCGCGCCCGGCAGCTCCACCGCGTGCTCGGGGCCGTTGTACTTGGAGCGCAGGAAATCAGCGATCCTCTGTGGCGCCTCGGCGTCCTTGGTGATTTCCTTCTGCGTCATCGCCTGCACGGCGACGCGTTTGATGTTGGGCAGCTTGCGGGTGAGCGAGCCCATCAGCATCGATCGCTCGACCGCCTCGTTGGCCGTCGGGAAGACATGCGCCGGGCGGTTGTGACAATCGATGCAATCCATCACCCGAATCTTGTCGGCCGGCGGCTCGCCTTTGAATTCGTCGGTCCGGAATACGCGCGAGGTGCCATCGCGCCTGTTCACCACCCGCATCCAGGGGATCTCCTGGCGGTCCTCATCCGTGGCATAGTATTCGACTCGCTCGTTCTCATTCACGTGCCAGTGAATCCCGCCGGGCGGGTGGCCCGGAATGTTGGTGTTCACGTGCATCAGGATTCGCGCGCTGTACGGGGTGTTGTTCTTGTCGGAAAGGAAGTGGTCGTAGACGAGCTCGACGTTGCCGGCGAACTTCTCGGGCCAGTGGCACTTCTCGCAGGTGTCCTGCGCCGGGCGCAGGTTGTGCACCGGCGTGTCGATGGGGCGGTTCCAGTTGTCGAGCGCGAAGGCGACCAACTGGCGGGCGCCGTTGAGCTTGGCCTCGATGAACCAGCGGGCGCCGGAACCAATGTGGCACTCCACGCAGTCCACCCGGGCGTGCGCACCGCGCTTGTACGTCACCCACTCGGGATGCATCGCGGAGTGACAGACCTCGCCGCAGAACTGGTTGGACTCGGAGTAGTGGAAGGTCTGGTAGCTGCCGAAGGCACTGAGGATAACGAAGCCGAGGGCGCCGGCGGCCAGCGCGATCATGCCGCGCCGCTGGGCCGGGCTGCTGAAATCCAGCCGCCACTTGTCGGGCACATTGGCATGTTTGATCATCCACCGCCGCTGCGCCCAGGCGCCGAAGACGGCGAGGGCGAGACCGCTGATTAGGAACCCCGGCGCGACGATGTACGTGAAAATGCCGAGGTACGGATTCTTCTCCCCCTGCGTGAAATCCATCCAGACCAGCAGGGCAAAGGAGAACAGCGCACCGATCGCGATCACACCGCCGACGGCGCTGATCCAGTTATTGTAGTTTGAGCGCTGCTTTGGGGCGGTGGCCGGGGAGGTTTCGTGGGGAGTGGGAGCGTCGGGCATGGCGGTCGGAGAGAAAAGTTTGCGGGCCTAAAAACTAGGCCGGCGCGGGCCAGGGAGCGCCGCGCCGGTCCGTAATACCGAGGCGAGGCCGCCTCACTTCTTCATCTTGCGGATGTAAGCGACGAGATCCTTGATCTCCTGGTCGGACAACTCGCCCTTGTAGCCCTTCATGCGCTCCTTGCCGTTCTTGTCCTTCACCCCCTCGGCCGTCGCCTTGATGGCCTCCTCATCGGAGAACTTGGCCTGGTTGGCGGCCACGGTGTAGTCCATCACCTGGAGCTTCTTGCCCACCTTGGTCTGGCCCTTGCCATCCGCGCCGTGGCACTTGGCGCAGTGGTTCTCCCAATTCTCGGCGACGGGGGCGGCGAGGACGAACGCGGCACCGGCGGCGATGAGCGCGCCGGCAGCAATGAGTTTGATTTCGTGTTTCATGGTACAGGTCTACAGGAAGGGTTGATTTGAGGCCCGCGCAGCTTGCCCGAACTCCGGCCGGACTGCTGTGCAAGACTTGTCATCTTCGACGCACGACTTGCGGGAATTATTCACGAATCCCCGCCACCGCCCCGGTGCGACCGCCGTCGGGTTCCCAAGTCCTGCGTAACGCTCCGCAAGATCCGCGGAGCGGCCGGTGGTCCGATTCTGCCACTGTCTCGACCGCCCATCCAAGGCGTCACCCATGCCCACCGCCACCTCCCATCCGCCGCGTCCCTCCCGCCTCCCTGCCTGGCTGCGCACTGCGCTCGACTGGCTCGTCTCCCTCAAGCTCACGATCGTGCTCCTCGGTTTCAGCATGGTGCTGGTGTTTGCCGCCACCCTCGATCAGGTGAACCTCGGAGTCTGGGCCGTGCAGGAGAAATATTTCCGGTCGTTTGTGGTCTACGGCAGCCTCGGGCCGCTGACGGTGCCGCTGTTCCCGGGCGGCTACGTGGTGGGAGGACTGCTCCTGGCCAACCTTTCCGCCGCCTACGTCAACCGCTTCGTCTTTTCGTGGCGCAAGCTCGGCCTCCTCCTCGCCCACTTCGGCCTCATCCTCCTGCTCGTCGGCGAACTGCTCACCGGGCTCTGGCAGGAGGACTTCCACCTCCGCCTCTCCGAGGGAGAGACCCGCAACTACGCCGAAAGCTTCCGCGACCACGAACTCGCCCTCATCGACGCCACCGACCCGAAGTTCGACGACGTGATCTCGATCCCCGAGTCGCGCCTGACCGTCAAGGAGGCCATCCAGCACCCGAAGCTCCCCTTCCGGGTCGTGCCGCGGGCGTTTTATCCCAACTCCGCCCTCCAGCGGCGCGGCCATGAGCCCTCGTCCACTCTCGCCACCGCCGGAGCCGGGCTGCACCTCCTCGCCGCGCCGCAGCCGGTCACCTACCGCCCCAAGGAAAACAACTACCCGACCGCCTTCGTCGATCTCGTCGGACCCGAGGGCTCGCTCGGCGTCTTCCTCGTCTCGACCCTGCTGGAGGCGCCGCAGGAATTCTCCCACGAGGGCCGCACCTGGCGGATCGCCCTCCGCTCGAAACGCATCTACCAGCCCTACTCGCTCACCCTCCTGAAGTTCAGCCACGACCGCTACGCCGGCACCCAGATCCCGCGGAACTTCTCCAGCCGTCTCCGCCTCAACACCCCCGACGGCCGCGACGACCGCGAGGTGCTCATCTACATGAACAACCCGCTGCGCTACGGCGGGCTCACGTTCTACCAGGCCGGCTTCGAGAACAACGATCGCACCACCATCCTCCAGGTCGTGCGCAACCCGTCCTGGCTTTTCCCCTACGTCGCCTGCGCCCTGATGTCCGTCGGCCTGCTGTGGCAGTTCGCCTTCGTCCTCGGCCGCTTTGTCGGCCACCGCCGTCCCAACGCCGTCAAGTCCCCCGCCCTCGCATGAAGTCCCGCCTCCCCCTCTTCGCCGTGCTCGGCGCCGCCGCGCTCGTCGCCTATTCCCTCCGCGCGCCGCGCTTCGCCAGCGAGTTCGACCTCGGCGCGTTCAGCCGGCTGCCGACACTCGTCAACGGCCGCGTCAAACCCCTCGACACCGTCGCCCGCACTTCGCTGCTCGTGCTGCAGGGCCGCCAGCGGGTCGTGGCACCGGACGGCCGCACGATCAGCCCCACCGAATGGCTGCTCGACATGTTTCACCGCCCCGCGCAGGCCGACCATTACCAGGTGTTCGAGGTCGTGCATCCCGACGTGCTCGCCCTGCTCAATCTCGCCCCCGCCGACGGCGCCGGCCAGAAGCGGTTTTCGCTGCAGCAATTCCGCGGCCGCCTGATGGAGCTCGACCGCCAGGCGCGACTCGCTGATGGCACCGAGAGCGCCGTGCGCACCCCGTTCCAGCGCGCGGTCGTGCAACTGCGCGACGGCGTCCTCCTCTACCAGCACCTGCAGAGCAGCGTGGTGGCGCCGGGCGCGGACAACTTCCTCAACGAACTCGCACAACTTGAACAGAACCTCCCCGCGGCCCAAGCCGCCCTGCAGGGTGCGGCCGCCGCCGGCGGCCAGGGCCACGGCTCGACTCCGGAAGCCCGCGCCTGGCTCGCCCTCGGCCGGGCGTTCCGCGTCATGGAGGAATACGCCTACCTGCGCCTGCTTCCGCCGGGCGATCCCGCCGCCGACGCCAACGCCTGGCGCACGGTCGGCGGCACCTGGAGCGCGACCCTGGCCTCCGGAAAGATCGAACCGTCGGCCCGCGCCTACGCCGCCCTCGGTCGCGCCTGGGTCGCGGAACGCCCCGCCGAGTTCAACCCGATCGTGCGCGATCTGCACGCGCAGTTTGCCGGCGCGTTCCCGGACCTCATGCGCAAGTCCGCCCTCGAGGCGCGCTTCAACGCCGCGCAGCCGTTCTACACCAGCATGGCGCTCTATGTGACGGCGTTCCTGCTGGCGATTCTCTCCTGGCTGCGCTGGCCCGAGGTGCTCGGTCGCGCCGCGTTCGGGCTCATCGGCCTCGCTTTTGCCCTCACGACCGCAGGCATCCTCGCCCGCATGTGGCTCGAGGCGCGCCCGCCGGTCACGAATCTCTACTCCTCGGCGCTCTTCGTCGGCTGGGGCGCAGTCGGCCTGTGCCTCGTGCTCGAATTCGTCTACCGCAACGCCATCGGCAGCGTTGCCGCCGGCCTGATCGGCTTCGCCGCGCTGCTCATCGCCCACCACCTCTCGCTCGGCGGCGACACGATGGAGATGATGCGCGCGGTGCTCGACTCCAACTTCTGGCTCGCGACCCACGTCGTCACCATCACGGTCGGCTATTCCGCGACCTTCCTCGCCGGCTTCCTCGGCCTCGTCTACATCCTGCGGGGCGTGCTCTCGCGCACGCTGGATCGCGGCACCGCCGACGCGCTGGGGCGCATGATTTACGGGACCACCTGTTTTGCGATCTTCTTCAACCTCGTCGGCACGGTCCTCGGCGGCATCTGGGCCGATCAGTCGTGGGGCCGCTTCTGGGGCTGGGATCCGAAGGAAAACGGTGCGCTTCTCATCGTACTCTGGAACGCCATCCTGCTGCACGCCCGCGGCGGCGGCTACGTGCACGCGCGGGGATTGGCCGTACTGGCGGTTTTCGGCAACATCGTCACCGCCTGGAGCTGGTTTGGCGTGAACATGCTCGGCGTCGGCCTGCACAGCTACGGCTTCATGGGCGCCGCCTTCTGGTGGCTCATCCTCTTCGGCGCCTCCCAGATTTTCGTCATGCTCGCCGGCGCGATGCCACTCGCCAAATGGCGCAGCTTCGCCCGCCTCCACCCCGCTCCCGCCCGCGCCCGCCGCACCGCCGCCGTGCCGCTCGCCGTGCCGGAAACCCGCTGAACCGCCCGCCCCGCTCCGGCGCACCAATTTCTGCGCTGCGCCTGCCAACCCGCGCGCAGCACGACTGCTGAATCGGACTAAAGTGACATTGCCATGAAACCTGCTGCCAACGGGATCCCTGCAAAGTGGGCCTGGCACCACCAGACGTTGCTGCGGTTGCGAAACGAACTGCTGCAGGCCCGGGAGGAACACGGCACGGCCGCGCGCCGTCCGCACGAACGGGGCGGCGCCGACCAGCTCGACGTCGCCGAGGACGAAGTCGAGCTCCAGCACCTGCAGGCGGAACTCGCCCACGAGGATGCCCAGTTGGGCGAGATCGACGCCGCCCTGCAGCGCCTGCGCGAAGGCCGCTACGGGCTCTGTGAAGCCACCGGTGAAGCCATCGCCCCCGCCCGCCTCCGCGTCCTGCCATGGACGCGTCTCTCCCAGACGGCCGCCGCACGCTTGGAATCCGGCCGGCGGCCGGGTCCGGGAGCCCGGGCGTAGGCAACCTGTTTGCCGTGGGCTGGGCGAAGGTCGACGACCTCGCCTGCCTGGCCAGCGGACGATCGCCGGTGGCGCTCCGTCCGCCCCCGCCGGCGCCGGTGCCGCGAAGTAATTTGCCCCGCCCGGTCCGCAATCCTTGCACCGTGCTTGGCAAGTCGTGCGGAGCGGGTACGGTGCCCGCCTGCCATAGTTTCGGCGGCCTCCCACAGCCATGATTCTTCCCACTGAACCCACCGTCACCGAGCACGCCGCGCCCCTCGCGCTCGATCTCATCCGCAAGTATTCGATCCCCGGTCCGCGCTACACCTCCTACCCGCCCGCCACGCAGTTCACCGCCGACCTGCCCGCGCTGCGCCTCGAGGACGCGATCGCCGAGGACAACGCCCCCGGCGCCGGGCCTGTCTCCCTCTACTTTCACCTGCCATTTTGCGAAACGCGCTGCTGGTTCTGCGGCTGCAACACCATCATCACCCGCCGGCGCGAGGCCGCCGCCGAGTACCTCGACGACCTCGCGCGCGAGCTGCGCCTGACTGCCGCCCGCATGGATCGGACGCGGCCGGTCACGCAAATCCACCTCGGCGGCGGCACCCCCACCTTCCTCCCGCCTGACCAGCTCCGCCGCCTCGGCGCGCTGCTGCACGAGTCCTTCCAACTCGCCCCGGAGGCGGAGTTCAGCGTCGAGATGGATCCGCGGCGGCTGACGCAGGAGCACATCACCGCCCTCAAGGAAATCGGGGTCAACCGCGCCTCGCTCGGAGTGCAGGACACGGACTCGAAGGTGCAGCTCGCGATCCACCGCTACCAGCCGCACCACCTCAACCAGCGCGCCTTCGACTGGATGCGCGAGGCGGGTTTCACCTCGATCAACGTCGACCTGATCTTCGGCCTGCCCACGCAAAAGGCCGACGGTTTCGCCCGCACCATCGACGACGTGCTCGGGCTCGGGCCGGACCGGCTTTCGGTGTTCAGCTACGCGCACGTGCCGTGGATCAAGCCGGCGCAGAAGATCTTCGACGATCGTGAACAACTCCCGACCGCCGAGGAAAAACTGGCGATGTTCGCCGTTGCCCACGCCAAGCTCACCGCGGCGGGCTTTGTCGACATCGGCCTCGACCATTTCGCGCGGCCGGACGATGCGCTCGCGATCGCGCAGCGCTCCGGCACCCTGCACCGCAACTTCCAGGGCTACACCACCCACGCCGAAGCGTCGCTCTACGCGTTCGGCATCTCGTCGATTTCCTCCACCGCCACGACCTACCGGCAGAACCACAAGGCGCTGCTCGAATGGCGCGCCGCGCTGGACGCCGGCCAGCTCCCGATCGAGCGCGGCCTGCGGCTGACCGACGAGGATCAGCGCCGCCGCACCATCATCATGCGGCTGATGTGCGATCGCCGCCTCGATTACGCCGCGCTCTCGCGGACGCTCGGCCTCGACTTCGCCCGCACCTACGCCGCCGACCTCGGCCGCCTCGAGGACCTGCGCGCCGATGGCCTGCTGCAGTTTACGGAAGGCGGCCTCGAAGTGACGCCGGTCGGCATCCCGCTGCTGCGCGTGATCGCGATGCGCTTCGACCCGCTCTTCGTCAGCGCCCCGCGCCGCCACGCGCAGGCGATTTGACCCCCTCCGACCAGCTTGCGTCGCCGGGTGGCGGCGGGCAGGCTGATGGGCGTGTTTTCCTTTCGACCGCGCCTGTTCGATTGCCTCCGGGACTACAACCGGGAGCGGTTCACGACTGACGTGCTGGCCGGCCTGACGGTCGGCATCGTGGCCCTGCCGCTCGCCATCGGCCTCGGTATCGCCTCGGGAGTGACTCCCGGCGCGGGCATCTATACCGCGATCATCGGGGGCTTCATCGTCTCGGCGTTGGGCGGCTCGCGCGTGCAGATCGGCGGGCCGGCGGGGGCGTTCGTCGGGCTCGTGTACGCCATCGTGCTGCAATACGGCCTGCCCAATCTGCTCATCTGCACGGCCATGGCCGGCGTCATCCTCTTCATCCTGGGCGCGGCCCGCCTGGGCACCCTGATCAAATACATCCCCCACCCGGTCACGACCGGATTTACCTGCGGCATCGCCATCACCATCATGCTCTCGCAGGTGAAGGATTTCCTCGGGCTGCGGGTCGAGGCGGTGCCGGCGGAGTTCTTTGAAAAGATGCACGCCCTCGGGCGGGCCCTGCCGTCGGCCAGTCTGGCGACCGTCGCCACCGGGGTGGGGGCGTTCCTGTTGATCAAGTACTGGCCGGCGCGGTGGAGCCGGGTGCTGCCCGGTTCGATCGTCGCCATCGTGGCGGGCACGGCGCTTGTGAAGCTGTTCGATCTGCCCGTGGCCACCATTGCGAGCCGCTTCGGGGCCGACGCTTTTCCGAGCGGCCTGCCGGCCTTCGCGCCGCCGGCGTTCGACTGGAACAAGCTGGGAGAACTCGTCCGCCCGGCCTTTGCCATCGCCCTGCTCGGCGCGATCGAATCACTGCTCTCGGCCGTGGTGGCGGACGGCATGATCGACGACCGCCACGACTCCAACCAGGAACTGATGGCGCAGGGGATCGCCAATTTCACCGTGCCCTTCTTCGGCGGCATCCCGGTCACCGGCGTGATCGCCCGCACCGCCACCAATGTCCGTGGCGGCGCCCGCACGCCCATTGCGGGCCTCACCCATGCGGTGGCGCTGCTGCTCGTGGTGTTGCTCGCAGCCCCGCTGGCCGGCTACATCCCGCTCACGGTGCTGTGCGCCGTACTGATGGTCGTCGCACTCCGGATGGGCGACTGGGAGGAATTCCGCATCCTGCACCGCCACACCCGCAGCGACGCCGCGGTGTTTGTCGTCACCTTTGTCCTGACGGTCATCTTCGATCTCACCGTTGCGGTCGAAATCGGGATGATCCTCGCCGCAGGCCTGTTCATCAAGCGAGTCACCGACACCACGCACGTCACCGCCCTCGACGAAACCGGCGCCCCCGGCCAGGGACACGAGCCGGTGCGCGATCTGCCGCGCGGGGTGCTCGTTTACCGCGTGTTCGGCGCCCTGCTCTTCGGCGCCGCTGACAAGCTCGACAGCGTCCTGCGTCGCGCCGGGGCCGACACCCGCGTGGTCATTCTGCACGTCGCCGCCGTCACCGCTCTCGACGCCACCGCCCTCAACGCTCTCGAGACTCTGCATCAGAAGCTGCGCCATCACAAAAAGCACCTCATCCTCAGCGGACCCCACACGCAGCCGTACGCGCTGATGGATCGCTCCGGCTTCCTCGAGCGGGTGGGCTCCGACAACCTCGCTCCCGACCTCGAATCCGCCGTCGCCCGTGCCCGGGAATTACTGGTCACACCCACGACTGGCAGCGGCCATGGCACTCATCCGAGTAACAGCCTCCAGACCGGACACACCTGAGGAGGGACCGCCACCGAGCTCACTGCGCACAGCGGCCCGGGAGCCGCCCTGCTGTCAGCGCGAGGAGGCCCATCGGTGGACGGCCCCGGGGATTCACTTCACTTTTTGACGATGGACGGGGAGACCAAGCGGCTGCATGCATGCCCGTGAGCCCACCTCCCGCCGTCCCTGCCTGATCACCCATGCTCCCCGCCCACCCCCCGCCC
>CAZDGC010000057.1:11702-42788 GCA_964504885.1 uncultured Opitutus sp.
CGCTTGTCCCTGCTTCCATCCGCCCTCCGCCAGACGCTGGTTTGCCTCTGCCTGCTGCTCTGCCTCGCCCCGCTGGTGGCCACCGCAGCCTCCGGGGTTCGCCTGGTGACGTTTGATGTCGACGCCACCCCACCCCTCGGATCGGCGATGGCCTACGACCCGGTGAAGCGCATCGACGAACTCACCCTGCGCTGCCGCGGCGTGGTGCTGTTGGGCGCCGATCAGCCGATCGTGCTCTGCGCCGTCGACTGGATCGGCATCGCCAACGAAGGACACGATGCCTTTCGCGCGGCGCTGGCGGAAGCGGCCGGCACCGTGCCGGCCCGCGTCGCCGTGCATACGCTCCACCAGCACGACGCCCCGGGTTGCGATTTCACCGCCGAGCGGATCATCCGCGAACTCGGCGTGAAGGGCTACTCGCGTTTCGACGGCACCTTTCACCGTCAGGTAATCCAGCGCGCGTCTGACGCGATTCGCGCCGGGCTCGCGCAGGCCCAGCCGATCACCCACTACGGCTGCGGCGAGGCGATCGTAAAGGAGGTGGCCTCCAACCGCCGCGTCGAGCGAACGCCCGATGGCAAGGTGGGCCGGATGCGCGGCAGCAGTTGCCGGATCGAAGACTTGATCGTGCTGCCCGAGGGAGTAATCGACCCGGTCGTCTCGGTGCTGACCTTCTGGAACGGTAACACGCCCGTGGCCGTCCTCAGCTCCTACGCCTGCCATCCCCAGAGCTACTACCGGCTCGGCATCCCGAGCCCCGACTTTCCGGGCATCGCACGTTTCATCCGCGGCCAGGATGTCAACGCCGCCCTGCACGTGCACTTCAACGGCGCCGGCGGCAACGTCGCGGCGGGCAAGTACAACGACGGCGCGCAACCCAACCGCATGATCCTCGCCCAGCGGCTCGCCGCGGGCATGCGCGAGGCCTTCGCGCGGAGCACGAAGCAACCACTGTTCCCCCATGATCTCGGCTGGGACAGTGTGCCGGTCAGCCTGCCGCTCTCGCCGGCGCTCGACGAAGCCGATCTCGTCCGGAAGGTGCGGACCACCGCAGCCCGCGGCTACATCTCGTACGCCGACCAGCTCGCCTTCCTCCGCCGCGTCCGCTCCGGGCACCGCATCGATGTCACCTGCCTGCGGGTGGGCGACACCCGCCTCCTGCACCTGCCCGGCGAACTCTTCGTGGAGTACCAGCTCGCCGCCAAGGCGATGCGCCCCGATCTCCGGGTGATGCTGGCGGCCTATGGCGACTACGGCCCCGGCTACATCGGCACGGCCGTCTCGTATCCTGAGGGTGGCTACGAGACGCGCCCCACCTCCTCCAGCGTCTCCGCCGGCGCCGAGGAGGTGCTCCTCGGGGCGATGCGGCAACTGCTGGCCCGCGCGGAGTGAGCGCCCGCCCGCCCGGGGCGTGGCGCGCCAAACCCGCCCAGGCAACGCGCCTCTGGCCCTCTTTCCAGACGACGGCCGCAATCGTGATACGATCGTATCACGATTGCGGCCGTCGGGGTCGGGGCAGCCGAACCGGTCACACCACGACTCTGAGGTCGCGCGTGGCGCGCCCATGGCGCCCGGAGCGATGGCGCACGCGGCCGGTTTCGGCGCGGCCGCGACCATGGGGAGGGAGCCCCGGAGAGTCAGCACCCGACCCACTGCCAGGTGGCCGGAACCGGACACGCAACCTCCGCCACCGGCGACCGGGGTTCTCGCCGCCGGGGCCCTGCCGCGATCCCGGCTGGTCAGGCCGGCCCGGCTCCGAGGTGGCTCCGCACCGCGGCGGCGAGGCGCTGCCCGCCGGCGAGGCAGTTGGCCAGCGAGATGCCGTCCCGGCAGTTGCCGCCGACGAACAGCCCCGGCGCCCCGGCCTCGAGCGCGTTCATGATGTCCTTGAAGCGCTGATACCCCACGGTGTACTGCGGGATGGCCCGCGGCCAGCGCTGCACCCGGAAATACGCCGGCGTCCCCTGCGCGCCAACCAGGCGGCCGAGTTCCTCCCCCACCAGCGCGGCGAGCGCCTCGTCGTCGAGCCGTGCCAGCTCCGGCTGGCGCATGCCGCCGACAAAGGTCGTCAGCGCCACGTGCCCCGCCGGGGCGCGGCCGGGGAAGAGCGTGCTGGAAAACAGCGTGCCGAGGATGCGGCCGCCCTCCACCTCCGGCATCAGCGCGCCGAAGCCGTCGAGCGGGTGCGCCACCTGCCCGCGATTGTATCCGGAAAAAACAGACGCCACGGGCGGATGGAGAATCTCCGCCAGCGCGGGCATGCCGTCGGCCCCGGGCACCCCTTCGAAGCGCAGGGCGGCGAGGGCGTCGGCCGGCAGCGCGCACACCACCACGTCGCAGTCGTGAACCGCGGCCGCGCCAGCCGCCCGCAGGTGCAGGCGCCAGCCGGCGCCGTGGCGGGCGACCGCCGCCACCGGACTCCGCAGCCGGAGGTCGTCGCCCAGCCGCGCGGCGAGGGCGGCGGGAATTTCTCCGAGGCCCTCGGGGAAGGAGAAGATGCGGCCCTTGGGGCCGCCGGTGGTGTTGCGCCGCTTGAGGGCTCCGCGGATGAGGGAACCGTGCTCCTGCTCGATCTGGTCGAGCTTGGGAAACGCGTGGCGCACGGCCAGCAGCCGGGGATTGCCCGCATAGACACCGGCGACAAACGGATTGATGGCGTAGTCGAGGAACTCCGGCCCGAGACGGCGCACGACGAAGTCCGCCACCGTCTCCTCGACGTCGGCGGCGCCGCGGGGGCGCCAGGGTTCGCCGAGCAACCGCAGCTTGGCCCCCAGGGAAAAGAGTGGCGTCGTCACGAAGCCCAGCGGCGAGGTCGGCATCGCAACCAGCCGGCCGCCGCGGACGATGTAGCGCTGCTTCGCCTCCGACGCCGCGTAGAGCCGGCGCGCACCGAGTCCGGCGTCATCGATGAAGGTCGCGACCTCGGTTGATCCCTCCAGCAACGAATTGGGTCCGAGTTCATGCAGCCACTCGCCCTCCCGCCGGGCGCCCACCACGCCACCCGGCCGGGCTGAAGCCTCGAAGACGACCGGCCGATAGCCGGCCCGGTGCAACTGCCAGGCTGCAGTCAGGCCGGTGACACCACCACCGATGACGGCGATGCGGGCGGAGGTCGCGGGAGAACTCATGGGTTCAACCTAACGAGGCCGCGCCCCAGACCAAGCTTTACCACGGATTACGGGCATGGCACGGCTACCAGCCCCGCCCGCATCCGTGTGATCAGTGGAAGCTGTGGTTGAGTGGCTGGGAGGGAAACCTGGCCTGCTCACCGCACGTTCCGCCCGTTCAGGACTCAGGGTCAGCCCGGCCGGCCAACACGCCCCGTTACGAATCATCGACGATCTTGAAGACAATGGGCACCTGCATGCGGGTGTTGACCTTCCGCCCGTTCTTGATGCCGGGGCGGAATCTCCAGCGGGCGACCCCGTTGCACGCCGCTTCGTCGAAGCCGGGGTGGGTACTTTCCACGACGAACGGATGGTGCACGCGGCCTTCCGTATCGACCACGAATTCCACTCTCACGCGCCCCTCGATCGCTTCGCGCTTCAGGTTGAATGGGAAAATGGGCGCCTGCTGGACCACCGGTTCGGGTGGTCGATCGAGGTCCGCGAGATTGAAAATCTTGCCGATGCGTGCCCGCAGGTCGACGCCGCGCGCGATATGTTCCGGAATGATCGTGATCTTGGTGTCGCGGAACTCGGGCTTTTCCACCAGCGAGGAAAAGTCGAGCGCCTGAACAAAATCATCCGGCCGCGCCAGGCGGGGCAGGTCGGCCTGCGTCGGGACAGGCAGAGCCAGGTCGAGCGGGATGTCCCGCTCGTCGGACAACACCGGCTCCATCTCCTCTTCGAGATCCTTCAGATTCGGCGGGGTGATGTTTAGAAGGATCAACTCCTCGTCGACCTTGGGGGCCACCTTGGGCCGGGCCTTGGGCACCCCGAAAATCAGCCCACAATGCAGGCCGGCGGAGATCAGGGCGGAGAGCACCAGCAGCGGATAGGAGCGGTGGCGACAGAAGTAGCGCCAGGAGCCGCGGGCTTGCGTCGGCGGCTCACGGGCGGGCTTCCGGGTCCCCGCAGATTCCGGTAGCACGGAACTGGCAGAGAGGGGATAACCGTATGCCATGGCACAACCTAGTGCCGCCCGCCGATTTCACCTCGCATCGCTTGGCCATCGTTGCGCATGGGTTGGCCACGAGGCGAGCGACCCCTAAAAACGCGCCCAAGAAATGCCCAGGTCCGCGTCGGCCGCCCCCCCCGCCGAGCCCCGGCCGAAGCCCTGAAGCGGGGCTCCCCGCGAACCCGCGGCGGGGCCGGCAAAAAATGCACATCTCTTCGCAGTCGATGCGCACGTTCCGCCCTTTCTAGCCCTTGGCGTGCAGGCAAGATGCGCGAGAACTCGACCCATCATGGAAAAAGCCTGGAAGTCCCGCGCGGTGGCCGCAGCAGATGTGGTTTCTGTGATTCGTAGCAACACCAACGTCTTCGTGCACGGGGCCTGCGCCACACCGACCCCTTTGCTCGAAGCGATGTGTCTGCGGCGCGATCTGGAGGACGTGCGCCTCTATCACTTGCACACGGCCGGCCCCGCGCCATTCGCCGAACGGGGCCGCGAGCGCGAATTCCGCTCGGTCTCCCTCTTCACCGGGGCCCCCCTGCGCACGGCCATCGCCGAGAACCGCGCCGACTTCGTCCCGATCTTCCTCTCCGACATTCCGGGCCTGTTCATCTCCGGCAACGTGCCGCTCGATGTCGCCATGCTGCAGGTGTCGCCGCCGGACCGCCATGGGATGTGTTCGCTCGGCACCTCCTGCGATGCCGCCAAGGCGGCCGCCGAGACCGCCCGCGTGGTCATCGCCGAAATCAACGAGCAGATGCCGCGCACCCACGGCAACAACGTTCTCCCGTTCGAACGGATCCACGCCTTCATCGCCACCGATCGCGTCCTCTTCGAACACCACCCGGAGCCCGAGACCGCCGTCGAGGCCCGCATCGGCGAGATCGTCGCCAACCTCGTCGAGGACGGCTCCACCCTTCAGATGGGCATCGGCGGCATCCCCGATGCCGTGCTCGCCCGCCTTCACCACAAGAAGGATCTCGGCATCCACACCGAGATGTTCTCCGACCGGATCGTCGATCTGGTCGAATCCGGCGCCGTCACCAACCGGCTCAAATCCGTCGGCATCGGCCGCATCGTCACCAGTTTCATCAACGGCACCCGCCGCCTCTTCGATTTCGTTCACGACAACCCCCTCGTGAACTTCTATCCGGTGGAATGGACCAACGACACCTCGGTCATCCGCAAGAACCCAAAGGTCGTCGCCATCAACTCCGCCATCCAGGTCGACCTCACCGGCCAGGTGTGCGCCGACTCCATCGGACACCGGGTTTTCTCCGGCATCGGCGGGCAGATGGACTTCATCCGCGGCGCCGCTCTCTCCAAGGGCGGCAAGCCGATCATCGCCCTGCCGTCGACCGCGGCTGGCGGCAAGGTCTCCCGCCTCGTCGTCCAGCTCAACGCCGGCGCCGGCGTCGTCACCACCCGCGGCCATGTCCACTGGGTGGTGACCGAATACGGCGCGGTTTACCTCCACGGAAAATCGTTGCGGGAGCGGGCGGAGGCACTCATTTCGATCGCCCATCCTGATTTCCGCTCGGAGCTCCGGAGGGATCTGGCGGAAGTCAGACACTTTCCGATGAAAGCTCCGGGCGCCTGACCCGCCGATGCTCACACCCTCCGGCCATCCTCCGAGCAATCTGCTCCCACCGGCGCCCGGCAAGATTTCCGCGCAACAGAGCCGCATGCTGGTGAACCAACTGCGGCGCTCCCAGATGTTTCGCGACTACGAGCAGGCGTTTCGCGAGACCACCGGCTTTCCCATCACCCTGCGGCCCATCGAGGCCTTCGACCTGCCGCACCATGGCGACCCCAACGAGGCGCCTTTCTGCGCGCTGATGGCGCGCTCCAACCACTCCTGCGCCGCCTGCCTGCAGTTGCAGCGCCGCGTCGAGGAGGAGGCCCGCCTCCAACCCAAGACCCTCAAGTGCTTCGCCGGCCTCTGCGACTCCGCCGTGCCGGTCCGCGTCGGCGACAACCTCGTCGCCTTCCTGCAAACCGGCCAGATTCTGCTTCACAACCCGAAGCAGTCCGAGTTCACCCGCGCCACCCGCGAGATTCTCAAGTTCGGCGCGGAGACCGACCTGCAGCAGTTGCAGGAGGCCTACTTTCAGACCCGAGTCGTCACCAAAAAGCACTACGAGTCGATCCTGCGCCTGCTCGCCATCTTCGCGCAACACCTCTCCGCCGTCAGCAACCAGCTCATGGTGCAGGGCGCCGCCGCCGAACCTCCGGCCATCGCCAAGGCCCGCGTGCTCATCTCCGAACGGCACGCCGACGAAATCTCGCTCAGCGAGGTGGCCCACGCCGTGAACATGAGCGCATTCTACTTCTGCAAGAGCTTCAAGAAGGCCACCGGCATGACCTTCACCGATTACCTCGCCCGCGTCCGCGTCGAGAAGGTCAAGAACCTCCTGCTCAATCCGCACAAGCGCGTCAGCGAGGCCGCCTACGAGGCCGGCTTCCAGTCGCTGTCCCAATTCAACCGGGTCTTCCGCCGCGTCGCCGGCGAGTCGCCCTCGGTCTACCGCGAACGCCTGCACGGCGGGGCCGCCGCCCGCTGAGCCTCCCCGCCGGACCTTGAGCGCCGTCAAGGCGCGCCGCGCCTCCGTCGGGTAGATCTCCGGCCCGCGTGAAATTCCGTCATTCCCCTGCCCCCATGCCCGCCCTTGTAGGAGGTTCACCCCGCGACCGTCACCGCACGCCGCGCCGCCCTGCGCCCGGGCGCCTGGCCCTGGCGCTCGCGCTCGGCCTCACCCTGTCGTCCGTGGCCCTCGCCCAGGGCGTGCCCGATTACGAGAAGCCGCCCGTCAGCTATTCCGCGACCACCCCGCAGGACGCCGCAACCACGCTCCAGCGCCGCCTGGCAGCCGGCGAACTGATCCTCGCCGGGACGGAGCGCGAGGCGCTCGCCACGCTGCTGCGGGAGCTGCAGGTGCCCGTGGCCAGCCAGGTCGTGGTGTTTTCGAAGACCAGCCTGCAGCGCGGGCGCATCCGGCCGTCGCGCCCCCGCGTGCTGTATTTTTCGGATACCGTCTACGTCGGCTGGGTGCCGGGCGGCCTCGTCGAGGTCACCGCGGTCGATGCCCGGCTGGGACCAACCTTTTACACCCTCGATCTCCCCGCCCTGCGACGCGGCGGTCCGGCGAAGATCGATCGCGACTCCGAGTGCCTGAGCTGCCACGGCGGGAGCTTCGTGCGCGACATCCCGGGCGTGTTTGTCCGCTCCGTCTTCCCCTCGCCGACCGGCGAACCGCTCCTGCGCTTCGGCACACTCGTGGTCGACGACCAGACCCGGTTCGCCGACCGCTGGGGCGGCTGGTACGTCACCGGCTACCACGGCACCGAGCCGCACCGCGGCAATGCGTTCGCCACCGAGGCTGCCGATCAACTCGTCTTCACGCCCGCGACCGCCCGCCCCGACGAACTGTCCGCCTTCTTCGATCCGGAACCCTACCTCGCGGCCACCAGCGACGTCGTCGCGCTTCTCGTGCTCGAACATCAGACCGCCATGCAGAACGCGCTCACCCGCGCCGCCTTCTCCGCGCGGAAGATGATCGCCTACCAGAAGTCCCTGCAGCGGCACTTCCAGGAACCGGAGACCGACGAGCCCGCCTATGACAGTGTGAAAAGCGTCTTCCAAGGCGCGGTGCAGGAGGTCGTCGACCGGCTGCTCTTCCGCCAGGAGGCAATCCTCCCGGAGGGCGTCACCGGCAGCGCGGCCTTCCGCGCGGCGTTCGCCGCGGGCGCACGCCGCGATCCCGCCGGCCGCTCGCTGCGCGACTTCGATCTGCGCCGCCGGATTTTCACGCACCGCTGCAGTTTCCTGATCTATTCGGAAATGTTCGCCGCGCTGCCCGAGCCGCTGCGGGCGCGGATCTTCGCGCGGCTCCAGTCCGCCCTCGCGAGCCGAGACCCGAAGGATCGTTACGCCTACCTGCCGGCCGCGGAAAAGGAGCAGATCCAGGCCCTCCTGCTCGCGACCCTGCCGGAGGCGCAGCGCCGCTGGAGCCGCGCGGCCGCCGTGGGCAGCCAGTGAGGGGAAGGCGCCTGGGGCCGACGGTGGCCCGTCTGTGGCCGGACGGGCCGCGGGGATGACCCGTGGCTCGCCTCGTCAGAAGCGGGCCGTCTCCTCGGCGGGAGCCCCCTCCCCGACCAGCAAGTCATCGGGGCCGAAATCCTTCGCCGCCGTCTCGCCGAGGCGCAAGGGATGCTGGCACAGCGCCGCAAAGGTCTCGATTTCGCGGCGGGCAATTTCCCGGATCGCGCCGTCGAGCTCCGCGAACGCCCGATCGCGCGCCACCGGATCGAGCCGGGGCTCGCGCGCCTGGATCAGGACCAGCGTCTCGTGCAGCGCCTGGATGCCGGCGCGGAAATAGGCGAGATACGGGTTCCGGCCGCACTTGCACTCCGGCAGCGCCGCCGGCCGCGGCGGACCCTGGCGCGCCAGGGCGGCGAAGACCTCGTCGAGCGTGCGGTCCAGCATGAAGATCATGCTGTGGGGATTCGCCAGCGGCGAATTCACCGGCTCGATGAACAACAACTCCATCCAGCGGCCACGGATGTCGGCGCGGCGCTGAAGCAGGGCTTGGCGAAGCAAAGGAGACATGGGAGACAGAAGACAGGACGGCGAGACGTGAGAGCGGGGGGAATGCCCGGGCCGGTTACCACGGACCAAGCCGGTCGACGACCAGCGCGATCATCACCAGGGGCAGGTGGAGCAACGAGCCGGCGAAGAGCCGCGCCGCCGCGTGATCGCGATCCGCCGCGTCGCGCCGGAACCGCCAGGCCCGGCCGAGGAAATCCAGTCCGACCAGCGCCGCGCACCCGCCGTAGACCGCGCCGAGCCCGCCGAGCGCCCACGGCACCAGCGAGAGGGGCAGCAACACCGCGACATACCCCAGCGACCAGGCCGCGGTGCGCGCACCCGTGGGATCAATCGCGGGCAGCAGCGGGAAGCCCGCCGCGCGGTAATCGTCGCGGCAGCGCCAGCCGAGGGCGAAGAAGTGCGGCATCTGCCAGCAGAGCAGGATCGCGGTCAGCGTCAGCCCCGGCACCGCGAGCAGGTCTCCGACCGCGGCATTGCCCATCAGCGCAGGCAGCGCGCCGGACACCGACCCGACCTCCGTGGCCCAGCGCGTGCGCCGCTTCAGCGGCGTGTAGATCAGGCCGTAGATCACAATCGTCAGGGCCGCGAGGATCGCGGTGGCCGGATTCAACGCCAGCCCGAGCACACTCACGCCGGTGACGGAACAGGCCAGGCTGAAGATCAACGCCGCCGCCGGCGTGAGCGCCCCGGCCGGCAGCGGCCGCCCGCGCGTCCGCCGCATCTGCGCGTCGCATTCGCGCTCCCGCCATTGGTTGAGCGAAAGGGCACCGGCCGCCGCCGCCGCGGTGCCGGTCAGCAGCAGGAGGAGATCGAGTCCGGGCGCCGCCGGCCGCGCGGTGAGGTAGGCGACCAGGGTCGTGGCCACGGAGAAGGCGGCGAGGCGCGGCTTGGCGAGCGCGCCCAAGGCGAGCAGACGCGCCGGAACGGTCCGGACGGAGGTCGCCGCCGGCGGATCGAGCCGCGCGGCGAGGGAGGAACACGGTGGGGTGACCATGCGCCGAGTATACGCGGCCGCCGGCGACATCGTTAGCGTTTCGCCGCGAATGCTTGACGCGCATCAAGGCGGCGGGCGCGCGGACCGGCTAGAAACGTCGCCGCCCACCCGCACCATGCCCGCCGCGCTCGCCCTCCCGACTTCCGCCGCCGCCGCGCCCGTCCGCCCGGCGGCCGCCGCGTCCGCCCGGCCCGCGGCCTTTGCGATCTCCGCGGAGGCGCGCCGCTGGTTCGGGCTCGCGGTCGGCAGCCTCGTGATCGCCGGACTCCTTTCGCTCGCCGTCGTGCTGGGCCGGATACCGGTGCTCTCCGGGGTGATCGACGACCCCCTCTTTTTCAAACGCTGCCTCGTCGTGCACGTGGATCTCGCCCTCGTGGTGTGGTTCTACGCCTTCCTCGCCGGCCTCGCCGCCCTGCGCGGTCCCGGCGGCGGTCCCGTCGCCCTCGCGGCGTACGGGCTGTCCGTCGGGGGCGTCCTCGCGATGCTGGCCGGCTCCCTCGCCCGCGGCGCCCAACCCGTCCTGGCCAACTACGTGCCCGTGATCGATCACCCGCTCTTTCTCGGCGGGCTGGCCGCCTTCCTGGTCGGCACCCTTTTCGCCCTGATCGATTCCCTGGGCCGCGCGGCCGTGGCGCCGGCGCCGGGCGCGCCGCCCGCCGATGCCGCGATCGGCTGGCAGGCCGCGGCGGTGGCGTACGTGCTGGCCGGCGCCACCTGGGTGGCGACCCGCGCCGGCCTGCCGGAGGGACTCGACACCTGGACGCGGTATGAGTTTTCCGCCTGGGGCGCCGGGCATGTCCTGCAGGTGGCGAACACCGCCGCGATGCTCGGCGTCTGGCTGTGGCTGCTGCAGCGCGCCACCGGCCGGGCCGTGCTGGCGCCGCGGACGGCGCGCCTCGCCTTCGGCCTCCTGCTCGCGCCCCACCTGGCGATGCCGCTGCTCACCGCCCGCGGCGCGCTCGATCCCCTCTACCACTCCGGGGCGACCCAGCTCATGCGCTGGGGCATCTTTCCCGTCGTGCTGGTCGTGCTGGCCCTCGGGCTGCGCCACCTGCGGCGGCACGGGCTCGCGGCGGGCGATCCGCTCGCGCCGGCCGCCCGCGCCGGCTTTGCCGCCAGTGCCGGCCTCACCGGCCTCGGATTCGTGCTCGGCGCCTGTATCCGAAGCTCCACCACACTGGTGCCCGCGCACTACCACGCCGCGCTGGGCGGCGTGACCGTGAGTTTCATGGCGGCGGCCTACCTGGTGTGCGCCGCCGCGGCGCGCCGCGGGCTGGCCCCGGCCCGGGCCACGGCCGCCCGCCGGCAACTGCGGCTCTTCGGCGTCGGGCAGGCGGTGTTCGCCCTCGGCTTCGCCCTGGGCGGCGTCTACGGACTCGGGCGCAAGGCCTACGCCGGCGAGCAGCACGTGCGCAGCACCGGCGAGTACGCCGGGCTGATCGTGATGGGCCTCGGCGGCCTCGTCGCCACCGCCGCCGGGCTCTGGTTCCTCTTCCTGGTCCTGCGCGAGATGCGCGCCTGGTGGTCGTCTCACTCCACCGCCCCCGTCCCCTCCCCCTCCTCCCCCGCCTCCACTCCATGAACCACGAAACCAAAGAACCGCTGCTCAAGCGGGTGCTCGACAACACCTGGCTGATGCTGGCCCTCGGCGTCCTCATCCCGTTCCTCTCCTACACCGCCTGGGGCTGGATTGAACTCGTTCTGGTGAAGCCCGCCACCCTGCCCTGAGGAGACCCCACCCATGAGCCTGACGCTTCCCGCCCGCGACTGGTACAAGGCGCCCGCCGGCGCCGAGAAACTCTGGATCGGCCTCGCCCTGCTCTGGTGCTTCGTGATGAGCCTCATGATGCCGTACTGGCACTTCCGCGGCAAACAGAACTCCCGCGGCGAAGCCTACGCCGTCAAGCCAATGGACTTCTTCGCCCGCACCGAGAAGTTCGTCGCCGCGAACAAGGTCGGCGAGCGCGACGGCAACCCGATTGTCGAGCCGGCGCCGGGCGGCGAAGCCTACCTCGTGGCCCGCATGTGGGCCTGGTATCCGACGCTCAAGCTCCGCCAGGGCGAGACCTACCGCATCCACATGTCTTCCCTCGACCTCCAGCACGGCTTTTCCCTGCAGCCGCTGAACATGAACTTCCAGGTCCTGCCCGGCTACGACCATGTGCTCACGATCACGCCGACCTCGAAGGGCGAATTCACGATCGTCTGCAACGAGTTCTGTGGCATCGGCCACGACAAGATGTTCGGCCGGATCATCGTCGACTAACCCGCCTCCGGAGCCTTCCGCCATGTCCTCGATCGCCACCACCACCTTCCCCGCCGCGCCGGATCCGTCCGCCCGCGCCCTCACCCGCAAGTGCGACACCACGGGCCTCAACGTCTGCCTCGACGCCGAGCGCTTCATCAAATTCAACGCTGTCAGCGCCGTCGTTTTCCTGCTGATCGGCGGCATCGCCGCCATCCTGCTCGCGCTCACCCGCTGGCAGGCTGTTCACCTCCTGCGCGTCGACTGGTTCTACCGCATCCTCACGCTGCACGGGCTGAACATGCTGATCTTCTGGATCCTGTTCTTCGAGGTCGCGATTCTCTACTTCGCCTGCACCACGCCGCTCAACGCCCGGCTCTACTCCGCCAAGGTCGCCTGGGCCGGCTTCGCCCAGATGATCGTCGGCGCTCTGATGGTGAATTACATCATCCTCAAGGGCCAGGCCGACGTGCTGATGACGAGCTACCTGCCGTTGCTCGCCCACCCGTTGTTCTACCTCGGCATCATCCTCGTCGCCACCGGGACGCTCACCGGCGTGTACAACTACTTCGCCACCCTCTACGTCGCGAAGCGCGATCGCACCTACGAGGGCTCCGTGCCCCTCGTGACCTACGGCGCCACCGCCGCCGCCATCATCGCCGTGGTCACGCTGCTGCACGGCGCCATCGTGATGATCCCGACCTTCACCTACGCGATGGGCTGGACCGCCCAACCCGACCCGATGTGGTACCGCATGATCTGGTGGGGGCTCGGCCACCAGTCGCAACAGGTCAACGTCTGCGCCATGGTCGCCGTCTGGTACCTCGTCGGCCAGCTCACCACGGGGGCGAAACCGATCAACGAGACGGTCTGCCGCACCGCCTTCCTGCTCTACGTGCTCTTCATCAACATCGCGTCGGCGCACCACCTGCTCGTCGACCCGGGCGTCGGATCGACCTGGAAGATCTGGAACACCTCCTACGCCATGTACCTCGCGGTGCTGGCCTCGATGATCCACGGGTTCACCGTGCCGGCCTCGGTCGAACTCGCGATGCGCGAGAAGGGCCACACCCAGGGGCTCTTTGGCTGGGTCAAGGCCCTGCCGTGGCGCAATCCGGCCTTCTCCGGGGCGCTGCTCTCGGTGCTCATCTTCGGGTTCATCGGCGGCATCACCGGCGTCACCCTCGGCACCCAGCAGATCAACATCATCGCGCACAACACCCTCCGCATCACCGGGCATTTCCACGCCACCGTCGTCGGCGGCACCACTCTCGCCTTCATGGCGCTCGCCTACTACGTGATCCCGCTCATCTTCCAGCGCGACTTCATCTGGCGCTCCGCCGCGCGCCTGCAACCCTGGCTCTTCGGCGGCGGCATCCTGCTCGTCTCCCTCGGTATGTCGTTCGCCGGCTCGCTCGGCGTGCCGCGCCGGATCTATGACATCGACGCCTCCGGCGCCTACGGCGCCGCCGCCCACCTCATGCTCGGCGTGATGGGCCTCGGCGCCCTCCTTGCGGTCACCGGCCTGCTGCTCTTCGTCCTGCTGTGCGTCGGCACGCTGCTCTTCGGCGAGCGCACCCACGGCCGGCCCATGGCCGACTGGGGCGTCGCCCGCGCTCTTGCCGGCAGCCGCGAAGGTTCGCTGGCCGACGATCACTGGGCGGTGCGCGGCACCCTCGTGCTCACCGCCGTCTTCCTGGCCTCCTTCGCCGTCTACTACTTCGCCAACTGGAAGGCCCTCGCCGACGTCTGGCCGGTCCGTTGATCGCCCGGCGCCGGTTCACGCCTCAGTGAGAAAGATCCCGTCCGTGAGCACCCAGACCTCGGCCGCCCCCTCCCCCGCGACGGCCGGCCTGCGCCGCTTCTTCCTCGGCGCGGGCCTGCCGGTCTTCCTCCTCGCCGCGCTCGCGGTGTACGAGGCGGCCCTGTTGGGGCTGCTCTTCGCGCCGCTGGGCGCGGGCTGGCTGGGGGAGCTGGCGCGCGAGTTCAAGATCTGGTGCTTCAACTACGACCCGCGGACCGGGGGCATGGAGTGGGCGGCCGTCGGCATGATGCTGCTTGAACCGCTCTTCGTCGTGGCCGTCGCCGCCCTGCTCTGGCGCCGCGCCCTCGCCGGCGCCCGCTGGGCCGTGGCCTGGCGACCGGCTCTCGCGGGCGTCGCCGTGGCCGGAGCCGCGCTCGCCAGCGTGGCCGCCGTGGGCGGCGCCGGCGCGGACGACGCCCCCCCGCCCTTCCCCGGGGAGCGGATCCGCACCCGCCTGCCCGCACCCGGCTTCCACCTCACCGACCAGACCGGCCGCGAGTGCCGCCTCGAGGAGTTGCGTGGCCGCATCGTGCTGGTCACCGGGGTTTACGCCCTCTGCTCGACGACCTGCCCGGAAATCCTGATCGAAACCCGGCGGCTCCTCGACACCCTGCCGGCCGCGGCCCGCGCCCGGCTCAGCGTGGTGGCCCTGTCGCTGAATCCCGAATACGACACCACCGCCCTGATGACGGGGGTGGCGGCCGGCTACGGTTTCCAGCACCCCGAGTTCCGCTACCTCAATGGCGCGCCGGACCGGATGCACGATCTGCTCGACCGCTGGCAGTTCGCCCGGACGAAGAATCCGCAGACCGGGCAGATCGACCACGCCAACCTCTTTCTCCTGCTCGACGCGGACGGGCACATCGCCTTCCGCTTCAACTTGAATCCGCGCCACCGGGAGTGGCTGCGCGAGGCCGTGCTGCTGCTGGCGGCCGAGGCCGGGGAGCGCGAGAGCCAGTGAGCGCGCCGGTGGCCGGGAGTGCGCCGCCGGTGGCCGGACCGGCCGCCGCGGAGCCGCCGCCGCCCGTGCGCGGCGAACGGCTGCTGCGGCGGATCGACGACCGCCTGGCGTGGATCGACGGCTGGCTGGGCCGGTGGCTGCCGCCGGAATTCAACCTGCTGGCGCAGGCCGGCGCGGCGGCCAACGTCGCGCTGCTCGTGGCCGTCGGCTCGGGGGTGCTGCTGCTGATCTGGTACTCGCCCAGCGTGCAGTTTGCCTACGACTCGCTGGCGGCGATCCCCGGCCGGACCCTGGGCGGCTGGGTGCGGGCGCTGCACCGGTACAGCTCCGATCTCACGATGCTGCTGCTGCTGGTGCACGCCGGGCGGGTGTTCGTGGCGCGCAAGTTCTCCGGGGCCCGCTGGCTGCCCTGGGTATCCGGAGTCCTGATGCTGGCGCTGGTCTGGTTCATCGGCTGGACCGGCTACTGGCTGGTCTGGGATCAGCCGGCGCAGCAGGTGGCCGTGACCTCGATGCGGTTGCTCGATGCGCTGCCGGTGTTCGGCGAACCGATGGGACGGCTGTACGTCTCGGACCGCACCGTGCCGAGCCTGCTGTTCTTCGTGATTTTCTTCGTGCACATGCTGCTGCCGCTCGCGATCGCGGTCGGGCTCGCCATCCACCTGGCGCGGCTCAGCCGGGTGCACTTGCTGCCGCACCGCGGTCTGTCGTGGGCGATGGTCGGAGCGCTGGCGATCGCATCGCTCGCGGTGCCGGCGCCGCTCGACGCCCGGGCCGAAATGGCGGCCAAGGCGGAGACCCTCACGGTCGATGCCTGGTACCTTTCGCCGCTCGCGCTGGCCCTGCGTTTCCAGTCGGCGGGGCTCTGGGTGGCCCTGCTGGGTGGCGTGGCGCTGGGCGGGCTGGTGCCGTGGCTGCTCGGGCGCCGCCGCGCGCCCGCGGCCTACCAGGCGGAGGTCACACCCGAGCGCTGCCACGCCTGCACGCAGTGCTCGCAGGACTGCCCGTTCGAGGCCATCAGCATGGTCCCGCGCACCGACGGCAAGCGCTTCGACTCCCAGGCCTGGGTGGATCCGGCGCGCTGCACCGGGTGCGGCGTCTGCGGCGGATCCTGCGACACCTCCAGCATCTCGCTCACCTGGTTCGACACCCGGGTCGAGGAGTCCCGGATCGAACGCGCCGTGGCGGACGGGCTGGCCTCCGGACGCGAGCCGGCCGTCGCCCTGGTGGCTGCGGAGGTGCCCGGGGAGGGAGCCGCGCTGCTGACGGGTTTCCAGGTCTTCCGGGTCCCAACCGCAAGCTGGGTGCGTTCCTCCCTGGTCGAGCGCCTGGGCGAACTCGGAGTGAAGGCGGTGCTGATCGTGCGCGACGCGCGCGGCGAAGCCTGGGCGCGGGACGGCGGCCGGTGGGTCTCGGCGCGCCTGGCCGGGGAACGCTCGCCGCGCATGCGCCCGGCGCGGGCGGGAGACACCGCCTGGCTGGTGGTCGATTTCGATCCGGCGCGGCGGAGCCAGCTCACCCGGGCGGCGGAGGCTCTCCGCCGCGGAGAAACGACCCGCAGGCGGCGGCCCACCGCGGCGACGATCGCCACCGCAACCCTGACCGTGACCCTGGCCGCCACGGCGCTCTCCGTGCTGCCGAGCCATCTGGAAGTGAGGAATCCGACCGCAGCGGAGCCGGAGTTCGTCGTTTCCTTCAAGGCTTTCGGGGCCATGCAGGCCGTGGACCCACCGGCCGAGCCGGCCGACGACCATCGCCCGGTGCACATGCGCGGGCGCGTCACCGCGAAGCCGCAACGGGCACCGGTCACCGTGCGCGTGACGATCGACGGGCGCCGCGAGGAGCGGACCTTTGCCGCCAAGGGATTCTCGCGGGATGGTCCGGCGGTGGGCGAGTGGCGGCAACCCTGGCCTGCCGGGGAACACGAGGTCGAAGTGGCGATTCTAATGGGTGGAAACCAACCGCCGGCCGTCTGGCGCGGACAAATCCGGGCCGAGCCGCGCCGGCTACAAGTCATCGCCTACGAACCGGGCGAAGGGTTTTTCGTCGAGTAACCGGGGAAAAACACCGGTGGCTGTGCATTTATTGGTGCGCATCCGTTGACGACGCCGGATCAAACGCGCGGTCGATTGCCGAGGGGAAAAGGCCTCGTAATCAGCACTGACGATAACAACCATGATGATCATCCGTTATAACTCATAACCACAGCCCGTGGTGGATTGACGAGGCAGACGCCACAATCCGTAGTGGTCACCCTCGAATTTCGGCGCGGTGGCGGAGGACCTCCAGCGGCACTCTGGGCACTGCGTCGCCTGCACTTTGTCATGCGTCCCACTCGTCGTCTGTCGTCCGCCGCGGTTCCGGGCCGTGAAGCCTCCGGCGTGCCGGACGTGGTTCGCGGCGGGCCGGCGCGCTGAGCGGGCGCGCAGAGACCGCCTTTCCCGACCGCTCCTCCTTTCGTTTCCATGCACCATTCCGTCTCCAGCCCCCTCCCCGACTCCGCCACGCACTCCCGCCGCATGCACGGCGCCCACCTCCTGAACCGCGCCATCGCCACCGACGACCGCATGGTCGTGAAACGCGACGGCAGCCGGGTCCGCTTTGACGGCAACAAGGTCACGCGCGCCATCGCGCTCGCATTTCACGAAGTCCGCACCGACAACGCCCCCAACCCGTATCGCGACGACAGTCTCGCGTGCTTCGGCCTCGACAGCGCCACCTTCCACGAAGTCACCCGGATCGCGGCGGCGGTCTCGCAGATGCTCGAACTGCACTACCGCAACGGCCGGCACCCGACCATCGAGCAGATCCAGGACGCGGTGGAAAAGGCCATCGCCGCGGCCGGCCACTGGGAGGTGGCACGCTCCTACATGCTGTACCGCGCGCGGCATTCCGAGCGGCGGCTGGTGCATTACTCCGACAACGGGATGTCGGACTATATCGTGATGGCGAAATACGCGCGCTATCGCCCCGAGCTCGGCCGGCGCGAGGTCTTCACCGAGGGCGTCGACCGGGTGCGCGACATGCACCTGCAGTTCTTTGCGGAAAAACTCACCCGCGTGGCGCCGGGGGAGCTCCCGCCGGAGGCGGCTGAACTGGCAGGCGGCCGCAGCGATCTGCTCGCGCGCGCCCTCGGCGGCCGAAGCCTCGAACACATCATCCGTGAGGCGTTCGCAGAGGTGGCGGCGAAGAAGGTGCTGCCGAGCATGCGCTCAATGCAGTTCGGCGGCGACGCGATCCTCCGGAACCACAGCCGCATGTTCAATTGCAGCTTTTCGAACGTCGATCGGGTCGAATTCTTCCGCGAGTACTTCTTCCTCCTGCTCAGCGGCTGCGGCGTCGGCTTCTCCGTGCAGAAGCACCACGTGGCGATGCTCCCGCCCCTGCCGAAACGCGCCCCCGAACACGACCTGCCCGTCCGCCATTGCCCCATCGCGGACACCATCGAAGGTTGGTCCGACGCGCTGCACGCGCTGCTGCTCTCGTTCCTCCACGGAGAGAAGATCGAATTCAACTACTCCGCCCTCCGCCCGCGCGGCGCGCCCCTGCGCACCTCCGGCGGCAAGGCCCCCGGGCACCTGCCCCTGAAGAAGGCCCTCCTCCGCGTCGAATCCGTGCTGGAGCAGGCCGCCGGCCGCGCCCTGCGCCCGATCGAGGTCTACGACATCAACATGTTCATCGCCAAGGCGGTGCTCGCCGGCGGTATCCGACGCTCGGCGACAATCTGCCTCTTCTCTCCCGATGATGAGGAGATGATGAACGCCAAGACCGGCAAGTGGTTCGAACACCACCCGCAGCGCTCCGCCTCCAACAACTCCGCCGTCATCTCCCGCCGCGACCTCAACTCCGAGGTTTTCCGCAAACTCTTCCGCGCCCAGCAGGAGTTTGGCGAGCCGGGGTTCTACTTCTGCGACCATCCCGACGCCGGCTGCAACCCCTGCGCCGAGATCAGCCTCCTGCCGGTCGTCGACTGGGAACTGTCGTCGGACGAACTCAGCCGCCTGTACGCCGGCGGCTATCAGGGCGATCTGCCGGGCACCGTGCGCCTCTCCGGCTTCCAGCACTGCAACCTCACCACCATCAACGGCCAGGCCGCCACCACCGAGGCCGCCTTCTACCAGGCCTGCATCGCCGCCTCCGTCGTCGGCACGCTGCAGGCCGCCTACACCGAGATGCCCTACCTCGGCCCCGTCACCCGCCTGCTCAACGAGCACGACGCCCTGCTCGGCGTCTCCATCTGCGGTTTCATGGACAACCCCTCCATCCTGTTCGACCAGGAGATCCTCACCCACGGCGCCAAACTCTGCCGCGCGACCAACCGCATCGTCGCCGCGCTGCTCGGCATCCGCCCCGCCGCGAAGATCACCACCTGCAAGCCCGAGGGCACGGCCTCGCTCATCCTCAACGCCGCCTCCGGCATCCACCCGCACCACTCGCGCCGTTACTTCCGACGCGTCCAGGCCAACCGCAAGGAGCCCGTGTATCAGTTTTTCAAGGCCACCAACCCGCAGATGACCGAGAAGTCGGTCTACAATCCCGACACCGACGACGTCATCACCTTCCCGGTCGAGGCGCCCAAGAAAGCCATCCTGCGCAAGGATCTCACCGCGACCCAGTTCCTCGAACTGGTCAAGCTGGTGCAGACCTGCTGGGTGATTCCGGGCGGCGACCCGGGCTCGCGCTCCCCCGATCTGCACCACAACGTCTCCAACACCTGCACCGTGCGGCCCGACGAGTGGGACGAGGTCGCCGACTTCATCTGGGGCAACCGCCGCTTCTTCACCGGAATCTCGCTCCTGCAGGACGCCGGCGACAAGGCCTACGCGCAGGCGCCCCGGGAGGAGGTCTCCGGCGAAGCCGACATCGCCCGCTGGAACTCCCTGCACCCGCGCCGCGTCGATTACACCCAGATGCGCGAAGCCTCGGACGAAACCGAGCTCAAGCAGCACATCGCCTGCTCCGGCGGAGCCTGCGAGCTGGTCTGAGCCTCCGGGGCGGGGTCGCCCCGGCTACCTCGGCCCCGTCGGCATCGAGGCTCCGAAGGTGGACCGTGGGGGCATCCGGACATGGGTGCAGCTCCGAAAACGCCGAAGGCGCGTGGAACCCACGCGCCTTCCGTTTTTTTCCTCGTTCCCGGGGCCGGCGCCTCCGCCGCCCGGGCGAAACCGCCTTCAGGCCACTCCGCCGGCGAGGTGATTGCCCGGCAGCGTCGCCCGGGTGTCGCTCGACGTCGACCGGGCCACCCGCACGGCGTGGAAGCCGGTCTCGTCCTCGTAACCCTCGGGAGCGTGGCGCACGGCGAAGAACGTGACCACGGAACCGACGACGGTGAGGGCAAGGAGGGCAAGGAGGAGGGTGGTCATGGCGCGGGCTTGGTTTCTGCCCCCGTTCATCGCGGGCGCGGCGGAACCCGGCCAGCCCGAACTGCGCCTTCCGGGTTTTTGACAGTTGGTAAACAACTCCCGTCTCCCCGGGGCGCGGGCGTATCGCCGCCGGCGACCGGTCCACACTCCCGGGCGAGGGTGCCTCTCCCAGCCGGTGGTGCCACGATGCGGCGCGGAGCGGAGTCCGCGCCCCACCTTATCGTTCCTCGTTGTGGGAGCGGACGGCGCGTCCCTTCACCGCCGCCAAACTCGGTCCGGACCTTCTCACCGCCAACCGGCAGAACCGCCCACCGATCCGCGCGGCGGATTTGCCGCTTGCGGGGGTTTCCCGCGCGACCCACGCTCCCGCGCCGCATGCCGAACACGTTCGGAAAACTCTTCACCGTCACCACCTGGGGCGAGAGCCACGGGCCCGCCGTGGGCGCGGTCGTGGATGGCTGTCCGCCGCGCCTGCCGCTCGCGACCGCGGAAATCCAGGCCGAACTCGACCGCCGCCGCCCGGGACAGAGCGATATCGTGACACCGCGCAAGGAGGAGGATCGGGTGGAAATTCTCTCGGGGGTGTTCGAGGGGCGGACGACCGGCACGCCGATTTCGCTGCTGGTGCGCAATGCGGACCAGCGGCCGGGGGCCTACGACGAGATGCGCGCCAAGTTCCGCCCGTCGCACGCCGATTACACCTACCAGGCCAAGTTCGGCCACCGCGACCATCGCGGCGGCGGCCGCAGTTCGGCACGCGAGACGATCGGCCGCGTGGCGGCCGGCGCCATCGCGCGCAAGCTGCTCGCGCTGGGCGGCGGTGTGGAACTGCGGGCGTTTCTCACCCAGGTGCACGATCTCGCCGTTCCCGACGGGGCGCTGGCGGATTTTCCCTCTCTCGCCGAGGTCGAGGCCACGCCCGTGCGTTGCCCGCACCTCCCCACCGCGGAGCGCATGATCGAGCGCATCAAGGCCGTGCGCAGCGAGGGCGACTCGGTCGGCGGCGTGATCGAGTGCCGCGCGCGCGGGCTCCCACCCGGGCTCGGCGAGCCGGTGTTCGACCGTCTCGAAGCCGACCTCGCCAAGGCGATGCTCTCCCTGCCGGCGACCAAGGGTTTCGAAATCGGCAGCGGATTCGCCGGCGCCCGGCTGCGCGGGAGCGAGCACAACGACCTCTTCGAGACCCGCGACGGCCGCGTGCGCACGCGCACCAATCGCAGCGGCGGCACGCAGGGCGGCATCAGCAACGGCGAGGAACTCGTCTTCCGCGTCGCCTTCAAACCCACCGCGACGATCCTGCGCCCGCAGGAGACGGTGGATCTCCACGGCGCCGCCACCGAATTGATCGGCCGCGGGCGTCATGACCCCTGCGTCGTACCGCGCGCCGTGCCAATCGTCGAGGCCATGACCGCACTCGTGCTGGTCGACCACTGGCTGCGCCACACCGCGCAAAACCGGACCTTCGTGCTCTGAGCAGCCCCCGCTTCCCGGGAAAACGCGGCTGATCCCAACGCGGCACGGGGGCCGCATCCGAAGGACCCGACCGGCTGACATCGTTCCTCGTTCTCGTAATCGTTCCTCGTTCTCGCCGGGAGAACGAGAAAGAGAAAGAGGAACGAGAACGAGTGGCGTCGAACGAGAATCGTCGCGAAGTTGCACGAAGTGAACCGATCTCGACACAGCCATGCCGGCGTACCGGTGCGCCGATGCCGCCGGGCCGCACCGAAACACTTTGTGCCGGGGCGGAATTGCACTTTGTTGCCCCCATGACCGCCGCCGCGAAACCGCTCGTCTATCTTTTCCTCGGCGCCCCCGGTTCGGGCCGCCGCGAGATCGTCGCCGACCTGATCGCGGACGGGCTCGGCGAGGATGAGCGAGCGGCCGTGCTGCTGCCGGCGGACGAACCCGGATCGCCCGACGATGCCCGCCTGCCCGGCCTCGCGCGCTGGCAGTGGGCGGACGGCACCCTGGCCGCCGAATTCCCCACCGGGGCGACGCATGTGTTCTTCATCACCGACGGGGCACGCAACCCGGTGGATCAGATCGAGGCCTTCAAGCCCTGGCTGGAGGCATCCGGAGCCGAGCTCGCCCGCATCGTGTGTGTGGTGCACAGCCAGCTCGCGGAACGGCACCCGGCGCTGCTGGCCTGGTACGAGGCCTGCGTGCATTTCTCCGATGTCGTCCTGCTGCATCGCCGCGAAGGCGTGGAGAACAAGTGGCTGAGCGATTTCCTGGGCCACTTCAAGAAGCAGCATCTGCCCTGTCTCTTCGAACTCGTGAAGGAAGGCCGCGTGAAGAACCCGCCGCTCATCCTGGAACCGCAGGCCCGCCGGGTCTCGCAGGTGTTCGACGAGGAGCAGGACTGGATCTTCACGAACGAGGAGGGGGAGGAGCTCGACGAGGACGAGGTCACTGCCGACGAGGACGAGGAGGTCTCCGCCAAGCCGGCCGAGGACCCGTACCTGGCGCGCCGCCTCGGCGGCCGGCGCGTGAAGGAGATTCCCGACATCGCCGCCTACCTGTCCCCGCCGCCATCCGGAGGCGCCGCCTGACGCGGACTGCGCGCACCGCTGAGGCGACGGATCCGCGGACCGCCCACGGCGTGATCCGGGGCGCGGTCGTACGAACTTGTTGAGGTGGGGTCGTAGTTTGGAATGAAACACGGTCTGCTCATCGAAACCGAACGCAGCTGAACCGATTTCGGCCATCGACGCTTCCTGGCGGTTAACAAATCCGCCGCTCCCACTCGCAATCTGGTCGAGTGTGAGATTCCACACCCGATCGTTGGGCGCAAAGGTCACCCTTGCTTCAAAGCGTAGACAGAGAACACGCATGGAGGAGCGGGTCCAAGTTGATGGGAGCTGGCGGGCCGAGGGGTTGGCGGATGGCCTCGAAGAGGTTTGAAGTTCCAGGTTGGAACATCAAAGCCCGCATCGCCTCCAGCGTGAGCATGAAGGCAGAATCCCCGGGAAAACGATCGAGGTTGCATCTCACCGCCTTGTTGAGGTCGCGCGTCTGCACGCCGTAGAACCGGGCGAGGTCGGCATCCAGCATCACCCGGCGCCCGGCAACTCCACCCGGATAAAGTGGCAGGACGTAGTGCGACGTCCGTTCTTAGGACTCGAAGGCGACGGCAGTCAGATGCGCACACTTCACCGACTCGCCGCCGAACATGGACTGACCCTGAAATCGAGCGTGCTTGGTTCGTCGCTCCCCGGTGCGGCTGCGGTGCTCCAGCTCTCCGACGGGTTTGCCGTCCTGCCGGAAGCCGCCGGCCGCGACGGACTGGTCGCAGTCGATGCGCCGCTCCTGGGCAAGCTGAACCGCACGATTCTGCTGGTGAGGAGTGCGCGTCGCCGGGCTACGCGCGGGATGCTTCCGAAGTGGCAACGCCTGCTCGCGGAGCACCTGGCGTGGGAGTGAGGCCGGCGACCGCCGCCCTGGCGTCCCCCGCTACGGCGCCACCAGCAGCGGCGCCCAGAGGCCTTCCTTCACCTCGGGCGACTGGCCCGAGGCGGGGAAGGAGGCGCGCACTGCCGACCGCAACTCGCCGGCGAGGCGCGCCACCGTGGCGGCGTGCGCCGGCTGCTCCGCCAGGTTGGTGAGCTCGCGCGGATCGGCCTCGTGATCGTACAGCTCGCGGCCCTGCCGGCCCTCGTCCCATTCGGTATAGCGCCAGCGCGGGGTGCGCAGGCTGTAGCCGAAAAATCGCTGCCCGCCGCCCCCCGCGGCCTTGCCCATCGCCTTGCCGGGGGCCTTCCCCGCCACCTTGCCCGCCGCCTTCCCGCCGGCCTGCCTCGCCGCGGCGGCGACCGCCCCCGCCGTCCGCGTCACCTGGCTCAGCACCCAGCCGCGTCCGGTCTGCGCCGGGTCGCGCAGCAGCGGGACAAGATTCTGCCCGTGCAGTCCCGCCGGCGCCGCCACGCCGCTCAGCGCCGCCAGCGTCGGGTAGAGGTCGAGCTGGCTGACCGGGGCGCGCACCACCCCGCCGGCCCGGCTCGTGCCCGGGGCGGCGATCAGCAGCGGCACCCGCGTGCTCTCCTCGAAGAGCGTCATCTTCTGCCAGAGGCCGTGCTCGCCCATGTGGTAGCCATGGTCGCTGGTGAACACGATCACGGTGTTGTCCGCCAGCCCGAGGCGGTCGAGCGCGCCGACCACGCGGCCGACCTGGGCATCCATGAAACTGATACTCGCCCGGTAGGCGAGCAGCGCGCGGCGGCGGAGGCCGTCGTCCATCGCGTCCTCCTCCTTGCGCCGCGTGGCGAGGGCGGCCGGCGGCAGGTCGGCGTGGTCCTCCGCGATGCCGGTGACGACCGGCATCTCCTCCTCGCGGTACTGATCGAAGTACGGGGCCTTGGGCGCGACGTACGGCGTGTGCGGGCGGAAGAAACCCACCGCGAGGAAGAACGGCTCCCGCCGCTGCGCAAAGCGCTCGAGCATCCACTCCGCGTCGCGGGCCAGGATGCCATCGGTGTGTTTCGCGTCGCCGTGCGGCGAGGCGTACCAGCTCAGGGTGGCGCCGAAGCGGCCCGGCAGCAGCGTGAAGATTTTCGGATGCTCCTCGCGGCGGTCGACGCCGGCCGGGTTGAGCTCCAGATCCCACGAGGCCGGATCGTCGTGACCATCGGTGCCGATCGAATTGGGTACGTTGTAATGGTAGAGTTTGCCAAGGCGCGCGGCGAAGAAGCCCGCGCGGCGGAAGGCCTGGGGCAGGCTGACACGGTCCGGGACGGTCTGCCGGAAAATCTGGGCATTGGCGATGATGCCATTGCTGTTGGGATACAGGCCGGTGAGCATCGCATTGCGGCTCGGCCCGCAGAGCGGGAACGGCGTGTAGGCGCGGTCGAAACGCACGCCCCGCGCGGCGAGGCGGTCGAGGTGCGGGGTCTTCGCGAGCGGGTCGCCGTAGCAGCCGAGCATGTTGTTCAGATCATCGGCGATCAGAAACAGCACGTTGGGGCGCGAGGGGGCGGCGGCGGTTGCGGGCGCGGAACCGGCGAGCGCAGCACCGGCGGCAAGGAGGAGGACGGGGAGCAGGCTGGGTTTCATGTGGAGCGGAGCGGGGACCGTTGAGCGGCGCCGCAGTTCAAGACCGCGGCGGCGGACGATGCGATCCATTTTCACCCTCAGCGCAGCAGCTCCCGCCACTCGTCGATCCGGTCCGGCGGCGTGCGCACCTGGCCGGGCGCGGGCGGGCGTGGGCCGGGCAGGTAGGCGACCGGCCTCAGCTCGTCCTGGAAACGCCCGTCGAAGGCGCGCGCCGCGGCGAGCAACCGCCGCACAACCGCGGGATTTTCCGCCGCGACATCGCGACTCTCGCCGGGATCGCGCGACAGGTCGTAAAGCACGGGCGCCGGCCAGAGCCGGTGCTGCCGCTCGAAAAGACCGGGTTGGTGCTCGAACCACAGGCTCGGCACGCGCGTGGCCGGCGGAGCCGCGATCGGGACAAACAGTTTCCACGTCCCCTCGCGCACCGCCTGCAGTTGCACGCCGAAATAATGCACCAGCAACCGCGCGCCGCTGTCCGCCTCCCGCCCGGTCAGCCGGCCGCTGACGTCGACGCCATCGAGCACCAGCCCCGGCGGCACCGGTGCGCCGGCCAGGCGCGCAAGCGTGGGGAAAATGTCGAGCGCCGACGCCGGCGCAGACTCGACGCGCCCGCCCGCGATCGTGCCCGGCCACCACGCAAGACACGGCACGCGGAGGCCGCCTTCGAACGTGGTACCCTTGCCGGCCCGGAGCGGCCCGTTGCTGCCGCCGAAGCTCCGGCCCGGGAAACGCGCCTTGGGATTCGGCCTGGATCCGCGGCCGGTCGCACCGTTGTCGGAGAGGAAGCACACCAGGGTCCGCTCCGCCAGACCGCGGGCGCGGAGGTGGTCCATGAGGGCGCCGGTGCTGGCGTCGATCTCCTCCACCGTGTCGCCGTAGAGTCCTCCCTTCGATTTCCCCGCAAACGCCGGCGAAGCGTACTGCGGCACGTGCGGCATGGTGTGCGACAGGAAAAGGAAGAACGGCCGGTCGCGGTGGCGGTCGATGAAGTCGCGCGCCCGCTGGGCGTACTGCTGCGTCAGCGTAGCCTGATCGACCCCCGCCGCCACCACCCGGTCGCCGTCGCGCAGCGACAGTGGCTCAAACGAGCTCAACTGGCGGAACGCCTCCCCCACCCGCCACTCCTCCGTGTCGTTGGTGTGCAGCAGGCCGAAGAACTCGTCAAAACCCTGGCGCGTCGGCCGCAGCTCGCGCCGCCAGCCGAGGTGCCACTTGCCGACGAGCGCGGTGGCGTAGCCCGCCGCCCGGAGGTGTTCCGCGATCGTCGTTTCGCCGGGCGGCAGGCCGGTGTGCTCGGCGGGAAACAACACATAGGGCACGCCGCTGCGCGCGGGGAGGCGCCCGGTCAGCAACGCCGCGCGCGAGGGGCTGCAGAACGGCGACGCGACGTAGAAATCGGTGAACCGCATGCCCTCGCGGGCCAGGCGATCGAGGTGCGGCGTGGCGATCGTCTCCGAGCCGTAGCACCCGAGGTCGCCGTAGCCGAGGTCATCCGCGAGGATGACGATGAAGTTCGGCGGGCGGGCGGGCGGCGGCGCGGCGGAGAAGCCGGCAGGAGCGGCGGCGGCCAGCGCGGCCAGCAGGGCAGGGACAAGCGGGCGGAGTTTCATCGGGAGGAGCGGGGCGACCCCGGAAGAGATGGAGGCATCGCCCGCAGTTCGTCGATCCGAACGTACGGCGGGGGTGGGCCTCGTGATGGCACCCATTAGCCCGTTTCCTGAATTGAGCTGCCGCCAACTGTCCGCCCCACCCGGCTTGCCCCAGCGACGCCGGGGAGGAAAATCGCGCCATCGGGGCGCCTGTGGTGCGGCGCAGTCCCGCCGGCGGCACGACGTCTCCCTCCCCCCAAGCCAATCCGCCCGTCCATGAAAACCCTCCCGGTTGTATCCGCTTCCTCCTCACGAAGGCACTTCCTGCTCTCCTCCGGCGCCGCCGCGCTCTTTGCCCCCGGCCTGCTTTCCCGTGCCGCCGGGCGCGCGGCCACGGAACCGCGCGTCACGCCCCAAGGCCCCGGGGCCGCCTGCGTGCCACAGATCCACGCGGCCTTCGTCCGCCGCGCCGGTGAATACGGCATGCGCTGGCCGGGCGCGATCTACGACGGTGAGCAGGCCGCCCGCGACTACCGCGCGCAGTTGCTCGCCGCCGAAAAGGAACTCGGCCTCGCCGTCACCCTGCGCCCCGCGCCGATCCACTCCGCGGCCGAAGCCGACGCCTGGCTCGCCGAAGCGCGCGCCGCCCGGCCCGACGGCCTGCTCGTGCTGCTGCTCGACCGACAGGAACACGCCTGGCCGACCGCCGCCAAGGCCATCGACAGCGGCCTCCCGACGATCGTGTTCTCGCCGGTCGGCACCTCGTTCACGACCAACACCACGCCGCTGGCGGCGAAACCCGGCGGCGTGATCTACTCCACCAGCGACTTCGCCCAGGCCCGCTTCGGGCTGAAGATGCTGCGCGCCGGCGCCAAACTGCGCGAGATGCGCTTCCTCGTCATCCGCGGCAACGCCCGCCGCGACACTGAGCTCGCGCCGTTTGGAACCAAAATCCGCACCATCCCGGCGGCGGACTTCCTCCGCGAATACGAACAGACGCCGACCGACCGCGCCCTCGAGCGGATGGCCGACGACTACCGCCGCACCGCGCGGCGCATCACGGGCGCCACCCGCGACGATCTGCTCAACGGCATCAAGAGTTACGAAGTCGCGCGCCGGCTGCTCGCCCGCGAGGAGGCCGACGGCATCTCGATGGACTGCCTCGGCGCCCTCGGGAAGACCAAGGTCAGCCTGCCGTGCATCGCGTGGTCGAAGCTGCTCGATCAAGGCATCCCGGCGGCCTGCGAGGCCGACCTCGGCGCCTGCGTGACACACGCGCTGGTGCAACTGCTCTTCGATCGGCCGGGTTTCCAGCAGGACCCGGTGGCCGAGACCGCGCGCGAATGCCTGATCGGCGCCCACTGCTCGTGCCCCACCCGCCTGCGCGGCTTCGACCAGCCGCCGGAGCCGTTCCACCTCGCGCACCACCACGGCAACCGCGACGCTGTGCCGATCACGACCTGGAAGACTGGCGAACGCGTGACCATCGCGGACCTGCTGCTGCCAGCCGCCCCGCCCAAGGATCGCCCGCAACTGGTCATCGGCACCGGCACCGTCGCGGACAACCTCGCCGTCCCGCCCCACGGCGGCTGTGTGGTCTCCGTCATGGTGAAACTGGATACGCAGCCCGACCTGCTCGCCTACCCCGGCTTCCACCAGCTCTTCTTCTACGGCGACTTCAAGCGGGAGCTGCTCGCGTTCAGCCGCCTGTTCCGGATCGATCCGCTGGTGGCGTGAGGCGGCATGCCGACTCACCGCGGCGGCGCCAGGCCCCAGGTCGAGAACGCCCACACCACCGCAACCCAAGTCACCAGCAGCGCCGCCAGCGCCCGCTGCACATAGTCGTGGTCAGTGCAGTGCGAATGCACGCCGAGGATGAACGCCCCGGTCAGCAGCGGCAGCCAGCCGAACGCATGGTCCCACGGTTGCACCACCGACCAGAGACTGCGCCCCGCCCCATCATAGACCGGCAGCGCCGCCGCCCATCCGCCGGCCGCAGCGAGGGTCACGCCAAACGTGATCGCCCCGCCCAGGATCAGGAGCGACGACTGCAGCAGGTCCGTCCAGAGCACCGCCCGCAGCCCGCCGAACACCGTGTAGGTTCCGGCGGCAAGCGCGAGCAACGCAACCGCCAGGTAGAACTGCGGACCGCCGCCCCACCCGAGCAGGTCCGTCAACACCGTCGCCCCCGCGTACAGCGCCGTGGTGAGGTTGGCCGCGAGAATCATCACGATGTTGATCCCCGCGACCAGCATCCGGACACCCGGACTGTACCGGCGCTCGAAAAACTCCGGCGCGGTGCGCAGCCGGAGCCCGAGATAGACGTCGACGAAGAACGTTGCCAGCAGCACGAAACACAGCGCACCCACGAGTTGGAACGCCCCCGCCGCCAGCCCGATCGAATACGCCAGACCCGCCTGACCCACAAACTGCTGACTCGAGATGTTCGCGGAAAAACAACGACGCCCCGATCACCGGCCAGGTGGCCTCGCGGCTGGCGAGGAACAGTCCCTCGGAGTCACGAATCTTCCGGCGCCCGAACCACAGCCCGAGGGCGACGACACCGACGAAGTAGGCGCCGACGATGAAACCATCGAGCGGGGTGACCCGGAGAGCGTGCATATACGCCGGTCAGTTGGCCGCGCCGGCCCCGGCGCATGGGGCAAACCAGCGATCCCCGTTCTCCTCCCGCCAGGCCGCGAGGCGCGCCGTCAGCTCCGCCACCCGCTCCGCCTGCCGGGGATCGGCGGCGAGGTCGCGAATCTCGTCCGGGTCCTCCCGCAAGTCGAACAGCTCCCGCCGCTCGACGCCGGCCACCCGGTATACGATCAACTTCCAGCGCCCGTCTGTCACCATGCGCTGGCAGTCCATGTAGGCGGCCGCCACGACCGGGCGCACCGCCGGCGTGCAACCCCGCAGGACCGGCACCACGCTGCGGCTGTCCAGCCCGGGCGGCGGCGCCAGACCCGCCAGCTCGCAGAGCGTGGCGTACAGGTCGAAGCCATAGGCGAGGGCGTCGCACCGCCCGCCCGCCGGCACGCCGGGGCCGGCCAGGATCACCGGCACGCGCACGCTGGGTTCGTAGAGGTTCTGTTTGCCCGGCAGGCCGTGGCTGCCGAGCGCAAGACCATGGTCGGACAGTTACACGACGATCGTATTGGCCTCCTGCCCGCGCTCGCGCAGGGCCGCCTGCACGTGCCCGAGCCAGGCATCGTGGTGCGAGATCATCCCGTAGTAGTCAGCCAGGTGTTCGCGCAGGACGGCCGCGGTCAACGGGCGCGGCGCGAGGAGCTCGTCGCGCACCGCCAGTTCGCCGTTGTCGAACGCGGGGGCGTCCCGGAAGTTGGCCGGCAGGGGCAGCGCGGCCGGATCGTAGCGCGCGCGAAATTCCGCGGGCGGCGTGCGCGGATCGTGCGGCGAAGTGAGCGCAAGCCACGCGAAGAACGGCCGGTCGGACTTCCGCCGCCGTACGAAGTCCGCCATGCTCTGGCAGAACACCTCGGTGGAAAATCCCGCCGCCGGCCGCGCGTCCCGCCCCGCCACGACGTCACTGAGGCTGCGCACCGGCTGGAACAGGAGCGCCACCGCGATCGTGTCGGCGCGGTCCCAACGCTGCTCCTGCGCGCGGACGCCGCGCCCGCCTCGCTGGCCAACTGGGTGAGAGGCGAACGGCCCGACGTGATTATCGCCCGCAGCGATCGCGCGTATCACGCCCTGACCTCCGCCGGCGTACGCCTGCCGCGCGAACTGGGCTACGTGAGCCTCAACGTCGACGACGATGCCGCCGGCGTCAGCGGCATCCGCCAGCCGCGCGACGTGATGGGTGCCGCGGCGGTCGACGCGCTGAACAGCCTGCTGCTGACGAGCCAGCGCGGCCCGGGCGCGCACTCGCTCGGCACCCATGTCGACGGCGTCTGGCATGAGGGCCGGACCGTGGTCGCGCGGTCCGCGGATCGCTGAAGAGCCTGCTGCACTGTTGCACAGCAAGGGAGTTTGCGCCTCCGCGGTGACCGTTCCACTCTGCCTGCGACGTGCGCCATCCTGTCCACCGAATCCGCTCGTCGCGCCCCGCTTCACCGTCCCGCCCTATTACCCCTACCCTTCCCCCTGGGCGAGGCATTGTCACCCACTCACCGAACCATCGCCATCCCCGCCATGAACCTCCCGCCCCGACACCCGCCCCTCTCACTACTTTTCGCCGCCAGCCTCCTCCCACGATTCGCCGCCTTCGCGTCCCTCATCGCCACCGCCGCCACCGCCCAGATCGCGGCCCCCACCCCCGCCGCCACGTCCGCCGCCGCCGATCCCGCCGTGCAACTGTCCGTCTTCGAGGTCACCGCCGAAAAGGACCTCGGC
>CAZDGC010000058.1:0-42524 GCA_964504885.1 uncultured Opitutus sp.
TTTTCATGTGAAGTGGCAGGAAGACGATTGAGTGACTGAAGGGTTACAACGGATGATCCCGGAAAGAATTCAAGGGGTGAGCGAAAGATTTTTCGGTATTTGTGGACTACGGCAATTTCTCGGAGGCGGTGGTGACAACATACTTGGCAACGCCATGGATGCATCCCTCAGCAAGCCACCCAAGCGGAGACCGACCCTCGAGGGCGGCGGCGGGTTTCCGGAGCCAAGCGTAGTATCCTAATTCGCCCGCTACTTTGGTGCGGTAACTTGCGATGGTCGTGATCAGTTCAGCGAGTTCGATGATCGTTGCGCTCGGATCCTTCGCGGCGGCCTTGGCGAGCCAGGAAACAACGTCGTCGAACAAGACCTGAAGCGTTTGCGCGGATGCTCGCAACGAGGCCAACTGTGCCGGACTCAACTCACGCATTTGCCGCTCAAAGATCGCTCGCGGCAGGAAAGCTGCGGCACCAGCCGGAGCAACTCACGTCGGGTGGGCGCATCGATTCGCCCGCGCAGCCGCGCGAGGGCAGTCGACGTCAGCCCGTTGGCGCGAAGATGCCGGAGCGCCTGAATCACCAGCCCAGCGGGCCGTCCCGCCGCCAGCAGATTACGGGGCGCCGCCCGCCGGAAAATCAAACTCAACTTATCGAGCTGAACCCGCCGTGGAACTCCGTCGGTCAAGATCACAATCTTCGCCGGCACCTGCTCCGACAAGCCCAGCAGGTTCGCGGCATAGGCGCCTGAAACCCCCGACGCACCGCAATCATCAGCGGCGTGTCCTTGCACTGCAATTTCCGATCAGGCGGAGGTGGATACTGGATCGGCTTCCCTGCATCGATCCACCGCTCGACCTGGTAGAGTTTTCCTTTGGTGCACAGGGCAAGCAGCGGTTCGACCTCAGAGTATTCGCCGGGTGGCCGACGCTTAACGGGGAAGTCGGCCGCTTGCAGATCTTCAGGTCGAACCATCACGGCGACATGGTAGCGGAGCATTGCGGATCGGCGAGGCCACACTCGCGGTGGCGGAAGGGTCCATATCTCGAATCTAGATATGACCCGGATTGTCGCCCGGCCACCGCCCGTCGGACAGGTATCCGGCATGATCACGCCACGTTTCACGACCAAGACGGGCAGCAATTCGGTCAAACCGGGCACGTTGCATGCACCGGTGCCGCGCAAAACCCGCCCCAAGTTCCGACATCGGCGGTGCTCTGCGACATCGGCGTACGTAGGCGATTTATTGTCACCTGCATTGTCACTTCGGGTTTTTCCAGAAATGACAAAGCCGCATCTTATTTGAAGATACGGCTTTTGTATCCCTGGCGTCCCCACGGGGATTCGAACCCCGGTTCTCACCGTGAAAGGGTGGTGTCCTAGGCCGGGCTAGACGATGGGGACTAACCGCGGAGCCGGGCACGCTATGGCCCCCCCTCCCCTGCGCAACCCCAAATTTCCATCCGGAAAATCTCCGCCGCAATTCCCTCACGTTTTGCTCGCCGTCCGGCGCCGGCCCGGCTCACAAACAACCCTCCCGCCATGAAATTCTCCGAGATTGCCGCCGCCCTCCCCACCGAGGCCGTCACCACCATCGATGGCCTGCCCTTCCCCCGCATCGCCTCCGGCAAGGTCCGCGAAATCTTCGACCTCGGCGACGCCCTGCTCCTCACCGCCACCGACCGCCTCTCCGCTTTCGACGTCGTCCTGCCCGACGGCATTCCCGGCAAGGGCGCCATCCTCACCCAGATAAGCAACTGGTGGTTCGACCAGACCGGGCACCTCATCCCGGGCCACCTGCTGCCCGATCAAGCCGGCGAATTCGCGCGCCGCAGGATCACCAGCCGCGATCTGCAGCTCCGCAGCATGATCGTGCGAAAGCTCAAGCCCCTCACCATCGAGTGCGTCGCCCGCGGCTACCTCATCGGCAGCGGCTGGAGCGCGTATCAGAAAAGCGGATCCGTCTGTGGCATCCGCCTGCCCGCCGGACTCCGGCAGGCCGACAAGCTCCCCGAGCCCATCTTCACCCCCACCACCAAGGCCCCCAAGGGCCAGCACGACGAACCCATCGACGATGCCCAGGGCGCCGCGATCATCGGCGCCGCCCTTTACGAACGCGTCAAGGCCCTCAGCCTCAAGCTGTATCAGTTCGGCCACGACCGCGCCCGCCAGGCCGGCATGATCCTCGCCGACACCAAGTTCGAATTCGGCACCGACGGCGCCGGCAACCTGTTCCTGATCGACGAGGTGCTCACCCCCGACTCGTCGCGCTACTGGCCGGCCGACAGTTACGCACCGGGCAGGTCGCCGCCGAGCTACGACAAGCAGTTCGTGCGCGACCACCTCGTCGCCATCAAGTGGGACCAGCAGCCGCCAGGCCCGCGTCTGCCAGCGGACGTCATCGCCCGCACGCGCGACAAATACCTCGCCGCGTTGCGCAACCTGCTGGGGTAGCCCGCGTTCCCCGGACGGGAAGCGTCAGCAGCCAGCATGCGGAACGAGTCCTTCAAGAGAACGCGGGCTGGAGGCCAAAACGCCCGGGCGTCTTGGCGGTCAATCGGCATTCGTTGAGGTCAGGGAAGATGTCTCCGGTCGCGCCCGACAAAATCCTACCGCATCACATTGGACCGCCGCTCCGTCGTGACGCCGCCCTTCTCGGCGCGCAGGAGTTCGCGCCGCAGCCAATCGAGGGCGGCATTGACCACTCGCACCTTCACCGTGGAACGCGGACCCGGATAACTTAGCTTCTTCGCCCACACGCCGGCGGGCGAAAACAGCCCCACGAAAATCGTCCCCACCGGGTTGCCGTTTTTCCCGGTCTCGGCCGCGCCCGCGAAACCCGTCACCGCCAGCGCGTAATCCGTGCCCAGCGTTTCCGAGGCTCCCGTGGCCATCGCCACCGCCGCCTCTTCACTCACGGCGCCGTGCTGGAGCAACAGGCACTCGGGGACGTCGAGAAGGAGCGTCTTGGTGTCGTTGCTGCAGCAGACCACACCGCCGGCGAAGAACTTGCAGGCTCCGCACACCTCGGAAAACGAATGCGCGAGCAGCCCGCCGGTCGCGGTCTCGACCACGGCGAGTCGCCTTTCCTGTTTTCGCAGCAGTTCAGCGCACACCTTGGCCAGCGTGTCGTGCCCGAAACAGAGGAAGTCGTCGCCCAACAGTGCGGCGCATTCGGCGGCCAGGGTCTCGAGCTCCGCGGCCGACCACGCGCCGCCCGGCGAACTCAGCCGCAGATCAACCGCCCCCTGGTGGGCGCAGAACGCGACGCTGAGCTTGTCGCCGGCACGATCGAAGACAGGCTGCAGGCGCATCTCGAGGGCCGACTCGCCGACGCCGGCGGTGCGCAACTGCACGTAGGCCTCGCGCTCCTGCAACAGCCCGCGCGCGGCCAGCCGCGGCACCACCTGATCGAGAAACATCGGCTGCAGCTCGTTGGGCGGACCGGGCAGCATCACCAGCACCTTGCCGTCCTGCTCGACCCAGAGGCCGGGCGCGGTGCCGTGGGCGTTGGGCAGCACCTCGCCGCGCTCGAACACGTAGGCCTGTTTCAGGTTGTTCGATGTCATGCGACGCCCCAGGCGCGAGAACCGCTCTTCGATCGCCTTCTCCACCGCGGGGTCGAACACCAGCTTCTGGCCCAACACCTGCGCCACCACGTCGCGGGTGCGATCATCGCAGGTCGGGCCCAGCCCCCCGGTGGTAATAACCACGTCCGCCCGCGCCCAGCTCTCGCGAAACTGAGCCGCAATGGCGCCGGCCTCGTCCGTGATCGTCACATTGCGCTGCAGCAGGGCGCCGCGGCGGCCGAGCTGCGCGCCGATGAAGGTGAGATGACCGTTGGCCGTCAGGCCCAGCAGCAGCTCGTCACCCAGGGTCAGGAGCTCGTAACGGATGGAAGCGACGGAGCGCGGTGGCCGGGCACCGGCGGACTGAGAATCGGAAAGCATACTTGCGGGGCTGGAAACTAGGCGGATTCTTCCAAAATGCCAGTGACCAGATGAACGAATCGCAGCCCGTCACGCTCAAGGAGAAGGTCCGCCAGTTGCCGGACCGCCCGGGGGTCTACCTGATGAAGGATCGGCTGGGCCGCATCCTGTACGTCGGCAAGGCGCGCAGCTTGAAGAAGCGCGTATCTTCGTACTTCCAGCGCGGGCGGGCGCGCACGATCGCGCAACCGAAGATCCGCGCGTTGATCGATCTCATCGCCGATTTCGACACCATCGAGGTGAAGTCCGAACCGGAGGCGCTGCTCCTCGAGGGCAAGCTGATCAAACAGTGGCGCCCGCGCTACAACACCGACTTCACCGACGACAAACGCTTCCTGCTGGTGCGCGTCGATCCGGCGGAGGAGCTCCCGCGCTTCCGGCTCACGCGGCTGAAAAAGGAGGATCGCTCGCGCTACTTCGGGCCGTTCGCGCACAGCGGCCTGCTGCGCAAGACCCTCGCCCAGATGCGGCGGCAGTTCGGCATTCTGCTCGGCGACGCCGCCCCACAGCGCCTCCCCGACGGCACCTGGCAGCTCTACGACGACGTGCGCGAGGAGATCTACGGCACGGAAAACGTCGTCACCGCCGAGGCCTATCGCCGGCGCGTGGACGAGGCGTGCGCGTTTCTCGAAGGCAAGTCGCGCGAGTGGCTGGAGACGCTGCGCGGCGAGATGCAGGTGGCGGCGCAGCGGCGCGAGTTCGAAAAGGCAGCGGAACTGCGCGATGTGATCCGCGCCCTGGAGGAGACGTTGCGCAAGACGCGCCACTTCGAACGCCTCGATCCCACGCGCCCGGAGGCGCCTCCGGAGGCGCTCGCCGCCCTGCAGGCCGCGCTCGGCCTCCCGGCGCCGCCGCGCACGATGGAGTGCTTCGACATCTCGCACATCTCGGGAACCTTCGTGGTCGCCTCGATGGTGCGCTTCGACGACGGGCGGCCGGACAAGGACCAGTACCGGCGTTTCCAGATCAAGAGCTTTATCGGCAACGACGACTTCCGCGCGATGGAGGAGGTCGTGGGCCGCCGCTACCGCCGGCTCGCCGGCGAAAACAAGCCCCTCCCCGACCTCGTGGTGATCGACGGCGGCCGCGGCCAGATCGGCGCGGCGCTGAAGGCGTTTCTCACCCTCGACCTCACCCCACCCGCCCTCATCGGTCTCGCGAAGAAACACGAGACGATTATCTTCCCCGACGAGCGCCCGCCGCTCAACCTGCCGCTCAGCCACCCCGGGCTCAATCTCCTCCAGCGCCTGCGCGACGAGGCCCACCGCTTCGCCAACACCTACAACGCCGAGCTGCGCTCCAAGAAGCTTCGCGAAAGCGTGCTCGATGACTTTCCCGGCCTGGGCCCCGTGCGGCGCGCCGCGCTGCTGACGCGTTTCGGCGACATCACCCGCCTGCGCGCAGCGCCGGCGGAGGAGATCGCCGGGGTGGAGGGCTTCGGCCCGAAGCTCGCCGCCGAGCTGTATGCGTTTCTGCATCCGCGGGACGGGCAGGCGTAGGCGCCGCCCCGTCCGCCCGCGGGACGTTCGCCGCGGCCGATCTCCCCGGCGAAACCGGTCGTGCCGCAGTGATTCGGTGGAGCGGTGAATTCAGCGCGGAGCGCGGACGTATCGCCGCAGGCAATCGTCCGCTCGCGCCGGCGCGTCGCGGCCCAAACATCAGCGCCCGGGATGCTCCCCACCCACATCACCGCTCGTTCGTGCACCGGCACGCAGCGCGGAGTCATTTCACCTATCGCGTGAAAACCAGGGCGCACCCCCGCCGCAGGTTGACCACGGCGCCCGGCGGTAAACACTCGCCACCGTGGCCACCCCGCTCTCCCGTCGCACGTTTCTCCGCCGCGCCGCCGCCCTGCCCGCCCTCGGCGCGTTTGGCTCGTTCGCGATCCACGTCCGCGCCGCCGATCCCGCCGCGCAGGGCCTCGTGCCCGGCAACGATCGCCTCAACCGCGACCGCCAGGCGGCGCTCACGGTGCTGAAGCCCACCGCCGCCGAACTCGAGCGCGGACTGCGCCTGCACGCGGAGTCGCTGGTCTTCGAGTCGTACGGCTTCGCGCCGCGCGCCGCCCTCGACGGCGCGGCGTTCCAGGCGGCCGCCGCCGCCGGCGCGCCCGATGCCGAGCTGATCGACCTGCGCGAGGAAATGGCGATGACGCGCTGGGCGACGGATCCCGCCGAGCGCGACGAATTTCTCGCCGCGATGCACGCCGCCGGCGTGACGTGCATCTTCCAGAACACCGGCGAGGAGGGCAGCGATCCGCTGCGCCTGCTCAAGCGGCTCGCGCGCTTCACCTATGCGACCGAGGTGGGCCGCGAAACCTGTTTCAAGGCGGTGACGCCCGACGACATCGTCGCCGCCAAACGCGCGGGAAAACACTGCCTCTACTTCACGACCAACGGGGTGCCCTTGCGCCAACAGTGGGAGAGCGTGCGCGACGAGCTCCGCACCATCCGGATCTTCCGGCAACTCGGCGTGCGCATGATGCACGTCACCTACAACCGGCGAAATCCGCTCGGCGACGGCGTCGGCGAGCCCAACGATGGCGGGCTGAGCGACTTTGGCCGCGCGGCGGTCGCGGAGATGAACCGGCTCGGCGTGATCGTCGACGTTTCGCACTCCGGCTGGCGCACCAGCCTGGAGGCCGCCAAGGCATCCTCGCGCCCGATGGCCGCGAGCCACACAACCTGCGGCGGCGTATACACCCACTTTCGCGGCAAACCCGACGAGGTGGTGAAGGCGATCTGCGACACCGGCGGCCTCATTGGCATCTGCTGCATCCCGCGCTACCTCGGCCGCGACGGCGACATCCGCGCCTTCCTCGATCATCTCGACTATGCGGTAAAGACATTCGGCGCCGACCATGTGGCGATCGGCCCCGACATCTCGTATGTGTCGCGGGATGACGCCGCGGAGCGGAAGAAGATCCTACCGCGAAAGGACGGCCGTTCGCCGCTCTCCGCCGCCGGCGCCCGTTGGGAGCACCTGTGGCCCGTGGACAACTTCCGCCCCAAGCCGCAGGCGGAACAGACCCTCGCGTGGACCAACTGGCCGCTGTTCACGGTCGGCCTCGTGCAGCGCGGGCACAGCGAATCGACGATCCGGAAAATTCTCGGTGAAAACGCCCTCCGCGTCGCCCGGGCAAACTGGAGCGTGGCGGCGGGGTAAAGAGGCAGCGGCATCCTGCCGCGGCGGGTCTATGCCGAGAGCAGAGCCGGGACGGCTCTGCCACTTTGGCCAGTCGCAGCACCTGCGCGGTCACCCGGCCGCGCCGATGCCGCCGGAAATCGCGGGCAACTCCTGCTGAACAGGAACCGGTCGCAGCTCCTCCACGACGCGCTGCTCGGCCAGCCGGACGAAGTTCAGATCGCTTTCGATGCCGACGCACCTCCGGCGGAGCCGCGCCGCGGCGATCAGCGTCGTGCCGCTGCCGAGAAACGGATCCAGCACAAGGTCCCCCTCGCGACTGGCGGAGCGAATCAGGCGTTCGAGCAAGGCGAGCGGTTTCTGCGTTGGATGTTTGCCGAGCGCCTTTTCACCGGACTTCGGGGCGGTGAGGCTCCACACGTCCTTCATCTGCCTGCCGCCGTTTTCGCGCTTCATCTCGGCGTAGTGGAAGACATGCCGGCTGCGCGCGTTCTTCGCGGCCCAGAGCACCGTCTCGGTGGAGTGCGTGAAGTACCGGCAGGCGAGATTCGGCGGCGGGTTCGGCTTCTGCCAGGTGATCTGGTTGAGCAGCTTCATCCCGAGTTCCTGCATGGCGAAACCGACCGAAAAGATCACGTGGTGCGTGCCGCTGACGAAGATGGTCCCGTTCGGTTTCAGCAGCGCCTGGCAGCGGCGCAGCCATTCCCGGTTGAAGTTGTGATTCTCCGCCGGACCACGCGACTTGTCCCAGGCTCCCTTGTCGACCTTCACCATCTTCCCGGCATGGCAGGTGATGCCGCCGTTGGAGAGAAAGTAGGGCGGGTCAGCGAAAATGAGATCGAAGCAACCCTCCGGATGCCTTGCCGCCAGCGCGTCCATCACCTCAAAGCTGTCACCGTGGTAGAGATACAGACCGCGACGCGCGTCGGCCCACGCGAGGTGACTCGGCTGGACCACGCCTGGCGCCGGGGCCACGAGGCCATCCTCGGCGGCAAAGTCGCGCGGTGCCGGCGGGCGGGCGGCGGGCGGCTGGGCGGCGCGGGACTTTCTGGGCACGGACCGGATCGGATCGGCGGGGCGGGGCGTGGGCAAGCGAATAGTCGGCGCACGGGCACGGGCGGACGATCGCCAGGGGCGATGCGTCCGCGCCCCTGGCTCACTTTCGCCTCAGCACCCGGTCCGCGTGGTCGAGGTACTGGGCCCAGTCGTAGGGGGTGATGGCATGTTTGCCGGGGCGGAGGTGGTAGGCGATTCCATCGCCGATCGCCGGCCGGTTCACGGGCGGCTGGCTGGCCACGCCGAGACCCTTGCGACCGAAGAGCGCGTACACCGGCTCGGCGTGTTTCGCCGCGAGGAACTCGCCCTTGGGATCGGCCCACCTGTCGTCCTCGGCGCTGGCCACATGCACCGGGCGCGGCGCCGCGAGCGCGATCAAGGCATGTTGATCGATCGGGAGCGCGGACTCCCGGCCGTTGTAAGCGCGGAAGTTTTTCGCGAACCAGAAGGGAAACGACGCGTTGATGCGCGCGACGTTTTCGCCGTAGACGCGCCGGCTCAGCGCCGCGCCACCGCAGCCGGAGTTGTTGGAAATGACCAGCGCGAACCGCTCATCCTGCGCCCCAGCCCAGAGCGCGGTCTTGCCCAGCCGCGAATGCCCGTGCACCGCCACCCGCCTGGGATCGATCTCACCGTCGGTCTCGAGGTAATCGAGCGCCCGGCTCAGTCCCCACGCCCAGATGCCGATGGCCCCCCACTCGTCGGGCCGGCGCGCCTCCACCGCGTTGGTGCCGAACAGCGCTCCCACCGACGCCGTGAGCCCCTCCGCGCGATCCTCGCAGAGGTCGCCGTAGTAAACCGTCGCCGTGGCATAACCGCGCCCGACCACGGTCTCGATGTCCCACGCCGACGCCGACACGCCGCGCGAACCCTCGGTGGCGCGATTGTTCACAATCTTGTTCGCGGGGTTGGGCCGCATCCAGGCGGTCGAGAGCGTGATGCCGGGGTCCGCGTGGACGCAGTGGTTGCCGTAGAAATTGTAGCCGAGGAAGGCCGGCCAGGGCGCGTGCGCGCCGGCGGCGCCCGGCGGCTGGTAGATCAGCAGGTGCATCTTCGGGCCGTCCTTCCGCGCCGTGAACCACACCGTGATCTCCTTGCGCACCGCCTTGCCGCCGAGGGCGGCGCGATCAACCGAGGTCACCGCCCAGTGCATCCCGGCCGGCCGCCCCGCCGGCGTGCGACCGTAAACCTCGCGGGCAAACAGCTCCAGCAGCTCCGGGCGGCGCCGGGCGACCCACGTCGCCGAATCTCGGATACGCGTTCCATCCCGGGCGACGAGCGGATCGGGCAGCGTGTAGGCGGGGATCTTGGCCTCGTCGTAGTTAATCGGGATGGTGTCCTTCTGGGCAGCGCTGGCGAAGGCGGCGGTGGCGAGCAGGGCAAGGGCGAAGACGGGGCGGAGGTACATGGCGGGGCGAGCCTGCCGGGGCGCCGGCGCGCAGGCAAGCGGGGGCGGGGCGATCGCGTCTGCGCGGGCGCGGGCTTCAGCCAGAGTGGCAGAGCCGTCCCGGCTCTGCGCTGCGCCCGGCAAGCCTGCAGCGGCAGTACGCCGCCCCCCCCCTCACCGCACCTCGTAGACTTCGAGCAGGGCGGCGGCGGGCGTCGCCGAGTCGGAACTCACCTGGACGGTGTAGACGCCGGCGGGGAGCGTCGCGAGGACGGCGGCGTCCTTGCTGCCCGGCGCGAGCGGGAAGGCGCCGGCGCGGAGGGCGGCGGTGGCGAGGTCGCCCACGCTGGAGACCCAGTTGTCGTTCGCGCCGAGAGTATGACCGGTGCTGTCGTAGAGGGCGATCAGCGGGTTGGCGACGGCCGGCGAGGCGCCGAATTCCGTGAGGCCGGGGCCGACGCCGCGCAGCAGCACGCGGGCGGAGGCGCCGCCGTCGAGCACAAAGCCGCTGATGAGGGCCTCACCGCCGCTGCCGGCGGAGCCCAGCGTGGAAACGTTCACGAGCCGCGAGCCCGCGCCGGTGCCGGCATCGTAGATTTCCGCGAGTGCGACACCGGCGGCCCCACGCGCGTCGCTCACCTGAAGGGTGTAGTTGCCGGGGGCGAGGGTGAGGACCGCGGCGCTGTCGGCGCTGCCGGCGGTCAGCGGGAAGGCGCCGGTGGTGGCGGCGGCCTGCGCGATGTCAGCGGCGCTGCCCCAGCCTTCGCTGCGGGCGACCTCTTCGCCTCCGCTGCGGTGCACCTGGAGCAGCGGGTGGCTCACCGCACCGGCGACACCGAAGCCAGCGAGAGCGGGTCCGACGCCGCGCACGAGCACGCGCCGCGACTCCGGTCCCGAAAGGGCGAAGCCGAGCACCAGCGGGTTGCCGGTGGCGACGCGGCCGCGCGTCGACAGATTGGCGAGTCGGGCCGGGCCGGAAGCGGAGGCCTGGGCGGCGGCGGGGACGATGATTTCGACGGTGCCTTCACCCGGGATGGTGGTGAGCACCGAGCGCGGGATGATGCCGGTGGCGACATCGATCGGCACCTGCGAAGCGGCGAGGGCCGGCGTGGTGGTGATGCTGGCCGGAATGCCGAGGCCGGGCACCGGGCTGGTGTAATTGAACTCGCGCACCGTCTCGTACATGCCACCGGCGATGCCGCTGGTGGTCGGAGTGAGGCTGCGGGCGCGCACATAAAACACGCCGTTCGCCGGCAGGCTGAGTCCCGCGAGCTGCCAGTTGGCGGTACCCGCCGCGCGGACTCCGGTGCCAAGCGTGGTCCAAGTGGTGCGGTCGATGGATTGCTCGAAGAGCACGCTCGAAATCTCCCCGATGGCACCGGTGCGACTGAGCACGATCGAGCCGCGGTTGGCGGCCACGCCGAGGGTCTGCGCGGCCTCACCGAGGCCCGAGAGGCGCGCAATGCCGGGCCGGACGACTCTCCCCAGGGTGCGGAAGCCGCCGGCGACCATCAGCCGCCCGTCGGCCTGCAGGGCGAGCGCGGTGACAGCGCCGTCGGGCGCAGCGTTGAAGGAACCCACGAATGCCCCCGCGGCATCGAGCAAGGCGAGGTGGGCGCGGGAAACAGAGCCGCCTCCGCTCACGCCGGCGACGTTGGCGAGGGCGCCGTTGCCAGCGATGACGATGCCCCCACCGGCCTGCAGCGTAAGGGCGCGGATGTCGCCGGTCGCGAGCGTCGGCCCGTCACCCACACCGGAGGCGGTGAGCCGGCGCAGCCCCTGACCCTGCGCAACGACGAGAATCCGGCCATCGGCCTGCACGGCGAGTCGGGTGACCGGCACCGTCACGTCGGACGTGAACGCGCCGTCGGTCGATCCGTTGGCATTGAGGCGCAGGAGACCGGTCTGGTGGCCAACCAGCACCCTGCCGTCGGATTGCAGGGCGAGCGCGAGTACCACGGACGGAAGCTCGGCCGTGAAGCCAGCATCGAGGCTGCCGTCGGCGTTGAAGCGCGCCAGGTAACGCCGGGAGGCCCCGGCGAGCGTGGTGAACGCGCCGCCGACGAGGGTCCGGCCATCGGGCAGGGCGACGAGGGCGTGCACGGCGCCGTCGGGCCGCGGCTGGAAGGAGGCGGTCACCGAGCCGTTGTCGTTCACCATGGCGAGATTCCGGGCGGCGACGCCGCCGACCGTGGCAAAACTGCCGCCGACGAGGATCGAGCCGCTGAGCTGGAGGTCGGTGAAGTTGCCGCCGACGAGCACGGTGCCGTCGGGACGGGCGGCGACGACATTGATCGGCCCGCGGATGTCGGGGTTGAAATTGAGGTCGAGCGAGCCGTCGGCGGCGACGCGGGCGAGGCGGTTGCGGGGGATCTGCGCGCCGGTGGCGCCGGGTTGGAGGGTGGTGAACGAACCGCCGACGAGGATCGCTCCGTTGGGCTGCACGGCGAGGGTCTTCACCGCGCCGTTGGGGTTCGGGTTGAAGCCCTGGTCGAGGACGCCGTCGCTGTTGAGGCGGGCGAGGTAGTTGCGGGTGTAGATCGTGCCGGTGGCGTTCGGCTGGAGGGTCGTGAACGTGCCGCCGATGTAGAACTGCCCGTTGGCGAGGGCGACGAGGGTGTCGACCGAGGCGTTGGCGTTGGGGTCGAAGTTCTGGTCGAGGGTGCCGTCGGCGTTGAAGCGGGCGATATAGTTGCGCAGGGTTGGCGTGGTGGTGGCGTTGGGCGCGACGCTGGTGAAGGCGCCGCCGGCGACAACCCTGCCGTCGGCCTGAATTGCGAGGGCGTTGACGTTGAAGTTCGGCGACGGGTTGTAGTTGGCGTCGATCGTGCCGTCGACATTGACGCGGGCGAGGTAGTTGCGCGCGACCGCGGTGGTGGTGAGGTTGGGGGTGAAGCTGGTGAAGGCACCGCCGATCACGACCTTGCCGTCGTCCTGGAGGACGACCGCGGAGATGCCGCCGTTGGCGTTGGGGTCGTAGGTGACGTCGACGGAGCCGTCGTCGTCGATGCGAGCGATGCGGTTGCGGACGGTTTCGCCCACGGTGGTGAAGTTGCCGACCACGACGATGCGGCCGTCGGTCTGGACGACGATGCCGGTGACGGCGCCGTTGGGGGCGGGGCTGAAGCGGGTGTCGAGGGCGCCGGTGGTCGAGAAGCGGAGGAGGTTGCCGCCGGTGGTGCCGCTGACGTTGGCAAACGTGCCGCCGAGCAGCAGGCGGCCTTCGCGATCGATGGCGAAGGCATTGATTTCGCCGCTGAGGCGGGCAGCGGCGGTGGCGAAGGCGGAGCGCAGCGTGCCGTTGGCGTTGAGCCAGGCAAAGCCGCCAAGTTGGGTGGGCACGGGCTCACCGGCCGGGCGCACGACGACGGTGTGAACCGGGCCGTCGGTCGCCAGCACGGGACTAAAGTCAGGATCGGGTGTGCCCTCGGGTCGGAACCGCGCGATGTTGGTGCTCTTGGCGCCGCCCAGATCGGAGAAACTGCCGACGGCGATCACCCGGCCGTCGGCCTGGAGCGCGAGGGCGTTGACGGTGGCGCCGGTGACCCCGCCGGCGTTGGCGTCGAAGCCGGCGTCGACCTGTCCGGCGGAGGTGAGGCGGGCGAAATTGCGGCGCGCCACCGGAGCGCTGGCGCCGACCGGGCGGAGCGAGGTGAAGGCGCCGCCCACGTAGAGGGTGCCGTTGGGCAGCAGGCGCAGTGAATCGACGCGGTTGCCCGGCGCCTCGCTGAGATCGAGGTTGAAGGAGGCGTCGACGGTGCCGTCCGTGTTCAGGCGGGCGGCGTACTTGCGGAGAATCCAATCGGTCGCGCCGTTGGGCGTGAGCGTGGTGAAGGCGCCGCCGATGATCAGCCGGCCGTCGGGCTGGAGCGCGGAGACGAGGACGTTGCCGTTGGCGTTGGGGTCGTAGGTGGCGTCGAGCGTCCCGTCGGCATTGAGCCGGGCGAGGCGGTTGCGGGTGGGCGCGACGCTGCTGGTGGAGCCGTTTTCGTTGGTCACCGTCTCCAGCTTGTCGTCGGAGCCGACCAACGAAGTGAACGCTCCGCCGAGGACAACCTTGCCGTCGGACTGCAGTGCGAGAGTGCTGATCTGGCCGTTGGGAGTCGGGTCGAAGTCGTTGTCGAGCGTGCCGTCAGCATTGAGGCGGGCGATGAAGCTGCGGCTGACAAAGGAGGCGTTGGTGTCGGAGTTGGCCTTGGGGCGGAAGGCGCTGAAGACGCCGCCAACGAGAATCTTGCCGTCCGACTGCACGGCCAGGGCGGCGACGGTGGAGTTGGGGTTCGGGTCGAAGGCGGTGTCTAGGGAGCCGTCGGCATTGAGGCGGACGAGGTTCGAGTAGAACTTCGCCTCGGTTTGCCGCACGGGTGTCAGGCTCGAAAACGTGCCACCGACGAGCATGCGGCCGTCCGGCAGCAGCACGAGGGTGCCGACCTGACCGTCAAAGTGCGGATAGAATTCGGAGTCGGTGGTGCCGGAGGGATTGAGGCGGGCGAGGCGTTCGCGGCGCTCGCCGTTGATGGTGGTGAAGGCGCCGCCGACGATGAGTTTGCCATCGGGCTGAATCGCGAGGGCGAAAACCCGCTCGTTGAATTCCGGCTTGTAAGCGGTGTCGAGAGTGCCGTCGGCATTCAGACGCGCGAGGTAGGTGCGGGGCACACCGCCGACGCTGGTAAAGGAACCCGCGATGATGACCTTGCCGTCGGCCTGGGTGACGGAGACGAGCGGCCGCCCGCCCGCGTCGAGCTCGAAGGTGGAGTCGAAGGAGCCGTCGGCATTGAGGCGGACGAGGCGATGCCGCACGATCGGGGTGGCGGCGCCAATGGGCGCGGCGCGGGTGAACACTCCGCCGAGGACGATCTTGCCGTCGGGCGGGACGACGATGGCGTTGACGGCGCCGTTGAGGATGGGCGCATACGTGGTGTCGAGCGTGCCATCGGGGAGCAGGCGCGCGGCATAGTTGCGCGTGGCGGAGGTCGCGCCGCGTCCCCAGACCGAGGTGAACGTGCCGCCGAGGAGGATGCTGCCGTCGGCTTGCACGGCGACGCTGGCAACGCTCCCGTCGGCGCGCGGGTAGAATTCGGAGTCGAGGGTGCCGTCGACGTTGAGGCGCGCGAGCCGCGAGCGGTTGCTGGCGGACTCGTCGTTCGGCGGCTGCAGCGTGGTGAAGTGACCGCCGACAAGGATCTTGCCGTCGCGCTGCACGGCGAGGCAGTTGACGGCATTGTTGGCGTTGGGGTTGAAACCAGCGTCGATGGCGCCGTTGGCGCGAAGGCGCGCCAGGCGGTTGCGGTCGGTGGCGGCGGCGTCCCCCGCCGGCCACAAGGTGGTGAAGCCGCCGGCGAGCACGATCGAGTTGTCCACATGGTTGGCCAGGGCGAGGACGAAGCCGTTGGGGCTGGGGTCGAAGCCGAGGTCGAGGGCGCCGTCCGGGTTGAGGCGGGCAACGTAATTGCGCACGAAGGGGGTAGCCGCGCCGGCGGGTTGGACGCGCGTGAACGAGCCGCCCACGACGATCCGTCCATCGGGTTGCACCAGCACCGCGTGGACTTGGGGCTGGAGCTGGCCATCGAAGGCCGGGCTGAAGGACGCGTCGACCGAGCCGTCGGCATTGAGTCGGGCGAGCCGGCGTCGGGCCACGGTGGGGCCGGAGCCACCGGGCTGCAGCGTGGTGAAGTCGCCGCCGATCAGGATGCGCCCGTCGCGCTGCAGGGCGAGGGTGCGCACCGGGGCGTTGGGGGCGGGGTTAAAGCCCGTGTCGACGCTGCCGTCGGCATGGAGGCGCGCAAGATTGGGGCGGGTCGACCCGTCAATGGTCGAGAATTGCCCGGCCACCAGCAGTTTTCCATCGGGCTGTGCCACCACGGCGAACACCGTGCCGTCGACGTCGGGACTGAAACCGTCGGCAGCAGATTGGGCGTACGCCGGGGCCAGGATGAATCCAAGGAGGGCGGCAACGAGACCGAGCGGGCGGCAGGCGCGCGCAAGCAGTCGGAGAGGCAGGACGATTGACATGGAAAGGGAGAACCGGGCGGACGGGTTTGCAGGTGGGTGCGGAAACAAGAAGGGCAAGGTTGAAAGCCACCGTAGTGCAAGGCAAGAGAGGCGTCAGGGCGGACTCAGGACTTGCCCGGCGGGGCGGATGCACCGTGGGAGACCCCTCCCCCGCGGCTGGCCGACAACGATCGCCTGGCGGCATTGAGAGCGCCGGCACTGCCCGCGGTTCCGTCGAGAGGAGAGTTCAACGCAGCGGGCTGATCGGACCTCCTCCAGACTCGCGTCGGGCGCGGCGCCGGGGTCGAATGCGTGTCGTCGCTTGCGAAGCCGTCCCCGCCTCGTACGGTCCCACCCGCCATGAAACTTCCCCGCACCTTGACTCTCATGTCCCTTCTCGCGCTCCTCTTCGGCACCGCCCAGGCCGCGCCGCTCAAGATCGGCGACCCGGCGCCCCGCGTCAGCGCCCTCACCGATGAGGGCAAGCCGCTCAACCTCGGAGACGTCTATCAAAAGAACCAGTACACGCTGGTGTGGTTCTACCCGAAGGCGCTCACCGGCGGCTGCACCAAGCAGGGCTGCTCCCTGCGCGACGCCACGGCCGACCTCAAGAAGCACGGCGTGGCGGTCGTCGGCGTGAGCAACGACACCGTGGATAAGCAGAGGGAGTTCAAGGAGAAGAACAACTTTCCCTTCCCGCTGCTCGCCGACACCGACAAGAAGGTCGTGAAGGCCTTTGGCCAGAGCGGCCTGGCGTTCCCGAGCCGCGAAGCCTACCTGATCGATCGCAACGGCAAGGTGGTCTACCGTGACGAAAAGCAGACCGACAAGCAGGCCGAGAAGGTGCTCGCGTTCCTCGCCTCGAAGCAAAGCTGACGCCGCTCCCAGCCGCGAGTCTCCGCCCTCCGCAGCCCGCCCTCCCGGCGGGTTGTTTTTTTACCGCCACCTACGATCCACTGGACCGGCGCGCCGACACAAAGCCCCCGCAACGGAGCCGCCCCGCCTGCAACCAAGGGACAACGGGAGGTCCGCCCGGTTGGGCTACTGCGCCTCGAGCGGCCGCCGGGCGGCCCACTTGACGGCGCGCACAATCATGCCGCGCAGGGACTCGGAATATTCCGGATGGGGTGAAAAGCAGAGCACGCGGCCCGCGCCGTAGTCCCCGGCGATCATGGCCGGGGTGTTGGGCATGACCCCGCCGGGAGCGCGCTTCGCCATGTCGGACCGGAAATGGGCCAGCACCGTGAAAGGCGCGAGAGAGCCCGGGTTCCTGGCCGGGCCGAGCAGCGGACCGTTGGCGTAGAGCACCGACTGCAGGCCGCGATGGTTGCCGAGAATTTTCCGCCCCTCGTCGGTGAGCTCGATGTCGACCTGGCCGGTGCCGCGCGCCCAGTGCCTGGAGTCGACCGTGTCGGCGGCGATGAGCTTGAGCGACCAGGTGTACCCGGAGGTGGCGAGGTAGCTGCCGGCGCAGGAGGACACATAACCGCCACCGCGCTGCACGAAGGCCTTCACCTGCGCCGCTCCCGCCTCGCCGATCGCCTTCGCCTGGCCCGAACCCGAGCCGCCGCAGAACACGACCACGTCGAACGGATCGAGCGCCCCCGGCCGCGCCAGCTCCCCCGGCCCCACATAGGTATAGGCGATCTCGCGCGCCGCCGTGTCGAGGGAAGCCGGATACGCCGCGAGCCCCGGGGTGGTGGCGGAGCCGCCACCGGCGTAGACCGCCACCTTGATCCGCCGGTCGGTCGGATCAATCAGCTCCCACGGGCTGGCGGTCGTCATCCCCCGGGCGGCGAGCACGGCCTGCACCGCGTGCCGGAAGAGCCGCGTGCGCTCGCCGGGCGAGGCCGCGCCCCGCCGCGCGGGAAAACGCAGTTCGATCGCCGCGGGCACACCCGCCGCCAGGGCCTCCAGTTTCGCACGGGGCGCGGGAACGAGCGGCGCTGTGCCGGCATCGAGCAGGGCGTTGAGGGACGCCAGCACCGCCGCGGGATCGCCACCGCGGATCCACGCCGTCGCCGGTGGGACGCTCTTCGCCGTGGATTTCTCGACGCGCAGCGACACCACCGCATCCGGCGCGGTGGCCCGAATCGCCTCCGCCGCCTCCGCGGTACGGGCCGCCACCACCCGACCTCGGGAAAGAACCCAGCTCGCCACCTGCCGCAGCGCAACGGCGCCGGAGACATCGCCCTCGGCGGGCTGGTCGAGGAGCAGCACCGTGGGACCGGGCTGTGACGACACCGCGACCGTCTCGATGGCGGCGGATGCGGCGGCGGGCGCGGCGAGCGCCCCGGCGACAAGGCAAAGGCGGAGGAATGGGAGGGTCGGCTTCATGGCGACAGGTGGAGCGCGGCAGCACGCCGGCGTCGATCTTCTCGGAAAAGCCGCCCCGCCCGTCCAGCGGCAATGCTGAGCCCTCGAACTGCCCGGTGCGGCCTCGCCGCGATACCTTCTCGGTCTCGTCCTTGTGCTCTTCTTCGTTCTCCAGCAGAGACCGAGGACCGAGGACGAGCACGAAGCACGCCTCGGGATGCCGCGCATCCATGGTTGCGGCCGCCAGCCGCGGAGGTTCCCTCCCGGGTTGCATTCGCCGCCCGCCGCGGATTCCACTTCCGGACGCGCCCTACCCCCGCAGGCGCCCGCCGCCCTCACCCCGCCCTCCCATGAAAAGCCACCCCGTTTGGAGCCTCGTCCTCGTCACCGCTCTCCTCTCCGTCCTGGCGACCGCCAGCGTTTCGGCCGCGACGCTGCGCGTCGGCACCTGCCAGTTTCCCGTCTCGGCCGACGTTGCCGCCAACGGCGATTGGATCCGCCGGCAACTGCGCGAAGCGCACGCCCAGGGAGCGGACATCGTGCATTTCCCGGAGGCGGCGCTCTCCGGCTACGCCGGTCCTGACCACGCCTCGCTCGCGGACTTTCCCTGGGCTCGCCAGCGGGAGGAGCTGGAAAAGATCCTGGCGCTGGCGGGCGAGCTGCGCATCTGGATCGTGCTCGGCGCCACCCACCGGCTGAGCGGCGATCACAAGCCGCACAATTCACTCTACCTGATCGATGCCGCGGGGCGCATCGTCGACCGCTACGACAAGCGCTTCTGCACCACCGGCGACCTGCGGCACTACTCGCCGGGGGATCACTTCGTGACCTTCGAGGTGATGGGCGTGCGCTGCGGTCTGCTGATCTGCTACGACATCCGCTTCCCGGAGCTGTACCGCGAGTACGCGAAGCAGGGCGTGCAACTCATGTTCCATTCCTTCTACAATGCCCGCCAGAAGGAGGGCAGCATCCACCCCCGGATCATGCCGCCGACGGCCCAGGCGTATGCAGGGGTCAACTACATGTTCATCTCGCTCAACAACAGTTGCGCCCCGCGGAGCTGGGAGAGCCGTTTCCTCACCCCCGATGGGCTGATCGCCCGCGCGCTCGAGCTCGACCGGCCCGGCGTGATGGTGAACCCCGTCGACACGACGAAGAAGTACTACGACGCCAGCGGCCCCTACCGCGCCGGCGCGCTCGCCGGCCGGCTCCACAGCGGCGACACCGTCTCCGATCCCCGCTCGCGCGACCGGACTTCGTATTGAGCAACGCGGCGACCCCGGCCGCGGCCACCCTGCGTACCGACCCCGCTTGTCACGGATTGCGTGACGTGAGGCCGGGACGGGGCCGGGCGGTCAACCGCGGCGACGGCGCCCGCCGGCGCCGCCCGCGCCACTCCGGCTTGTCACGTATTACGTGACGAGCGCCACGACGGGCCAACCGTCCGCCGCGTCGGCCACGGTGGCAGGCGTTGGGTCTCGGATCGAGGCCGCCGCCATTCCGCCACCGGCCGCAAACCCCAATACCTGGCGCCCCTGCCGGCCTTCGGTTGATTCCCACCCGAATTTTCCGGCGCGATCGTAATGTTGGGCGAACGGCGGGGTTTCCCTGCCTGATGCACCTGCGTCGGACCTTCTCCCTCACTGCCGCGACCCCGGCCGCGGCGCTCCATGATCGCGGAGACTCCCGCGTCTCCGAGGAATCGATACCCCGGCGCACTCTGGCGGCCCGCGGCCTGCGGACGCTGTGGCTCGCCCTTCTCGCCTGGCTGCTGTCCGTGACCGGCCTCGCCCCCGCCTGCGAAATCAAGTTCGGCGTCGACGACGCTTCCCAGGGCCCCTACCCCGCCGGCGCCACCGTCATCTTCCGTCTGCGGGTCGACCTGACGCACAACAACTGCCCGGTCGACATGAAGGAAACGAAGATCCAGGGCAGCGGACTCAACATCCTCGGCGCGACCCCGTGGCAGAACACGTCGCCCAACATCTGGGAACGCCGCATCAAGGTGGCCATCGCCGGAGGCCCGGCCGACGGGAAAGTCACGCTGTCCGCCAAGCGCAGTTGCGACAAGGACGGCGGCTGGGGCGCGATCACGGTCGCCGCCGCCCCGACCAAGGCCTGAACGCCCGCCCCGAGGCCTGCCGTCATGAAATCGTCTCCGCGCCTGATCCGCCTCTGCTTCTCCCTGCTGGTCGCGCCGGCTCCCGGGGCCGCGTGGGCCGCGGCCGACCCGGCCCCCGCCGCCGCGGCCGTTGCTCCCGCCTCCCCCGGGCAGCCGGTGTCCGCCCCACCGGCCGATGAGTTCAAGCCGCTCGGCGGCGCCGACGAGTTCGGCAGCCTCGAGGCCACTGCGACGGCCGCCCCCGGGCACGACCACGCCACCTTCCGCGGCGAGGCCCGGGCCTTCCACTGGGTGCTGGGGATCCTCTTCGCGACCGTCGTCGCCGGCCTGTTGATGCATTTCAGCGCGACGCGCAACCTGCGGGCCGTCTTCCTCACCGCATCGGTGGCCGTGCTCGGCTTCTACAAGGGCGCCTGCCCCTGCCCGATTCAGAGCCTGCAATACCTCGTGCTGAATCTGTTCGGCCAGGGCCACAAATGGCAGACCCTGATCTACCTCCTGGGACTGATTCCGATCACTTACGTTTTCGGCCGGGTCTTCTGCGGCTGGATCTGCCACCTCGGCGCGGCCCAGGAGTTCCTCTTCCTCGGCAGCCGCTTCCGCTTCCTCCAGAGCGCGCGGGCCCAGACGGTCATGCGCCGCGTGCGGGTCGCCGCCCTGTTCGCGCTGATCGCGCAGGTCGCCCTCACCCAGACCAACCTGTTCAAGAAGGTCGACCCGTTTGCCGTTCTCTACAACTTCAACTCGGCCACCCTCACCGGCTGGGTGCTCCTCGGCGTGCTCGTCGTCGCGTCGGTGTTGATCCACCGGCCGTTCTGCAAGACGCTCTGCCCGATCGGTCTCCTGCTCGGCTGGGTGGCCAGGATTCCCGGCGCCTCCGTACTCGGGCCCGGCTCGCATTGCCTCGGCTGCAGCGTATGCAACTCCGCCTGCCGGATCAACGCCATCACCCGCGACGGCAAACGCAGCCTCCTCGACAACCAGGAGTGCATCCGCTGCGGCGAGTGCCTCGATAGTTGCCGCAAGAGCGGCCTCGCATTCCACCGCAAGGGGCCCCGGCACCCGGACCGCGTCGTCATGGAGTGTCCGTCCGCCGCGGCGAACGGCCCCGTGGTTTCGGTCTGCGTGGCCGCCGACCCTCCGCCCCCGGCGCACGGGAGCCACGAAACCGGGCTTTCGCCGGCGCCCTTCGCCGGCCCGCGTCACCGGCAGCCCCAGGCTGCCCAGCCGGCAGGACATCTCCATGAAAACCGCTGAATTGATTCCGCCCTCGCCCGTCCGCACCGTCCGGGACGGCCGCCTTCCTTCGCCGCCCCGTCCCTGCCGGGCGGCCCGATCCGGGCTCATGCTTGCGCTCGGCCTGGCCGGGACTGCGTGCGCACAGCCCGACTGCCGCAGCGTGCTCGGCGCCCACCTCAAACCCGTCGCCCCCGAGTCACCCGTCTCCTGGGCCGGCGAACTGGTCACCATCCCCGCGTATTTGGAGAATCGTTACGCCACCAACTCGATGCTCCTCGCCGGGATCGACTTCACGACCCGCTCCAAGGCCCATCAGATCTACTTCGAGGGCGGCGCCAAGCGCTCCGCCGTCGGCAGCACCGGGGGCCACGACACCATCGAGCCCATCGCGGCGGCCGGCGAAACCGGCACCGCCGAAACCCACCTCCCCACCGGCGCGAACGCCGGCTCCGGCAAGGGCAAGGCCGGCACGGGTGGGACTGGCACCGGCGAGTCCACCTCCGCCACGGGCGAGACCGAGTCCGCCACCGCCGGCACCCAGGCCACCAAATACTCCTACGGCTGGCGCGAGCTGTTCTATCAATACCGGGGCGAAACCACCCGCGTGCGGGCCGGCCTCAGCACCACCCGTCTCGGCGACTACTTCCTCGTCAACGAGCGCATGTTCGGCGTCAGCTATGCCGAGCAGTTCGGCCGGGCCGCCCTTCATCTCGCCGCCGGCTCCGTGGCCGAGTACGCCCGGATGACGGAGTTCTGCGGCACCAAGCGCCTGACCAATCTGGTCGAGAAGGACAAATACGAGACCGTCAGCGAGAACCTCGGCGACACCAACCTCGCCGGGGGCGTGCTCACCTGGGATCTGCGCCGCGCCGCCGCCCCCACCCCGGCCGCGCCCGCCGCCGCCCGCGACGAATTCAGCCTGTCCGACGACCTGTTGCCGGCGAGAACCGCCCGCCTCGGCCTCACCGAAGTCGGGGTCATCGCCTACCACGAGACGGATCGACGCACCGACGACCGCCGCACCTGGCTGGGTGGCCTCGCCCGGTTCGACCTGCCCGGAGGGGTGACGTTGAAAACCCAGGCCCTGTATCAGGACGGCGTGGGGCCGGACGCCTGGATCACCTTTGCCCAGGCCGAACGCGATTTCGTCTGGAGCAACGCGAGCCGCACCACCGTGCATGCCGGCTACTTCGGCAAACACGACCTCGGCGCGGCCGCCCGCTTCGAGGCCTCGTTCACCAATCTCTTCAAGGGGGAAATTATGCGCATGGACGCGATCGACATCCCGCTGGCGTTCGCCGGCGTCCGCCACCAGTTCCCCGGCCAGCGGAAGCTCTACCTCCAACTCCAGGGCGTAAACCAGCTCAACGCCGAGAAGATGCAGGAGGTGGATCTCGAGATCGGGGCCGACTTCTTCAAACGCCTGCGCGTCGTCGCGATCGGCAGCCACATCCGTTCCCTCGCCACCCGCGAGCGCGACAACCTCGTCGGCAAGATGGAGCTGCGCTTCGGCTTCTGACCTCCCCGCGCGGCGACCCTCCCGCGCGCCCCCCTCGATGCTCGCCCGGCGCCGCGGCCTCCGCCGCCCGCCGCCACCGCCCGCCGGAGCCGCCCGCGCCGGGTCGACATGTCACGGATTACGTGACGTGGGGACTTGGGCGGGCGGAACCATCCACCGGGCCAGGCGCCCGCCGGGCCTGACCCCGGAAGTCTCCGTAATAACCGGCGGGCCGCGGGGTTTCACTTGGCAATGAACCCGCGCCGCCTATTCCGCCTCCCACCGGCCTCCCAACCGTCCGGCTCCTTGCTCCCGCCGACCTCCCGCGCCCGCCTCCCCCTTGCCGCGACGCTGACCGCCTCTGCTGCCCTCCTCCTCTTGGCCCCCGGCCTCCTTTCCGCCGCCACCGGGCTGCCGCTGCCTTCATTCCAGCACCCCGACTTCGCCGGCTCGGCCAACTGCGCCGCCTGCCACACCGGGCTCGCCGATGCCGCCCGGCAGGACGTCTCCATCGACACGCACTGGCGCTCGACGATGATGGCCAACAGCGGCCGCGATCCCCTGTGGCAGGCCAAGGTCGCCTCCGAAACCCGCCGCAACCCGGCCCTCAAGTCGGTCATCGAAAACAAGTGCGCCACCTGCCACCTGCCGATGGCCCGCACCCAGGCCGCCACGCTCGGCTCGCCGGTCGCAATCCACGGCGACGGCTTCCTGAATCCGGCCAATGGATACCACACGGCCGCTGTCGACGGGGTGTCGTGCTCGCTCTGCCACCAAATCCGGGCCGACGGCCTCGGGCTCGCCGCCTCCTTCAGCGGCCAGTACCGCATCGACACCACCACCGAGCCGCCCCTGCGCGTCATCTACGGCCAGTACCCGAATCCGTTCCCCAACCAGATGCAGAACAACCTCGGGTTCACGCCCGTGCAGGGGGCGCACGTCAGCAGCTCCGCGCTGTGCGGCACCTGCCACAACCTGCGCACGCCGTATGTCGACGCCGCCGGCCAGATCCGCGGCGAATTTCCCGAGCAGATGATCTACAGCGAGTGGGAGCACAGCGCGTTCAACTCCACCGGCCCGGCGGCGCGCTCCTGCCAGCAATGCCACATGCCGTCCGCCACCGGCGGCGTGGTCCTCTCCAACCGCGGCGGCCCCGGGATCGGCCTCACCGCGCGCGCTCCCTTCAGCCAGCATCACTTTGTCGGCGGCAACCTGTTCATGCTCGACCTGCTCGCCGCCAATATCGATCCGCTGAAACTCACCGCCTCCTCGGAAAACTTCGCCGCCACGCGCGAACGCACCCGCGCCCAGCTTGAGGAAAGCACCGCCACCCTGCGCCGCACTGCCTTCACCGTCACCGACGATGAACTTGCCGTCGGTCTCCGCGTCGAAAACCTCGCCGGCCACAAGCTGCCCTCCGGCATCCCCACCCGCCGCGCCTGGATCCACCTCACGGTCCGCGACGCCACCGGCGCCGTCCTCTTCTCCTCCGGCGAACCGCTGCCCGACGGCCGCATCGCCGGCAACGACGCCGACACCTCCCTCTCCGCCTGCGAACCGCACTACGACGTCCTCACCCGCCCCGACCAGGTGCAGATCTACGAGGGGGTGATGGAGGACACCGACGGCGCCGTGACCTACACCCTGCTCCGCGGCGCCCGCTTCCGGAAGGACAACCGCCTGCTCCCCGCCGGCTTCAACAAGAGCACCGCGTCCCCCGACATCGCGCCCGCCGGCGCCGCCGCCACCGACACCACCTTCATCGGCGGCGCCGACGAGGTGACCTACCGCATCGCCCGCGCCGGCCGGCCCGGACCTTTCACCGTCTCCGCGCGCCTCCTGTACCAGACCGTTTCCCACGCCTTCGCCGCCGACCTGCTGACCGACGCCGCCGCGGAGCCGGCCATCGCCGCCTTCGCCGCGCTCTACGAACGCGCCACCAAGATCCCCGCCACGCTCGCTCGCCTCGAGTTTGCCGTCGATCCCGCGAACCCCGACGCCACCGCCAGCCCCCCGCCCCGGCTGGTCAACCTCTCCAGCCGCGCCCGCGTCGGCGCCGACGACTCCGCCGTGATCGCGGGCTTCGTCGTGGCCGGCACGGAATCCAAGCCGCTGCTGATCCGCGCGGTGGGCCCTACCCTCGGCGCCGCGCCGTTCAACCTCGCCGGCACGCTGCCCGATCCACGGCTGGAGGTGTATCGCGGCTCAACCCTCCTGGCCACCAACCGCGGCCTCGCCTCCAGTCAGGATCGGGCGGCGATCATCGCCGCGGCGCAGCAGGCCGGCGCATTTCCGCTCGGCGACGCCGGTGACGACGCTGCCGTGCTCGCGACCCTGCCGCCCGGCGCCTACACCGCGGTGGTGACGAGCGCCGGCGCGCGCAGCGGCCTGATTCTCGTCGAAGCCTACGATCTCGCCGCCACCAGGCCCGCGGTGCGGCTGACGAATCTGTCGACCCGCGCGGCGGCAGGCGCCGGAGCCGACGCCCTCGTCGGCGGCATCGTGCTCGCGGGCGACGCGCCCAAGCGCCTGCTGTTTCGGGCCGTCGGCCCAGGACTGGCCGGATTCGGCGTGGCCGGCGCCCTCACGCGCCCGGTGCTGACGCTCTATTCCGCCGGTCGGGTGGTCGCCACCAACGCGAACTGGTCCACGTCCCCCGATGTCTCCGCGATCGCCGCGGCCGCCGCCAGCGTGAGCGCCTTCAGCCTGGCGAACGGCGATGCCGCGCTGCTGGTCACGCTCCCGCCCGGTGGCTATACCGCCGAAGTGACCGGAGCCGGCGGGGCGACCGGCATCGCCCTAATCGAGGCCTATGAGTTACCGTAAACGCCGCGACCGCCATGGCCATCCGGTCACCTCGATCGCAGGCCCGCTTCCCGTTCACCCGTGCCTAGTCACTGCAATGACGCGACGAACTCAAAACGAATAGGTGCGGCTTTGCGCCGCGAGAAAGGGATTCCGATCTGCCTTTCCGCGGGATAATCTCATTCCTGCGGCCATGCGGTACCTGAGGAAACATCCCAGGCAGCACCCCACGGGGCGGCGCGCGGCGCTTTGCGTCCGCGCCCTCGGCCCCGCCGGCAGCCGGTCAGGCCCGCCCGCCGCCTACCGGCCGCGATATGTTTCGACCGCCACCACATCGCTGCCGCCGAACGACTCGCCGGACAGGTACGAGCCGGTGAGCGTCAGCGTGGCCATCGGCGGCGCCACGATGGCCTTGACCTCGGCTTCGTGGAACGAGGCCACCAGGTGGCCGAGCGAATCGGCAAACGCCCCGGCGGCCGGCACGCCGTTCAACGCCAGGGTCGAGGTGGCCACGCTCGAGAAGGAAATCGAGGTGTGCACGAGGACGGAGCCGCTTTGCGTGGTTCCGAGGAGGAGTTTCTGCGGGGAGACGGCGACGCCGATGGCGTCATCGGTGCGCCCGTTGTTACTGGCGAACGCCAGCAGGGCGGCGGACAGGGCGGCCAGCAACAGGGCTGGGCGGAGGAGCAGTTTCTTCATGGCGATTTTCTCCTGCCCGGGAGCCGGCAACCGCCGGGCCCCCGGACGGCCTGCAATCTATGGCAGCAGCGGCGCGACCGCGACGGGACGTTTCTACGATCTTCCGCACTTTTCTACGATGGATTCCGCCCAGCCCCGGAAAGGAGACACCCCATGACTGCCGTGCCATTCTCGAGCCTCGCCGCCACCGTGCGGCACGATCCGTTGTTCCAACGCCTCGAGGAAATGGCGCAGCGTCTCACCGGAGTCGTACTGCTCGTATTTGTGCGGCGGGGACGCCAGATCGCCGAGCTGTACGCCGCGGGCCGGCAGGCAGTGCTGCCGGAGTTCTGCGCGCTGATGCGGGCAAGCCCGGCAGGGCGCCGCCGCTGCGAAACCTGCCGCCGGCTGATTGCCCTCGGAGCGGTCTGCCGCGGCGGCGTCGATCGTTATTCGTGCCACGGCGGCGTGTCGCTGGTTGCCGCTCCGGCGGCGGACCCGGGAGCGGAGGAGGCCGGCACCCTGGTCGTCACGTCCTGCGCCTTCGCCACCTCCCGGCCAGCGGACGGCTGGCGCCAGGTGCGCCGCTATGCCCGGGACCTGCCGGTCGATCCCGAAGCCCTCGCCGCCGCCTACCGCCGGCTGCCGCGCCTGGGCGGACGGGAACTGGCACTGGTCCGGGAAATCGTCGCGACCGCCGCGCTCGTGCTGGCCCAGCGGATGCCGGGGGGGGCCGCCACCTCCTCCGAGCGCGCGGTAGCGGCTCGCGCCCCGCGTTCGAACCACCTGCCCGCGGACCTCGGATCGGCGCTGCAAGGGATGTGCCTGGAGTCCGCGCCAAGCGGGCGTCACCGCAGCGGGGTCAGTCTAATCGAGCTCGTCCGCGCGATGGTGACACGAAATCCGGAACTGCCCTTCAGCGTGGCGAACATCGCGCGTGCCGCCCGCCTCACACCCAACCATTTTTCGACCCGTTTCCGGGCCGAGAGCGGGCAGACCTTTTCGTCCTTTCTCGCCGCGCAACGCCTCGAGTGCGCCGTCCGCCTGCTGGGCGATCCCCGTCTCCAGATCGCGGAGGTCGCGGAGCGCGCCGGCTTTGCCGACCCGGCGTACTTCACCCGGCGTTTCCGGCGGGCCTTCGGCGTCTCCCCCGCCGCGTGGCGGCAGTCCGGCCCGCCGTCCGCGGCAGGGGCGCGCAAGGGGCCAGACTCGACAACCTGACACACGTCGCTGCGTCCCCGGCAATGCTGTTCTGCCGTTTGCTGCGATCTCGCGGGGAACCCCTCGGAGGCACTGCCCGCAAGAACGCGCAAGAGTGCTGAACCAGCGAAATGTGTGGTGAACCGGTCACGTTTCTCAAACCAGAGAACCACGGATGGACACAGATGAAGAACGCTCCATCAGTGTTCATCCGTGGTTGCAAAGATCTGAGGCGCAGCCTCGCCAGGCGTTCTTGCGGCTGCCGGTCTGCACCCCCGATCGCAGCGGACACGAAAAACCGGCGCCGGGATGATCCGCGCGCCGGTGGTGTACCGGGAAGAGGAGTGGCCGGAATCAGCCGCGGCCGCCGCGGTAGCCGGGGGCGCTGCCGTCCTGCGGGCCGGCGGGATTGGCGGGCTTGCCGGGGCCGCCGGTGCCGTCCTGCTTCGGCTCGCCGCTGGGGTTCACGTTCGGGCCGCGTCCGGCGGCGGGACCACTGGGCTGGTTCGGGCAGGTGCCGTCGAGGGCGAACGGGCAGTCCTCCGGGGAGCCGAGCTGGCAGCCGGGGCACTCGCCGGCGATGTAATACAGGCAGTCGTCCGGGTTGCCCACGGGCGTGGCGTCCGGGTTCATCGGGCCGCGGCGGCCGGCGGGGCCGGCCTGGGCGATCAAGGCCTGCGTCAGGAGACCGAAGGCAAGGGCGAGGAGGGCGAGGATTCGGGTGGTTTTCATTGTGATGTATGGTTGGATACAGCCGGTGAAACCCCGCCCGGCCGGCGATATTACATTCGCCACGTGCGTTCCCTCCGCCACCGGCCACGGAAGATGTTCAGCCGAATCTCCCGTTCTGCACGAGCACACTGAAGACAAGGTGACGACGCTCGTGACCGGGGCAGGCGGCTAATCCGCACCTGCCGGCAGGGGTACTCACAGCAGCGTATTCGCCAGTGAGCCGGCAGGTGACATGACCCAGACGGTGGCCGAAATAAACGAAACCGGCCGAAAGGACCTGACGCCCTTTTTCTCGGCCTTTCCCGTTCTTCTCGGCTGTGAATCAAGGCCGGCCGGAAAACGGCGGCGACGGAGCGCCGCCCTCCGATCACACAGGGGCAGGCAAGGGGATTCAGAGTCGCCGCTCGCGGCGGGATTCGCCATCGCTGGAGACGCCACACATGAATCCGATCCCTGGGTACCATCTCATCCTCCCCGCCGCGCACGCCTGGAAGGTCGCGAATCCGATGAAGATTCCGTACACCGACCTGCTCGAGCCCACCAAGAGCGAGATGCTCGGCGCACGGCTCTGGCGTCTCCCACCGCAGAGCGCAAACACCTACCACAAGCACGTGAAGGCCGAGGAGCTCTACTTCGTCCTCGAAGGCACGGGCCGAATGCGTGTCGGCGAGGAGACGCTCACCGTGCCACGTTACGGCTGCGTCCTCGTCGGCCCGGAGGTGATGCGCCAGATCTTCAACGACTCCGACACCGAGACCCTGTGGCTCATCGTCGGGGCGCCGGACCGGGAATTCGGCCCCGGCGAGAAATTCGATCTCAAGCGCTTCTGGCCGGTGGACCCCACGCAGTTGCCCAAGGAACTCGCCGGGGCTGTGTGGCCTCCGCAAGCGCCCGGCAGCGGCGCGCCGTAGCGCGGCGGCCGGCGCGTCCGAAGTTCCGGTCTACCGCCCCCGGGGCTGCAACTCGCTCAGACGCAGCCGGTGTTCGAGCTGCGTCTGGCCGGCAACGTCGACGATTCGCCACGCGATTGCCGGGTCCTCCGCCGCCCAGTCCAGGTGCAGGTGGCCGACGTTCACGTCGTGATAGGTTTTTGGCCGCGCGCGGTAACGATTGTCCGTCGGCGTCCCGCGCGGGTGTTTCTCCGTCAGCGCGCTGGCCGTGAGATCGTAGAGGGGATAGCCCAGGGGACCGTCCATCCGCGACAGCTCGCACCAGTGTCGGTCGCCGCTGACGAACAGCACGCCCGCGGCCCGCGTCTCGCGCAGGAGATCGAGCATCCGCTGTTTTTCGTGCGGCAGGTTCGCCCAGGCTTCGGCTCCGGAGAATTCCGCCACAAACTGGATGCTGCTCGCGATCAGGCGCAGCTCGGCCGGCTGCCGCAGTTGCTCCCGGAGCCAGCTCCATTGCGCCTCGCCCAACAGCGGGATCGTGCGATCGGTCTGCGGCCGGTACGGTCCTCCGAGCAGGGCCGGTTCCCCCGGAGCCGCCCGCCGCAACGGCCCGCGAAAGAATCGCGTGTCGAGGAGGATCACCTGCAGGCGGCGGCCGGCCGGACCAAAGATCCGCGCGTCGTACACGCCGTCGCGGCGACGCCGGGGCGAGTCCGCCGGTTCGTCGATCCAGCGCAGAAACTCGACCTGCGATTCGCGGCGTCGCGGATACTCTGAGCCGGCATCGTTGGCGCCGAAATCGTGATCGTCCCAGGTGGCGAGGATCGGTCCGCGCCGGCGGAGCTCCCGGAAAAAGCGGCTGCCCTTGAGCGCGTCGTACTTTGCCCGCATCACCGCCATGTCCTGCGTGTCGGCGTAGATGTTGTCGCCGAGGAAGAGGAACAGGTCCATCGGAAGTGTCAGCACGCGATCGAGCATCGGATGATCCACCGGCTTCAGGCACGAGCCGAAGACGACGTCCGACACCGGAGACTGCCCGCGCAGTGCCGGGGGACCGAAAACCACGATCAAGGACAGCAGCGGGACAACGGGGCGGAAGGTCACAGTGGGCGGGGGTACCGAAGGCCGATTCGTAACTCCGCCCCGATCGGGAGTAAAGCGCCCGCGGGAGTTGCCCCGCGATCGAAGGTTGCCTCCCGCCGGCGCCGCGGCGTCTTGATCGTCCGTGGACACACGGCTCGGCAGCCTCTCGCGCTTTGCGGCGTTTCGTCGCAGGAGGTGCGCTCGGCTGGCGGCCGCTTTCGCGATCCTCCCGGTGCCCGCCGCCGAATCACTCCCCGGGCCGCCCTGGACCGCGAGACAGGGTGTAGCCGCGCTCGAGCGTAGCCTGAGCGTGGCCGTACCTGCCGCCACGTCGTCGCTGCGATCCGACGCGACTGCAGACTCCGAAAACTCTCCGCGGAACGGTTCGAGGCGGATCGATCCGATCGCAGTCTCCGGCCGCGCCCTCGGCACCAGGTGGACGGCGAAGTGGTTGCCAGCCCAGACGGACCGCAGACCGGCGCCGGCCGTCGTGCAGGCCCGGCTCGCGGAACTGCTCGACCACCTGGAACAACAATTTTCCACCTACCGGCCCGACTCGGAGCTGTCGCGGTTCAACCGTTCGCATACCACCGATTGGTTCGCCGTCTCCCCTGAACTGGCCCGGGTCGCCGTCCGGGCCCGCGAGATCAGCGCCCTTACCGGCGGAGCCTTCGACGCCACCGTGGCGCCGCTGCTGGCGCTTTGGGGCTTCGGCCCCCACGGCGCGCCCGCGACCTGGCCGGCCGACGCCGCGGTCGCCGCGGCGCGGGCGCGCGTGAACTGGCGACAGTTGGAAGCTCGCATCGATCCGCCCGCTCTCCGGAAGACGGCTCCCGGCGTCGCGGCGGATTTCTCGTCGATCGCCAAGGGCTTTGCAGTCGACCAACTCAGCCGCCGGCTTGCGGAGCTTGGCGCCGCCAACCACCTGGTGCAGATCGGCGGCGACCTCCGCGCCGCCGGTCCCGGGCCGGAGGGCGCCGGCTGGCGCGTGGGGATCGAGGATCCCGCCACGCCGGCTCGCGGGGTAGTTCGGGTGCTCGCCTTGCGCGACCAGGCGCTCTCCACCTCGGGAAACACCCGCAACCAGGTCACCCTCGGCGGCCGCACCACCGGTCATCTCCTCGATCCCCGCACCGGCCGGCCGGCTGAAGGTCCGCTCGCCGCGGTGAGCGTCATCGCTCGCGACTGCGCCACCTCCAGCGCCCTGGCCACCGGTCTCTTCGTGCAGGGCGCCGAGGCGGGCCCGGCACTTGCCACGCGCGAGCAGGTCGCGGCCTTGTTTCTCATCCGCAGCGAGGGCGCGGAACTCCGCCAGCAGGCGACATCGGCCTTCGGAAGGCAGGCGCCGTGAGGGAGCACGAAGGTATCGCCAGCGGCGATCGTTCGCATCGTCCTCGGCGAACCGGCGGATCGCAGATCCGGGACGGCTCTGCCACCTTGGCTCGGCGTCGCCCGCTGAACCCACCCCCACGGATCAAATTCGATAAAACGACTCCGCGTTGCGCGCGAAGATTCGCTGCCGCTCCTCCAGGGTGCAACCCTGCAGGGCCGCGTCGACCGTCGCCACCCAGCGCGGGTAGTCGGTGGCCAGCGTGCTCACCGGCCAGTCGCCGCCAAACAGCAGGCGTCCGGGGCCGAAACAGTCGAGCGCGTGATCGAGGTACGGACGCAGGTCCGCCGCCGTCCAGGTGGCGTGGTCGGCCTCCGTCGCCACGCCGCTCAGCTTGCAGACGACGTTGGGCAGGGCCGCGAGCTCGCGCAGTTCGGCGCGCCAGGGGTCGAGGAGCCGCGCCCGGATGCCGGGCTTGCCCAGGTGATCGAGCACAAAGCCGACCTCCGGGCATTGCCGCACCAGCCGGATGACATTCGCGAGCTGGCGGTGGTAGATGCAGAGATCGAAACTGAAACCGAACCGCGGCAGCAGCCGCACCGCGCGCACGAAGTCTGGTTGCAGGCAGAAGGCGTCGTCGGGCTCATCCTGCAAGAGCCGGCGCACGCCCCTGACCCGCGGCACGGCCGCGAGCCGCTCCAGCCACGACGCCGCCACCTCACCCTGCTCGAGCGGTGCGTGGGCCACGATCCCGGCAAGGCGTGGCTCGGCGCGGGCGAGGCCGTCGACCCACGCCACCTCGGCGAGCGCATCCGCCCCGCCGCACTGCACGAAGACCAGCTTGGCCACCGCCACCGGGCCGCAGGCCGTGCGGAACTCGGCCGGCGTGTGGCGGCGGTTGAGGGCGGGCACGTCGTTGAGCCACGGATACGGCTGAACGGCCGGGTCCCAGAAATGCACGTGCGAGTCGACGAGGGGAAAGTCCGGCATGGGCGGAGGACGCAGTGCACCACGGTGCAAACCAGATCGTCGCATGGCAAGCGGTACGACTGGTCAACCACCGGGCAACCGAGCAACGAAGTTCCGCGCCGGGCTCCCGCCGCTCACCCGGCCCATTCCTGAAGCCCCCTTGCCTGTTGCTTTGTCGCTCGGTGTTTTAACCGCCGGTTCCGCGAAAAGGGTCTCCCCACACCACCCGCCGAACCCCGTCCTTTAAAATCGGCACATTGAAATTGATCAACAAACCGAGGGAAAGGCGCGTCAGCTTGAGATAGGTGAAGACCTGCGCGTAGTGAATCGGAAGCAGTTCTCCGAACTGCCTTGAGCTCCACCACCAGCCGATCGTCGACCAGGAAATCGATGCGAAAGGCCACCGGAAGAAGACCTTCCTTATATCGCAACGGGAGAAGAGATTGCCGGCGAAAGGCGATCCCTTCCCCCATCAACTCGATCGCCAGCGCCTCCTCGTAGACCGTTTCCAGCAACCCGGGCCCTAGTTTCCGATGAACTTCCAGGCAGCAGCCAATGACCTGCTGGCTCAGCGAATTCAGCGCCCGCCTCTGTTCCTCCCCTGCTCCGTGGTTCATCCGCCCCCCTCCTTTGCGCGCGGATCAACTCCGACGGCCACCAGCGCTGCCACCAGGTCGCGACAGCGCTCATCCGCCATGCCCAGCGCGGTGAGGCTGCTGTGGCGGCGGGCGAGTTCGCGGGCCGCCGCCGGGCCCACGTGCGGCAGTCCGAGCCCGTGGATCACGCGCCACAGCTCGGCCTGCTTGCTCCGCTCAATCGCCGCCACGAGGCGATCGGCGGTCTTCTCGCCCATCCGACCGAGGGCCAGCAGGTGGTGCCGTCGCACGCGGTAGAGATCGGGCAGGTCTCGCACGAGGCCGCTCGACACGAGCCGCTCGATCACCGCCGGACCGAGCCCCGCGATGTCGGCGCAGCCCCTGGAGGCGAAGTGCTCCACCCGGCGCCGCACCACCGCCGGGCAGGCGGCGTTGGCACACCGCACGTGCACGTCGCCCTCCACCGCCTCCACCGGTTCACCGCAGCCCGGACATTCGCCAGGAAACTCAAACGGAACCGCGTCCGCCGGCCGGCGGGCGAGGTTCACGCCCACGATCGCCGGGATGACGTCGCCTGCCTTTTCGACGTAGATGGTGTCGCCGACGCGCAGGTCGCGCCGCGCGATTTCCTCGCGGTGGTGCAGGGTCGCGCGCGCCACCGTGGCGCCGCCGAGCCGCACCGGAGCCAGCTCGGCCACGGGGGTGAGCACGCCGGATCGCCCGGCCTGCAGGGTAATCGCGAGCAGGGTCGTCTCCACGCGCTCCGCCGAATACTTGTACGCGAGCGCCCAGCGCGGGGCGCTTTCGCCCGACCCCAGTTCCCGCTGCAGGGCCAGCGCATCGATCTTCACCACCGCGCCGTCGATGGCAAAGGGCAGCACGCTGCGGGCGCGACCGCAGGCCGCGACCGCGCGCACCAGTTCCTCGACCCCCCGCGCCGGCCAGTAGTTGCCGACCACGGCCAGGCCCCACTCCTGCAGCCGCTGCGCGAGTTCGCGCTGGGTGGCGGGGAGGGTGTTGCTGGGTTCGCAGGCGCCGACGCCGAACGCCACGAACCGCAGGCCGCGCGCCGCCACCGCCTCCGCGGCGTCCGTCTGGCGGATCGTGCCTGCGGCGAGCTGGCGCGGATGGGAGAAAGCCGGTTCACCCGCCCGCTCGCGCGCCGTGTTGACCCGCGCGAAGTCCGCCCACGGCACATACACCTCGCCGCGGATTTCGATTCGGTCCGGCAGACCCGCGCCCGCCAGGTGCGCCGGTGCGCCGGCGAGCCGGGCGACATTCGCGGTGAGATCCTCGCCCGAGCGGCCGTCGCCGCGCGTGGCCGCGCGCACGAGGCGCCCCCGCTCGTACGTGAGGCTCAGCGCGAGGCCATCGTACTTCGGCTCGACCACAAACGCGACGTCCTCCTCCCCGGCGAGCTTCGCCACCCGGGCGGCAAAGACGCGCAGTTCGCGCTCCCGTTGCGCCTTGTCGAGGCTGAGCATGGGCTCGAGGTGCCGATGCCCGGGAAACCGCCCGGTGCGATCGTCGCCGAAGGCCGCGAGGGGCGGCGCCGCGGCCGCCGCCGCAGGGTGGGAGCGCTCCAACGCCGCCAGCCGCCGGCGGAGCGCGTCGTAGGCGGCATCGGAGATCTCCGGCTGAGCGTCGCGGTGGTAGCGCGCATCGTGGTGCGCCAGTTCGCGGCGCAGTTCCTCGATCGTTTGGCGGGCGTCGGGCGCGGCCCCCGCCAGTACCGACATCAGACCGGCCGTCCACGCGAAGGCGTAAAGCATCGTCTTCATCACGCACCATGCTGGACCCAGTCTTTCCCGCGCCACCAGTGCTCCAATCCCCCAAATTCAGGGTGAGGGGAGTGTTTGGGGCCCCCTCGCTCGCTACAGGCCACGACCGGTCTGCCGGGTCGCCGGCTGAGGCGCACCATTGCCGCCGCCTGAGCTTCCCGGTCGTGGTTCGCCCGAACGAGACCGGAAGTGGCAGCGTCTTCTTCCGCCTCACCCCGTCACCGCAACGCCTGATCCTCGGTTACGAGATCGACGGATCCGTCACGCAGGTGACGATCGACCTCGCCGCCCTCCAGAACCTCCATCGCAAACCCGCCGCCGCCGCACCAGCCCGAGACGCCAGCGGTACGCGATGGCGGCCGCCGCCGCGAGGGTCAGCAGCCAGGCGCCGCCCAGCACCAACTCGCGTTCCAGCGGCCGCTGGGTGAACGCGCTCATGAGCGCGATCTGGCACGCGTGGTGCGAGGGCAGCCAGCGGATGACGGCCTGGTTCTGCGTCTCGGCATAGAAGACCGGATTCTGCAGCCAGCCTGGGTCCACGTTGACCAGCAGCAGGATCGCGAGGATGCCGTCGAGCTCGCGGCGGCTGATCGTGCCGATCAGCAACCCGAGCACACCGTAGATGAGCCCGCCGAGCAGAAAACCAAGCCAGACACCGGCGAGCCGTTCCGGCTGGTAGAACGCCAGCAGCAGCGCGGTGACGTAAAGCGCCACCGCCGTGGCGGCACCGCCGAGCACGAGGACCTTGGCGCCGAGCAGTTCGCGCGGACGGAAACCCTCGAACACAAGGCGGCGGTCCGTCGCGATCGGCCGCCAGGTGAGCGTGAAGGCGAGGAACGCCATCAGCCCGCCCATCGCCGTCATGCCCATGAACAGCAGCGACAACGCGCGCTCGGAGCCCGCCAGCGGCGCACTGTCGCGGCCACTCAGCAGGAACGGCACGAGCCGTTCGCCCGTCGTGATCTGTATCAGGATATACAACACGGTCGGAACAAGAAACAGGAACGAAACCGCGGTGCGGTTGCGCCGCAGTTCGCGCGCGACCATCCGGGCGCTGGTGACGAGGCGTCTCACCGGACGGCCTCCTCGTGAATCCGGCCCCCGGCGAGGCGGAGCAGGCGATCGAACTTGCTGCGGTCGTAGAACAGGTGCGACACGACCAGCAACGATCGGCCCGCCCGCCGGAGCTCGGCGGCGTGCTCCCAGAACAGCAGGTACGCCTCCCAGTCGAAGCTCGCGTACGGCTCATCGAGCAGCAGCAGGGCGGGGTCCGAGGCGAGGGCCAGCGCGAGGTTGAGCTTCTGTTTGGTGCCCTCGCTGAGGGTCTCGACCGGCTCGTTCCACCAGGCGTCGAAGCGGTAGCGCTGTGCAAGCTCACGGCCGATCTCCTGCCACGGTCGCGGGCCGGATCGCGCCGCGGCGAAATAGTCGAAGTGCTCGGCCACCGTGAGCTGCCCGTAGAGCAGCAGGGCCTGCGGGGCATAACCGAGGCTCGCGGGCAGTTCGATCCGCCCCGCGTCGGGTGGGAGAAGACCGGCGACGATCTTCAGCAGGGTCGACTTGCCCGCCCCGTTGCTGCCACTGATGCCGACCAGTTCGCCGGCGCCGACGCGGAAGGCTGCCCCGTCGAGCACCTGCCGCCGGCCGAAGCGTTTGGACAGGTCCTGGACTGCGAGCAGTGCCATGGTGGCCGCAGCCTCGGCCCGGGTCGGGAAAGCGGCAAAGCGAAAACACCCGGGCGGGGGCAAGCCACGGGGGCCACGGGGACATGACGCGAATCGCGAAGGGGGGCTGTGAATTCCGACCTGCCGGCGTGCCCCTCCCCCTGAAGTCGCGGGTGGCCACCTTGCCCCGGGGCATCATGCCACTCGACCCGAACGAGCGGCAGGCATTGCGTCACTGGCTCGACAAGACGGTGGAGGAGACGCCCGAGATGCTCGGCGAAAGATGAGTGTGTTTATACACCGGCAGCCCCCAAGCCGGTCTCCCGCGAAGCAGCGAAGGCGCGAAGTCGGGCGGGTTTGCTTCGCGCCTTCGCGGGATACTCTGCCTGTACGCCGGCGAAGCGCGTCGGTGATTTCGCGCGGACAGATGGCGGACTCCACTCCCGGAAAGAGTCCACGAGGCCCGGTCGATGGAGGGCGCCGGTCTCGCGGCGCCGCAGGTGCGTTCGCGGCGGCGACAGAGCGCCGCCCTCCACTGGTTGGACACCTTCCTAGGCCATGAATCTCCTGGACCGCATCACGACTAAGCCGGGGCGCCGTAGTGGTACGCCATGCATTCGTGAGACTCGGATCACGGTCTACGACGTCTTGAGTTACTTGGCAGCCGGGACGACTTAATTTGCGGCTGCTGGCACGCGAGTTTCCTGTCTCTGCCCGCATCCGGGATCTTGGATCCGGCTGGCGCCGACGACAGCATCCTTTGGCACTCAGCAGCGACCCAGGGCTATATCCTTGTTACGAAGGACGACGATTTCCTGGAGCTCTCGGCATAGAGAGGCTCACCACCCAACGTCGTGCTCCCTGGTCTTGGCAATGGCCGCACTTCGGAGGTAGCCTCGCTTCTTCAGGCGGAGAAAGCACGTTTCGACCGGTTCCATAAGCAGGGAGACGCCTCGATTCTTGAGCTTCCGTAGCTCAACCTGCGATCCGCCGGAACCGGCGTGAGGGAGGCCGCGGCAGGACGGCGTGGGTGCGGGGGAGCGGAACCGCGCCGGAGCTCACGGTTGGACAAGGTCCGCCTGCGCCCGATCTGCCCGCCCGCGTGCGCGGCGAACGGCAGGGCTTTCCGGCTGATACTCACGCGCCCACGAAGCTCCATTGGGTGGCGGAAAACAGGCCGCGATCGCTCAGCTTCAGGTCGGGGATGACCAGCAGCGCCATGAACGAGAGGGTCATGAACGGGGCGTCCAGCCGTGACCCGAGGGCCTTGGCGCGGCGGTCGAGCTCGGTGTAGCGGCGTGCCGCCGTGCGGCCATCGAGGTCCGACATCAGCCCCGCGATCGGCAGCGGCAGCACGGCGCGCCGCCCGCGACCCACGACGCTCAGGCCGCCGCGCCGCGCGATCACGAGGTTGACAGCCTCCGCCAGGCTGGCGTCGTCCACCCCGACGGCGACGAGGTTGTGCGAGTCGTGGGCCACCGAGGAGGCGATGGCGCCGGCGCGCAGCCCGAAGCCGCGCACAAACGCCACCGCCACCGGCGCACGGCGGACGTAGCGGTTGACGACGGCGATCTTCAGGAGATCCCGCGCCGGGTCGGCGACGAGCCGCCCGTCCGCGACGCGGGCCGGCAGGCGTTCATGGCGGGTGATCAACTGCCCGTTGATCGCGGCAATGACGTCGAGCGTGGGTGGAGCGGCGGTCGCAGCACCCGCGGGGGCGGGCCGGGCGAAGTCGTCCGCCGTCCGCGGCGCGGCGGCGAACCGGTTCGGCGCGGTGGAGCGCAGGCGCGGCAGGCGGCTGCGCCCGCCCGCGGCGACGAGCCGGCCGCCGAGGTAGGTGCGGAGCACGCGGAAACGCCTCCAGCCGTCGACGACGATGAAGTCGGCGGGATCGCCGGGGCGCAGCAGGCCGGTGTCGAGGCCGTAGTGCTCGACCGGATGCACCGAGGCGGCGCGCAGGACGGCGAAGCGGTCGGCGCCGGTGGCGAGCGCGCGGCGCACATGCCGGTCGAGATGCCCGCCCACGAGCCGATCGGGGTGCAGGTCGTCGCAGCAGAACATGACACGATCCGGGTGGGTGCGGAGCAGCGGTGCGAGGGCGGCGAAGTTGCGCGCCGCCGAGCCCTCGCGGATCAGGATCTTCATGCCCGCGGCGAGCTTGTCGTGCGCCTCCTCGAGGGTGAAGCACTCGTGGTCCGTGGTGATGCCGGCGGCGGCGTAACGGGCGGCCTGCTCCCCGCGCAGGCCGGGGGCGTGGCCGTCGACCGGCTTCCCGCGGGCGCGGGCCGCGGCCAGCATCGCGAGCAGCGAGGGATCGCCCGCCAGCACACCGGGGAAGTTCATTACTTCGCTCAGGAAACGGACGTCGCGCCGCGCGAGCAGCCGCGCCACCGCGGCCGCGTCGAGGGCGGCGCCGGCGGTCTCGAAGATTGTGGCCGGCACGCATGACGGCGCCCCGAAACTGAAGCGGAGCGGCGTGCGTCGCGCGTCGCGGATCATGTAGTCCACGCCGGCCGCGCCGAGGACGTTGGCGATTTCGTGGGGATCGGAGACCGTCGCCACCGTGCCATGGATGACGGCGAGCCGCGCGAACTCGGCAGGCGGCAGCAGCGAGCTTTCGATGTGGATGTGGGCGTCGACGAACCCCGGCAGGATCAGCGGCCCGCGTTCGCCGGCGGCGTCGGGCGTGAGCCGGGTGATGCGCCCGGCGCGCCACTCGACCCGCCCCGGGTAGACGCGGCACTCGTGGACGTCGATGACCTGCCCGGTGAGGTGCTGGGGAGGGGTGGCCATGACGCGAGCGTGCCGACGGGGCGCCCGGCGGGCAATGCCGCCGTCAGCCGGTGCGCTTCCAGTCGTCGCGCCGCAGGCGCGCGCGCAGGGCGTTGGCGGCGGGGTCGTTGAATTGTTCCGTCTGCGGATCCCACTGGAGCGGGCGGCCGAGTTCCATCGCGATCGCCCCGAGATGCAGCGTGGTGCTGAGCCGGTGCAGGGCCTCCGCGGTGTACATCGGCGGCTTTCCCGTCCTGAGGCAGTCGAGAAAGTCGCGGTGCTCGCGGGCGGGCATCTTCCAGATCTTGCTCGTCGCGGGGTCGTAGGTGCGGCGGAAGACGTCGAGGTTGCTGGCTTCGAGCCGGCCGAGCCAGCCCTTGTTGCCCACCCAGCCCTCCGTGCCTTCGAGGCGGATCGAGGGCACGTCGGAGCGGACCTCGAGCACGACGCCGTTGGCGTAGGTGTAAGTGAGCTCGTAGGTCTGCGCGGTGGTGTTCATCGCATCCGGCGGGATCACGCCCCGGCCCGCCACCGCCACCGGGCTGGTGTGCTCGGCGAAGTTCGCCACCTGGGCGGTGTCGATCAGGTGCGCGCCCCAGTCGGTGAGCGAGCCGCCGGAGAAGTCGCGAATCTGCCGCCACACCTGGGCGTCGGTGAGCGAGGGCGTGTAGGGGCGGAACGGCGCGGGGCCGAGCCAGAGTTCGTAATTGAGATCCGCCGGCACCGGTGCGGGGGACTCGCGGGGCACGACCGGCTTCGTCGGCAGGCCGACCTGGATGCGTTGCAGCCGCCCGATGCCGCCGTTGCGGACGACCTCGGCCAGCTTGTAGTACTGAATCACGGCGCGATCCTCGAGACCGGTGGCGAACACCGCCTGCCGGCGCGCGACGGCGTCGGCGAGTTCGCGACCCTCCGCAATGGTGAGCGTGGGTTTCTCACAGAACACTTTCTTGCCCGCCTCCAGCGCCAGCAGCGCCATCGGCACATGCCAGTGGTCAGGCGTGGAAATGACGGCCACGTCGATGTCGCGCCGCGCAAGCAGCGTGCGGAAGTCGGCGATTTCCGCGCAGCCCTGGCCGCCGTACTTCTGGTCGACCGCCTGCCGGGCCCGGGCGCGGCGGCTGGCGAACACGTCGCACACCGCGACGACGCGGCAGTCGTCCTCCTGGAGGAACTGCTTCAGATTCACCCCGAACCCGTGTGCGCCGACCCCGATGCAGCCGAGCGTGACCTGGTTGGACGGGGCGCGGGCGCCGAGGAGGCGGGCGGGGACGAATTGCGGCGCGACGCCGGCGGCGACGATGCTGGCGAGTCCCGACCGCAGGAACGAGCGGCGCGGGAGAGGCGGGGAGGCGGGGCGTGGTGTCATGGGGGCGGGAGGGAGTGTGCGCGTCGGGGTGGGTACGTCGAGCCCGGGGCGGGGAGGCATCGCCCGGGCGAACGTCCGCCCAAGCGGGCGGGGCGTGGCCTGCGCCTACCCTCCCGCGGGCGACGCGGGCGCGGCGTTGACAGGGCCAGGCATGGCCGGGAGTTTTTGCTCCCCGCCGCCGCGCGACCCGACTCCAGCGCCTGCTCCGGCGCGCCGCGCCGGCCCATCGTCGCGCTCCCATGACGTCTATTCCCCACCTCCGCATCCTCGCCACCGGCGGCACCATCGCCGGGGCCCAGTCCGGCGACCGGGGCCGCGGCTACCGGGCGGCGGCGTTTTCGGCGGACGCGCTGATCGCCGCGGTGCCGCAACTCGCCTCCTTCGCGACCCTTGAGGTGGAGCCGGTGGCGGCGATCGGCAGCCAGGACATGGACGACGCGACCTGGCTGAAACTCGCCGCCCGCACGCAGGCGGCGGCGGACGACCCGCGCCTCGCCGGGATCGTGATCACCCACGGCACTGACACGATGGAGGAGACGGCGTTTTTCCTGAACCTCGTCGTGCGCACCACGAAGGCGGTCGTGCTCGTCGGAGCCATGCGCCCGGCCACCGCGATCAGCGCCGACGGGCCGATGAATCTCTACAACGCGGTCGCGGTCGCGGTGGATCCTGCGGCGGGCGGTCGCGGCGTGCTCGTGGTGGCGAACGACGAGATCCACTTCGCCCGCGAGATCACCAAGACCAACACCACGCAGGTGGGCACCTTTCGCAGTGGCCCCCGCGGACTCGCCGGGCTCGTCAACCACGGCCGGCTCCACCTCCACGGGCCGCCCGGGCGCCGGCACACGGCAGCGAGCGAATTCACGCTCGACGGACTGACCGCCCTGCCGCGCGTGGACATCGTGTACGCCCACGCCGGCATGGGGCGGGGACTGATCGACGCCGCCGTGGCCAGCGGCGCCGCGGGCCTCGTCCTCGCCGGCGTGGGCGATGGCAACCTGGGCACCGCCGCGCTCGCCGCGGCCGCCGCGGCCACGCGGGCCGGCGTGGCGGTCGTGCGCAGTTCGCGCACCGGCGGCGGCGTGGTCGAACGCAACATCGAGACCGACGACGATGCGGCCGGGTTCATCGCGGCCGGCGAGCTCAACCCGCAAAAGGCGCGCGTCCTGCTGTTGCTCGGCCTCACCCGCACCCGCGACCCGGCCGCGCTGCAGGCGATCTTCGACACGTATTGAGGAAGCAGTGACAGTCCTGCCTGTCACCAGGCGTATCGCTACGGAGCGCCGGCGTTCCTCAGCGCGCGAGCTTGCGGTACTTGATGCGGTGCGGCTGGTCGGCGTCCTTGCCCTTGCGGCGGTGGAAGTCCTCCAGGTAGCTGGAGAAGTTGCCGTTGAACCACACCACCTGGCTGTCGCCCTCGAACGCGAGGAGGTGCGTGGCGACGCGGTCGAGGAACCAGCGGTCGTGCGAGACCACGACCGCGCAACCCGCGAAGTTTTCCAGCCCCTCCTCGAGCGCGCGGATCGAGTTCACGTCGAGATCGTTGGTCGGCTCGTCGAGCAGGATGAGGTTGGCGCCGCTCTTGAGCAGGCGTGCAAGGTGGACGCGGTTGCGCTCGCCGCCGGAAAGCACGCCAACCTTCTTCTGCTGGTCGGCGCCGGTGAAACCGAACTGCGCGCAGTAGGCGCGGGCGTTCACCTCGCGGCCGGCGAGGCGCAGGATCTCCTCCCCGCCGCTGATCGCCTCGTAAATCGTGGCGGCGCCGGGCAGCGAGTCGCGCGACTGGTCGACGTGCGCGATCTTCACCGTGTCGCCCACGCGGAGCACGCCGCCGTCGGGCTGCTCCGCGCCGGTGATCAGGCGGAAGAGGGTGGTCTTGCCCGCGCCGTTGGGGCCGATCACGCCGACGATGCCGCCGGG
>CAZDGC010000059.1:0-42409 GCA_964504885.1 uncultured Opitutus sp.
TCTCCCGCCTGCCCTCTGTGTGCTCTGTGACCGGATTGGGCTGAGTAGTTACTATGAAAAAATACCTCTCCTTACTCTGGCCGCTGGCGGCCGTGGCCGCGCTCGCAGTCGAGCAGGTCGATGTCTTCACGTCCGGCCAGGACGGCTATCACACCTACCGCATCCCGGCGATCGTCCGGGCGCAGGATGGCTCGCTCCTGGCGTTCTGCGAGGGGCGCAAGAAAGGCGGCGGCGACTCCGGCGACATCGACCTCCTGCTCAAGCGCTCCGCGGACGGCGGCCGGACCTGGAGCCCCGCTCAGGTGGTGTGGGACGATGCGGGCAACACCTGCGGCAATCCGTGTCCGGTGCTCGACCGCGAGACCGGCACAATCTGGCTGCTGCTGACGTGGAACCGCGGCGACGACGTCGAGCGCAACATCATCGCGCAGACCAGTCGCGACACTCGTCGGATTTTCGTCACCCACTCGACCGACCACGGCCGGACCTGGGCGCCGCCAAGGCAGATTACCGCGGCGGTGAAGCGTCCGGATTGGACCTGGTACGCGACCGGGCCGGGGGCGGGCATCCAGATCGAGCGCGGGCCGCACCGCGGCCGGCTGGTGATCCCGTGCGACCACATCGAGGCCGGGTCGAAAAAGTACTACTCGCACGTGATCCACTCGGACGACCACGGGAAGACCTGGCAGCTCGGCGGTCGCACGCCGCAGGATCAGGTGAACGAGTGCGAGGTGGTCGAGCTCACCGACCAGCGCCTGCTGCTGAACATGCGCAACTACGACCGGACCAAACAGACCCGCCAGCAGGCGATCAGCCGCGATGGAGGCGCCACCTGGACGGAGCAGCGGCACGTGCCGGAGTTGGTCGAGCCGATCTGCCAGGCGAGCATCCGGCGGCTGACCTGGCCGGAGGCGGGGCGACCGGGCGTTCTGTTGTTCTCCAACCCCGCGAGTCTGAAACGCGAGAAGCTGACCGTTTACACGAGCACGGACGAAGGAACGAGCTGGCGCTCGCTGCTGCAATTGCATGCGGGCCCGGCCGCGTATTCGTGTCTGGTGGCGCTCTCGCCGGGTGAGGCGGCCTGCCTTTATGAGCGCGGGGAAAAGCGGGCGTACGAGCGGATCACGTTTGCGCGCTTCCTGGTGCCGGCGGCAGTGCGATAAGTCGGGCCGGACATCGTGAGGTAGCCGGTATCCAATCAGTGGCGGGCGACGCTCGATCGGCGCCGCGAACGTACCTGCGGCGCCCGGGGGCCGGCGCCCTCCCTCGACCCGGCAGCGTGGACTTTTTCGACGCGCTATCATCCCCGGCGGAGCGCCCCGAGCACCTCCGGCTGCGTGCAGCGTTGCGGTTGCCCTCCCCGAGCGGGTCACTCACACTCCCTTCTTTCCAGCCCCATGAAACTGCCCCCGGTATGCGGTCTCCTTGCCCTTGCCCGTCTGGTCGCGGCCCTGCTCCCGATCCTGCCGTCGGCGGTGGCCGCGGAGCCAGTCCTGCGCGCCGCCCTCGCCCGCGAGGACATCACCCCGACGCAACCGGTCACGCTCGCCGGCTACTCGAGCCGCAAGGACCTCTCGCAGGGCGTGCACGATCCGTTGTCGGCCCGCGTGGTGGCGTTCGAGCACGGCGGGCAGCGGCTGGTGATCGTGGTGCTGGACAGCATCGGCTTCTACGGCGACACCGCGACGCCGCTGCGACAGGCGATCCTGGATGCCGGTGGCTTGCAGCCCGGGGAGCTGCTGCTCGCCGCGACGCACAGCCACAGTTCGCCGGGGCTGACGCTCGATCCCGCGCGCGGGCATGCGCACAATCTTGCCTACACGCAGCGGCTTCAGGCGCGGTTGCCCGAGGTGGTGCGCGCAACGTTGGCGCGGCTCGAGCCGGTGCGGCTGGCGGTCGGGTTCGGCGCGGCGCCGGTGGCTTCGAACCGGCGGGAACCGGTGCGCGATGCCAGGGGTGGCACCACCATCCGCCTCGGCCGCAACCCCACCCGGCCGATCGACCGCGAAGTGCAGGTGGTGAAACTCACGCGGGTGGAGGGCGGGGGTTTGGTGGGGGCGGTCTTCGGCTTTGCCACGCACAGCACGGCGATGGGCCCGCGCAATTACCAGATCAGCGGCGACGTCCACGGGCTGGCGGCGCAGTTTCTCGAGCGTTATCTGGGCGAGCCGGTGGTCGCGCCACCGCTGGTGGGCGCGTCGGGCGACCTCGATCCCTGGTTCCGGGTGTTGCCCGAGTTCAACACGAAGAACGGCTGGATTCCGGAAGCGGTGTTGATGGGGACGATGCTGGGCGAGGAGGTCGTGCACACGCTCAACCGTGCGACGAAGCCTGGTCCGGGCGGACCGATTCGCGCGCTGAACCGGGCGGTGGAGCTTCCGGCGAAACCACGCTCGCGCACGGGCGAGCCGGTGACCACGCCGACCCTGCCGTTTCCGGTGGCGGTGGCGCGGGTGGGCGACGTGGCCTTTGTCGGGCTGGGCGGCGAGGTGGGCAATGAAATCGGGACGTCGATCAAGGAGGCTTCGCCCTTTGCCTGCACGGTGGTGATCACCCACTGCAATGGCGCTGCGGGCTACCTCGTGCCGGCGCACTATTTCCCCGAGGGCGGATACGAGGTGGATACAAGTCCGTTCACCGCCGCCGCCGCCGCGACGCTGATCGACGAGACGGTGCGGCTGCTGAAGGGGCTGTAGGCGCCGGGTCGGACGCGGCGGTGGGAAAATCCCCGGTGCGGGTGATCGTTTTGAGCGGGGCGATTGCGCGTTAGGGTATCCGGTGGCCACCGTTGCCCCCGGCCACCAACCGGTTCACCTTCGGGCCGGTGGAGATGGTGACGACCGCGCAGATCCACGACGTGACCTTCGATTACTGGATCGGTCGCGCGGCGACCGTGGTGCCGCAGGCACTCAATGTCGTGACGGGATGCGTGGGCCTTGACTCCCGAATGCGCCTGACCGGGACGCCGGTGGTGCGCGCCCATCTCAATCTCGCTTCGACCACGCTGTACCGCTTCGAGGCGTTGCGCGCCTGGCTTGCCAGTTCGCCGCTGTGCCTGCGGCTGGCGCTGCAGCAGGGCGAAAGCGGCATCTTCCTGCTGGAGAAACCCGGCCGGTGAGGCGGGTGTCTGAAAACCCGTATGCCCCGTGGGGAACAGGGCGGTGTCAGGCTCCCGCCGCGGTGGGCCGCAAGTGTGGACGAGGCGTCCCGCCTCATGTTTGCGGCCGTGAAGACGAGGCAAGATGCCTTGTCCACCTTGGATGGCGCCGCCGTGCCGGGGGGAAGGCGGGGCGGAAGTCCCGCTTGTGCCCGCCGGGGATTCTCCTACGGTGGCGCGCCTCCCGGCCCGCGGTGCGAACCGCCGGCCTCTCTACCCGCCCCAAGCCCTTGAACTCCATGCTGCGTCATTGCCTCATCCTTTCGTCCCTGCTGCTGTGCGCCGGCGCCGCCCTCGCGGCAGCGGCCGATGAGATCATCAACCTCTCGCCGTTCATCGTTTCGACCGAGGGCGACGAGGGCTACCGCGCCGCCAACACGCTTTCGGGCACGCGGATGAACGCGAGCCTCTTCCACACCCCGGCGGCGGTGTCGGTGCTGACCAAGGAGTTTCTCGACGACATCGGCGCGGAGAACGTCCTCGACATGATGAAGTATGCGCTGAGCGCGGAGCACGAGCGCAGCGATCCGGCGGGCGGCGTGCAGCAGGCCTTCGACGTGCGCGCAACACTGCGCGGCTTCACCGAGTCGGTGATTTCCCGCGACTACCTGCCCAACATGGTCGAGGGGCGCGGCATCCTGGCGTCGGACCGCTTCAACGTGGAGCGGGCGGACGTCAGCCGGGGACCCAACTCGATCCTGTTCGGCGCAGGCCGCCCGGGGGGCGCCCTCAACCTCACCACCAAGCGCGCCCACCTCAACGGCCGCCGGAAGTCGGTCACCACCACCGTGGGCAATTTCGCCAAGAAGCGCAGCGAGGTCGATTTCGCGGTCCCGCTGGTGCGGGACCGGCTCGCCCTGCGCGCCAACGCGGTCTGGGAGGATCGCGAGGGCTGGTTCGAGCACGAGATGCTGCGGCAAAAGGGGCTGGCGCTGGCCGCCACGTATCAACCGTTCAAACACACGCAGCTCCGCGCCGGGGTGGAGCGGATGCGGCGCGACCAGGTGATGGGGGGCAACTTTCCGCACGCCGACTTCGGCTACTCGCGCTGGGTGATGGGCGGCGCCCCGCGGGCGGGCAACCCGCTGCTGCCCGGCACCAATCCGAACCCGGCCCTGCTGCGCTCGACCAACACCGTTCAGGTGATCTACGCGCCGCAGATCCGGCCGCAGCCATTCCGCGTCTCCACCACCGGCGCGGACATGCGGCCGGACCTGCCCGGCACGCAGGGCACCGGCTTCTGGGAGACGATCAGCGGCGGCGCCGCGCCCTCCGGCGGGACGGTCGACGATCCCTTCTACGGCCAGGTGATTCCCGCCAACGCCTATCTGCCGGGGCCGGGCCGCGATGCCAACTTCGACTACACCATCCACTCCCTCTTCCTCGATCAGCGGATCGGCGGGCTGAATTTCGAAATCGGATACAACCGCACCAGCTACTACCGCGCCTTCACCCAGCCCTCGGCCAACGCGGTCGGCGACCCCAACCCCGTGCTGCCGGGCGCCTATTACGCCGACGGCGACTCCGCCGTCACCGGCGGGCGCAACCCGGGCACGCTGCTGCCGGATCTGGCGCGGGCCAACCCGTTCGTGGGCCTGCCCTACGTGCAAAACCAGGTGACGCAGCAGCATTTCGACCAGCGCAGCGAATCGATCCGCGCCAGCCTCGGCTACGAGCTCGACCTGATGAAGCGCCACCCCTGGTTTGGCCGCCACAGCCTGGCGGCGTCGTGGCAGCACAACGACAACCTCTTCGGCAACGGCACCCTGGGCGAATACAACACCGCCCCGGGCAACTCCCAGCCGATCGACTCGACGACCAACATCGTCTTCCGCCGCACCTATCTCGATTTCTGGAGCCCCGGCGGACAGCGCGGCGCGCTCGATCCCTGGGCGCATCCCATCCCCGACGGGCCCGGCATGCAGGCGCGGATGATCTGGAACAATGCGCACCCGTGGAACCAGACCAGGAGCCGCAGCCTCATGTTTGCGGCGCAAAGCCGCTTTCCCGGGGACCGCATCGTCGTCACCGCCGGTTACCGCCGCGAGCGGATCGAGAACAACAACGCCTCCCTCGGCGGCGAGCGCCTGCCCAACTCCACCAACCTCTGGGTGACGCGGCCGTACCAGTTCGATCCCGCCACCGTCGCCGCCTTCTCCGGCGCCACCAAGACCTACGGGATCGTGGTGATGCCGCTGACCTGGCTGGGCCTCACCTACAACCAGTCGCAGAGTGTCTTTCCGCAGAGCAACTTCACCGATCTCTACGACCGGTTGCTGGTGCCGAGCAAGGGCGAGGGGAAGGACTACTCCGTGCGCCTCAACCTGCTCGGCGGCCGGCTCTACGTGGGCGCCAGCACCTACCGCAACCTCGGCCGCGATCAATTCCACGACGTCACCAGCAACACGGTGCGCGGCCAGGGGGTGCCGGTGATCAACGACATCCTGACCCTGCTGGTGCGCACCGGCACGCCGCTGCCCGCCAGCCTGACCGCCCTCGGCATCAGCCAGGTCGGCACCTCCAAGTATCGCGAGACGGTGACCTCCGACGGTCGCGGCCACGAACTCGAGATCACCGGCCGCCTCGCCGCCGGCTGGAGCCTGTCGGTCAACTACGCGCGGCCGCGGATCACGTTCACGGAGATGGCGCCGAGCCTGGCGGGATTCCTCGCCGAAACCAAGGCGTCCTGGGACGGCAATCCCACGCCGCTCGACACCACGCGCGGGACGGTCGCCACGTTCGTCCGCACCCGCGACAATACCCCGCAGCGCGACTTCGTGCTCAACCCGGCGACGATCGACGACGCCTACGACTACGTGCAGTCGCTGCTCGACCTCGTCTACCGGGGCACGGGCAAGCCGCCGCTGTCCTTCACCGGCGAATCGTTCAACGCCTTCACCAGCTTCCGCTTCGCCGACGGCGTGCCGGCGGTGCTGCGCGGCGGGCGGGTGGGCTTCGGCGCCAACTACCGGGGTCCGGCGGTGATCGGCTACGATGCCGCGAGCGACAACGCGCCGATCTTCGGACGCAGCACGTTCATCTGCAACGCCATGCTCGGAAAGACCGTCCGCGTGCGGCGGGGCCACACCCTCGATCTGCAGCTCAACCTGGAGAACCTCTTCCGCCAGGAGGACCTGATTCCGTTCTCCGCGGCCGCGCCCGACCGGATCGTGCGCTACCAGTTGCCGCGCGTGCGCCACGGCTGGACGGTGCGGGCGACGTATTCGTTTTAAGCGGACAGGGGCAGCACCTGGGCTGGCGTGCCGCCGTTGCGGTGTCGGGGTTGGGGCTGTGGGTGGCCCTTCGCGGGAGCAACGCCGTGCGGGGCCACGGCGGCGCCGGCTCAGGAGTGAGGGCGTACAAGGTCCGGCAACGCGGCGGGGGGCGTGCCGGCCGGCCCCCAGGCGGCGCAGCCGTTTTCACCCCAGCCGGCGCGGAGCAGGAGCTGCTCGATTTCGAGAAATCGCGTGAGTCGTGACGGAGCGGCGCCCGGGCGGAGGCGGCCGGGCGCGCCTGGGGCGGGCGCGCCGGCGGGGCGGGTCCGGGAGACCGGAGCCGGCGCGGGCAGGGCGACCCTCTTCGTGGCTGGCATGGGTGAGCGGCGTTCACCTCACCCGGGCAACCGTTGCCGCGGGTCGGGCGGGACACCGTTGGAATCATCGGCTCAATCCCTCCAAACTCAACTCGCGGGGGTTACAATCCGGTGAAATAGTCGGGGATGATCGCGGTCCGTAGCCGCTCCGCGCATCCGGTTCAGCGCGTGTAATGAATCGTGTTGCCGCGGATGATGAGGCGGACGAACGACCACCAGGCGCGGCCGTCGGCCGCCTTTTCCTGGGAGAAGAAGGTGAAATGCACGACGTCGCCGAGCTGCGGCGCCTGGGTGGTGCGGTTGACGGTGTCGTACGTCGGATTGGCGCGGGCGATGGCGGCGGGATCAAAGCGATACGAGAAGCGCCCGCCGGTTACTGGCAGCGCGCCCTGCCCGATCACGGCGCCCGGGATCACGGCCGCATAGTACACGGCCGGGGCCGTGCTGGTGCCGGTGAACTCGGTGCCGCTGGCGGCGTCGAAACGGGTGAGCGGGGCGAGGTTGAAGACCAGCGTGGGGGCGTCGGCGGGCCGGTCGCGCTCGATCACAAACATCAGGCCGCCGTCGGCCGGCAGCCCGGGGACGATGGCGCGATGGCCGTTCCAGGAGGCGTCGACCGTGTAGCGATAGACGCCGGCCTGCTCGAGCGGCCAGGGCACGCCGGCCCAGGAGCCGCCGGCGTCGCCGGTGCCCTGGGCGACCAGGGGGCGTCCGTCCGGCGGAATCAGCGTGAAACGCAGGCTTGCGGGAAGCATCGGATCGATCTGGAAGGCGGGTACGAAGGTGGTGCCCTGATCGTAGACCATGCCGGGCCGCGCGTTCATCGCGAGGAAGACGCGCGCCTTCTCGCCGGTCGGGCCCTGGAGATCCTCGCTGCCGGGGGCGATGACGCGGTTGTTGCGCGTGCCGCCGGGCAGGGTGATCGCATTCGCCATGTAACCGGCGTAGCGGGGCGCCTGGCCCTGGTTGCAGAGAACCACGCCGCCGAGCAGGCGGTAGATCTCGCCGGGCGAATCGCCGTTGGGGGAGGCGCCGATCTGCCCGCCGAAACTCTGCGGGCTCACGGACCAGTAGGGGGCACGCACGCCATCCTCGCTGATGATGAACCGCCCCATGAAACCGGGGCGCGGCGCCGAGGCGTAGAAGTACTGCCGATCCGTGATGTATTCGGGAAACAGATGCGGCGAATAGCCGTTCGAGGTCTGGATGCGGACGTTGGAGAGGCCGATGCCCTGGATCTTCGAGTCGTAAGGCGCGGGGTTCTCCCGCGCCGCCCAGGTGAGGGTCGGCTCGATCTTGTTGGCCGACTGCCCCTCGGTGGCGATCAGCAGCACGTCGCCGGCGCGGTAGGGAAAGTCGATGTGCTCGAGCTGCTGGGTGCCGGTCGCCGGATCCGCCCAGCCCTCCTTTTGCGTCTCCCCGCGTTCGACCAGCTTGCCCTTCACGTTGAGCATTTTGCCGTGGGCGACGATCGGTGAATCGGGCGGGTAGACCACGCCGGCGTGGCGCATCGATTCGACCCAGAGGTGGCCGTCGGCGTCGGTGTGGCGCGCGACGACGTGGGCGAAGTATTCGCCCGGGGCGTCGAAGTTGAGCGGTTTCATGCCCTGGGCGGCGCCGAAGATCCCGCCGGCGGAGGCGCGGCCGGAATACGAGAGCGTCCGGGCGCGGGCGGGGTCGGAATCCGGGAGGAGCGTGGCGGTCACGGTGACCTCCGCCGGCACGGCGGGGGCGAAGCCGATGTCGCGGCCGTAGCGGTTGCCGACCGGGTAGGCCTGACCCTGAAACGTGGCGGTCGCGAGGGTCATGCGTTTGGCGATCCAGAATCGGTAGGTGCCGCCGCCCTCGTAGCGGTTGCCCCACACGTCCTGTGTCCAGCCGGTGGCGCGCACGGTGTATTCGCCGTAGAGCGGCGGCCGCCACTGGGTGAACTTCGGGTTGCGGGTCGTCGGCCACTGGCCCGACCTCCCCACGAACGGCGCGGTGCCGAGCTCCACCACCCGGCCGTCGGGCTGCGTGATCGTGACCGTGAGCTGGCCGGTGGTGAAGTCCCAGGGGAGGTTCTGGCGGAGGTGGATGGTGTCGGTCGGAAACTGCGGCTCGAGGGAGTAGGCGGCGACGGACGTGGGGTTGGTCTCGCTGAAGCGGGGCAGGATGACGTCGCCCTGGATCAGGTTGCGGGGCGAGAGCGCAAAGCGCGCGCGGTCCTCGTCGGCCACGGCGCCCCGGTAGCCGTTGGAATTGTAGGCATTGAGCAGCACCCAGGGAATCCGGGGCCGGATGGCGGCGGCGTCGACCAGCCGGCCGCCGGCGTGGCGGCCGCTGGCGGGAAAGAGCGGGGAATAGGTCTCGGTGTCGCACGGGCCCTTCGGGAAGCCGCGCTTCGCGAAGGTCTCGCCGTTCAGGTTGTAGGTGCGCGCCTTCACCGTGAACCCGTGGTCGAGCCGGAGGCGGTAGAGCCCCGGCGGCAGGTTTTCGGGCAGGCGGGTCAAAACGTGAAAGGTGGCGGTGCGTCCGCCGTCCGCCAGGATTTGGGTGGAGGCGAGCGGGACAGTGACGAGTTCGTCGACCGGCGTGCGGAAGCGGTAGCCGTAGCGCGTGGTGACGGCGCCCTGCACGCCGCCCTCGATCGGCAGGCCGGTGGGTGTGAGCAGGGTCGACATGCGTTCGTCGCTCGGCAGGCGGAGAATCCCGTCGGCGTCGAAGGTTCTCTCCGCGGTGAGGAGCAGGGCGAAGCCATCGGGGGCGAGGTTCCTGGCCGCGGCGGCCTGGAGGAAGGCGGCCGGGTAGTGAATCGTGGCGGAGAATTTCAGGGGGGCGCCGGGCGTCCAGCGGGCGGGGGCGGCGGACAGTTCGGCGCGCCAGCCGCCGAGGCCGGTGAGGCCCGTATCCGAAAAGCGGACATCTGCGGCCGGGTCGCCCGCCGGGGCGGGTTCGGGGCCGCTGCGCAGCACCTCGTGGATCTCCGCGAGGGCGACGCCGCTCTCGTTGGCGGCGCCGCGGAGCTGGAGGGTGTAGGTTCCGGGTGGGAGGGTGACGAGGAGGGCGGCGTTGCGCGGGCTGGCGAGGGCGAAGGCGCCGGCGGCGAGGCGGGCGCCCTCCAGGCGGTTGAGCTCGGCGTCGTCGTGGCTGCTCCAGTCGTGGTTGGCGGCGATTCGGGTGGTGCCGCGGTAGAGCTCGAGGGCGGGATCGCGCAGGGCGTCGGTCACACCCCAGGCGGCGAGGTCGGGGCCGATGCCGCGGAGGAGGAGGGTGACGCTGCCCTCGCCGGTGATCACGAAGCCGAGCACGAGCAGGCCGTCGCCGGGTTCAACGCGGGCGCGGGCGGAGAGGTTGACGAAGTGCGGCGCGGCGAGACCGGGTGCGGCGGTGGCGTCGTAAAACTCGAGCAGGGCCAGGCCGGGGGCGCCGCTGGCGGTGGTGCAGAGCGCGGTAAAGGTGCCCGGGGCGGCAAGGCCGGCGAGGGCGGCGTCGCCCGGCGCGGTGGGGGAGGTGCGTTCGAGGAGCGGGAAGGAGCCGCACCAGGCGGAGGCCGCGGCGATGCCCGGGCCGGTGGTGTTGGTCTGGGCGGCGAGACCGGCGGCGCAGTGGATCTCCAGGTTGACGGCGCGGAGCGGGCTGGAGACGCCAAACTGGCCGAGTCCGGGGCCGATGGCCCGGACGAGGACGGGAAGACCGCCGGTGCCCTGCACGCCGGCGCCAGCGATGATGCTGTGGGCGCCGGTGCCGGCCAGAGCGCGGACCGAGAGATTGGCGAGCCGGGCGGTGCCGCGATCGGAGCGGCCGCCGGGCGTGGCAAGGGCGGTGACATTGCCGCTCCACGCCGGATCGCGGATGACGGTCACCGGGGCGGGAGTGGCCGGGGTCTGGCCAGGGCAGAGCGGGCTGGTGGCGGCGAGCACCAGCAGGCGGGACAACAGGCGGTGCATGGTGCCATTATGCCGCGAAACGAAGCGCGGGAGAATTGGATTCTGCGGACGGCGTGGCGCCAGGGAGTCCGCCCGTGCAGGGGAGCCGGAGCATCCGTTGCGGCGCGCGCAAATGTCCGAGGGAGAAATCGCTGCCATCACGCCGGCTGGCAGAGGGAAAAGCGGAACTACTTTCCGCTGGCGACGGGTCGGGTCGCGCAACGCGAACGCCCGGCACGCAGGCTCCGGCGGGCGGCGGATACTTCACGCGGCCCTCGCGCGGCCACCTTCGCGTTTCGCGACGTGACCCCGTCCGGGGTCGCTTTCGCGCTCGCCGCGTGCGGGGGGGGCTGGCTTTGTGCGCGGGATGTCGTTCGAAATCGTCCTCGTCCTGCTGATCGCGGCCGGCGCGGTGTGGCTGTTCACGACGGAGAAGTTCCGTCCGGATCTGGTCGCGCTGATGGTGCTGGGCTCGCTGGTCGTGGTCGGGTTGTTCCAGCACCTGACCGACTGGATCCGGCCGGAGCGGTGGATCACGCCGGAGGAGGGGATCTCGGGCTTCAGCAATCCGGCCACGATCACGGTGGCGGCGATGTTCGTGCTCAGCGCGGGGCTGCAGAAGACCGGGGCGGTGGCCTCGGCGGCCTTCGCGATGAAGCGGCTGGGGGATTATCCCACGCTGCTGCTGCTGGGGATGATGCTGACGGTCGGTCTGGTGTCGGCCTTCATCAACAACACGGCGGCGGTGGCGGTGTTTCTGCCGCTGGTGCTGGCGGCCTCCGCCGGCGGCAAGGTGTCGGCCTCGCGGCTGCTGATCCCGTTGTCGTTCGCGTCGCAGTTCGGCGGGGTTTGCACGTTGATCGGCACGTCGACCAATCTGCTGGTGAGTTCGATTTCGGAGCGGGCGGGGCACGGGGCGTTCGCGCTGTTTGAGTTTGCGCCGCTCGGGGGCGTGATGTTCGCGGCGGGCTCGCTGTACCTGCTGATCTGCAGCCGCTGGCTGCTGCCCGAGCGCCGCGGCGAGCAACTGACGGAAAACTACCAGCTCGGCAACTACATCACGGAGCTGCGGGTGCGCCCGGAATCGCGCCTGGTGGGGCGGACGGTGGAGGCCAGCCAGTTCGGACGGAAGGAGGATGTGACGGTGCTGGAGATTCTCCGGGGTGGGGAGACGCTGTTTGCGCCGCGGCACGAGCCGGTGCAGGCCGGGGATGTGCTGCTGGTGCGCGGCGGGGCGCGGGAGCTGATGGAGGCGAAAACGGCGTGGCGGCTCGACATCGCACCGGAGTTCAAGCTGCGGGACGCCGCCCTGGAGGCCGCCGATCTCGAGCTGGCGGAGGTGCTGGTGGCGCCGGGATCGCGGCTGATCGATCGCACGCTCGCGGAGGTGGAGTTTCACCGGCACACCCGGGCGATCGTGCTGGCGATCCGGGCGCGGGAGGAGACGGTGCGGACGAAGCTCAACCAGGTGCGGCTGGGGTTCGGCGACGCGCTGCTGCTGCTCGGGCCCCGCGACGACCTGGCGCGCCTGCGGGCGGACTCCTCCGTGCTGGTGCTGCAGCAGGTGGAGGAGCCGTCGCTGCGGCGGGGCAAGGTGCCGGTGGCGGTGGGCATCATCGCCGCGGTGGTGGCGCTGGCGGCCTTCGACGTGATGCCGATTCTCGTCTCCGCAATCGTCGGCTGTATCGCCCTGGTGGTGACGCGGTGCCTGACGCTGGAGGAGGCCTACGGGGCCATCGACTGGAAGGTGATCTTCCTGCTCGCGGGGGTGCTGCCGCTCGGCCTGGCGATGGAGAAGTCGGGCGCGGCGGGATTGCTGGCCCGGCTCACGCTGGGGGTGGCGGGGCCGTTCGGGCCGGTGGCGGTGCTGGCGGCGCTCTACCTGCTGACCGCGGTGCTGACCGAGTTTATGAGCAACAACGCCACCGCGGTGCTGATGTCGCCGATTGCGCTGTCGATGGCGGCGGCGCTGGGGGTGGATGCCAAGCCGCTGCTGATGGCGGTGTGTTTCGCGGCGTCGACGAGTTTCGCCACCCCGGTGGGGTATCAGACCAACACGATGGTGCTGCACCCGGGCGGCTACCGCTACACCGACTTCCTGCGCATCGGCATCCCGCTCAATCTGATCTTCTGGGGGCTGGCCGTGTATTTCATCCCCTACCTGTGGCCGTTCTGAGCGCCTGCGGCCACGGCCTTCGCGATGGCGGTCCGCAGGGCTTCCGTGGTGAACGGCTTGGTGAGGGCGGCGGCGAAACCGAAACTGGCGTAATCGCGGATGGCGGCGTCATCCGAGTACCCGCTCATGGCCAGGGCGCACACGGAGGCGTCGACCCGGCGGAGTTCTTTCAGGGTGTCGACTCCGCCCAGGCCGGTGCGCACCGTGAGGTCGAGGAGCACGAGATCGAACGGCTGTCCCTGCTGCCGGGCCTCCTGGTGGAGCCGGAGGGCCTGGCGGCCCTCGGCGGCGGTCACCACTTCGTGGCCGGCCCGCTGCAGGGCGAAGGCCAGGGTGTTGCGGAGCACCGCTTCATCGTCCATCACCAGGATGCGGAGCGCTCCGGGGGCCGGCGGCGGCACGGATGACGGGCCGGCGGCCGGCGGAGCGGCGGGGGTGCGCACGGCCCGGATCAGGACCGTGAAGGTGGAGCCGCCGCCGGGCTCCGAGTCGACGAGGATGGCGCCGCCGTGCCGCTGCACGACCGCATGGCAGATCGTCAGTCCGAGCCCCATGCCTTTCTGGGCGCCCCGCTGCTTGGTGGAAAAATAGGGATCGAAGAGCTTCGGGCGCACGTCCGGCGGAATGCCCGCTCCTGTATCACAGAAACGGATGCGCAGATAGTCCCCGGCCGGCAGGGAGGCGCCGGGGGACGCCGATCCGTCGTGCGTGACATTGGTCGCCGCCACGGTCAGCACGCCGCCGTCCGCCATGGCCTCGCGGGCGTTGAGCACGAGGTGCCGGAAGGCCTGGCCGAGCTGCGCGGGATCGGCCCGGGCCGTCCAGAGATCGTCCGGCAACTCCAGGCGCGCGGCGACCGTCGAGCCGCTCAGGGCGAACGTGACGGCCTGCTCCAGCACCGGGGCCAGCCGGCATTCGCGCAGTACGGGGTCGCCGCCGCGGGCAAAGGCCAGGAGCTGCGCCGAAAGATCACGCGCGGACCGCGCCGCCTCCTCCACATCCGCGAAGATGGCGCGGGCGGACTCCGAGCCCGGCGGCTCCTGCCGGGCGCATTCGAGGCCGAGCATGATCACCGACAGGAGGTTGTTGAAATCATGCGCGATCCCACCGGCGAGGAGGCCGGTCGACTCGAGTTTGCCGAGCACGAGCCGGTCGGACTCCGCCTGCTTCCGCTCGGTGATGTCCATGTGCGTGCCGATCATCCGCCGGGCGCGCCCCTGCGCGTCGCGTTGCACCGCCGTGCCCCGGCCGAGTATCCACCGCCAGCTTCCGTCCCGGGCGCGCATGCGGAACTCCACCTCCACGGTGGCCCGCCGGTTCTCCACGCAGTCGCGATTCGCCGCCACCGCCCGCTCCCGGTCGTCGGGATGGAGGAGGTCCGCCCAGCTACGGCCGGTCATCGGGAACGCCCCGGGCTCGTAGCCGAGCAGACGGTAGTATCCGGGACTAAAATACCCGGTGTCGGTGGCGACGTCCCAGTCCCAGACGCCGTCGCTCACCGCCTCCATCGCCAGGCGGAAGCGTTCGTCGCTCGCGCGGAGCGCCTCTTCGGCGGCCTTGCGAACGGTGATGTCGTGCAGCACGCAGCGGGCGATCAGGCCGCTGCGCCCGGGATCCGGTCCGAGGGTGACGGCCAGGAGCAGATCGAGGAAGGTGCCGTCGCGGCGGCGCAGCCGGACCTCGAGGCTGGGGACGGCTTCGCCCGCGATCACCCGATCCAGATATCCGGGCACGCGCGCCGCCGAGTCGTCGTCGAACAGTTCGTGAATCGAGCGACCGCGCAGTTCCGCCTTGGGGTAATCGAGCATGCGGGCGGCGGTGTGGTTGCAGGCAACGATTTCGCCGGAGCCGAGCTCGTGAAAGAGGAGCAGATCGGGAAACTGATCGAAGAGCTCGAGGTAACGCCGTCGCATTGCGTCCGACTCCGCCCGCCGGGCGCGGTGGCTGCGGACCACGCCGCCGGTGACGATGGCGGCGGCAATGATCAGGAGTTCGTGCACCAGCAGCCAGTGGATGTCGTCCGGCTGGAAGCGCGGACCCGGGCCGCCGGCGAGGGTGTGCCCGAGCAGGACGACGGGGATGAGGCCGCCCAGCGCAAGGGCCGATTGCCGGCACCGCCGTTCGCCGAAGATCAGGCCGGTGACCGTGACAATCAGGGGAAACACCAGCAGGGCGGAGCCGCGCACACTGCCGCCGAGCGCAAACGTGAAGGCCGCTTCGCTGCCGGCAGCGAGCAGGCTCAACGCCAGAGCGGCGGCAGGGCGGCGGGGAAACAGTGCCAGGGCCACGGCGAGGGCCAGCACCACTGCCACGTCGGCGGCACGGTTGGGCACCGCCCCCGGTCGGAAGAGGAACCCCTCGGCCAGGATCAGGAAGTAGGCGCCGAAGACGAACCCGACTGCGCCGCGCAGGCGGACACTCTGCGGGCGGTCGACGTGGAAATCCACCACTCCAGGGGGCGGCACAGCAAACGGCGGGGTGGAGTCGGGGGGAAGCTGCATCGCGGGTCAGGGCGGTGGCCAGCCGCTGGGGGTCTCCGACCCCGCGGGGTTTCCTGTGCCGCCGAGGCGGGGGCGAAGAGGGCAGGACAGGAGGAGCGTCACAGGCGGAACTATAGCAGGCGACGGCGGATCATGTCATAACTATCAGCTTGCGGCGCAGGAAAAATTCCTAAGGCCGCATGGGTGAAAGGCCTCAACTGGCCTGCGGCTGGGTTGCGAATCGGGCCCGGGCGTCAGCGCCAGCCGCGAAAGCGGCGCTCGAGGGCGTCGAGGATGCAGTCGGCGTCGCCGCCCTCCTCGCCGGCGATGCGTTGCGCGAGGGAGAACAGGGTGTCGCGCCGCCGCGCCTCGGGGCCGGCCATGAGGAGGGCTTCCCGCGAAGTGAGGAGTGCGCCGGTTTGCATGGCCTGTACGGCGCGGGCGGTGGCGATTTCAATGCAGCGCTGCGTGGCCGGCGACGGCCGTGGGACCGTGGCGGACAGGAAGGGGAGGGCGGAACGTGGACGGGGAAACAGCATGCGGGCGGCCCGCTGCGCCGATGCGGAGAGGCCGCCTGCCACGGTGATCGGCACGGACCGGGAGACGCTGAAGCGACCGAGCGACGACCGTCCCGGCGGCGACGCGTCGCGAGGGGTGCGGACAGGCAAACCGCGCGGAGCCGGAGCCCCGCGCGGTCAGGTCACCCGCGTTCTCCGTGCTCCCAACCTACGAGGCGGAAACGTCGGTGAAGTGGCGATCGAGGTCGGCGGCGGGCTGGCGCCGTTTCCCCGCGGGAGGTTCGCGATGGGGGGCGGGGGTCACTGGCAGGGCGTCACGGCGCGGGCCGGCGACGGTGGCTGGGGCGGGACGGGCCGCCACGGGAGCGGCGGGCGCGGCCTGCGCGGAGCCGTGGACGAGGGCGAGCAACTGGCCCACCGCCTCCTTGAGCGCCTCGGTCTGGGCGCTCATCTCCTCGGCGGCGCTGGCGCTTTCCTCGGCGTTGGCGGCGTTGCTCTGGGTGACCTGGTCGATCTGGCCGACGGCAGTATTGAGCTGGGCGATACCATCGGTCTGTTCGCGCGACGCCTGGGCGACCTCGGTGACGAGTTCGTCGACCTGCTTGGCCTTGGTGACGATTTCCTGCAGGGCGCGGCCGACCTTGCCGGTGAGCTCGACGCCGAGGGCGGTCTTGCCGATGGCGCCTTCGATCTTGGCGGCGGTCTCCTTGGCGGCGACGGCGCTGCGCTGGGCGAGGTTGCGCACCTCCTCGGCCACGACGGCGAAACCCATGCCGGCTTCGCCGGCGCGGGCGGCTTCGACGGCGGCGTTGAGGGCGAGGATGTTGGTCTGAAAGGCGATTTCGTCGATGGTCTTGATGATTTTCGCGATGTCGTCGCTGGAGGTCTTGATGTCCGCCATGGCGGTGGACATGGCCTGCATGTCGGTGGCGCCGGTGTCGGCGGCCTGCCGGGCTTCGCGAGCGAGGGCGTTGGCGCGGCCGGCGTTCTCGGAATTGCGTTTGGTCATGCTGGCCATCTCCTCGAGGGAGGAGGTGGTTTCCTCGAGCGAGGCGGCCTGCTGGCTGGCGCCGGAGGCGAGGCTCTGGCTGGAGGCGGAGACCTGGCCGGCGGCGGCGGCGGCCTGCTGGGCGCCGGCGGAGAGGGAGTCGGCGACGGCGAGGATGGGCCGGGTGATGGAGCGTGTCATGATGACGCCGAGGCCGAGGCCGAGGACGACGCAGAGGACGGAGCCGGCGATCAGGAGGTTGGAGGAGCGGCCGAGCGAGGTGGCGGCGCCGTCCGAGGCGGTCGTGGTGTTCTGCATGCCGCTCTTGGCGGTGCTTTCGGCAGCGGCGAGCACTTCCGCGGCGGTGGCGTTGCGCTGCTGGCCGACGGCCTCGCGCTTTTCCCAGTGGCCGAGGAAGCGTTGCATGGCGGCAAGGTAGGCGCCGGCGGCGGTGCGGCAGGCGGCGATCTCCGTGAGGTGTTCCTCGACGTGGGTGAGGGCTTTCAGTTGGTCGAGCCGGGCGTCGATCTGGGTGAAGAGCTGCATGGTAGCGCGGAACTGGGTGGGGTCGCGGGTGGCGATGGCCTTCCAGGCGCCGATGCGCACCTGGCCGCCGAGTTCGATGATGGCGCTGGCGAGCTGGGTCTTCCGGGTGCGTTCCTTGACCTTGTCCTCGGTGAGCTTCTCGGCCGCGAGCTGGCCGATGTCGTGCTCGAGCAGCCCGGACTGTGCGTGGAGGAATTCGTCGCAGTTCTTCACATAGGCTGCGGCGGCGTCGTTCATCTGCTTTTCCTCGTGGTGGATGGCCTCCGTGAGCTGCGCGGTCTCGGCGAGGAGCCGTTCGTAGGCAGCGGCCTTTTCGGTGGCGCGGCGGGCATTGGCGCGCAGCTCGGCGAGATCGTATTTTTCCGCGTGGGCGGTGGCGGCGGCGAGGTGCTGTTTCACCCGTGCGAGGTTGGCCCGGGCGCGCTCGAGGTATTCCGGCTGCTCGCTGTAGGCGTATCCGCGAGCTTCGTACATAGTCTGCAGGGACCAGCGTTCGACTTCGTTGGCGACGCCGACGGCGGGGACGATCTCCACCGCCAGCTCCTGGGCGGTGTGCCGGACGCGGAGCATGTTGAAGACGGCAAGGGCGCCGAGGGCGAGGGTGAGGAGGGCGATGGCGGTGAAGGCACCGATCAGCCGGGTACCGAGTTTCTTTTGCTGGATCATAGCGCGGAGTCGGAGGACGTTTGGGAGTTGAAGGGAAAGCGCAGGCGGCGCGGACGGAATGGGTTCAGGGGAAGATTTCGACCTGGCCGGTGGTGAGATCGTACCGCGCGGCGAGGACGCGGACCTGGCCGGCCTTCGTGCGGGGGGAGAGAATCGGGTCCGCCTGGCCGATGGCGGCGGCGGTGAGGCGGGCGTTGATGCGGACCGCGTTTTCGACGGGATCGCCGGGCTTCTTTTTTGCCATGGCGACGGCGGGCTGGAGACTGGCCACCACACTCCGGATATGACCGTGGGCCTCGCCTCCGCCCACGGTGGCGGCAACCGCGCCGCACTGGGAGTGGCCCAGGACGATGACAAGCGGCGTGTGCAGGTGTTCGACGGCGTATTCGATGCTGCCGAGGACGTGGTCGTCGCTGAGGTTGCCGGCGTTGCGGATGACGAAAAGGTCGCCGAGCCCCTGATCGAAGATGATCTCCGGGGAGACCCGTGAGTCGGCGCAGGTGAGGATGACGGCGAAGGGATGCTGGCCGCGGGTGAGTTCCTGACGACGGGCGGCGGTCTGGGCCGGATGCTGGAGCTGGCCCGCGACAAAGCGTTGGTTGCCTTCGCGGAGGCGGGCGAGGGCGGTGTCGGCGGAAATCGCCGGGGCGGGGGCGGCGTGCGGGCCGGCGGCGGGCGAGAGACCCGGCAGGAGGGCCAGGAACGTGAGGGCGAGAGCGAGGCGGGGAAGGCGCATGGCGACGACGGGGTGGACGGAGGCGGCTCGGGTGGGAGGATTAGGTTGAAACCGCCGGATCGTATCGGCCGGGGAAGCGACGGCGGGTCTCAGATCCCTGTATTCGGTCGGGGGGGACACGCCTGAATCGGGAAGTTCTCGAGTCGCGTCGGGTGAATCACCCAGATCGCGAGTCGCTGGAGGGGGCCAAAAGCCGGGCAGGCCGCAGCGGCCCGGCGACGAACGGGCCGGTTTTGCCGGGGGCGCCTGACTCCCAGGGCCCGCGGCGGGAGTCCCCGCGCCAACAGGCCACCGGCCCTCAGGAGGGCTTATCGATGAGGGTGAGGGCTTCGTGGAGCACGGCGAGCAGGCCGTCGCTGGCGAAGGGTTTCTCCAGGAAAAGAACGCGCGGCGGCGGCAGGCTTTCGAGTTCGGCGCGGTAACCGAAGACTCCACTGATGGCGACGATGGGCAGCTCGGGCTTGATGGCGCGCAGGAGGCGGATCGTTTCGATGCCGTCGATGTCCGGCATCATCATGTCGGTGATGGCGAGGCGGATTTCGTCGCGGTGGCGGGTGAGCAGGGTGGTGGCTTCACGGCCGTCGGCGGTGGTGACGACGCGGTAGCCGAATTGCTGGAGGGACCGCTCGACCATGAAGCGGATCGCGGCTTCGTCGTCGATCAGCAGGACGAGTCCGCCGGTCTCCCGGACAGCGACGGGCGGGAGGCCCTCGGGCGGAGCCTCGGCGATTTCGGGGGTGGCCGGAAGGTAGAGGGTGAACTGACTGCCGCGCCCCACGGTGCTTTCGACGGTGATGAAGCCGCTGTGTTTGCGCACGATGTCGAGCACGGTGGGCAGGCCGAGGCCGTTGCCCTTGCCGACGGGTTTCGTGGTAAAGAACGGCTCGAAGATTTTCTCGAGCACTTCGGGCGGCATGCCGGAGCCGGTGTCCTCGACGCGCACGGCGACGTGGGGGCCGGGGCGGGCGCCGAGTTGCTGGCGGGTGAATCGCTCGTCGAGCTGCTCATTGCGGGCGGTGACGCTGAGCTGGCCGCCGGACGCCATGGCATCGCGGGCGTTGACGCACAGGTTGAGCAGCACCTGGTGCATCTGCGTCTGGTCGGCGCGAACCGGCCACAGGTCCGGGCTCACCTGCTGGGAGAAGACGATATTGCGCGGGAAGGTCTCCTGGATGATGTGGCTGACCTCACGGACGACCTCGCCGAGCGCGATCGACTCCACCGTGCCCTCGTGGCCGCGGCTGAACTGCAGGAGCTGGCGCAGGATGCCGGCGCCGCGGCGGGCGCAGTCCTCCAGCAGGTTCACCATTTCGACCTCGTGCGGGTCGCGGGCGAGCCCCTGGAGCAGCGAGACCGACATCATGATCGGGGTGAAGACGTTGTTCAGATCGTGGGCGACGCCGCTGGCGAGGGAGCCGAGGGTTTCGAGGCGCTGGGCGCGGAGGTACTGCTGCTCGAGGCGCTTCGATTCGGTGACGTCGGTGAGGGCGCCGTGCAGGCGGCGCCCGCCGGGAGCCTGGCGGTCCTCGACGCAGCGGGCGGTGGATGCGACCCAGATCAGGGTGCCGTCGGCGCGCTGCAGGCGCAGTTCGCACAGGCCGTTTTCTCCGCCGGTGAGCCCGGCGACGCGGGTCTGGAACAGGGGCTGGTCTTCGGCGACGACGAGAAAGGACCAGGACTTGCGTTCCATCAGTTGAGGTACGCTGTAACCGGTGATCCGTTCCACCGCCCCGGCCACCCAGTCGAGGCTGAGGGCGTCGTCCTCGCCGTAGACGCAGGAATAGACGAGGTCGGAGCTGGCCATTGAAACCAGGCGGAAGCGTTCCTCGCTCTCCCGGAGGGCGCGGGCGGATGCTTCGCGCTCGGTGACATCCTGTGCCAGGGCGGTGACACCGATGGTGTGGCCGTCGGCGTCGACCAACGGCGTGTTGAACCAGTCGCATACGATGAGCCGGCCGTCCTTGGTCACGTTTTCGTTGGTGGAGCGGCTGCCGCCGCGCTGCTCAATCAGGCGCTGCCAGACTTCCGTGACGAGGGGAAGCGCGCGATCGGGCACGATGATCCGCCAGTGCTGTCCGACGGCCTCCTCGTGGTAGTAGCCGAAGATGGCGGCGGCGGCGGGATTCCACGCGATGATCTGGCCGGAGACATCGAGTTCGATGACGGCGAGGGGCGTGTGCTCGATGTGCATCGTGAGGCGCTGATTGGCCTCGCGCAGCGATTGTTCGGCGGTCACCAGCCGGCGCTGGGTGGCGACATCGCCCATGACGCGTTTGACCACATCGGGCAGGCGGCGAAGGAGGCGGGGATCCTTCACCAGGTAGTCGCGGGCGCCCATTTTCATGAACTGCACGGCGACCTTTTCGTCTCCGTGGCCGGTGATGACGAGGAAGGCGGGCAGGATGCCGTGCTGCTCGAGCTCTCCGATGAGAGCGGCGCCGTCCATGTCGGGCAGGGAGTAGTCGATGATGAGCAGGTCCGGTTTCCATTCGCGGATGCGGGCGAGGCAGTCGTGGGCATCGGCGGCGGTGGCGCAGCGCATGCCGTGGTTTTCGAGTACCTCGCTGAAGAGATGGCTCAGGCCGCGGTCGTCCTCGACGATGAGGACGCGGTTGGGATGATCGGACATGGCGGAGAGAGGGGCGGTCGTTTACCGGGCGGCTCCGGCCTGGAGGCTGGGCAACTGCACGACCATCAGGAAAAGGCCGAGTTGGCGCAGGACGGTCGCGAAGCGGTTGAAGTCGACGGGCTTCACGATGTAGCAATTGCAGCCGTGCGCATAACACTGCTCGACCTCGCGGGGGTCGTCCGTGGTGGTGAGCATGATGACTGGAATCCCCTTCCAGAGCGGGTGGGCCTTGACCTGCCGCAGCACGGTGACGCCGTCAACCCGCGGCATGCGAATGTCGAGCAACAGCAGGTAGCGGCGTCCGTGTTCGAGCCGGGTCTGGCCGTGTTCGTCGTGCAGGAAGTTGAGCACCTCCTGGCCGTCGCGGAAGCGCACGATGGGGTTGGGGAGACCCGCGTCACGCAAGAGTTCGATGATGAGGTCGGCGTGGCCGTCGTCGTCTTCGGCGAGCAGTACGGTGACCTGGTTGGCGACTGAGGAAGGTGGGTTCATGCGGTGTGGGAAAGGGAACGGGCGGGAAGAGTGGCGGCGCAGCCGTGGTGGGGGCGGGTCAGCGGCGATGGCTTCAGGGCTGGGTGGGTGGAGCGGCGCCGGCCGGGCGCGCGGGCGGCGCAGTGGGGAGCCGGACTTGAAAACAGCTCCCTTTTCCCGGGGTGGACTCCAGGGTAATCTCGCCACCGTGGCGTTCGGCGATGCGCCGCGCGAGGTTGAGGCCGATGCCGTCGCCCGCGATCGGTCCCCGGGGGGCGGCGCGGAAGAACACCTGCCAGATCTTGTCGCGGTGTTCAGGCGCGATGCCGATGCCGTTATCCGCCACCTGGTAGAAGGCCTGGCCGTCTTCGACCCGGCCGGAGATGCGGAGCTGCAGCGGACGGCCGGGGTCGCGGTACTTGATGGCGTTGTCGATCAGATTGGAGAAGAGCTGGCTGATTTGCCCGGGGTCGCCATGGCAGGGTGGCAGCGGCTGGACCTCGACGTGGGCATCCGTTTCCTGCAGGCGGAAGGCGACGGTGTCGAGGATGCCGGTGACAACGGCGTCGACCTCGACCGGTCCCAGTTGGAGTTCCGCCCGCCCGAGTCGCGAGAGGCGGAGGAGGGCCTCGATCAGCCGGTCCATGCGGTCGATGCTCGCGAGCACGTAGTTCACGGCGTCGGGCATGCGTTGGGTCAGGAGTGCGTGCGCCGCGGCCCGGTCGGATTCCGCAGGCGCGGGCGAGGCGAGGAAACCCGCAAGGCTCCGGCAGGCGTCGTCCAGCCGGAGGGCGAAGCCCTGGATGTTCAGCATCGGCGTGCGCAGATCGTGGGAGGTCACGTAGACCAGGTGTTCGAGTTCCGCATGTTTGCGGTTGAGCTCGGCGATCAGCCGTTCGCGGTCCTGCTCGAGGCGTTTCCGCTCGAGGGCGTTGGCGATGACGTGGGCGAGCAGGCGAGTCAGGGCGACCAGGTCCGCGGACCAGGCGCGGGGGCGGGCAACCTGATCGAAGCCGATTACGCCCATCGTCCGGCTGCGGATCGTGATCGGCATCAGCAGCAGCGCGCGGATACCCTGGCGCGCCAGCAGTTCCCGTTCGGCGGCGGCCTCGGGCGGAAGCTCGTCGGCGGAGGGGACGATCACGAGCTCCAGCGCCCGGAGCCGCGCGGCCCAGCCGGGGTCCGCCGCCGTGGCGAGCTGCTGCAGACGCTCGCCTTGGGGCGCGATGCCGGGGGCGCACCACTCGTGGCTTTTGCCCGCAGTCGCCCGCCCGGCGTCATGGAGACACACATACGCCCGATCCACCTCGAAGAGCGCCCCCACCTCGCGGAGGGCATCGTCGATGCCTTGATCGATCGCCGCCGCGGGAAGATTCATGAATCGCGCGGTGATCTGGGCGAGCAGGCTTTCGGCCTGGCTGCGAAACCGCAGCGCGTCCTCGGCGCGACGGCGCCGGGTGACGTCGCGAAACACCGCCAGCAGCGCTGTCTGGCCGCCGCCGAGATCCAGGAAGGAGTTGCTGAGCTCGACGTCCAGCGTGCGTCCGTCGGCAAACGTGAACCGCCGCTCCTGGCGTTCCGGCATTTCGCGGCGGGCGAAGCGCTGGCGGTAACGCTCGAGCCGCTGCTGGGCATCATCGGGGACGGGGTTGCCGTAAACCACCGGAAACAGCCGGCCCTCCAGCATGGTGCGGGTGCGGCCGACCAGGCGGCAGTAGGCCTCGTTCACCGCCAGGATCCGGCCCTCGGCATCGGTCAGGCGCATGCCGTCGATCGATTGTTCCCAGACCGCCAGGAACCGCATGGTCGACGACCGCAGCGCGTCCTCCATCTGTTGACGGCGCGTCATGTCGCGGGCGATGCCGACGATGCCGGTGACCTGTCCGCCCGGATCCTGCACCGGAGCCTTGACGGTCTCGAACCAGCGGATGTTGCCCTCGGCGTCGGTGTCCCGGCTTTCGATGCGGAGGGTGGCGCCGGATTCGGCAAGCTGGCGGTCCTCCCGGGCGAGTTTGGCCGCCACTTCCGGCGGGAGCAGTTCGGCGTCGGTCCGGCCGGCATAGGCATCCGGGGCGATGCCGTAGAGTTCACACCAGGCCCGGTTGGCGGCGAGGTAGTGGCCCTCGCGGTCCTTCAGCCAGGCGGGATCGGGGATATGGTCGAGGATGGCGCGCTGGCGCTGTTCGCTTTCGCGGAGGGACTGTTCCGCTTGCGCAGCGCGGCGCGCGAGGGTGTGGTTGCGCAGCGCGGCTGCAATCGCCGGTCCGAGTTCGCGTGGCTCAATCGGCTCCGACAGGGAAGGGGCGCGGTAGAGGCCTCCGGGCGAAGGCGCGGGCGGCGGCTGGCCGGAGGCGACACACAAGAGCACCGGCAGGCCGAGCCGCGTGCGGACCTGTTCGGCAAAAGCGGCATCGTCTTCGTCGGCGCCGCCAGAAGCGGGGCAGAGCACCACCACGTCGGCGTCGGCCGCGTCGACGGCTGCGACGTCCGGGGCGTCTCCGAGGGTGACGAGGTAGCCCGACGCGCGCAGCATCTCCGCCAGGCGCCCCGCGGAGAGGGCGTCGCGGGCGACGACGTGGATGCGAGCGGACATAAGAAATTCGCGGAACGGAAGTTGGCACCGGTGATGCCGGCCGTCGCGAGGGGCAGTGCTAGGGGGTTTTTCGGCGTGAGTAAAGGCGCGGAGCGGTTGGCCCGGGGCGGTTAGGGAATTTCGAAGGGATGATCAGGGGATGGGGTGACGCCCGCAGTGCCGGTACCGGCGGCGATTCCGTCCGCACCGGCGGCGGGTGGGGGAAAACAATTGCTCCGGGCGGAGCCGGCTGATTCGGTGCCCGGCTTCATGAAACTCTGGTCCCAGTTTTTCGTCCCGACCCTGAAGGAAAGCCCGGCCGATGCGGAGATTGCGTCGCACAAGCTGCTGGTGCGTGCCGGCCTGGTGCGCAAGCTCGGTGGCGGGCTCTACACGTATCTGCCGCTCGGCCTGCGGACGGTCCAAAAGATCACGCAGATCTGCCGCGAGGAGCTGGATGCCGCGGGGGCGATTGAGCTGTGGATGCCGCACGTGCACCCGGTGGAGCTCTGGCAGCAGGGTCCGCGTTGGGCGGCCGCGCGCGAGATCATGTTCCGCGCCGACAGTGCCGGCGACGGGAAACGGGCCCCGCGGGATCCGGAGTTTGTGCTGGGGCCGACCCACGAGGAGGTCATCACCCCGCTGGTGAAGACGGAAATCACCAGCTACCGGGACCTGCCGAAGAATTTTTACCAAATCGCGACGAAGTTTCGGAACGAGATCCGTCCGCGCTACGGCCTGATGCGGGCGCGCGAGTTTATCATGATGGACGCGTATTCATTCGATGCGGACGACGAGGGCGCGGTGCGGAGCTACTTCGCGATGAAGGCGGCCTACGAGCGGTTCTTCCGCCGCGTGGGCACGCAGGCCATCGCGGTCGAGGCCGACACGGGCGTGATGGGCGGAAGCTACTCGCACGAGTTCATGGTGCCGGCGGAGGTCGGCGACGACGACGTGATCTACAGCGAGGCGAGCGGTTACGCCGCCAATCGCGAGAAGGCGACGAGCGCCCTGGTGCCGGCCGATTTGGCGGAGGCGGCGCCGGCGGGCGAAGTGGAGGAGTTTCCCACGCCCGGGGTGGTGACGATTGCGGCGCTGGAGGCGGCGCCGTACGCGGTGCCGGCGGACCGGCAGTTCAAGACCCTGGTGTATCTGGGCGACGGCAAGCCGTTCCTTATCCTCCTGCGCGGGTGCGACGATCTCGAGGAGGCCAAGCTCGGTGCGCTCGGCTTCACGTTGTTTCGGCCGGCGACGCCGGACGAAATCGCGCCCGTGCTCGGAGCGAAACCCGGCAGCCTCGGCGCCGTGCGCGGTACGATCAAGGCCCCCGAGGCGCTGGCGGGAGTCTTCGCCGATCACGCCATCCGCCTGATCGGCAATGGGACGACGGGGGCCAACAAGGACGGCTTCCATCTGCGGAACGTGAACGTGGCGCGCGATCTGGCGATCACCCGCTTCGGCGATTTCCGCCGGGTGCGACCTGGCGAGCCCGACCCCAAGTCGGGCCAGCCGCTGCAGGCGCGCCGCGGCATCGAAGTCGGCCACATTTTCAAGCTCGGCACCAAGTACTCCGAGAAGTTCAACGCGGTTTACACCGACGATCAGAAGCAGTCGAAGCTGATGGTCATGGGCTGCTACGGCATCGGCATCAGCCGCACGATGCAGGCCGTGATTGAGCAAAGCCACGACGCCGACGGGATCGTCTGGCCGTGGAACTGCGCGCCATTCCAGGTGCTGGTGTGCGTGCTCGATCCGCAGCTCCCGGAGGCGATGGACCTGGCCCGCCGCCTGGGGGCCGCCGCCGAGGCCGCCGGGGCCGATGTGCTGATCGACGATCGCGCCGAGCGCCCGGGAGTGAAGTTCAAGGACGCCGATTTGATTGGGATTCCTCTGCGCCTGACGGTCGGGGGCAAGGGTCTGAAGGAGGGCGTCGTGGAGCTGAAGTGGCGCCCGCAAAAAGAAGTGACCAAGATTCCGGTGGCCGAGGCGGAGGCGCGAGTGACGGCTGCGGTGAAGGACGCGCAGGCGCGGGCGACGGGGTCTGCTTCGTAGTCGCGAAGGAACCGCGGGGCGAAAGCGCAGGCGGCGGCGATCCCGGTCGCCCGGCGCCGCCCCTGCCGCGCCACCCGGAAACGATGGGGGCGGCGGCGGCCCTCCGGCCGCCCGTCGCCTCAGCCGCGCGATTGCCGGCTGCGGCTGACTGCGAACCACCCGAGGCTCAGCATGAGCAGCACCAGGGTGCTGGCGGAATCCGGAACCTGGGACGTACCGCGCCACGCGAGTCCGTAGTTCACCTCATTGAGGTTACCAAACGTGTTTCCGCTGTAGACCACTTCGATGCCGTACTGAGAGGTTCGGGGCAGAAGGAAGGAAAGCAGTTCGCTGGTGTTATAGAGACTCGACGACTCCGAGATCACGCTCTGGGTCAGCAGATCCACCACGCGCAGGGTGAGATCCGCCTGGCCCCGGTCGGCGTAGGCGGTCGACACGGTGTTAAACGTGCGATCGCGAAACCAGTTGAGCGACACGTCGAAGGTGGTGTTGGCCGCGAGCAGGCCGTCGATCCGGTAAAGGTTGGAGCCACCAAAATCGACGTTGCCGAGATCCCAGCCCATCGCACTCACCAGGCCGAGATCCCCGCTGCCCAGTCCCGTGACGTCGCGGGTCCCGGCCAGCAGGTACTGGTCGTACGCCTGATCAAGGTTGACCTTTCCGGCGCCACTCAGCCAGTCGAGAGCCTGGGTGGTTTGCACCCCGCCGAGCCCGTTGGTGTGGGCGACCTGTCCGTTGTCCCAGCCGGTGATTCGGTCGGCGCTGTTCATCAGCACGGACTTCACGACCAGGGTGTCCCGGGAGGCGTCACTGGAGCCCAGCTCCGCGTCGTTCTTGCTGGCGCTCTTCATCAGTGCGACGCCACCCGCAACAATGGGCGAGGCGAAGCTGGTGCCGGCGACGGAAGTGCTGTAGAGATTCGTGCCGGGAGTGAGGAGTGAGCCAGTGAGACTGTCGTCGTTGCCGCCGGTCTGCCCTCCGTAAAAAGCGGCCATCAGATTGGTCCCGGGCGCGGCGATGTCCACGGCGGCCCGGACCCCGGAGATCGTCTGATTGACCGGATCCCAATAGTCCTGGGGGCCGCGACTGCTGAAGCTCGCGATGGCATCGTAGGAGTTGTCGCCGCCGTTGGCCAGCGCTCCGACGGTGATGGCATTGTAACCGGAACCGGGATAGCCGACCGAGTTCGTGCCTGGCCCGGAATTGCCCGCCGACACCACAAACGTGCTGCGGGAGTTTTGGGCGGCCAGGCCGTCCAGCACGATCGCGAAGGGGGACTGTCCGCCAGGCGAGACTCCGCCCCAACTGCTGTTGATGACATCGGCGGTGCCAAAGAACGGCACGTAACCGCCGAGGAAGGAAGTTCCAGTGGCCGAGAAGCCGAGGGCATAGGCGTTGCCGTTCCATTGCGTGGCGATCGCGCCGGAACGCAGATCGGTGTCGGGTGCGATGCCAGTCTGCCACGCCCCCCCGCCCGATGTCATCCGACCGCCGATGTGCGAACCGACCCAGGTGGCATGGCGGTCAAAAAAGTCCGCAGCCGTGCTGCCCCAGGCGCTCGCGGTGAACGCGTAGTTTGACACATGGCCGAGGGCTTCGTGGCCGTTCCAAATCAACCCGCCTTCGACGTTGGCGGTGATCGTGCTCTGCCCGGTGATGCCGGCGTTGTAGAACCGATCGGCGCCGATCAGGTTGTTGACGTTGGTCCCGGCCGTGAAGATGCCGGGCTCGTTGGTCACAATCTGGTTCTCGGCGGCGATCGTCGACGTCGTTTGCGCGGACGCCGCCGAGGTGAGGGCAATTCCGGACAGCGCCAAGGCGGCGGTCAGGCGAGAGCGGAGCAGAGTTCGGTTCGCGGTCATGTGGGTTGGGTGGGTGAAAATGAGGGCCGACAAGTGCGGGAACGTGAGCTCGTCGATGCGCGATGCGCTCACTGCATTTCTAACTTATTCAAAACGAAGCAGTACTTATGCCCTTCTTCCGGGGGGGGTGCAGTATGGGTGCAAGAAACTTGGAATAAACATCTTACGCGAAAAGTAGTACCCCAGGCAATGAGCCGGGCTCTGACCTTACCTCATGAATCGTAAATCTTTCCGACATTGCCTGACACCTGACTGGGGCTGCGCCGCGGCCGGGCGCGCCGGTGCCTGGCGTCATCGAGTGGATCCCGGCCGCGGGACTGGAGCATGGTCACTCCGGCGGGCGGCTACTCCACCAGTCGGCGGAGAAAGCGGTGGTCCCAGGAGCGGCTGAGCACCTGTTCGCCGTCGGCCCGGCGGAGCACGAGTTCGAGCGGATCGGCGGGCGACTTGCGCCGGAGATAGGCAAACTCGCCGGGAGCGCGCCAGGCGGGCGCAGGGTAATTTTCTCCGTCCTCCCGCTCTTTCACGCGCTCGATCTTGTCGCTGACAAACTCCGCGCGGCCCGCGGCCAGGTCTACCAGCCAGACGGCGGCATCCTCGGCCGCGACGAGCGCCTGCGCACCGTCGGGGCTGACTTCAAACGTCGCCAGCGAGCCGGGGAGGTTCGGCAGTTCATCGGCGGTCATCACGGGCCGCAGCGTGGGGGTGGCCCCGTCGGTGAAGGTAAACAACTGATCCCGCTCGTCCCGGACACTGCCGGCGCTGGGGAGGTGGAGGGCACTCGCGTTGAAGAGGACGCGGCCGTCGCGCAGGCAACGCACGCGGCTGCGTGGGCGGACGCCAAGCGTGGCCAGTTCAACCGGCTCGTCCACCAGCGCAACGCGTCCGTGAGAATCAATTACCCCCCGCCGCAGGAGCGTGCCGAGGTGAAGCTCTTCGGAGCCACCGGCCATGCCGGCGGCCTGGAAAAACACCAAGGCCCGCCCGTCGGGGGTCCAGTCGGGATGGGTCGTGGTGTGGGTGGATACGAGGACGGCGGAGGCCGCGGTGTCGAGCGGGGCGACGTGCACGGCAATGGAGGTGTCGGCCGCGGAGCCGAGTTCGGCCGCCAGCGTGAACGCGACGGCGCGGCCCGTGGGCGACGGGCGCAGGGTGTGAATCGCGGGCAGGCCGGTGAAAAGGGTCGCTCCCAGTTCCAGGCCGGGGCCGACCACGCGCGCGAGGAGGATTTCATGCAAATCCACGGGCCGGGTCTCGTCCTCCTGCTTCCAATCCCCCGCGAAACGGGAGCGCAGGGCGGCGAGGTGTTCCGGTTGTTCGCGCAGGTAGGCCAGCACGCCGGGCAGGTCCTCGCCGATCTCGGCGGAGAGGAGTTTGTTGGCCTCTGGTGTGGGCGGCAGATCCGCGAGTCGGGATCCGATGGACCTCGCCTTGGCCACGAGGGCGCGGGTGCGTTCCGGCCCGAGGGCGGCGGCTACCTCGGCGAAGGTTCTGGCGGGCTTCCGGCGGGCGACGACGAGCCGCTCGGAATCCGGCAGCCAGGCGGCGCGATAGGCACCGGCCAGGAGCAGGGCCGAGAGTTGTCCGGTGGCGCCACTGAGGTGGAGTCCGTCGGCGGTGATGATGGTGGCGCGCCGGCCGTCCGGGGACCAGGCGAGGCGTTCCTGCAGACAACCGGCCAGGAGCCACGCGCCGGCGAGGAGGGCGGCGCTGGCCGCCGGAAGGCGGGGCGGGATCGTTTTCATGGGGGCGGGGTGGCAGTGAACGGCGCCCCGGCGCGGATCCGGCGGCCCTCGCGGCTCCAGCGGTAGAGCAGCGGCGCCCGGGTGCGTTCGAGCTGTTTGAACAATACCGGATCGGCCCGTTTCGGCAATTCGAGCTCGGCGAGCCCGCTGGCCTCGCAGTTGAGCAGGCGCGCATAGGGCTTGAAGTGCTCGACCCGGCCGACGACGCGCGCAGTGCCGTCGGGCAGGGAGGGCGGCGGCCGCCGGTCGAGGGCGAGGAAGCAGTACGGCAGGCTGCGGAGGTCGATGCCGGCGCGTTGCCCGAACTTCACCCAGTTCGAGTCGGCGAAGATCTCCGCCGGCGGCGGCGCGAAGAAGTGGCACCAGTGCCGCTCGTGGCCGGCGGCGAGCACGGGGCAGGGGCCGGCGTGAGTGCAGGGCGCCACCACGTGGAAGTGGGTCCGCAGTTCCTCGCGCAGGGCGCCGAGCCGGCGGCTGACGGCGTGGGTGCCGGGTTCGACCCAGAGCACGGCTTCGGCCCGGGCCGCCAGGGCGCGCAGCGCGGCGAGCTCTTCGGGCGCAAGCTCGTTGAGCACATGACTGATGACCAGCAGACCCAGCGGCTCGTCGGCAACGAGGTAACCGGGCGTGGCGGTGGCAACGGCGAGGCCCGGAAAGGCGCGCCGGGCGGCCGCGACGGCGAACTCGCCCGCCAGCGGGGAGTGGTCCCAGACGAGCAACGATTCGAAGCGTTCCGGACCGAATCCGGCGATGACCCGCCGCGCCGCGACCCCGCTGCCACAACCCCAGTCGAATACGTGGGGCGAGGCCGGCCGCCAGCCGCGCAGGCGCAGCTCGCGCAGCACCTGGTCCCACTTCCAGCCGATGCGTTCGCCGTAGGTAAAGTCGTAGTTCGCCAGGTCGTCGTCACTTTCCCAATACGGTCCGTCCGCCGCCGTGCGGTGCAGGAAGCGGTCGCGCAGGCGGTCGAGGATGGACCAGTCGAGGTCGGACCAGGTCATGGCGGGGAGGCGGGACGGGCGGGAAACGGGGCGGAGCGCCGTGCCTTCAGGCCGGTTCGGCGGCCAGATCGAAGCCGAGGTGCCGGGCGAGGGCCTGGGTGCGGATGCCGTAGAAGGCCGCGAAGGCGCGGAGGCGCCGGGCGCGCTCGGTGTCACCAGGTGCGTGTGCCCGGCAAGCGGCGATCATCAGGTTCTTCGCGGTGTGTTCGGTGGAGATGAATTCGAATACCCGGGTGCGGTAGCCGGCCCACTCGAGGAGCTGGGCGCGCAGGGCGTCGGTGAGGAACTCGGCCTGGCGTTCCTGGAAGATGCCGTGGCGCAGGGCGTCGGCGAGGACGGGCGGGGCGGTGAGTTGCGGACGCAGTTCGTGCTGGCAACACGGGGCGACGACCAGCAGGCGCGCCCTGGCGGCGATGCCGCGGGCGAGGGCGTCGTCGGTGGCGGTGTCGCAGGCGTGGAGGGCGATCAGGACATCCGGGGTGGCAGCGGCTTCCGGCCAGGGCGCGGCGATTTCGCCGGTGGCGAACAGGAGATGGGGGGCGAAGCCGTGCGTCGTGGCGGCCTGTTGGCAGAGAGCGACGAGCTCGGCGCGACGTTCGAGGCCGAGGATGCGGGCGCGGGGTCCGAAGAGGTGGGCGAGGGCAAACGTCAGGTAGCCTTTGCCGCAGCCAGCATCGACCAGGCGCAGCGGTTCCGTCGCGCCGCCGGCAGCGAACTCCGGAAACGCCTCGGCCACGAGCCCGCCGAGCAGTTCGGCGAACTTCTGAATCTGGCGGAACTTCGCCGCCATGCCCTCGCGCGGCTGACCGGCGTCGTTGGTGACGCCGAGCGTGCGGAGCCACGGGGCGCGGGCGGGGATGAGGTGGGCCTTGGGGCGATCGTGGGCGGCGGCCGTGGGGGCGGGGGCTGCCGGGTCGGTGGTGACGGCGGAGAGTTTCAGCCGGTCCGTACCCCCAGGCTGCGATTCGAACTGGGCGCGCTGCGTCGCGGTAAAGAGATGGGCGTCCAGAAAGGCGGTTCCGATTAGCGCCTCGATCTGCGCCAGCGCTTCGGCGGGCGGATGATTCTTGGTCACGTCGCGGGTGGCATGGCGCCAGACAAACGTGTAGTGCGGACCGCTCTTCAGGACGACCGGGCGCACGAACAGGTTCTTCAGCCCCGGTTCGGCGCCGCGGGGTTTGCCGAGGGTGAGTCTGGCCAGCGTGCCGGCGCGGACGGTGGTGCGCAGCAGATCGAGAAAGCGTTCGCGGGCGGGAGCGGGCGGCATCCCCCGCAGCGAAGGCGGCCGCGGGGGAGAAGTCGAGCGGTCACCGGCGCGGCGCGGTGCCGTTGAGGAATTCCTCCAGGTTGGTGTAGCCGTCCCCATCGGCATCGGCCGGGCCGTCGGCGGCGGAGGCCGGATCAAAACCGTGCCGGCGCTCCCAGACATCGGGCAGGCCGTCGCCGTCGCGGTCCGCGGGCGCGGTGCCGGTGGCGAGTGCGGGCCAGCCGCCGACTTCACGTTGCGAGTCGATAATCTTTCCGGTGCCGGCCCGTACCTGGGCAACAACGCGGGCGTCGACCGCGTCGCGGGCGGGCAGCGTGGCGCCGGCGCCGGCGAGGACTTTCTCGTACGCCGCCGCAGCGGAGTCGGTGGCGACGGGCGCGATCGGAAACGGCGCGGTGACGCGGGTGCCGGCCGTCGCCTTGGCGATCATCTTCCAGTTGTCGGCATCCGCGGCGGGCAGGCCGACGAGGTGGTTGTTGGCGATGTACATGCGGGTGCGTTCGCCGCCGACGCTGAACGCGGTCTCCGGTGTCTTGCTCGAGGCGTTCGGTTTCAGGAAGTTCGCCACGTAGTTGATGCTCGCGCGATCCGCCGAGCTGTAGCCGGCGCGCGAACCCCAGCCGTAGATGACGTTGTTGCGGAAATCGAAGATGATGCCGCGCTTGGCATCGTCGTGGTAGGTGCCCGGCCGCGGGCTGCGCGAACTGTGGTGGGCGTACAGGTTGTGATGATACGTCACATCGCCGTCGGCGCGCACAAGCGACCCGTAACCGTGGGGACCCTTGTGGTGCACGCTTTTGCTCAGGCTCTCGGCGATCAGGCACCACTGCACCGTGACATCGCCGACGGCGTCGCCCGACACCGAGAGGCACTCGTCGACGGACCAGCTCACGGAGCAGTGGTCGATGATGACGCGATGGGCGGTGGTGCCGACCGAGATGCCGTCGACGGCCTTCCTCGCTTCGTCACCGGGACGGAAACGGAGATGGCGCACAATGACGTCGTCGGCCGCGATCACGAAGTCGAAGTTCTTCAGGGCGACCCCGCCGCCGGGGGCGGTCTGGCCGGCAAGGGTAAGCAACGGCTCCTTCACCACGATGGGTTTTTCCAGCGCGATGATTCCGGCCACGGCGAACAGGACCGTGCGCGGACCGCTGGCCTCGACGGCGGCGCGCAGGCTGCCCGGGCCGGAGTCGGCGAGGGTGGTGACGTAGAGCACGCGTCCGCCGCGGCCGCCGCGGGCGAAGGCGCCCGCGCCCTCGGCGCCGGGAAAGGCCGGGAGTGGGACAATCGCGGACGCCGGAGCGGCGAAGGCGGTGCAAAGGAGGGCGAGGGTGGAGAGGGAGCGGAGTCGGAACTGGGACATCGGGGGGGCTGGCTGGGGGGAATCGAGAAGGGGGAGGCGTCTGCCCGGCAGGGGGGAGACGCCCGTGCCAGCGGGCGTCCCTGCCGGGAGTTGGGTCGGGCGCGGGGAGCGCAGGCGCGATGACTACCGGAAGACGTACCGCAGGCCGACGCGCATGGTGCGGCCCTGGAACTCCGAATTGTTCACCAGGTGCGGGAGCCCGGTGTAGGTGATGAGGGGCTCGTCGGTGAGGTTGATCACGCTGGCCGTGATCGCCCAGCGCTTGCGGAAGGCGTAGCTCACGAGCACGTCGTAACGCCAGCGCGCCCGGTTGAACTGATCGCTGAGCGGGTTGCTGTCGTTCCAACTGCGCAGGTTGCGGCCGATGTAGTTGGCGGAGTAGCGCGCGTCGAGGCCCCAGCGATGGAAGGAAAGGTAGTAGTTGCCGGAGTTCTCGGGCTGGCGCGGGTAGGGGACCGTCTGGCCCGCGCGGGCAGGCTGCGAGGGGTGGTTGCGCGGGAGCGTCTGGATGAAGGGAATGGTTTCCTCCGACTTGGCGTAGGTGTAGTTGGCGCCGAGGCCGAGGCCGGCCAGCGGGCCGGGGAGAAACGCGAGCTCCATGCGCCAGTCGAACTCGAAGCCGGAGATCGTGCTGGTGTCGGCATTGCCGCGGGAGACGACCTGGATGAGGTCGCCCTCGTCGAGGCCGTTGGTGGCGGTGCGGTAGAGGGCGACGTCGGCCGCCGTGGCGGGCCGGAGCGACACCTCGCGGTAGACGCGGCCTTTGATCTGCTTGTGGAAACCGCCGAACTCGAGGAGGCCGAGCGGCTTGAAGCCGAAGTAGGAGACCGTGAGATCGTAGTTCACCGAGCGCGACGCCTGGAGGTCGGGGTTGCCGGTGGTGAGGCGGAACGAACTGCCGTCGTCGGCGGTCACGGTGCGGAAGCTGGCCAGACCGGCGACATCGGTGAAACGTGGGCGTCCGACATTGGTGGATACGGCGGAGCGGATCACCCAGTCGGGCGCCGGGGTGTAGCGGGCGTGCAGCGAGGGCAGGAAGTCGGCGAAATCGCCGCGTCCCGGGACGACCTTGAGGGTGTTGGGGAAGGGCGCGACCGGATCCACGTCGTAACCGATGAAGGCGCCCGTGGCGGGGATGGCGTTGTAGGCGGCCTCGTCGTAGCCGTAGTTGGTGTATCGGCCCCGCAGGCGTTCGTAGCGCACCCCGCCCTCGAGTCGGAGCCGGGGAAAGCCCAGCGCGGCAGACACGTAGCCGGCGTACAGATCCTCGGAGGCGCTGAAGTCCTCGACGATGCAGTCGCTGACCGAGTCCTGCGGCCGGTAGCGGAAGTAGGTGTCGCGCTGGGCGCCGTTCGCGAGTTGCAGCATGTGCGCCTTGTCGAGGACGAAGACGCGCCAGTTGTCCTGGATGCGGGTGGCCGGCAGGTCCGGGAATTGGTTGTAGTTCAGGACGGTGCCGGCGGCGCCGAAGACGTAGGACCAGGCGTTGTCGAATTTCTCCGTGGTGGTGAACTTGGCGCCCGTCTTGAGCTTCACCGGCAGGCCGCGCAGCACCAGGTCGCGGGTGTAGTCCGCGTAGACCGTGCGACGCTCGTCCTCCTGGTAGTTGCCGCGGAACTTGGCCTCGTTGAGGGTGAAGAGGGCTTTTTCGGCGGTGGTGGCGGGCACGCCGCCGGCAAAGGTGGTGAGCACGGGGTAGGGTTTGACCGGATCGCTCTGGTCGAAGGTGAGCCGCACGGCGTTGTTGGCGGTGCGGAAGACGTGCTTCTGGTTCTCCGGCTTGGTCTCGTCCGAGTAGGAGTAGAGCGCGCCGACGCGCAGTTGGTGGCTGCCGAAGCGGGTCTCGCCGCTGAGATCAAAGGTGTGGAGTTTCTTGAAGCGGTGATCCTTCACATACTCGTTCTGGTAGCGCCCCTGGTCGGCATGGATTTGGGCGCGGTCGTAGTCCGACGTGTCGTCGTACTTGCTGTAGGACGGCTTGAACGAGAGCCGGGTGTTGGCCCCGAGCTTGTAGTCGAACGAGGCCAGGTACGACATGCGCTCCAGGGTCTGGTTGTAGCCGTTGGCGCGGGCGCGCTGGAGGACGCCGGCGGCGTTGTACTGCATCGGGATGACACGCTCGACGCGGCGGTCGCGTTCCTCGCGGGTGACCGAAACGAGGGCGCCGAAGCGTTTCTCGGCGCCGAAGACGTCGCTGTAGGTGGCGGTGGCGCGGTAGCCCTCGCGTCCCTCGTAGAGATCGGCGTAGGTGTATTCGCCCGAGGCGGTGAACTCGCGGATCCCGCGGGTGAAGGCGTTCTTCGTCTTCACGTTGACCGCGCCGCCGAGACCGTTGCCGTCCATGTCCGGGGTGGTGGCCTTGGCGACTTCGATGGACTCGATCAGATCAACGGAGAAGACATCGAGGCTGACGGGGCGCGAGGCCTGGTTGCTCGTGCCGCTGCCGGGCGTGCCCGTGGCGGCGACCTCCAGCCCATTGATCGTGATGTTATTGTAGTCGGGTTCGATGCCGCGGATGGTGACGCCGGTCGCTTCGCCCTGATCCTCCTCGACCACGACGCCGACGAGGCGGCGCAGGGCGTCGCCGACGTAGGCATCGGGAAACCTGCCCACGGCGTCGGACGAAACCACGGTCATCAGATTGATCGCATTCTTCTGCTGGGTGAGGGCCCGGGCCTGGCCGTCGCGCGTGCCCTGGACCACCACGGTGCCGAGCTGGATGATTTCGCCACCGAGGGTGAAGTCCTGGCGGATGGTCCGGCCGGCGGAGACGGTGACGCGGGCGCGGCTTTCGCCAAAGCCGACGGACGAGGCGAGCAGTTCGTGGGAGCCGGCCGGGACGCTGGCGAGGTGGTAGTCGCCTTTTTCGTCGGTGGTGGTGGCGAGGCCGGTGCCGGTCACGGCGACGCTGGCGCGGACGACCGGTTTTCCGGAGCCGTCGGTGACGGAGCCTTGAATGGCGGCCCGATCGGCCAGGGGCTGGGCGGGAAGCGCGGTGAGGGCGAAAACGGCGGCCAGAAGGGCGGCCGCGCGATGGGGGGCAGGGAGGCGGCGGAGACGGTTGATCATGGCGGGGAGGGGTTGGCCGCTGCCTCCGGATCGGAGGTGGCGCACCGGGTAGTCGAAGCGGCAGGACGACTGCCGAGGGCGGAAGGATTCAGCGCGGGGCGGGGGCGGCGGGCTTGGTCAGGGTGAAGGCGTCAAAGCGTTCGCCGGTGACGGTCCATGACTCGTACTGCAGGCGGTCGCCGTCGATGGCGATGACCTGATAGAGTTGCAGACCGGAATCGAGCCGGGCCATGAGGCCGGCGTGCTGCGGGTTCACCGGATAGAACTTGGGGCCGGCCGAGGAGACGACATAGACGGTGCCGGGGGCGTCATCGGGCACGCGCTGGTGCGCGCGCAATTTGAAGGTGCGGCCATAGCTGTGGTCATGGCCCTGCAGAACCAGATCGACGCCGTGGCGATCATAGACGGGCACGAGGGCGTCGCGGAGCTTCGGGTTGTCGCGGGTCTTTCCGGTGGAATACACCGGCTGGTGAATCAACACCAGGGTCCAGCGGGGCCGGCCGACCGCCAGCACGCGGTCCAGCCAGGCGATCTGGTCGGGGAGCCGGTCGTTGCCATTGAGGCAGACGAAGCGCACCCCCTGGTAGTCGAAGGCGTAAGTCGTCTCTTCGAGTCCGGGAGGGCCGTTCTCCGGCTGGGTGAAGTGGGCGCGATAGAGCGGCGATGCGGCCTTGCGCTCCTGGCCGCCGAGGACGAGCCGGGTGTAGTCGTGATTGCCCGGGGTGGAGAGGCCGGGCATCACACGGTTCAGCACGTCGGTGGCGTAAAAATACTCGCCCCACAATTGATCGTCGATCGTGGTGGTGACCAGATCGCCGGCGATCAGGTAAAACGCGGCGTCAGGCGCATGGGCAAACGCCGCCCGGAACGTGCGCGTGCAGTAGTCCTTCAGACCGTTTTGGGGATCGCCAAAGAAGAGAAAGCGGAACGGCGACGGGGCGGCCTTCGCCGTGCGAAACTGGCTCCATTCGCTCCACGCGGTGCCGTCGCCCACGCGGTAGGCATGCAGGGTGTCAGGGGCAAGTTTCGCGAGCACGGCCGAGTGGTGCCAGGCTTGGGTGTCGCCTCCGGTGGAGACCGTTTCGCTGCGGGCCGGCACGCTGCGGGCACCCTCCGTCAGCGTGGGTCGCGCGGTCGCACGTGCCACTTGCACGACCGGCGCCGCCGCCGGCTGCCGGGTGCGCCACGTCACCGCAATACTGGTCGCCGGCTCGGGGGTGAGGTTGAGGACGATGCGTTCGGGGGGAGCAGGGTTCGCCTCGGGACCGCCGGCAAGCGGGGCGGCCAATCCGAGGACGGCGACGAGGTTCCGGAGGGCGGTGAATCGGCCTGCCCGGCGGGGTGTTGCCGGATGATCGCCGTCGCTTCCGAGCAACGCGCGCGCCCGTCTCCACGACCACCGGGGAAAACGTGCGGGAAAAGGCACGCGCAGCGTTTAACGCCCGTTTCCGGTGGCGTCAACGGGTGAATGGGAGGACGAGTCCGCCGATTGCCGCTTGGACGGCGGCAGGAAGCGGCGAAATCAGCGCGGCGAAAGGAGCCCGCGGCGGGCAAGCCACTCCTCGGCGCGCCGCGGCCAGGAGGTGACGGGCAGTCCGGCCACCGGGCGGAGGCCGTAGCCGTGGCCGCCCGACTCGTACACGTGAAGCTCGGCGGAGCCGCCGGCCCGGCGCAGCTCCGCGGCGAGCAGCAGGGCGTTCTGCACGGGCACATTGTCGTCGAAGGCGTGGACGAGGAACATCGGCGGCGGATTCGGGGGCACGGGCATCACGCCGTTGAGGTTGTGCTGGCCGCGTTCGACGAATCCTGCGGTGTAGATCAGCAGGGCGAAATCGGGGCGGCTGGAGACGGTGTCGATCGCATCGATGGGATCGTAGAACCGGCGGCCGTCGGCCAGGGCGGTGTAGCCGGCGGTTGCCCCGCCCGCGCTAAACCCCAGGATGCCCAGTCGGGCGGGATCGATGGCCCACTCGGCGGCCCGGCTGCGCACCAGGCTGACGGCCCGCTGCGCGTCCTGGACGGCGGCCCGCCAGCGCTGCTGCGGATCCCGCATCGGTACGCGATATTTCAATACGACACCGGTCACGCCGACCGAGTTGAGCCAGGCGGCGACCTCCGTGCCTTCGAGATCGTAGGCGAGGATGCTGAAGCCGCCGCCGGGACAGATGATCACGGCCGTGCCGTTGGCACGATCGCGCGGGGCCGGGTACACGGCGAGTTGCGGGGTGGAGACATTGCCCAGCTTGATGATGCGCCGGCCGGCGATGAGCTTGTCGGTGTCCTTGGTCTGGTCTCGCTCGGGAGGCAGGGTCTTGGTTTCGCCTGGCGGGGTGCCGGGCCAGACGGTGAGGACGGCCGCGGGCTCGACGGCACAGGCCGTGGCGGCGAGCAGGCCGGCGAGGAGCGGGCGGAGGAAGGCGACGGTCGGCATCGGGGTGGAGCGGTGCCAGCATGCATGACGCGCCGGCGCTGCCGGGACGAGACTTTACCTCTTCGATTACGCGGACGAACCCGGGACGGGCAGTTGGCGGAGCGTCGGCAATTGTGACAGGAACTTCCTGCTGGCTTGCCGAGCGGCAGCTTTCTGAGGGAGCCCCACTGACGCTGCGCCGGCGGTGGCAGCCTCCGCAGATCTTCCCTGCTTCGCCTGGGTGACGTCGGTCAGCCTCTGAAGGCGCATCGAAAAAGTCCACAAAACCCGGTTGAAGGAGGGCGCCGGTCCCTCGGCGCCGCAAGTACGGTCACGGTGGCGACCGAGCGCCGCCGTCCACCTATTGGACACGTTTTGAATTCGGTCTGCCAGCCGTAGGCCCGGCGGAAACTGGCGGAGAGGGTGGGATTCGAACCCACGGTACCGTTTCCGGCACGCCTGATTTCGAGTCAGGTACGATAGACCACTCTGTCACCTCTCCGGTGCGGGGAGGCGAAACGTAGGACCAGGCCTTCAAAACGGAAGCTGAAAAAATGGCAAATTCGCGCTTCGGCCCGCTCAAGTGTTCGCGTCCTCGCCGGCGCGTCCGGTGCCACCGTTGGCCGGCAGGTGATGTGGCAGGAATAGGTAATAATTCATGAGCCACCAACTGCGCGACGACCGGTAGAGCAGGATTGGGACGACGCCGGCGCCGGCGCCGGCGAGCACCACGGCAGTCTTGGTGGCGATGACGCCGCCGAAGGCCAGCAGGGCGACCGGCAGCAGAAAGCCCACCAACGTCACGCCGTAATTGAGCGACATTGAGCCGAGGAAGAAGCCTTCGTCTTGGTTGCGCTCGAAGACAAAACCGCAGCGCTTGCAGGTGGGATTCAAGCGGAACCAGGTTCCCTCCTGGAAGAGCGTGCGACCGCCGCAATTCGGGCAGCGGTGCGTGAGGCCGCGCAGGAGGATCTGGCCACGGGTGACATTCATGGGCGAAAAAAAGACGCCCCACTCCATGAGAGCGGGGCGCCTGGAATACAATCCGGCGTTGCAGGCGTCAGGAGCCGAGCTGGTAGCGGACGAAGCGGCGAACCTGGATGTTCTCGCCCGTCTTGGCGATCTGCTCGAGCATGATCTCCTTCACGGTCTTCTCCGGCACCTTGACGAACGGCTGGTCCAGAAGACAGATGGTCGAGTAGAACTTCTCCAGTTTGCCTTCGACGATCTTCTGCACGGCCGCGGGCGGCTTGCCCTGAACCTGGGCGGCGGCGATGTCGCGTTCCTTGGCGAGTTCGGCCTCGGGCACGTCTTCGCGAGCCACGTATTGCGGGCTGGCCGCGGCAATCTGCAGACAAAGATCGCGCACGAAGAGGCGGAACGCGTCGTTGCGGGCGACGAAGTCGGTCTCGCAGTTGACCTCGATGAGGACGCCGACCTTCCCTCCGACGTGAATGTAGCTCTCGACCAGACCCTCCTTGGTCGCGCGTTCAGCCTTCTTCGCCGCCGAGGCGGCGCCCTTCTTGCGCAGCAGCGTGATCGCTTCCTCGATGTTGCCGTTGGTCTCGGCGAGAGCCTTCTTGCAATCCAGCAGGCCGGCGCCGGTCTTCTCACGGAGGTCGGCGACCGCCTGGGCGGTGATGGGTGTGTTGCTCATTGAATGAAATGCGCGGGTGGGATTACTCGGCCTTGACCGCCGGGCGCTTGGCCCGGGTCACTTTTTTCTTCGGGGCGACGGCGGTGGCGTCGGTTTCGCCCTCAACAACCGCGGCGACATCCGCCGGCAATTCCACCTTCGAGAGATCGACCTCGTCGGTCACGGGTGCGACGGATGCCTCGGCGGCGGGGGCTTCCTCGACGCCTGCGGTCACAGTCTTCAAGTCAGCGGCTCCCCGCTGCGCCCGCCGCGTCTCGCGGAGCGCCAGACCGCTCTGAATCGCGGCGGTGATGGCCTCGACGATAATGCGGATCGACTTCACCGCGTCGTCATTGCCCGGAATCGGATGCGAAACGGTGGAGGGATCGGAGTTGGTGTCGACGATGCCGACACACGGAATGCCGGCGCGCGCAGCTTCAGCCACGGCAATCTTGTGGTGATTGACGTCCACCACGAACATTGCTGACGGCAGGCCTCCCATCTCGGCGACGCCGCTGAAGTTCTTCTGCATGCGGGTCATCTCGCGCTTGATGGCCGACTCCTCCTTGCGCGGCAGCTTGGACAGCTCGCCACTGGTCTCCATGGCCTGGTACTTCTTGAACTTCGCGATCGATTTCTTGACGGTCTCGTAATTCGTCAGGGTGCCCCCGAGCCAGCGGTCGACGCAGAGTGGCATGTTGAGGGAGGTGGCCGCCTCTCGGACAATTTCCTTGGCTTGCCGCTTGGTGCCGACGAACAGCACGTTGCCGCCGTTGGCGACGGTGTCCTCGAGAAAATCACAGGCTTTGACGAGGGCTTCGTGGGTCTTGCCCAGGTCGATGATGGTGACGCCCTGCCGGTGGTCGAAGACGAACGGTTTGGAACGGGGGTTCCAGCGCTTGGTTTGGTGGCCGAAGTGGACGCCGGCGTCGAGCAGGTCCTTGGGCGTGATGGTCAGGTTCATGTGGATCTGATGTATCGTGCGACACACAGGTCGGCCGCTGGGCCGCCTTGCGATCGTGGTGTTGGTTGGATTATTGGTTGGGTTGGATTTCCGACAAAGAGCCGGTCAACACACCGGTCGCGTTCCCGTGAGGCAAGCGAGAATTCCGAGATTTTCCGAAAAAGGCATTGACAGAGCCGCGGCTGCTTTCGACCTTCCGCGTCCCTTTTGTTGCAGGGTGGAGCAGCCTGGTAGCTCGTCAGGCTCATAACCTGAAGGTCGTTGGTTCAAATCCAACCCCTGCACCCAATTTGAAACCCCCGGAAACTGCTCCCGGGGGTTTCTGCTTAATGACTTGCGCGATTTTCGAAAGAGCGACTGCCCGCGTGCAACCACAGGTGACACAAGGCAACTTTAAGACCCCAAAACCAAACATTGCGCCAAACATTTTTTCGAGCGGAAAAACGCGTTTTCCCCTCTGGCCTTCAGGCGCCGCACCTGAATTTTCCCCTCTGAAGATCAACAAGCAGGCCACCCTTTTCAGGGTGGCCCGGTGCCGAAAGCAGGAGCAATTTCAGGCGGCCGTAGCGACCTTGGCGCCGAGACCCTCCCGAGGAGG
>CAZDGC010000060.1:0-42244 GCA_964504885.1 uncultured Opitutus sp.
CACGGCCCGCCGCCGTGGCGCTTCCGTCCCACCCACCTCCCGACCCATGATCCCGCCACTTTTCCGTGCGGCGCTGTGCGCGCTTGGCGCCAGCGCGGTCCTTGCCCAGCCGGCCCCGGCGCCGAAAGACGAGACCCGCTTCCAACGTTTCGTGCGGATGTCGCGCGAGGCGGCGTTCGGGCTGCTGCGGGCCTCGCTGAGCGCGAAGGGCCTGCAACTCTCGCGCGACATCATGAAGCTGAACCACACGCTCGGCGAATTGAACGGCGGCGACTTCGAGCAGTACGGCGAGTGGCTCTACCACCTCACGGTGATGGGCGAGCCTTCGGCGACCAGGCCCTGGGGCTGGCAGATCGACGGGCATCATCTGATCGTTAACACCTTCGTGCTCGGGGATCAGGTGGTGATGTCGCCGGTGTTCGTCGGCTCGGAGCCGGCGATTGCGCGGGAAGGCAAGTACCGCGGCGTGGCGATTCTGCCGGAGGAGCAGCGGCGCGGACGCGAGCTCCTGCTCTCGCTCGATCCGGTCCAGCGCGCCCGGGCGGTGCTCTCGCCGGCCAAGCCCGGCAACCACAACCTCACCGAGGCCTTCAAGGACAACGTTGTGCTCGACTATGCCGGGGTGCGGGCCGGCGAACTCCTGGCGGAGCCGCACTGAAATCCGCCGCCGCTACCGCGCCGCCGTGAGGGCGATGCAGCCGGCAACGGCGATGATGCCGCCGACGACCGCGCGGCGGGTGGGCCGATCCCCTTCCAGCCAGAAGGCGATCGGCATCGCGAGCAGCGGAGCGGTGGCGGCGATCGGCAGCACGAGGCCGCTCGGGGTGGTGGCCAGCGCCCACTGGTAGCAACCGACGCCCAGCACGGGGCCGGCGAGGCCGTTGGCCAGCATCCAGCCCCAGGCGCGACGACGCGCGGACGGTTCCCCCGGCGCGGCTGCGCCCCCCGCGGCGGTCAGCGGGCCGGGCCGGCGGAGCAGCCGGAGCACGGCGAACCAGCAGAGGGTAAACACGAGGCCGGCGAGGATGCGCTGGTAGGCCGCGGTGAGACCAAAGGTCGCGTTGTGCGCGGCTTCGCCCGCCGCCTCGGCGACCATCACACCCTTCCGGCTCACCAGGGCGCCGAAGCCTTGTCCACAGGCGGCAATGAAACCGAAGAGAAATCCGATCGGCCGCACGCGCACCCGCGGCGGGCTGGCGCGCGAGGGGGTGATGGCGAACGCGACGCCGGCGAGGATCACCAGCCCCCACCCCACTTGGGCGACGGTCAGGCGCGTGCCCAGCCACCACCACTCTCCGAGAGCGGCAAGGGGCGCGGCCAGGCATTGCGTCAGCAGCACCGTGAGTCGCGAGCCGAGCAGCGGCAGCGCGCCGTAGACGCCGAGGTCGCCCAGCCCCATGCCGATCAGGCCGCTGAGCAGAAACCAGCCGACACTCGCGCTGGCAAACCCGCCCCCGAGCGTGTGGGCGAAGACGCCGAGTACGAACGCGGCAATTGCGAGCCGGCCCAGGTTCGCCCGCGCCGATCCAAACGCACGCACGCTATGGGCCGCGCACGTGGCGTTCAGCGCGAAAAACAGGGCGGCGAGGAAGGAGGCAAACATGGGTTGCGACGGCGAGCCGGTCACTGAACGCGGTTTTATCCGGACCGGAAACCCCGAATTAGGTCACTGACTTCGTTTCGCGACGCCGGGAGCGTTGGCCGCCAGGCGGCCGAGTCCCGGTTTGCCAGGCGGAACGCAAAGCGGTTGACTCGTTCGCGCCGGCCAAAAAAGTGGCCGGCCGCTTACCCCTAAGCGGCCGGCCTTTGCTTTCTTAGTTACCCCAAAACTCCCGCTAGGCGGGAGAAGTGTTAAACTTGATGGTTGAAGTGATACGCGGGGATGCGGTTGGGTCAACTGAAAGTTTTCAAAATCTATCATATATTTTGCAAAGAACTACGGTACAGGTACATAATGAATATCAATTTTCCTACTTCTCCGGCCGTTTTCCGTTGGAAACCGGCCGCGTGGCTGCGGGTGGCGGGCCCCGACGCGGCGGCTTTTCTCCAAGGGCAATTCAGCAACGATCTGCGCGCCCTCACCGCGAGTCCGGGCGAAGCGAGTTACGGCTTGTGGCTGACCGTGAAAGGCAAGGTGCTCGCTGACAGCTTCGTGCTGCGGGCGGCTGGAGCAGCGGGTGGGGAGGACGCCTTTTGGGTGGGCAGCTACTTTTCGCCGGCGGCGGCGATTCGTGCACGACTCGAGAGTTTTATCATCGCGGACGATGTCGCGATCGCGGACGAAACCGAGGCCTGGGCGGGGCTGAGTATCCTTGATTCCGCGACGCTGCTGCCGCCGCCGGTCGGGCTGGAGGACGCGGTGCGGGTGTTTCGCGGGCGGCGGGAGGCGGGGGGGAATCTGGAGGTGGTGTACCGGGTTGCCGCCGGGGTGCCTGCCTGGCTGGAGTCGGCGCTGCACGGACGCGAGGTGACCGCGGGGGAGCTGCGCCGCCGCCGCCTCGCGGCCGGCATCCCGGCGGTGCCCGAGGATCTCGGGCCGACGGACCTGCCGCAGGAGGCGGGACTCGAGGAGGAGGCGATCTCCTTCACCAAAGGGTGCTACCTCGGGCAGGAGGTGATGGCGCGCCTGCGGTCGATGGGCCAGGTGCGACGGCGGCTGGTGCGGGTCGCCGGGGCGGAAACGGAGCCGCCCGCCGCCCCCGCCCCGCTCTTCGTCGCCGGCCGGCCCGCCGGGGAATTGCGCTCGGCGGCCGCAGACGGCAGGAGTGGCTGGATCGGCCTGGCGATGGTGACGCGGGCACTTGTGGCGCCTGGGACGGAACTGGCTTGGAGCGCGGAGGGCGGCCCGGCCGTCCGGGTAATGGAGGCGTCATGACGGAGCTCGCGCAACTCGCCCGCCTGTGCGAGCGGCTGGGGGCGTCCCCTGCCCAGGCGGGAGTCATGGCCACCCAGTTGGCGAAGCGGGCGGATCAACTCGCCGCCGCGCGTGGGGTGAGTCGCGAGCAGGCGCTGGCGGAGTTGTTGGAGGTGGTTGTAAAGGGCCGGGCGGGCGAAGTGCCGGTGCGTTTCGCCGGCGGAGGCCCCCCGGCGCCCGGAGTGCCTTGAGCGGGTGCCACCGGCGCTTCCGGCCCGCTGGGCGGGCGGGATTAAATTTGACCCGCCGCGCCGGGGTTCGTTGGCTCCGCACTTCCCCATCCCGACCCCAAGATGAACAAGGCCACCCTGGTCGACGAAGTGCAGAAACTCATGGCGGCCGGCACTTCCAAGGCGGCGGCCGAGCGGGCGACCGATGCCGTCCTGGCAGCGGTGAAGCTCGGCTTGCGGCGCGACAAGGAGGTGTCGCTGGTGGGTTTTGGCTCCTTTGCGGTGGCAGTGCGTCCGGCCCGCAACGGTTTCAATCCGCACACCAAGAAGCCGATGAAGATCCGCGCGTTGAAGACCGTGCGATTCAAACCGGCGGCGGAGCTGCGCCGGACGGGTTGACACGACCGCGTCGAGCTCGGGCGTGGCGTCGTGCTCTTGCTGCTGGCGGGAACACCGTGTCCCGCGGACTCAAGGTGACACCGTCATGGTTGAACCCCGCGCTCGCGGACGGCGGGGAGATCGGATTTGAGATCGACCCGTGCGGGTGGCGGGTCTTGTTTGCCGGCGCATGATGAAGGAGGCGCTGATCGAACAATTCCGCGAACGCTTCGGGCGCTCGCCCGAGATTCTCGCGCGGGCTCCGGGCCGCATCGAGTTCATCGGCAATCACACCGACTACAACGGCGGACCCGTGCTCGGGGCCGCGTTGGATCGCGGGATCGGAGTGGCGCTGGCGGCGCGTCCCGACGGTCACCGGCGGCTGGCGAGCGAGGGCCACGAGTTGGTGGCGGTGCCGGTGGAGGCGCCGGTGCGGCAGACGGGCGCCGCGGGCTGGGCCAACTATCCGCTCGGCGTGCTGGCGGCGTTTCCACACTTCGGGCTGCGGGTCCCGGCGGGCTTCGATTACCTGGCGTTGTCGGATCTGCCGACCGGCGCCGGACTCAGCAGCAGCGCGGCCATCGAGCTGGCGTCGGCGCTGGCCTTTGCCGCACTCACCGGCGAGCAGCCGTCGCGTGAGACCCTGGTGAAGGCGGCGCGGCACGCGGAAAACCACTTCGTGGGAGTGCCCTGCGGAATCCTCGACCAGGGCGTGTCGGGCTTCGGCCGGAAGGATCACCTCGTTTTCATCGATTGCCGGGGCCCGGTGTTTGAGACGGTGCCGCTGCCGGGCGGCGTGCACTTCTGGCTGTTCAACACCCACGCGAAACATGCCTTGATCGACGGCCTGTACGCGGAGCGCCACCGCGAGTGCTTGGCCGCGGCGCAGGCCCTCGGCGTGGCCCTGCTCAACGAGGTGTCCCCCGAGGCGCTGGCAGCGGGCGAGGCGCGCCTCGCGCCGGTGCTGCGCCGGCGCGCGCGGCACATTGTGGAGGAGATCGCGCGGGTCGGCGCCTGCGTGGCGAGCCTGCGGGCCGGGGATCTGCCGGCGGTGGGGCGGCTGCTGACGGCCTCGCACCGCAGCTCGCGCGACCGGTTCGAGAACAGCGCGCCCGAACTCGACTTTCTCGTCGATCAACTGGCTACCGCGCCCGGGGTGTACGGCGCGCGCCTGACCGGGGGTGGCTTCGGCGGCGCCGTGATGGCGTTGACCGGGGGCGGCTTCGGCCCGGCCGACGCCGCGCAGGTGGCCGCCACCTACGCGGCCGCGTTCGGCCGGCCGCCGGAGATCCTGCATGCCCGGACCGGCGACGGCGCCGCGCTGCTCGCGCCATGACCCGGGCCCGGCTCGATCGCGCCCGCCGGCTGCTCTGCCAGTTGCAGGACCACATCCGGGACACCCTGATCGCGGCCCGCGCGCACCACGCGGCGCGATTCGCCCGGGTGGCGTCGGTGACCGCGGCCGACACGATTTACCACATCGATCGCCTGAGCGAGGAGGCGATCGCGGAGTGGTTCGAGCGCCACTGGCCGCGCGCGTGGCCGGTGGAGATCGTGATGGAGGGTCTGCCGGAGGGGACGACCACGTTTCCGGACGGGACGCCACCGCGGCGCACGCAGTGGAAGTGCCTCCTCGATCCGATCGACGGCACGCGCGGGCTGATGTACGACAAGCGCGCGGCCTGGGCGCTCGCGGGGCTGGCGCCGCAGCGCGGGGCGCGCACGCACCTCGGTGACATCGTGGTGGCGGCGATGACGGAGCTGCCGACCTCGAAACAGGGCTACGCCGACCAGTTCAGCGCGCTCGCGGGCGGGGGCGTGGTGGCGGAGACGATCCCGCTCGCGGGCGGCGCGCGCCGGCGCTGGCGGCCCCGGCCGTCGCAGGCGCGGGATTTCGAGCACGGCTTTGCCTCGCTCGCGCGTTTTTTTCCCGAGGGCAAGGCGTTGCTGGGGCAGATCGAGGAGGCGCTGTGGCGCGAGCTGGGACTGCTGGGCAAGGACGGCGGCCAGCGCGTCTTCGACGACCAGTACCTGTCGACCGGCGGGCAACTGGCGGAGCTCCTCACCGGCCACGACCGGATGCTCGGGGATCTGCGGCCGTCGGTGTATAAAAAACTAGGATACTCGGCGGCGGCGCTCTGCTGCCATCCCTACGACATCGCCACCGAGCTGATCGCCCGCGAGGCCGGCTGCGTGGTCGAGGCGCCGGAGGGGCGGCCGCTGCGCGTCCCGCTCGACACGACCACCCCGGTGGCCTGGATGGGTTACGCCAACGCCAGGCTGGCGCGGACCGTGCGCCCGGTGCTGCGCCGGCTCCTGCGGCGGTATTGCTGACCTCGCCAGGCGGAGCCGCTCCGGGGCGACGGCGTCGGCCGGGAGAGGCCGCGTCTCCCGCAGCAGGGCACCCTCCCCGCTTTTCGGAAGGCGGGGCCGCCCCGGAAGGCGCGGAACCCTCCAGCGGGGATGCCCCCGCTCCCGGCTGATCGGTGCCGGTTTGCCAATTCCCGCCGAACTCGGATGGTGACACTCCCGCCCGTCCCGGGTTGGGTAACCGCCCATGTTTTCCGGCCGCGATTTCCGTTCCGACTTCCCGATCCTGCACCAGACGGTGCACGGCAAACCGCTCGTGTACCTCGACAACGCCGCCACGGCGCAGAAGCCCCGCTGCGTGATCGACGCGCTGGTGCGCTTCTATGAGCGCGACAACAGCAACGTGCACCGCGGCCTGCACCAGCTTTCGATGCGGGCGACCAGCGCTTACGAGGGCGCGCGGACCCGCCTGGCCCGCTTCCTCCACGCCGCCGACCCGGCGGAGATCGTTTTCACGCGCGGCACCACCGAGGGGATCAACGTGGTCGCGCGCAGCGTCGGCGCCACGCTGCGGCCGGGCGATGTCGTTCTCGCCACCGAGATGGAGCATCACTCGAACCTCGTGCCCTGGCAGCAGGCGGTGCGGCGCAGCGGGGCGACGTTGCGCTTCGTCCCGGTCCTGGGGGCCAACGCCGAGGGCGGCCTCGACCTCGCGGCGCTGGATGAGCTGCTCACCCCGCAGGTGAAGGTGTTCGCGTTCACCCACATCTCGAACACCCTCGGGACGATCAACCCCGTTGCGGAACTCTGCTCGCGGGCCCGGGCGGTCGGCGCCCTTTCGGTGGTCGATGCCGCCCAGTCGATCGGCCACGGTCCCTTTGATGTCCAGGAGATCGGCGCCGATTTTGTCGCCTTTTCCGGGCACAAGATGTGCGGCCCGACCGGCATCGGAGTGCTCTACGGGCGGCGCGCGCTGCTGGATCGCCTCGATCCGGACGAGACCGGCGGCGGCATGGTGACCGCGGTCGACTACGAATGCGCCCGCTGGAAGCCCACCCCGGAACGCTTCGAGGCCGGCACGCCCAACGTGGCCGATGCCGTCGGGCTCGCGGCCGCCTGCGACTACCTCGACGCCGTCGGGCGCGACGCTCTCGCCGGGCACGACCGGGCGCTCGCCCGGCTCGCCTACGAAAAACTGTCGGTCCTTCCCGGCATCCGCCTGCTCGGCCCCGCCGGCGAACGCAGCGGGCTGGTGAGCTTCGCTTTCGCCGACGTGCACGCGCACGATGTCGTCACCTTCGCCGACGAGGATGGCATCGCCCTGCGCGGCGGGCACCACTGCAATCAGCCGCTGATGCGCAAGCTCGGCCTCACCAGCACCACGCGCGCGAGTTTCTACCTCTACAACTCCGAGGAGGAGATTGACCTGCTGGTCGCGAGCCTGCGGCGCATCCTGAAATTTTTCGGCGCGGCCTGAACCCGGCGCGGGCGTCCCTCACCGCCCCGCTTCAAACACGCCCACGAATGCCTTCGGCACGACCGCGGCGCTGCGGCAGTTCTGCGCGCCCAGCAACTTCGCCGCCCAGCGATTCACCTCCTCGCGCGTCAACGCGTCGAGCAGGCCGCCCTGCAGCGCGACGAGCTCCTGCGTCTCCTCCGGTCGCTCCTGCGCCCGCATCAGGAGGTTGACGAGAAAGCCGTTTTCGCGGAACGCCCGCCGGAGCTGCCCCTGCAGGATCCCGCGCGCCCCCATGAACTCCCCCTCCGTCACGCCCTCCGCGGCGAGGGCGGCGCCGATGGCGGTGACGAGCGGGGCCACACGCGAGGTGTCGTTGGGCGCGCAGTCGATTTCGGCCCGCAGCAGCGCGAAGTCCGGGAAGCCGTCGAAGGCCTGGAACTCCGCCGACGGCGAGTAGGCCAGGCCGAGCTTTTCGCGCAGCTCGGTGCGCACGCGGAGTTCGAGGATCTTGGCCAGCACCTCCAGCGCCCCCTGGTCGCGCACGCTCACCGGATGCGCCACCGGCCAGGTGCCGACCACCAGCCCCACGTTCTGCTCCCCGACAAACTCGATCCGCCTGAAGCCCGGATCCGCCGTCACCCGCACCGGCTTGGGCGGGGCCGCCGTGGCCTTGCGCTCGGCCCGGGGCCGCAGCGCGCCGAGCGTGCGCGCGACCGCCGCCACCGCGGCCTCCTCGGCGAGGTCGCCGACGATCGTGGTCTCCACGTATCCGCGGGCCAGTGACGGCTCCATCCACCGCCGCACGTCGACGACGCTCATCGACAGGTAGTCGAGCGGCGAGCCCCAGGTGAAACGCGGGTCGCCCTTGAACAGGTGGTCGGTGAGCTCGCGCATGCCCTCGCCGAGCCCCATCGCCGCCGAGGCCCGCCCCATCGCCGCCTGCATCCGCTGATCGCGATGCACGAAGCTGTTGAACTGGGGCGCGTGCAGGATGTCCGCAACCAGCCCGAGGAAGACCTCGAGCTGTTCCGCCGCCATCACCGCGCGAAAGGTGAAGGCGTCCCGATCCTCCACGTCGAAGCCGAACTGCAGCAGCCGGTCCTCCACCAGCGCCCGGAACTGCTCGGGCCGGAAATGCACCGCGCCGCTCGCGAGCAGGGTGTTGAGGCCGTACTCCTTCAGCGCCGGCTTGTTGCCCGGCAGCTCGAGCAGGCCCGTGCCCACCCGCACCACGGCATGCACCAGGCCCGGTTCCTGCCGGCCCGCCACGAAATTCAGCCGCACCTGGTTGCCGAACCGCAGCAGCGTCGCCCCGAGCTGCGGCACCTCCTGGCGTGAGACCACCGCCGTCGGCGTCGCGAACCGCGGCAGCGCGAACGGCGTCTCCCGGCGCAGCCGCGGCAGCACATGACTCACGCCGCCGCGCCGCGCCTTCTGCACCGCCTGCACGACCTTGTCCGGCGTCAGCTCCAGGTCGACGCCGCCGGAGACGTGGAACGCCATCGCCTCCGGCGCCCACAGGCTCCGGAAGACCTTGTGCGCCTCCGCGGCGGTGAACCGTTCCAGCCACTCGCGCATCCAGCCATAGGTCTGTGCCAGCCCCGGAAACACCGTGTGGCTGGTGATCGACTCCGTCAGCGCCTCGCAGAACGCGGCCGGGTCGGCACCGGGGAGTTGATCGAGCAGGTGGGCGGCGAGCTTGAGTTCGCGCCGCCGGAGCGTCTCCACGTCGGCCGGGTCGAGGCCGCGCTCGAGCGTCAGGCGCACCATCTGGTCGAGGGACGTCACGCCCTCGGACCACGCTGCCGCCGGCACCCCCAGCGAAGCCGACGCCACGCCGTGCCCCAGTAGTTCGTCGTAACCGGCCTCGCCGCCCATCCCCTGGGGGTCGCGGCGCATCCGTTCGGAAAAGACGCGCATCGTGAACTGCCGTCGTTGCCGCTCGATCTGCGCTTCGCGGGTGTCGGCCCGCGCCGGCAGGGCCACGACCGCCGCCGCTTCGGTCGCGGCGGAGCCGACGCCGCTGATGCGGAAGATGCCGGCCCGCAGCCCGCGCGCGTCGAGCCGGCCCTCGGCCCGCGGCGGCACCGGCCCGGCCGGCTTCGCCAGGCCGCCGAAGAGCTCGCGGACCTGCGCCGCCAGTGCCGCCGGATCGAAGTCGCCCGCGCCGACCAGCACCATCAGGTCGGCCCGGTACTGCCGCCGGTAGAATTCGAGAAACTGCTCGCGCGTGAAACGGGCGATCTGCGCCTCGCTGCCGCCGGGGGACCGCAGCGGAAACTGCAGCCCGCGGAACACCACCGGCAGCGAGGCCTGCTGCTGCTGGCCCGAAAGCGTGTTGCGGTTGCGCAGCTCCGCCAGCACCACCCGCCGCTCCCGCTCGACCATCGCCGGATCGAAGGTCACCCCATCCGCGAAATCGCGGAACAGCCGCAGGCCGTCGCGGAGCAGGTCAGGCCGGTTCTCGCGGAAATCGAGGCGGTAGGCGGTGTGGTCGAACGTCGTGATGGCGTTGACGTCGCTGCCGTACTCGACGCCGAGCCGCTGGAAGAGCAGCACCATCTGGCCGGGCAGGAAGTTCCGCGTGCCGCCAAAGGCCAGGTGCTCGGTGAAATGGGCCATCCCGAGCTCGTCCTCCCGCTCGTCGAGGGAGCCGGAGAGGACCACGAGCTGGAGCGTCACCCGGCCGGGCACGCCGGCATGCGGCCGGAGCGCGTAGCGGAAGCCGTTGTCGAGGCGTCCCCACACGACCTGGGGATCGGGGGCCAGCGCTCGCGGAACCTCGTGCGCCCAGCGGCCGGAGCGCGGACCGGCCGCTTCCGCGGAGCGCGCCGCGAGGATGGGGAGCAGGCCCGGCAGGAACAATCCGAGGAGGAGGAGCGCGCGCATCGGCAGAGCCCCAACCGTGTGCGCGGTCGCCGGAAGTTCAACCTCGCGCTGCGGGGCGCGGGAGCGGAATCGGACGCCGCTCGCCAAGGCTTGCCCGGGCTGAAGATCAAGGTGCGCGACGGGTTCGCGGGCTGACGGGATGGGTGGTGTCCGCGGGGAGCGGTTCAGGCACAATCCGCTCGCCACTCGCCGGCGCCCCGGCTTTCGATGAGGTTTCCTTCCAGCCCCACCCCCATCGCATGTCTTCGCCTGGCCGCGCTCCGCTTACCGACTTTTCCCCGGCGATCCGCCGGGTGCGGAGGTGCGGGCGGTTCGGCCAGCGGTGGCTGGCGCTGGTCTCCGTGCTCGCGCTCGTGCCTGGGGCGGGCCCGAGCCGGGCGGCGGTGGATGCACCCACCCTTACGTTCGTGGGTGTCGCGCTCGACGCCGAGACGGCGCGGGCGGACGAGAAGCTGCGCGAGTACCTGCGGGCGAAGGAGGGGCTGAAGTTCGAGCCGCGCGACCTGGAGTACGGCGCGGCGGTCGACACCCTCGTGAGCTGGGACGTGGCCGAGCAGGGTCCGCTGGTGGCGCGCGTCACCCCGTACGTCTACATCGCGGCCCAGATGCTGGGGGCCAACCTCGACATCCTCGGGACCTACGTCAGCCGGCGCACGCAGGAGACGACCTACCAAAGCTACTTCGTGCTGCACCGGACGTCCGGGCTGAAGACGGACGATCTCGATCAACTGGTGAAATTCCTCCGCGGTCGCGCGACGCCGGCGCGGTTTGCGTACCACAACAAGTTCTCCACCTCGAGCTACCTCCTCCCGGCGCTGTATTTCCGGCGGATGGGGATCTTCTCCGGCAACACACCCAACACCCCCGAACAACGCCACATCTTCATCCGCGCCGAGAAACCCGCCGGGGTCGAAGGCAGCGCCGATCTCATCCGTCTGGTGAAACAGCGCCGCGCGGAGATCGCGGCGGTCTGGAACGGCACCCAGAGCAAGTTCGCCGACGACCCCGACCTGCGTTTCCTCAAGCTGCCCTACACCCTGCCCAACGATCTCCTGGTCTTCACCGCGATGCCGGATCGTTCGTTGCGGGAGCGCATCGTCGCGAGCCTGCGCCAGATGAAGGACGACGACATTGCGATTGGCGACTTCCAGCGCTGGCAGGATTTCAACGCCACCCCGGAGGCGCGGCGCGCGCTGGCCACCCTGCGGCGGTTGACGCGGCCCGCGCCGACTCCGGTGCCGATCAACATCCGCGGCGCCCACCGCGAAGGCACGGATCTTGATCCGGTGCTGTATGAGGCCGCGCGCCAGGCGGTGCAGCTCTCCGGCACCGAGTTCACGCTCTTCGACGAGGACTTTCACAAGCAGTTCGACGTGCTGTGGACGCTGCGCAAGGCGCACGACGACTCGCTGATCATCACCAGCGAGTACCCGGATTTCCGCCTGCCGCCGCAGCAGTTCCACATCAGCTACAAGAAAGGGGACAAGGAGAGCCTGGTGGCGCGGATTGAGGAGCAAATCTCCAACGGCATGCACCGGGTGCGCGACATCTGGAGCTACGACGACGAGACGCCGACGGTGCTGCGCGACGTGCGGTTCACGCTGCCGACCGGGGCGACCGCGCGGGCGGTGAAGCTGACGTGGAACGATCTGACCAACAACGATCGCGTGGCCGGCACACCGTTCGACGTGGTGGTGGCGGCAACCGACTTCCATTCCTTCAAATTCAAGGATGACGGTTTTCCGAAGCGCAGCGACGGCATCCATTTCGACTTCGATCCCCTGAGCAACACGGTGTACCGCGTCGCCCTGGTGCGGCCGGCGCCCGACACCCGGCTCTTCCGTTACGGCACGGCGCTGCTGGTGGGATGCTCCACACTGGCGGCGATCTTCGCCCTCTGGGGACTCGGGCGCCGGCCGGCGGTGCCGGCGGCGCCGCGGGGATCGCGGCCGCCGCTGGCGGCGGGCGGCGCCGGAAGCAGCGGAGCGGGCGGCCCGGCACGCGACGGGCGGGGACGTGGAAAGGCCGGATGACCGCCGCGCGGCCCTGGTTTCTCACCCGCGGGCAGCTCCTGGCGCTGCTCGCGGCGGTGTTCGTCGTCAACTTCGTCGAGACCCAGCTCGAGGAAGTGATGAAGTCACCCGCCGCCTATGCGCTCGGCTACCGGATCGCGCAGGCCTTTCATGAACTGGAGGGCGGGCTGAACTTCAGTGGAGCGGAGCGGGTAAGCCGGTGGACGGTCGGGGGGTACGCGCTGGCGTATTTCGTGGTCTTTCCGGTCCTGCTGGCAGGAGCGGTGGTGGCGTGGTGGCGGCGGCCGCAGGTGCGGACCTTGCGGGTGTTCACCTTCGGGGTGGCGATCAATTACCTGTTGGCCCTGCCGTTCTTCCTCTTCTTCCCGGTGCCGGAGCGCTGGGCGTTCCCGGGGGCGAAGGCGACCCTGCTCTCGGACTTCCTCAGCACGCGCCTGATCGAGCTGGTCCGGCCGATCAGCGGGCTGGACAACTGCTTTCCGAGCATGCACGTGGCGCTCTCGGCGCAGGTGGTGCTGACGGCGTACTGGAGCCGCTCGCGCTGGCGCCACAGCCTGGCGTGCGTGGCGGGCACGGTGGCGCTCTCGACCTTTTTCCTCGGCATCCACTGGCTGCCCGATCTCGCGATGGGCCTGGCGACGGCGGGCCTGAGTTTCGCCCTGGCCGTGCGGGCGGCGCGGCGCTGGTATCGGGACGAACGCCCGCGGGCGCGGGCGGCGTCGCCGCCGGCGGCCGGGAGCCGCCCGCCCTGGCGGCCGGGGCCGGCTGGCAGCCGTTCGCCGTGGCGCTCGGGCACGCCGTTTCCCTTCGCGCGGCCGGCCGCGGAGAAGCAGGTGTTCATCAGCTACCGCCGCGACCGCACCGCGGGCCTCGCGCGCGTCGTGCAGATGGAGCTGGAGCGACGTGGGTATCCATGTTTCCTGGACGTCGACGACCTCGGCGCGGAGCATTTCGACGAACGCCTGCTGCGGGAGATCGAGCGGGCGCCGCACTTCCTGCTGGTGCTGGCGCCGGGCTCCCTCGACCGCTGTCACGACCCGGAGGACTGGATGCGGCGGGAGATCATCCACGCGCTGCGGCACGGCCGCAACCTGGTGCCGCTGGTGGCGGACGGCTTTCAGTTTCCCCGCGCGGCCGAGCTCCCCCCCGAGCTGGAGAGCCTGCCGCGACTCAACGCCGTCGTGTACTCGCACGAATACTTCGACGCCTCGTTCGACCGCCTCGAGGGCTTCCTCCAGGGCAACGGTTGAGCGACGGGGGCGCGGCGGATGGCGGGCGTGGCCTGGTGACAGACGCGGCGCGGTGCGGGTGCGGGCGCCGTGCAGTTCAGAACTCCCGGCGCGCCGCCTCCAGGCCGCGCTCGTAGGCGGCAATCAGCCGGTCCCACTTCGCCTCGGCCTCGGGATCGACGATCTGCCGCCGCGGGTCGGCGTCGAACCAGCGCACGGTGCGCGCAATCCCATCGCGGAAGCGCATCGTCGCCACATAGTCGGGCACAAAGCGCTTGATCTTGGTGTTGTCGAAGACGGCGGAGTTGGCCTTGTCGCCCAGCAACGTGCCGGTGTACTCCGGCAGGCAGGCGGTGATGAAATCGGAGGCCATGTGCACCAGGCGTGGCGCCGGCACCCCTGCCGCCTCCGCGGTCGCCTGGTAAATCTGGTTCCAGGTCAGCGCCTCGTCGGACGTGAGGTGAAAGGCGTGTCCGAGCGCGCCCGCGTGGCCAAGCAGCCCCACCAGCCCCTTGGCGAAGTCGCTGCTGTGGGTGATGGTCCAGAGCGAAAGCCCGTCTCCCGGGACGATCAGCGGCTTGCCGGCGCGCAGGCGGGCCACGTTGGTGAAACTCTTGCCGCGGCTGTTGATCGCGAGCGGGATGCTGGTGTCGCCGTAGGTGAGGGAGGGCCGGACGATGGTGACGGGAAAATCCTCGTCGCGGTAGGCGCGGAGCAGGCGCTCCTCGGCGGCGATCTTCAGCCGCGAGTATTCCCAGAACGGATTCGCGAGGGGCGTCGACTCCGTCATCAGGTAATGACCGAGCGGCTTCTGGTAGGCGCTGGTGGTGCTGATGAACACGTACTGGCCGGTGCGCCCGCGGAAGAGCCCGAGCCGATCATCGATCGCGTCGGGGTCGTAGGCGATGAAGTCGACGATGGCATCCCAGGTGCGGTCGCCGAGGGCGGCGGCGGCCTCGGGCCGGGAGATGTCGGCCACCAGGGTGTGCGCGCCGGGGATGGGATCGCGGGTCGAGCGGTTGAGGAGCGTGACGTCGAGCCCGCGGGCGAGCGCGAGACGGGTACAGTCGGCGCTGATCACGCCCGTGCCGCCGATCAAGAGGACTTTCATGGGCGGGAATTCAGCCGGATCCGGCCCCGGAGGCACCACGAAAACGCGAAAAAGTGCGCGCCGTCCCGGCGCCCGCGCCGCCGGGGAAAGGGGAGCGACCGGTCGGGCGCGAGCGGGCCGCGGCCGCGCGACGCTCCCCCGTCGTCATCCATCGGATGACAAGCGCGGGTGGGGCCGGCCGCCGTCGCGACGCGTGTCACCCCATACGTGACGGGTGCCCGGGCGGGACGACGGGCTGGGGTTGTCACGCCTCACGTGACGAACGGTACCGGGGGGGGGGGGGGGCCCCGGGGGGGGGGGGGGCCCCCCCCCCCTCCCCTCCGGTGCGGGGGGGGGGGGGGGGCGTGGCGGCTACGCGGCGTCGATGGCGAAAATCTCGACCGGTTCGGCGCGCCCCTTGACGGCGACGGTGCCGAGGGGGCGGGCGCCGGCTTCAGGGGCGCGGCGCGCGGCGCGGAGGGTGGCGGCGCTGACGATGATGTTGGTGCGGTACTCCGCGGTGCGGGTGAGCGACTGCAGGCGGGACGCGACGTTCACGCCGTCGCCGATCACGGAGTAGTTGAGGCGCCGATGGGAGCCGAGGTTGCCGGCGAGAACGCGTGCGGTGTTGATGCCCACACCGATGGCGAGCGGGGCGCGCCCCTCGGCGGCGAGCTCGGCGTTGAGCGCGGCGAGGGCGCGCTCCATGCCGCGGGCGGCGGCGATCGCACGGTCGGCGGCGTCGCCCTGCGCCACCGGCGCGCCGAAGAGCGCCATGATCGCGTCCCCGATGAACTTGTCGATCACCCCGCCCTGCGCCTCGATGGCGCCGCTCATGCGGTCGAGGTAGCGGTTGAGCAGCTTGAACAGGTCGCGCGCGGCGAGTTGTTCGCTGAGGGTGGTGAAGCCGCGCAGATCGGCGAAGAGGATCGTGACCTCGCGCTCCTCGCCGTCGAGCGTCGCGCCGTCGCGCAGCAACTGGGCGGCGACCTCGGGGGAGACGTTTTTGTCGAGCAGGTCGCGGACGCGATCGCGTTCGGCGAGGCCGAGGGCCATCTGGTCGAAGGCCTCGGAGAGCCGGCCGAGTTCGTCGTCGCGGGTGGTGGTGTTCTGGACGCGGTAATCGCCGCGGGCGATCCGGCGGGTGTGGCCGACGAGCGCGAGGATGGGTTCGGTGAGCCGGCGGGCGAAGGCGAGGCTGAGCAGGGCGGCGACCAGGAGGCTGCCCAGCGCGACGAGCAGCAGGTGGCGCTCGGTTGCGCGCGCGGGGGCGAGCTTCTCGTCGAGGGAGTATTGGAGGGCGAGGCTGGCGGACTGGCGGTCGCCGGTGGCGAGGGCCCGGGTGGCGACGAGGGCGGTGGCGCGGCCGATGCGCACCTCGCGGCTTTCCGTTCCGGTGGTGAGGTGCGGCAGGGCGGCGGCGACGGCCCGGGCGCTCGCGTCGTCGAGGGTGGTGGCGAGCGGCGCGCCGTGCGCGTCGAAGAAGGTGAGGTCGACGCCGGTGATTTTCTTCAAGTCTTCGGCCAGATCCCGATCGATGCGAAACCCCACGACCAGCCACGCGAGGATATCGGGGGCGCGCACGGGCGCGACCACGAGGGAGAAAAGGTGGGAGTCCAGGTAACCGAATCCACTGGCGGTGGGGTTGGCGCGGGGGTCGGCCTCCGCCAGGGCGAGCAGCCGTTCGTAGAGGCCGGCGCTCGGTCGGGAGTCGAGGGTGGCGGCGAGCGGTCGGCCTTCGACGGTCAGGGCGGCGACGACATGGCTTTCGCTGACGAGCTGGATGCTCTCCAGGGCCGACTTGAGGGTCGGGGCGTCCTCCTCAACGAGGATGCGTTTGATCTGGTAGTCGCGGGCGGCGGTCGAGACGCCGGTGGCGAGCAGGGTGTTGCGGTAGACGACGAGACGCCGGAAGGCGGAGGCCGCCTGCTGCAGTTCGGCGTCGATCTGGCCGCGGGCGCTGGCGTCGTTGTAGCGGGAGACGATGTACCAGGTCACGAATTGCGCGACCGTCACCACCAGCACGAAGAGCAGCAGCAGCTTCGAGCGGAAACTGCGCGGGCGCAGATTCACTTGTAGCCGGCGGCGCCGCCCTCGGGAGCCCGCCGGATGCGACGATCGACGCCGAGGGTCACGGCGATGACCTGGGTGGCGGTATCGTTGGCGGCGACGTCGACCTCGCGCTGCAGGATGGCCTTGATGCGCGGGTGCCAGACTTCGAGCCGGTAGCGGCCGGGTGGCAGGCCCGGCAGCGTGATGGTTCCCGGCTCGAGGCTCCGGCCGTAGTGGGGGGTGTCGAGCACCACGACATACGCGGACATCCAGTCGTGGATATTGCAGCCGAGGCTCACCACCCCGGGCCGGTCGAAGAGGATCGCCTCCTTGGATTCGCCGCGGTAGAGCGGGATGTCGAACCGCTTCGCCTTCGACAGCGAAAACACGTGGTGCTGCACCTTGTCGCGATTCGGAAAGGTCACCCGCGTGCCCACGACCACGGCGGTCACGTACGGCACGAATTCCTCGCCGTCCTGCGCGATGACCACCGGCTCCGCCGGCGGCGTGACGCTGGCGGGGCGGGTCAGGGGATGCAGCGAAGCGACGGCGTCGGCCACGGGTGCGCCCTTGGGATCCTTGATTTCCACCCGGACGGTGCCGGAGTCCGCGGCGAGGAGGGCGGAACTGCAGCACGCGGCGGCGCAGAGGAAAAGGCGGCGGAGGAGACTCATGGCGGGTTGCGGGACGGTGGGGAAACGCGGAGGGGCGGGTCGGACGCGGGCGGAACCGGGTCGGTGGAGCAGCGCGGCGCGGGGTGACGGCGGCGGCTCAGAACCGGTGCACGATCTGGAGGCTCCAGGTGTCCTGCCGGTATTTGATTCCTGCTTTGTTGATGGAAAACAAGCTCTCATAACGCAGCGGGAGCGAGGTGTTGCGCCCGAGCGCCGGAGAGAGCTCGAGCCACCAGAAATTCACGCGGCCGTCCACGCGGTAGGTGATCCAGCGCGGACCGAAGATCTCCGACTCAATCCGCGGGACGGTGGCATAATAATCCGCGAGGGGACGCCCCAGGCCGCCGGCCACGGCGCTGGCCCACACGGGCCCGGAGGCGTTGGCAGTGAACTGGCCCCAGAGGCGGCCGTTGCCGTGGCTCAGCGACCAGCGGTCCGTCAGATCCCAGGTGAGGGTGCCGAAAATGCGGTGGTGGGCGGTGTCGTAGACCGGGCTGGCGCCGTGATGCTCCTGCCAGTCAGCCGTCGCTCCCACGCGCCACGACGTCGTGAGCCGCTTGGCGACGTGCAACGCCGCGCTGGCCGTCCAGCCGTCGTCGCCCGCCAGTCGCGCCTCGCGCCCCTGCAGGGTGCCCTCCGCGGCCACGGAGGGCGCGTAGGCTCCGAAGCCGAATTTCTTCCGCAGCAGCCCTGACACTCCGGCCGTGGCTGCATCCAGGCGATCGTAGCGCGGCACCTGCAACACACCGGCGTGAAACTCGCCGCGGGCGAGCAGGCCGGCCGTCGACTGCCGTTGAACGCCCCAGGTGGCGCGTGCCTGCAGGCTCAGGGCGTCGCGCCAATCGCCCGGAGCCGAGGAGCGGGTGATGTTCTCCGTCCAGGTGGCCGACGCTTCCAGGCGAACGCCGGCCCCCTGCGCCGGTGCCAGGGCGCATCCGGCCGCGAGCAGGGAGGGAAACAGGAGGCGGGAGGGCATCGGTGGAGGTGAAGTTCACCGGCCCGCCGCTGCAACGTTTCTGTGCCGCCGGCAGCGCGGACGGGTTTTGTTTTGCGCCGGGCCGGAGCCCGTTGGAACTTCGCCGTCGTGAAATCCTTTTCCCGCCGTGCCTTCCTCGGGACCGCCGCCGGTGCGAGCGCCGGCCTGGCCTCCCTTCGTACCCTCGCCGCCGAGTCGCCCGCGACGAATCCCGGCCGCAAGGTCCGCCTCGGCCTGATCGGCTGTGGCGGCTACGGGCTCACCAACCTGCGCGCCGCCTTCAAGGCCGGCGGCGTCGAGGTCGTGGCGCTGTGCGACGTCGACACCGAGCACCTCGCCAGGGTCGCGGCCGAGGTGGAGAAACTGCAGGGCGCCAAGCCGAAGACCTACCGGCTCCACGAGGAACTGCTGGCGGCGCCGGGCCTGGAGGCCGTGATCATTGCCACGCCGCCGCAGTGGCACGCGTTGCAGCTTGTCGCCGCAGTCGGGCGCGGGCTCGACGTCTATTGCGAAAAGCCGCTGTCGTTCGAGGTGCGCGAGGGGCGCGCGATGGTCGAGGCCGCGGCCCGCAGCGGGCGCATCGTGCAGGTGGGTTTCCAGCGCCGCCAGAGCCCGGCGTTCCAGGCGGCGAAGAAATTCCTCGCCGAGGGCGGCCTCGGGCGGGTGGTGCAGGCCGAGGCCCAGATCTTCTACACCGCGGGCACGGTGAGCAACACGCCCCAGCCGCCGCCCGCCTCGCTCGACTGGGATCGCTGGTGCGGCCCCGGCCCGCTGCTCCCCTACAGCCCGCAGGTCGCCCACCGCTCCTGGCGGCTGGAAAAGACCAGCGGCCAGGGCCACCTCTACGACTGGGGTATCCACTTGATCGATGCGGCGCGCGTCCTCCTCGACGAGACCGCCCCGCATACCGTGTCGGCCAGCGGCGGCCTGTTCCACCTGCAGGGGAAGATCACCACCCCCGACACGCTCACCGCCCAGTTCGAGTTCGCGCGCTGCCCGCTGACCTGGCGGCACCGCCTCTGGGGCTCGGAGGAACACACGCCCGAGGTGAACAACGGCATCTTCCTCTACGGCGAAAAGGGCACGGTCTTCGTGACCGATGCGCGCTGGAGCTTCACCCCGCGCGGCAAGGCCGCCGAGCGGAAGGTGCACGAGGCCAAGGCGGACATGGGGCTGCGGCACATGACGGAGTTCCTCGACTGCGTCCGCACCCGCCGGCCGGCGCCGTGCACGGTCGCCGATGCGCACCTTTCGACCACGGCGGTGAAACTCGGAGTGATCGCCTACGAGACCGGCGCCCGCCTGCGGTGGGACGCGGCCAAGGAGGAGATCGTCGGGAACCCCGCGGCCGCGAGCCTGCTGCGGCGCGACTACCGCGCGCCCTGGGTGCATCCGCTGCGGGCGTAGGGCGGGCGCGGGCGGCGGCATTGCGAGAGTTGTAGTCGCGTTGAAGCGCCGCGACAACGAGGCCTCACGGTCGCCACGCTTTCGCCTGCGGCTCAAGCGCGGCTACCCTATGGGGTGCGGCTCCATCCGCGAGGTGCGTGGCCCGCTTCGGAAGAAGCGGGATGAGCTGCGTCGGTCCTTTTTGCACCGTTTCTCGCGACGACTTTGCGGCGGCAGCTTGGGGGCGCTTTCCCTCCGTGTCGCGCGTCGGCTTTCTCCCTTCCTCACTCCTCCCTTTCCCTCCTCCCTCCCAACGCGGCCATCCCGGCACCGCCTTTGCTTGCGGCCTCGAGCCGCGTTGGGCGTCACCTTCGGAGTCGTCTTCCGTCTTCCGCCGTGTCTCTTTTCGCGCCTCCCATGGTACCCCTCCGCGCCCTCGTTTCCGCTTCCCTGTCGTTGCTGGCGTCCGCCCTCGCGCTCCGCGCCGCCCAACCGCCCCCGCTCCACGACCACTCGGCCCACCACGCCACGCCCGCCGGCACCCCGGCCACCGCCGCGGCCCCGGTCGACTTCTCCCCGTATGGCATCGACGAGAAGACCGCGTCGCGCCCACGGCGCGTCGATCCCGCCGCCACCACCCTCCCGCTCCAGCTCCGGCGCGGCGACCGGGTGGTTTTCATCGGCAACACTCTCTTCGAACGCGCCACCGACTTCCCACACTTCGAGGCCATGCTGCACGCCGGCCATCCGGACCTGCAGCTCGTCGTGCGCACCCTCGCCTGGTCCGCCGACGAGGTCGATCTCATGCCGCGCCCGAAAAACTTCGGCGACCTCCAGCAGCACCTCACCGCGCAAAAGGCCGACGTCATCTTCGCCGCCTTCGGCTTCAACGAGTCCTTCGGCGGCCTCGAGCGGCTGCCGGAGTTTCGCGCGCGGCTGGTGAAGTTCCTCACCACGCTGAAGACCAGCGCCTACAACGGCCGCAGCGCGCCGCGCCTCGTGCTGATGTCGCCCATCGCCAGCGAGAACGTCCGCGGCGTGCCCGCCGCCGACCTCAACAACGCCCGCCTCGCCGCCTACACGCGCGCCATGGCCGCCGTCGCCGCCGAGCAGCAGGTGGGGTTCGTCGACTTGTTCGCGGCCACCAAGGCCGCGCTGGACGATCCCGCGACCGACTTCACGTTCAACGGCGTTCACCTCGAGGACCGCGGCTACGCGCTGCTCGCGCGCCGGCTCTACGAGGGCGCGTTTGTCACCCCACCACCCGCCACCACCCCGGAACTCGTTGCCGCCATCGCCGACAAGGACCGCCAGTTCTTCCGCCGCTACCGCCCGCTCAACACCTACTACTACACCGGCGACCGCAACGCCACCTACGGCTACCTCGACTTCCTGCCCGCGATGCGCGGCTTCGATGTCATGCTCGCCAACCGCGACGACCGCATCTGGCGCCTCGCGCGCGGCGAGTCCTTCGCCGGCCGGCCGGTCGACGACTCCAACGTCCCCCCGATGCCGCCGGTCAACGAGAGCCGCGGCGCCAACGAATGGCTCAAGCCCGTCGACGAGCTCAAGGCCTTCAAGGTCGACCCGCGTTTCGAGGTGAACCTCTTCGCCTCCGAGGAGCAGTTCCCGGAGGTCGCGAAGCCGATCCAGTTGCGCTGGGACACCCGCGGCCGCCTCTGGGTGAGCTGCTCGACCACCTACCCGCACGTCTATCCCGGCCAGGAGCCGGCCGACCGCATCGTCGTGCTTGAGGACACCGACGGCGACGGCCGCGCCGACCGGTGCACGACCTTCGCCGACAACCTGCACATCCCGCTCAGCTTCGAGCTCGGCGACGGCGGCGTGTACGTCTCCGAACAGCCGAGTCTCACCTTCCTCAAGGACACCGACGGCGACGGCCGGGCGGATTTCCGGCGCGTGCTCTTCAGCGGCTTCGGCACCGAGGACTCGCACCACTCGCTGCACGACTTCATCCGCACGCCCGACGGCGACCTGCTGTTCCGCGAGTCGATCTTCCACCATTCCCAGGTCGAGACGCCCTACGGTCCGGTGCGGGCGCGGAATTCGTCGTGGTTTCAACTGCACCCGGCGACGCAGCGGCTGACGGCGTTCGGCAGCTACCCGAACACCAACCCCTGGGGCGTGACCTTCACCGCGTGGGGCCACCATGTCGCCAGCCACCCGATCTTCGCGAGCGCGTTCCACGCCACCAACCCGCCGTATCCGGCGCAGCATGTCGCGGCCACCGGCCTGCCGGCGTACTCGGGCACCTGCGGCCACGAGTTCGTCGACAGCCCCGTCTGGCCGGCCGCGTTGCAGGGCGCGATGATCAAGGCGCGCTACAAGCCGACCAACCGGATCGAGATCCACGAATGGGAACGGCACGACGCGCATTTCCGGGAGCGCCATGTCTCCGATCTGATCTTCTCCACCAACCTCAGCTTCATCCCGGTCGACGTGAAATTCGGCCCGCGCGGCGACCTGTATGTCTGCGACTGGTACAACCCGATCAAGGGCCACATGCAGTACGCGCTGCGCGACGGCCGCCGCGATCGCACCTCGGGTCGCATCTGGCGCGTCGTCCCCAAGGGCGCGGTGCTGCCGCCGGCGCCGCGGATCGCCGGGGCGCCGGTGCCGGCGCTGCTCGACTTGCTCCAGTCGCCGCAATTCCGGGTTCGCGATCTCGCGAAGCGCGAACTCGCGGAGCGCGGCCGCGCCGCCGTCGAACCCGCCCTCGCCGCCTGGGTGCGCGGCCTCGACCGCGCCGCCCCGCGTTTCCGCCAGCATCAGGTCGAGGCGCTGTGGCTTACGCGCTCGCTCGGGGCGACGAACCTCGCCCTGTGGCGCGAGGTGCTCGCGTGCGAGGAGCCGCTGGCGCGCGCCGCGGCGGTGCGGCAGTTGCGCGTCTGGCACGAGGGCGCGGCCGACGCGCTCGATCTGCTCCGGGCCGCCGCCAACGACGCCAGCGGCTTCGTGCGCCTGGAGGCCGTGATTGCCGCCAGCCATCTCGGCAGTCGCGGCGCGCTTGAGGCGGTGATGGGCGTGTTGAGCCGGCCCGCCGACGATCACCTGACCTACGCGATTCGGACCTCCCTCGACTCCGCCGCGCTGGCAACCCATTGGAAGGGCAACGAAACCTTCCTCGCCGCCCACCCGGCGCTGGCCGGATTTCAACAGCGCCTGGCCGCCGACGCCGCCCGCGCCCGCACCCAGGCGGTGGCCAGGGGCAGGAATGCCGCCAAGGCCTCCGGCGACGTCGCCTTCGACCGGCAGGGCGACCTGTTGACCGTCACCATCTCCGCCGTGCCGGAGCGGATGCTCTTTGACGTGAAGCAGTTCACCGTGCGCCCGGGCCAGCCGGTGAAACTGGTGTTCCGCAACCCCGACGCCATGCAGCACAATCTCGTGGTCGTGAAGCCGGGCGCCCTGGAGGAGGTCGGCCTCGCCGCCAACGAAATGGCCAAGGACCCCGAGGGCATCAAACAGCACTTTGTCCCCAAATCCCCCAAGGTCCTGCACGCCACCAAGCTCATCGACCCCCTCGACAGCGCGACCCTGCGATTCCGGGCACCGCAGGAGGCGGGAAGTTATCCTTATGTCTGCACGTTTCCCGGTCACTGGCTCATTATGAATGGCGTCATGGAAGTGAAGCCCTAGGCTTCGCTCCTTTTGCCCGCCATGAAACCAGTCCTGGCTGCCCTCACTGCCCTCGCCACCCTCGCCGCTCCTGCAGCCGCCGGGGTCCTCGACTGGATCTTTCCCAAGCGCGATATTCAGGTAATCACGGTCACCGACACCACGCCCGTGGGTGCCCTGCGGCGGCCGGCGTCACCGTCCAACCCCGTCTTTTACATGGCGGTGAGCGCGGGCTTCCGCGACTTCGGCGGCATCGTGGCCGGCGAGAAGGCGCCGAAGAAGGAGGAGGTGTTCAAGACCATGGGGGCGGTGCTCGCCAAACAGGGCTACCTGCCGGCGACGGACCAGAACCCGCCCACGCTCCTGCTGCTCTGGACCTGGGGCACGATGAACACGGACCGCATCTACTCGATGAACCCCGACGACACTGAGGGGCGGCAGATCAACCGCCGGCAACTGCTGCGGTTCATGGGCGCCTACAAACTCGGGCTGATTTCGCGGGAGGCCAACGCGTTCATGGACGACACGATGATGCAGGGCGTGCTCTTCCGCGACGCGGACCAGGAACTGATCCATGATCTTTCGACCGAGGATCTCTACGTGGCCGCGATCGCGGCCTACGACTTCCAGGCGGCGACGCGGAAGGAGAAGGTGCTGCTCTGGACGACCAAAATCAGTTGCCCGTCGCGCGGGCTCGCCATGCCGGAGACGTTTCCGGTGATGCTGGCGCTGGCCGGCCCGAACATCGGGCGCGAGACGGCGAAGCCGGTGGCGATCACCGCCACCGAAAAGTTCAAGGGCGAGGTGAAGATCGGCGACCCGACGGTGGTCGAGTACCTCGAGAACACGAAGATTCCGGTGGCCGAGGTCGATCCCAATACCGCGGCGAAGAGCGCGCCAAAGAAAGCCCCGGCGAAGAAGGGGAAGAAGAAATAGGGCGGCGCTCCGCGCCCAACGCGCCTCGACCAACCACGCCTTCGGAGGGCGGCGCTCCGTCGCCGCCGTGGCGGCCCGGGCGGGCTGCGCCGGGCGCCCTGCGACCTTCTCGTGAACCGGCTCGGGAGAGCCGGGATGCGGCGCCCGCTCAGCGCCCCGCGGTCAGCTTCGCGATCAGAAACTCGTGGATCTGGGCGTGCTTCACGCCGGGCGCGCCGGGGTAGACCAGTTCGCTCTCGACGCCGACCTCGCGCAGGCGCTCCTGCAGTTTCACGCCGAAGTTGGCGGTGTGCGTGGGATCCTTCTGCGGCTGGCCGAGCGCCGGCGGAGTGGAGTAGTGCAGGTACACGGGCGGGTCCCCGGCGCTGGCGTGCTCATAGGGTGAATACTGCTTGATCCACGGCAGCACCTCCGCGCGCGCGGCGAGGAACTGCGCGAACATCGTGTCGCGCGTCTTCGTGTTGCGCGGATCCGGCATGAAGCCGAAGGCGTGGCCGCCGTAGCGGCTGTTGGGCGTCCAGGCCTGCATCTGCGCCGGATCGAGCGTGGTCTGCGCGCCGCTCACCGCCGCGCACCAGAGCCGCGTCGACCGCCGCGCCACCGGATCGGCGCTGCGCGGATCCGCGAAGTCGTCGTGAAAGGCCAGATACAGGCTGGAGCAGGCGCCGGCCGAGCCGCCGGTCGCGCCGATGCGCGCCGGATCGAGGTTCCACTCCTGCGCCTTGCTGCGCACGAACTGCAGGGCGCGGGCGGCGTCGGCCAGCGGCCACTGCACGGGCGGTTTCACCCCGGCGAGGATCGCCTGGGTGACGAACCGATAGTTGATCGAGACCACCGACAGGCCGGCGGCCAGGTAGCGCTCGAGCTGGGCCACGCGCGCCTTGTCGCCATTGACCCAGCCGCCGCCGTGGATGTGGAACACCAGCGGCGTCGGCCGCGCCGACTCCGCCCGCCAGAAATCCAGCACCTGCCGCTCATGGGTGCCGTAGGCGACGTTGGCCAGCGTCGGCGCCCGCTGGGGCGGCTCCACCGGCGGCGCGGTCTTGGCGGGGGCGGTCCGCACGGCTTCCGCCGCGAGGGCGAACGGGCTGGCGAGGGTGAGCAGGGCGATCAGGAGGCGCAGTTTCATCGGGGCAGGGCCGAGTTCTGCTCCGCCCCGCCCGCCGGGGCAAGTGCGCTCCCGTCGGAAACGGCACGCCGCGCGTCCGCCGTCCCTTCCGTTCACCCGGAAATTCGGGCCTCGAAGCGCTTTCCCCTCCCCGCCGGCACGTCACGTATTGCGTGACGAATGTCCTACCCATCGTTTCCTCCCAGGTCGCTGGAGTTGCCGCTCAAGCTCTCGGAGCTGCTCCTTTCCGCTGGCCTGACACTGACCGTGAAGTCCGCCCGGGCTTTCACTCTGCGCGCTCCCCGCCGCATCGGTTGCACCCTGCGTCCGGGAAAGGAGACTCCGCTCTGGAACGAATTGCGCGCCCAGCTGCGCCTGTTCCTGCGCCGCCGGGGCACCCAGGCCAGACTCGGGCGGCTCCTGGGCCTGCCGCGGCAGCGGATCAACGCCTTTGTCACCGGTGGCGGTGAGATGCCCGATGCCGAACGCACGCTCCAACTGCTCGCGTGGCTGCTCGCCGTGCGGCAGGGCCGCCCGCCGTCCTGACCCGGGTCGCCCCGCGCCCGCCGCGGCGAGTCGCTCGTCACGTAATACGTGACGAGAGCGGGCCGGGCCGCGGGCGCCAGGGCGCAGCTCGCTCCGCGAAAGCGCGGGCGTCGCTCGTCACGTATTACGTGACGTGGGTTGTCACGGCGGCAGTGGGGGGGACGCGCTGGTGGGTGCGTCTCAGGGGTACGACGACCCCGCGGCGAGTCGTGCCGGCGGCGGTCGGACACTCCGGGGCATGTCACGTAATCCGTGACAAGGAGAGGGAGCTCGGACCACGGACGAACGGGCGCGCGCGGCAACGGGCTGTTGTCGATGTCACGTATTACGTGACGTCCGGACGGGGGCGGGGGGGCGCGTCAGACGTAGCCGCGGGCGACGGGCCAGACGGCCTCGATGCGTTCGCCGCGCCGGCAGAAGAGCCGGTCGTAGAGGTTCACGGTGGGATCGCAGTGCGGGACGATGAACTCGAGACGCTCGCCGATGGCGACATCGCGGGCGGCGTTCTTCAGATCGAGGATGCCGTGTTCGTCGCCGCCCCAACTGAAGGCGACGCCGGCGGGGGCGCGCAGCTCGGGGCCGAAGCGTTTGTCGGTGGCAAAGGCCTTGAGCCCCGCGTCGATGGTGGCGCGCTGCGGCTCCGGCTTGCTAATCACGGTGGCGATCACGGAGAGGGCGGCGCCGAAGTCGTCGTAGAGCGCGCCGTCGCGGCCGCCGATCCGGCGGTAGTCGACGTCCATGAAGACGTAGGAGCCGGCCTGCAGTTCGGTCAGGGCGCCGAAGGCGGGATCGATGTTGTAGGTGCCGGTGCTGCCGCCGCTGAGAATCTCCAGCGGCAGGCCCTCGCGGCGGAGTTCGTGCCAGGTGGCGATCGCGGGCGCCATGGCCTTTTCCGAATGTGCACGCCGCGCCTCGAAGCCGACGACGTGGGCTGAGGCGCCGGAGTAGCAGTGGATGCCGCGCAGTCGCAGGTGCGGGAGGCGCGCGACGTGGCGCGCCAGCATCCGGGCGGGTTCGCCGGGCTGCACGCCGGTGCGACGGCTGCCGGGATCGATGTCGATCAGGACGTTGAGACGGACTTTCGCATGGCCGGCGGCCTCGTTGAGCTGGTCGGCGTGGGCGGCGTGATCGACGACCGACATCGTGTCGGGCTGGCGGGCGGTGACGCGCAGGAGGCGGCGGATTTTGTCGGGGCCGACCATCTCGGAGGTGAGGAGCAGCCCGCCGATGCCGGCGGCGGCCATGGCTTCGGCTTCGCGGAGGGTGGCGACGCAGACTCCGAGGGCGCCGGCGGCGAGCTGGCGGCGCGCGATTTCGACGCATTTGTGGGTCTTGGCGTGGGGCCGCAGGGCGATGCGGGCGTCGCGGGCGTGGCGGCTCAGGCGGGCGACGTTGGCCTCGAACACAGCGAGATCGAGGATGAGCGCCGGGGTGGGCAGATCGTGCTCGCTGAGGCCGAGGGCGCGGCGTCCGTCGGGGAGGAGCTCGAGCGTGGACGGAGGCGGCGGCGTGGGAACGGGAGGGCTGACGGCGCGCGTGGCCATGGGGGCGGTGGCGGCGAGGGCGAGGCTGCGGCGGAGGAAAGAGCGACGGGTGGGGGTCACGGGGTGAGGCAGAGAGGTGGAGAGCGGGGTGCGGCGAGGCAAGTGGGGAGAGGCGGGCGAGGTGCGCCTCGGACGAAGGGACCAAGGGACAAAGGGACGAAGGGTGGAAGAGTGAGCCTGATCTGAAGCGCGACGAATCCGGGCAGTCGAAGGACTGCCGGTGGGAGGAGTGCGCCCTGGATTGGATGAACCCGGGGGCGGTGCGCGCGTTGGCGATCGGGCATTGCGCTGGGTTGCGCGAGTCCTCCAGAGTGCCCGCCCTTTTTTCCATGAGTACCCCGTCCGACCCTTTTTCTCCCTACAATGCCACCGTCGTGGGCCGCGAGGCCATCAATCCCCAACTGCTGATCCTGCGGGTGCGGCCCGACAGCGGCGACTACTCGTTCACGCCGGGACAATTCGCGGTGCTGGGGCTGATGGGCAGCGAGCCGCGGGTGCCGGAGGCGCTGCCGGAGGAGCCGGTGCCGGAGCCGCAGAAACTGATCCGCCGTGCGTACAGCATTGCGTCGGCGAGCGTGGAGCGGGCGTACGTGGAGTTCTATCTCACGCTGGTGACAACGGGAGGGTTGACGCCGCGGCTGTTCGCGTTGCAGCACGGGAGCCGGGTGTTTCTCGGGCCGAAGGCGAGCGGGCTGTTTACGCTGGATCGGGTCGCGCCCGGCAAGGCGGTAATCCTGATCGCGACCGGCACCGGGCTGGCGCCGTACGTGTCGATGCTGCGGACGATGCTGATCGCGGATACGACGCGGAAATTCGTCGTGCTGCACGGCGCGCGGTGCAGTTGGGATCTCGGCTACCGCGGCGAACTCGAGAGCCTCGCGCGCATCCGGCCGAACTTCACCTATATCCCGTCGATCACGCGCGCCGAGCAGGATCCGCATTTCACCGGCAGCGTGGGGCGAATCCAGAAGCTGCTGGAGCAGGGCATCGTGGAGCAGCTCGCGGGCGTGAAGCTGGAACCGTCCGAGGCCGATGTTTTCCTCTGCGGCAATCCCGACATGATCGATTCCGTGCGCGGGCTGCTCACCGGCCGGGGGTTCACGCCGGACCACGGCAAGCAGTCGGGCACGATGCACGTCGAGGAGTACTGGTAAGCGAACTGCTCCGGTCCGACGGGGGCCGCGGGCGGTCCGCCGTGGGATTGCGGAGGAAGTGCGCCCCGCCTACAACGCCGGGATGACTTGCACGTTGCGGTGGCTGAGTTGGGGAATCGCCTGGGGCGTGGTGCTGGCGGTGCGCGGTGGCGCGGCGGAGCCGGCGGGCGGTTTCGTGGATGCGGCGCAGTTCGGATTTGCCCCGGACGCGTCGGGCACGGCCAACCAGCAGGCGCTGCAGCGGGCGGTGGATGGCGGCGGCACGATTTTCGTGACGCGCCCGGGCGTCTACCCGCTGGCGGGCACGGTCTACCTCGGCAGCCACACGGCGCTCCGTTTCGGCGCGGGGGTAGCGTTGAAGAAGGTCAACGAGCGCGGCGAGTTCTGCCACGTGCTGCTGAACAAGGGGGCGCGGACGAAGACGTACGACACCGGTATCATCGTCTCGGGCCTGCAGGTGATCGTGAACGGCATGGACGTGCAGCAGTCGGACACCGTCGTCTCCAGCGGCCGCCTTTACCGCGTCCAGGCGAAGCCCGACGGCACCCTGTACCGATCGGTCACGCGTCCCACGCACCCGCAGGGCAGCCAGGTGCTCGATGGGATCAACTGGGGCGTGGTGCAGGAGGATGTCACGTACACGGCCGGGGTGCGCAACGTGGTCTTCCGCGACATCTTCCTGCGCAAGCCGCGCATCGGGTTTTCGGTGCACTTTGACAACGGCAGGTACAGCCGATCCTACTACCCCGGCGCGCCGGTGCCGGCGCAGGAGCAGATCCTCCTCGATGGCATCCGCGTGCTGCATGACCAGCGCGTACAACTGCTCGCGATCGGAACGCCGATGGACGTGATTACGATTGCGCACACCAGCTTCCGGGACAGCCGGATCAATTTCCACGGCAACCGGGCCATGCCCGACTACGGGCGCACGCAGCTCAACCTCGTGGGCTGCGTCTTCGGCCACAAGGGGCCGTTCGAGCTGGTGACGAACAGCGTGCCGGGGAAGCGCATCGAGCTCACGACCGCCGCGAGCGTCGTGCGGCACGAGGCGTTTGTCGCGCGCGTCGCTCCCGGTCCCGGCGCGATCAAGGCGGTGTCCGATCTGCCGGGGTTGGCGCGCTAGGATGTCGCGCGGCGCGGCGGCGGTGTGGCCGGTGCGCCGCGGGCAACCGGGGCTTGCGCCGCCGCCGCCGGCGAGCCCGACTGGGCGGCATGTTGACTGTCACAAAAGTCCTGCTGGCTTCCGTTTTGGTGGGGATCGTCGTCCCGTCGCCGCCCGCGGCCGCCGCCGGCCGGGTGGCCGAGGTTGTGGGGATTCCCGGCCTGGTCGCGTTCTGGGATTTCGTGCACCGGGAGCCGGATGGCGCGCGCCGCTTTCTCGCGCACGTGCCGCCGGGGGCGGCGAACGCCTACCCGCTCGATGCGGCGAACTACGTGCGCGACTTCTGGGGCGAGGGCCGCGAGGCGACGTACGACGATTTCCCGCGGCTCGGCCGCGGGCCGTTCGGGGACGCGATTCGCATCCGGGCGGAAACCGACCCCGCGTTCCGACCGCTCCTGCAGGTGCCGCGCGCGCGGCTGCATGACTCGCCGCTGGACCTCAAGGGCGCGGGGCAGGGCGTGACCGTGGTGGTGTGGGCGATCCGCGAGGGCGGCAACCATGCGCTGGCGGGCATCTGGCACGAGGGCACGGACCTGAAGCAGGAGAGCACGGCGACGATCAAGCGGGTGGAGCGCGGCCAGCGGCAGTACGCGCTCTTCGCCGGCCTGAACAAGGCCGGGTCGGCGTGCGGCCATGTGTCGGAGAATGGCGCGAGTTCGTTCCGCAACCGCTACGCGCTGCACAAGTGCAACTCGGCCGACGTCGCGCCCGCCGTGCCCGCGGACTCGCCGCCGGACGTGCTCGACGCGGCGTGGCAGTGTTTCGCGATGACCTTCGATCCGCGGCGCCAGGAAATCACCGGGTGGCTCAACGGCCGCGCGGGCGATCGCTGGCTGGAGAATCCGCGGGGCGACAAGCTGATCTCCTTCGCGGCGGAGGCGTGGCGGCAGGGACATTTCGCGCGCGTGCCGGGCCGGCAGGAAGGCGAGGATCCGACCTTTCCGGCGGACCAATACTACAACCCGCCGGAGGAGCGGCCGGTGGCGGTCGTGGTCGAACGTGAGTCGGGCGGCGAACGAGTCGAGGTCCGCGAGTATGGCTACACCCGCGTGCGGGTGACGCTGCGGCGCGGGGCGGACGGCGCCCTCGCGCCGGCCGCACGCGAACTCGTGGCGCTGCGCCTCAACCCGTGGTGGTATCCACACGGCATCTACGCGCCGCCGGACCTGGCGAGCGGCGGGCCGTTCACGATCGGGCGGGTGATCCACAGCGCGCGCAGCGTCGGCTTCACCGGCTGGATCGGCGGCGTGGCGGTGTACGATCGCGCGCTGGCGGCCGCTGAGCTGCAGCGGCTCGCGGCGCTGGCGAAACGGCCGCCGCCGACCGCCGCGGGCCGGTGAGGCCCGGGCGGCGATCACAGGGCGACGAGGAAGTCACACGGTCGCCCCGCGCGCCCGATTGCGAAGGTGGCTGCGCTTGAGCGGAGCGAAAGCGTGGCCGGGCGTGAGGCCACGTTGTCGCTGCGCTCCAACGCAGCTACGCCCGATGATTCACCATCACGAAAGCGGGCTCTGCGACGCTCCTTTACGCCAGCGGCGGGAGCGTCACCTCGTGCCGCGCCGCGCCGTCGAGGCCGCGCACGACGATCCGCAGGCGCTGCGCGTCGGCCTGCGCCTCCATCCAGGTGGCGGCGGCCGGGGTGGGGCCGCCGCCGATCAACTGGCCGTAGGGAAACTCCGCGATGGGCGGGAGCCAGGTGTCGCGGTGGGTGTGGCCGGAGACGATGAGCTGGGTCCGCCAGGCGACGAGGGCGTCGTGCCAGGCGGCGCGGCTGCGGCCGCTGTGGCGGTCGAAACCGCGCGCGGCGTAATCCTGCGGGCTCTCGTCGATCCAGCGCAGCGGGAGGTGGCAGAACACCACGCGGTAGGGGGCGGTGGCGAATTCCGGCCGGCGGATCGTCTCCGCGAGCCAGTCGGCCTGTTCGCGGCGCAGGCGGTCGAAGGCGACCCGCCCGCCGAAGCTCGGGTGCGAGTCGGGTTTGTCCTCGCCGGTGTGCAGGAAAATCGCGGCGAGCGGGCCGGAGCGGAAGGCATGGAACGGCCGGCCGCCGGGCGTGGCGACCAGCGCCGGCATGGCGTAGGCGTGTTGGCCGCGCACATCGTGGTTGCCCCAGACCAGACAGAGCGGGCGGCCGGCGGTTATGTCACATTTCCCTGGATACAGCAGGGTGGGGACCAGCAGGTCCTCGCTCTTCCAGTCGTTGCAGGTGTCGCCGTTCCAGACGAGGAAGTCGGCGGCGGGCGTGCGGGCGTGGAGCTGCTGGATCGTGGGGTTGTTGGCGTGGGTGTCGTTCCAGACGACGAACGACGTGTGGTCCGCCGCCGGATCGAGGGGGCGGAACTCCTTCCACGGGCTGGTTTCGACTGCGCCGTCGTCGGTGGCGGTGGTGACGGCGCGCACGCGATGGGCGCGGCCCGGGGCGAGGCCGGCGAGGCGCACGCGGAGGAACCTGTTTCCCTGCGGGACAAAGCCGAACGGGTCGATGGCGGCTTCGCCGGTGGTGCGGCCGTCGGTGGTCTGCCATTCGAGCCGGCCGCGGGCGAGGCGGCTGACAGACCAGACGGCCTCGAGGCCGTCGGCGCGCGGCGCCATCAGGACGAGCGGGGAGGTGACCAGCGGGCCGGCGGGTGAGGCGGGTGGAGCGGCGGTGGCGGCGGTGGCGGGGCGGGCGGCGAGGGCGCCGCCGAGGGTGCCGGTGGCGACGGTGTGGAGGAAACGGCGGCGTTGCATGGCGGGGGAGGCGCGTCCGGCGATCAATCAGAGGATGGCGGCGAAGTCGGCGAACCAGGCCGTGACCCAGGGGCGGAGCCAGAGGAAGTAGAGGGCGCCGGCGATGGCGAGCATGGGGCCGAACGGCACCTGGGCGCCGAAGCCGAGCGGGGCGGGCTCGCCCTCGGGCGTCTGGCTGGGTGGGGCGACGGGAGCCTGGCGGCCGGTGATCCGCTGCCAGGTCCAGGCGACGGCAAACCAGATCGTACCGACCACGGCGCCGCCGAAGACGGCGAAGACGGCGCCCTGCCAGCCGCAGAAGGCGCCGAGGGCGCCGACGAAGGTGACGTCGCCGAAGCCCATGGCCTCCTTCTTCAGGACTGCCTCGGCGGTGAGCGCGAGCCAGATCACGAGGCCGGAGCCGACGAGCAGTCCCTGCAGCGCGAGGACGAAGGCGCGGAGTCCATCGGCGAGGCCGCCGGCGGCGGCCGGTCCGTGCAGCGCGGGGACCAGCGCGGAGAGCAGCAGGCCGGCCGCGCCGAGGCCAAGGGTGAAGACGTCGGGGATGATGAAGTGGTCGAGGTCGATGAAGGTCGCAGCGATGAGGCAGGCGAGCAGCAGCCAGCCGCAGGCGGCGACCGCGGGGGGGAAGCGCAGCCAGCAGGCGGTGAACAGCAGCGCGGTCAGAAGTTCGACGAACGGGTAGCGGAAGGAGAAGGGCCGGCCGCAGCAGCGGGCGCGCCCGCGCAGCAGCAGCCACGACAGGACGGGCAGGTTGTCGTACCAGCGGATGGGCTGGCCGCAGGCGCAATGGGAGCCCGGGGTGACCACCGACTCGCCCTTGGGCAGGCGGTGGATGACCACGTTGAGGAAGCTGCCGACGCACGCCCCGAAGACAAAGACCGCGAGCGGGAAGAACCACGGGAACGCGGCGGAGAACTGGGCGTAGTCGAAATTCATGGACGGTCGCGCCTGGCGGGAGCCGGTTCGCGCGGGGAGTGTCCCGCCGGGCGCGGGCCAGTCAAGCGAGGGCGGCCCGGGCGGCGGCGGCCATGGTGGGGGCGGTGTGGGTGGCGGGCAGGCCGCTCCAGATTTCGAGCGCCCGGGCGCCCTGGTGGACGAGCATGGCGAGGCCGTGGGCGTGGGGCAGGCCGGCGGCGGCGGCGGCCCGCAGGAGGGGGGTGAGCGGCGGGTTGTAGATCATGTCGAACACCGCGGCCGGGCGGGGCAGGGCGGCGAGCTCGAGCGGAGCGGGATCGGTGTCGCGCAGGCCGGCGCTGGTGGCGTTGATTACGAGGGCGCCCGCCGGGAGATCGCGGGGCGGGGCGGCGGGGGCGAAGCCGCGGACGGGGATGGCGCCGGCGAGCGGCGCGAGGGTGGCGAGGAGGGCGGCGAGGTTGTCCGGCGAGCGGTTGGCGATGGCGAGGGAGGCGCAGCCGCGCTGGAGGCACTCGACGGCGGCGCCGCGCGCGGCGCCACCCGCGCCCAGCAGGATGATGTCGGCGCCGGCGAGGTCGCGGTTGAGCGTCTCGCGGACGGCGGCGGCGAGGCCGTAGCCGTCGGTGTTGAATCCCTGCCAGCCGGCGGGGTGGCGGAGGAGGGTGTTGACGGCGCCGACCGGGCGGGCGGCGGGGTCGAGGGCGGCGACGCGGGCGAAGGCGAGGATTTTGTGCGGCACGGTGAGGTTGATCCCGTGGAAGCCGCGGGCGAAGAGCAGGTCGAGGGCGCGGGGCAGGTCGTCGGGGTGGACGTCGAAGCGGAAGTAGCGCCAGCCGGCGAAGCGGGGCTCGCGCGCGGCGGCGGCGGCGAGGGCGGCGTTGTGCATCGCGGGGCTGAGCGAGTGCCGGATGGGGTGGCCGAGGACGGCGAGCGGGAGGCCCGGTCGCGACCAGGTCTCGAGGTCGCGCAGGGTCAGGACGGGATCGTCGGTCATTGAGTAGCGGATACGGCAGGGGCCGCCGCGGGGCGGGTGCGGGGACGGTTCAGGAGCGGGCGGCGCGGGCGTGGGTGGCCTCGAATTCCTCGACGAAGCCGGCGAACAGGCGGGCGGTGGCGGGCTCGCCGGCGGCGGCGTAGTGGTTGACGAGGTTGCGGCAGCAGCGGCAGAGGACCTCGCGCACGGGGGTGGGAGCGAGATCGGAGAGCTTGGGCGCAAGCTGGCGGGCGCGCAGCAGGTCGAAGAGTTCGGCGGCGTCGCGGAAGACGCCGCGGTCGAACGGATCGATGTAGAAGGGCAGGTCGTCGGAGAAGCAGCCGACGAGGAAGTGGCCGGGGAGGCCGACGGGCGCGAGTTCGAGTCCGAGGCGGCCGGCAACGAGCAGGTAGACGATGCTGAGGGAGATGGGCAGCCCGGTGCGGCGGGCGAGAACCTGGTCGAGGAAGCTGTTGCGCGGGTCGGTGTAGTGTTCGACGTTGCCGTGGAAGCCCCACTCGTGGAAGAGCACGCGATTGAGGACGCGGCATTTCTCCCGGGCGGAGGCGGGCTCGACGATCAGTTCGCGGCAACGGGTGGCGAGGGCGTCGAGTTCGGTGCAGCAGGCGCCCGGGTCGAGGCGGGGGTTGACGGTGCGGGCGAGCAGGAGGGCGCCGGTCTCGAGTTCGTAATGGAGGGAGCGGATGAAGGCGCGGAAGTCGCCGACCGGGTCGGAGAGATCGAGTTCGTCGAGGCAACGCCGGGCGTGGCGGGCGAGGTCACGGTCGGGTTCGCGGGCGACTTCCTGGAGGAAGGCGGCGGCGGCGGGGCCGAGGGCGGCGAAACGGGCGAGCAGGGCGCGCTGCACGGCCGGGCTGGGGTCGTCGAGGAGACTGCGGAGCGCGGCACGTTCGCCGGCGCCGAGCGGTTCGTTTTCCACGCGGTGAAGCGAGAAAGATTTCGCGGGTGGCGCAACAGGGAAACGCGGCGCGGGTGGAGAAGGGAGGCCGCCGCCACGCGGGCCGGCCCGCCAGGAGGCGAGCGTGGGGGGGCGGGCTCCGGGAGATTTCAGCGGGCGCCGAACAGCGCGGTGCCGACGCGCACGAGTGTGCTGCCGGCGGCGACGGCGGCGGCGAGGTCGCCGGTCATGCCCATCGAGAGTTCGCGCAGGGGCACGCCGGCGCGCGCGGCGAGGGCATCGCGCAGGGTGCGGAGGGCGTCGAAGGTGCGGGCGGCGAGCGCGTCGGTTTCCTCTGGCGTGGCGCCGAGGGGTGCGATGGTCATCAAACCTTCGACGCGCAGGTGGGGTTGAGCGAGGGCGGCGTCGAGCAGGCGCGGGGCGTCCTCCAGTTCGGCACCGAACTTGGCGGGATCGCGGCCGGCGTTGATCTGGAGCAGGACGGGAAGAATCCGGCCGCGTTCGGCGGCGGCGCGATCAAGGGGCGCGAGCAGTTTTTCGCGGTCGACACTCTGAATGCGGTCGAACTGGTGGGCGGCGAGGCGGGCCTTGTTGGACTGGAGGTGGCCGATCAACTCCCAGCGGAGGGCGGCCGCGGCGGGGGAGGCCTGGGCGCGTTTTTCGACTCCCTCCTGCACGCGGTTTTCGCCCACGGCGCGGATACCGTAGCGCGCGGCGTAGTCGGCGGCGGCTGCGGGATGAGTCTTGGTCACCGCGAGCAACTCCACTGTCGCGGGGTCGCGACCGGCGGCGGCGCAGGCGCGGGCAATCTGCGCCTGCACGGTGTCGGCGCGGCGGGCGAACTCGTCGTAGGTGCAAAACATAAGTTTAGTTTACCTAATTAGTGATTTACGAAAGGAAAACAGTTTCTATTCTGCCCTTCTCAACGTGGGCTAATCATGCAGATCGAAAACTTCAAAATCTTCGCGGACCTGGTGGAAACCAAGAGCTTCTCGAAATCGGCGAAGCTGAATGGCATCACCCAGTCGGCCGTCAGCCAGCAGGCCCGGGCGATGGAGCGGCATTTCAAGACGCTGCTGATCGATCGCAGCCAGAAGCAGTTTCAGCTCACGCGCGAGGGGCAGCGGGTGTACGAGTCGGCGAAGGAGATTCTGCACACCTACGAGAAGCTGCTCTCGGAGCTGCAGGAGATGAAAAAGGTGATCTCGGGCACGATTCGCATCTCGACGATCTACTCGATCGGGCTCCACGAGCTGCCGCCCTTCATCAAGAAGTTCCTGCATGATTTTCCGTCGGTGAATGTGCGGGTCGAATACCGGCGCTCGAATCTGGTTTATGAGGACATCCTGCACAACTCGGTCGATTTCGGGCTGGTGGCGTTTCCGGTGAAACACCGGCAGATTGAAGTGCTGCCGTTTCGCAATGATCACCTCGTGTTGATCACGCATCCGCAGCATCCGCTGGCAAGGCGGGCGGACATTGAGATGAAGGATCTCGCGGGCCAGAAGTTCATCGGGTTTGATCCCGACATCCCGACGCGCAAGGCGGTCGATTTGATTTTCCGCGAGCACAAGCTCGAGATCGAGCCGGTGATGGAGTTCGACAACATTGAGACGGTGAAGCGGGCGGTGGAGATCGATCATGGGGTGGCGATCGTGCCGCAGGCGACGGTGATGCAGGAGCAGAAGCAGGGCACGCTGGTGGTGCTGCCGTTCCGGGGCCGGGAGTTCACCCGGCCGCTGGCGATTCTGCACCGCAAGGGCCGGGTGCTGACGCCAGCGATGAAGAAGTTCATCGAAACGCTGGGGCTGGATCTGCCCGAGCTGCCCGAGGCGTGAGTCGGGGCCGGGCGGGGGGGCGGAGGCGGTCGCGCGGAGCGGGGGTAATTTTGTGCCGGCGGATTTGCCGGCGGGCGTGGTGCGCGTAGGATCGCAGCTCCCATGAAAGTCTCGTCCTCCCGGTTCACCTGCCTATCCCTCATCGCCGCGCTGCTGAGCACGGCCGCGTGCTCGCGCCAGAATCCGGAGGCGTCCGCGCCGCCGGCGAAACCAGCGGAAGGCGGGGCGGGCGCGGCGAAAGCGTCGGCCGCGCTGCCGACGCTCGGACCGGCGCCCGCCTGGCGACTGCGCGACCTGAACGGGGTCGAGGTCACCTCCGAGCAATTCAAGGGCAAAGTGCTGGTGGTGGATTTCTGGGCGACGTGGTGTCCGCCGTGTCGGGAGGAGATTCCCGGCTACATTGAGCTGACGAAGAAGTATGGCGGGCAGGGGGTGGTGATCCTCGGTGTCTCGCTGGATCAGGCCGGCCCGGAGGTGGTGAAGGCGTTCGCGGCGAAGTCGGGGATCAATTACCCATTGGTGATGGGCGACGACAAGGTCGTGGCGGCGTTCGGAGGCGTGGAGGGCATTCCGACGACGTTCCTGATCGACCGGGCCGGGCAGATTCGCGATCGCAAGGTGGGTCTGGTGCCGACGCCGGAGTACGAGCAGCGGATCCGCGCGGTGTTGAACTGAGACGGCTGCGGGCTGTTTTTCCAGCCACCCGCAAGCGGGTGGCTGGAAAAACAGAAGGGGCCGGCGATAACCCCTTAACGCCGGCCCCAGTTTTTTCTGTCTTCCGACCTCTCGGCCGGACTCACGTTGCCCAAACCCTGCATGGGCAACAATCGAACGGTAGCAGCCCGCGTGCCAGCCGTGCGGTGAATTTGGGGCGCAGGGGCGCAGGAGCATCCGTCCCGGCGCTGAGTCTGGCAGACTGGCTGCAGGTGGCGCGGCGGGAGCCCGCCCTCGCCGGTCCCCGCGAATCAGATCCCGATCAACTGTCGGCGAACTTGGTGACTTCGGCGAGCTGGCTGGCGATGAGGCGGTCGCTGCGACAGCGGGGGAGACGGTGCAGGCCGCCCCAGGTGCCGGCGAAGCGCAGCCAGTGTTCAAAGACGCCGGGGATTACCAGCCGGACCACGGGCGGACCGATCGTGCCGTTGTGCCGCCGGGCGGCGTACTCGGGGCTGGACTTCTGCAGCGCGTCGTCGACCTCCAGGGCGATGGACGGCCCCTTGGGGGTGGCGATGGTTCCCGCGCCCAATTCCAGCCACCACTCGTGCTGCCCGCGGGCTGGACCGAGGCGGACTCCGGGGGTGAAGAGGGGGGCGACGTGGAAGTTGACGATGGTCCAGCCGTGGCGCTGACAGACCGCCAGCAGACTGTCGGTGAGTTCGCGTTCGGACACGCGCTCGCCGAAGGCATCGAGTCGCAGGTCGGTGCGACCGACGACGAGCAGTCGCGGTGGGGTGGTGCTGACAAATCGCACCACGTCGCCGATCACGGTGCGCACGAGCCCGCCCGGCGTGGTGAGCACAAGGGCGTAATCGGTGGCGGTCTTCACCGCCGCGAGCGGCACGGCGCGTGCGCCGAGCGACGCGAGGCGGGCCTCGTCGTAGTCGGCCATGGGCAGGAATTCGAGGAACAGGCCGAGGTCGGCGAGGACGCGGAGTCCGTCCGAGGCGTGGCGGGTGTCCTGGGCGGCGAGGACGCCCTCGGCGGCGGCATAGATCTCGTGGAAGGCGACATCGGGACCGAGTGCGCGGCGCAGTTCGCCGGCGTAGGGGGTGGCGGGGAGGCCGGTATGCAGGAAACACTCGAGGTTGGGCCAGAGTTCCTGGAGCCGCGCGGCGGGGCGGCCGGCCTCGCGGGCGTGGACAAGGAGTCGGGCGGCGAACACCAGGGTCCAGTGGGGCAGACCGGCGAGGAGCGTGATGTCGCGCCCGACGGTGCGGGCCACGACCGCTTCCAGGCGGGCCTCCCAGTCGGGGATCTGCGCGACGGCGGCGCCGGGTTCGTAGAGGTGGCGTTCGGCCCAGTCGGGCAGGCTGGCCTCGGCGATGCCGCTGAGGTCGGTGGCGTAGGCCTCGTGGCCGGGGGCATCGCCAACCGGCAGGAGTTCGGTGCTGCCGCCGAGCAGCAGGTGGCGGCCGCGGAACACGCCGGCATGCCGCACCCGGACGGTGTAGTAGAGCAGCACCTCGGTGAGGGCGCGCCGGAAATGCAGGAGCATTTCCTCCGTGACCGGCGTGGGGCGCGGGGTGCCGGTCGAGGTGCCGGCGGACTGGGCAAAGAGCGAGCAGCGGCCGGGCCAGAGCACGTCGGCCTCGCCGCGGCGCATGCGATCGATCGGTTCCGCGAGCTGGGCAGGCAGGTGCAGCGGCAGACGGGCGCGGAACTTTGCGTAGTCCATCCCGGCCTCCACTCCGGCCGTCCGCCAGTGCCGGGAGGCGGCGAGCCGCGGCAGCAGGGCGGTGAGAGCGGCGGCCTGGGCCGCCGGCGCGGAGGCCCGCTGGCGCAGCTTCCACTCGGTGGCGGCAGTCTTGAGGCCGATGCCGAAGGTGTAGACGCTCTTGGGCCAGACCGGCATGAGAGGGAAAGAAGCGAAGGCGACGGGCGCCCGGCGATGGCGGCAAGCGAATAGTGGGCGGGTGGCGCGGTTTGACGATTTTCTGGATCGCCAGGCGGGGCGCGGCGGCAAGGGATGGGGGACGCCTCGCGCCGGGGTCCCGGATCGGGCGCGTGCACACATGCCGCTTCCGCCCCTCCTTTTCGAAGATGATTCCCTGGTGGTGTTCGACAAACCCAGCGGGCTGCTGGTCGCGCCCGATCGCTGGGACAAGAGCCGCGAGAATCTGATGGGGCTCGTTCATGCCCATCCGCGCCACGGCCGCGGCGTGGCCAACGTGCACCGCCTCGACGCGGACACCAGCGGCGTGTTGCTGTGCGCCAGGGACAAGGCGGCGCTCGATTTTCTGAGCGGCCAGTTCCAGGCCAAGACGGTGGAGAAACGCTACCACGCGATCGTCGTGGTGCTGGCGGCGGGGCACGAGATGAAGGTGCTCGCCCCGGTCCGCGACGCCGCGGGCCGGCTGCCGGACACCTTCCTGGTCGACGTCGCGCTGGGCGAGGACGAGCGGCAGCCGGGGCGGATGCGGGTCTTCAAGGGCCGCGGCGGCAAGGAGTGCGTGACGGAGTTTCGCACGCTGGAGCGTTTCGCGGCGGGGCGCGGGGGGAGGCGTGGCACGGTGGTGCGCGGTGGGGGGGCGGCGGGGTTTGCCTTCGTGGAGTGCCGGCCGCTGACGGGCCGGACGCACCAGTTGCGCGTGCACCTTGCCGCCGCCGGCGCCCCGATTCTCAACGATCCCTTTTACGGCCATCCGGAGATCGGGCTGCGGCTGTCGGACTTCAAACGCGGCTACAAAGGGCGGGAGGAGGAGAAGCCGCTGCTCGGGCGGCTGGCGCTGCATGCGAGCGAGCTGACCTTCCGGCATCCGGTCACGCGCGAGCCGCTGACGGTGCGGGCGCCGTTGCCGCGCGAGTTCGAGGTGGCGCTGAAATATCTGCGCAAGTTTGCCGCGCTGCCGGCCGGGGGCCGCGAGGCCGGGGCGTTCTGAGTGTGGTCCCGGCGGGCGCCGGCCGGGTCACTTCCGGCCGGCCCGGGCGGCGTCGAGGCCGTAGAGCCGTTGGGTTACCATCCGCCGAATCCGCGGTGTCCGCGGGAAAGCCTGGCCTGAGGCGAATCCGGGTCAGATCTTCAGGAACAGCTTCCGCCGCCACATCCAATAGAGGAGCAGCCACATCACGAGCAGGGTGGCGCCGCCATGGAGCAGGGGCTGGTAGGCCTTGCCGAAGATCTGGAACAGGCCCGCGCCGAGGTGGGTGGTCAGGCTCTTGGCGATGAAGTCGTCGAAGAGGTGCGCGATGAGGTAGGCGGCGATCGAGTTGGCGCCGACGACGATCAGCGGAAACGCCCCGGTGCGCCGGCCGCGCAGGTCAATCGCCCAGTGGCAGAGCCCGAGCACCCAGAAGCAGGCGCCGCCGCTGAACAGCGTCCAACTCGGCGTCCAGATGCGTTTGACGACCGGGCAGATCCCGAGCCAGCCGAGGGCCGCGCCGGCGAACAGGCAGGCGGCGCCGGCGATGGCAAACCACCGCAGTTTCGCCGCGGGCTCGCGCGGACTGCGCAGCACCTGCCCGCCGATAAGCCCGAGGATCATTGTGCCCAGCGTGGGGATGAAGCTGAGCGTCGCGTAGCCGCCGCCGTTGAAAAGGAAGGGTTTTTCCCGCGGAAAGAGATTCATCCACCAGGTGTCGAAGGCCCACGCGAGGTGGCTGTTCTTCTGCCAGTGCGCGGCGAATCCGTTGAGGCCGTGGGCGTCGAGCCAGACCTTCGTCACGCCGACCTTGGTGTAATCGAATTCGGGTCCGGGCAGCGGCCAGAGCGCGAAGGCCGCCCAGTAGCCCGCGAGGATCGCGCCGAGGGCGATCCAGGCGTCGCGCACCGGGCGGGAACCGAGGAGGAAGAGGAAACCGTAGCCGAGGCCGATCTGCGTGAGGGTGTCCTCGAAGGTCCAGTTCGTCGCGTGGCGGCTGGTCGAACGCAGGAAGACGCCGAGCAGAATCAGGAGCAGGGCGCGCCACCAGGCGTGGAGCGTGATCCGCGTCAGCGAGTCGCCGCGGGCGAGGCGGCTGGCGAGGGAGAAGGGCAGGGCGACGCCGACGAGAAACGAGAACGACGGCTGGATGAAGTCGTGCAGCGACGCGCCGACCCATTCGACATGCGACTGGTGAAACGCGAGGAACTTCCAGAAGCCGCTTTCCGGCAGGGCGCGGGCGACGTTCCGGAGCCGCAGCACTTCGGCCATCATCAGAAACATCACGAAACCGCGGTAGGCATCGATGGAACCGAGGCGGGCGACGAGGCCGGGCGCGGCGGGGGCAGGCGGGGCGGAAGGCGGAGCAGAGCTCATGGGGGCGGGGCGAAGCGCCTGGCAGGCGCACCGGCGTCACTGTTCTGTGCCGGCCAACCCGGGGCAACGAAAAGCTGCTCCGTCCCCGCGCGCGGCCGCCTCCGCGACCGGCGCCGTCAAAACGCCTCGCGCAGCGCCTCGGCGGGACCAAGCCGTTCGACGCCCGGGGCGAGTGGTTCGCGTCCGTTTTCGGCGCCGAGGATGCAGGCGCGTCGCGCCCCGAGTTGATCGCGGATGCGGCCGAGTTTCGCCGCGGCGACGG
>CAZDGC010000061.1:0-11391 GCA_964504885.1 uncultured Opitutus sp.
GCGTCACCGTCGGCGAGGCCTTCGGGCTCCCGCCCGGCACCAACCTCACGAAGAAACTCTACGCCGCCCTCCGGCGCCTCGGCTTCAAGGCCATCTTCGACACCAACTTCTCCGCCGACCTCACCATCGTCGAGGAAGCCAGCGAATTCATCGAGCGCTTCGTCAACAAACGCGGCGCCCTCCCGCTCATCACCTCGTGCTGCCCGTCCTGGACCGACCACATGGAGAAGCGGCACTACGACTTCATCGACAACTTCTCCACCGCCAAGTCCCCGCAGCAGATGCTCGGCGTGCTGGCCAAGACCTACTACGCGGAGAAACTCGGCCTCGACCCGGCCAAGATGTACGTCGTCTCGATCATGCCGTGCACCGCCAAGAAGTACGAGCTGTCGCGCACCGAGGAAATGTACGCCTCCGGCTACAAGGACATCGACGTCGCCCTCACCACCCGCGAACTCGCCCGCATGATCAAACAATCGGGCGTCGATTTCCTCAACCTGCCCGACGGCGAATCCGACTCGATCCTCGGCGAGTACTCCGGCGCCGGCACGATCTTCGGCGCCACCGGCGGCGTCATGGAGGCCGCCGTGCGCACCGCCTACTTCTACGCCACCGGCAAAAAGCTCGAAAAGGTTGAGATCGAGACCGTGCGCGGACTCGACGGCGTGAAGGAGGGCGCGATCAGCATCGGCGGCACCCAGGTGCGCGTCGCCGTCGCCCACGGCCTCGCCAACGTGGAGGAGGTGCTCGAACGCGTCCGCACCGCCCGCCGCACCGGCACCGAGACCCCCTACCACTTCATCGAGGTGATGGCCTGCCCCGGCGGCTGCATCGGCGGCGGCGGCCAGCCCTACGGCGTCGACAACGAGCGGCGCCGCCAGCGCATCGCCGGCTTGTATCAGGATGATCGCGACTGCGCCGTGCGCTACTCGCACGAAAACCCGGAGGTCATCCGGGTCTACGACGAGTTCCTCGGCCAGCCACTCAGCCACCGCGCCCACGAACTGCTCCACACCCGCTACACCGCCCGGCCGCTGTACAAGCGGTAGACCGGCCGGCGGCGTCCGCGAGGCGGAAGCGAGCCACCCCCATCGTCCCTCGTTCTCGTTCTCGTCCCTCGTTCTCGCACTGAGTACGAGAAAAGAACGAGCAACGAGAACGATGTGGATGCGCCCCTCTCCGCGTTCGGCAACGCGGCCGCAACCGCCCACGCGCCGGTCCACCGGTAGCGCAACTCAGTGCCCGCCATCCGCGAGGCGAGACGCCTCGTCCACCTTGGCCAGCAGCGCCTCGCGGCCTCCAGAATTACACGGCGACACCCCAGTCATTCTCCGTGACGCCTCCCGCGGCCACCGCCATGGTCCGTCCCCGGCACCGCCGCCATGAAGTCATCGATCCGGAGCAGAAGTCAGTCATCTTCCCTCCCCGGCCCACGCCCTTTGCGCACGTGGGCGCGCACCTGCTCGGCCTGGCTCGGCACCGCGCTCGCCGTCGCAGCCCTGGCGCGCGCCGTCGAGTCCACGACACCCGTCGTGCTGCCGCCGTGGGTCCTCGAGGATACCATCGACCGCACCCTCCAAACCGCCCGCGAGGACACCTTCGCCGCCGCCCTCGGCCCCACCGCCGTCGTAAACGCAGCGGCGTGGTCCGGTCGCCCCATCGCCACCCTCGCGGAGGCCCTGCGCCACCTGCCCGGCGTGATGCTGCAGGAGAGTTTCGGCGGCTTCGAGCCGCCGCGGCTCTCGCTCCGCGGCTCCGGCCTCGATAGCGCCCCGACCGCCCGCGGCGTCGCCCTGCTCGTCGACGGGCTGCCGCTCGCGCGCGCCGACGGCTCGTTTCACAGCGGGCTTTTCGACCCGTTGCTCTTCTCGCGCGTCGAGGTCTACCGCGGCACGATGCATGCCGCCCTCACCCCCGCCGTGCTCGGCGGCGTCCTCCATGCGGTGTCGCGCGCCGGCGCCGGACCCGTCGGCACCACCCTGCGCCTCGAAGGCGGCGACTTCGGGCAGACCCGCGCCCAGTTCGCCGCCCACGGCTCCGAGGCCGGTCTCGCGGCCTCCTTCACCCGCTCCCGCGGCTGGCGCGAATCCAGCCGCCAGGAACGCCATGCCCTCCAGGCCAACGCCCGCCGGCCCCTCGGCCCGGCCGCGCAGGTGGAGGCCACGGCGTATTTCGCCCGCGCCGACTATGATGTTCCCGGACCGCTCACCCTGGCCGACGCCCTCGCCCGCCCGCGCACCGTTTCCGCCGCCGTGCTTCGTGACCAACCCCACCGCGACTCCGACGTCGCCCGGCTCGCCCTCCAGGCCCGGGCCGCCCCGGCTGCGGGCGCGTTCGCCGCCGGCCTGGCCTGGTTGCGCCTGCGTGACACCTTCCGCCAGCTTCAGCCCAACGGCGAATCCGCCGGCACCAGCGACGATCTCACCGCCCACGCCACGCTCGCGCGGCACGTCGCGCTCGGGGGCCGCGAACACCACCTGCTCGCCCGCGTCACCGGCTCGACCGGCGTCAACCGCGTCGAACGCTTTCTCAACGATCGCGCCACCCGCGGCGCCCGCTTCGGCGCCTACGACGCCCGCGCCCGCACCGTCGCGCTCAGCGTCGAGAACCTCGTCTGGGTGCATCGCGAACTCTCCGCCGGCATCGGTTTTACGGCGCTCCACGCCCGCCGCGAACTCGTCGACCGCTTCGCCCCGCCCGGCGCGGCCGGTGCCGTGTCGCGCACCGTCGCCGCGCGCGACCTCTCCCCGCGCGCCGGCCTCGCCTGGCACCCGCGCCCCGACCTCACCTTCCGCCTCGCCGCCTCGCGCGGCGCCGAGCCGCCGTCCTTCGACGATCTCCTTGCCGTGCAGGGCGCCCACCCGCAACTCACCCTGCGCAGCCGCGATCTTCGCGCCCAGCACGCCACCACGGTCGAAGCCGGCGCCCAGGGCCGGGCGGGACCCCTGACCTGGAACCTCACCGCCTACCACGGACGCTGGCGCGACGAAATCCTCCGCCTCGCCGACGCCGCCGGCCTCCCGCGCGGCGCCGTCAACGCCGGCTCCACCCGCCACGTCGGTCTCGAAACCGCCCTGCGCTGGCGACTGCGTGACGCCCCCCACGGCCTCGTGCTCGGCGTCACCTCGACGCTCGGGCGCTTCACCTTCGAGGACGATCCGGTCTACGGCGACCACCGCCTCGCCGGCTCCCCGCCCCATGTCGGCGCGGCGGAACTCGTCTACGAACACCCACGCGGCGCCTTCGCCGCCCTCGAAACCACCTGGGTCGCCGGCCGCACCTCCGTCGATCATGCCGGCCGCCTCGGGTACGGCGGCCACACCTTCGTGCATGCCCGCCTCGGCTGGCGGGCGGGCGAGCGGTTCGTCGTGTTCCTCGCCGCCCGCAACCTCCTCGACCGCCGCCACCTCGCCAGCACCGCCGGCGTGCTCGACCTCGCCCGCGCCCCCGCCGCCACCACAATCTTCCTTCCCGGCCCCGCCCGCGCCCTCTCCCTCGGCCTCGAATGGCGCCGCTGAGCCCGTCCCGCCGCGCCGGCAGCCGCGCCACCGCACCGGGGCGCAGGCGTCAAAGCGCAACCTCTGGGGCGCCCCTTCCGGCGGACGCCGCCCGCGGGCTTGTCACGTAATACGTGACATCCTCCCCGTCGCCGCCCCCCGCCCGTTTGTCACGTATTACGTGACATCACGGCCCGGCGCGTTCCGCCCCGCGGGCGGCACGGACCACGTTTCACGTCACGTAATACGTGACGTCGCCCTCTCGCGCCGTCCGGTCCCGGCCCCCGCAGTTTGGATCGGTAACCCGCGGAAATCGTTCGCCCCCGCGGGCGGCGGGCGGCCACACTGGGCGGCAACCTCCCTCCCATGCTCAAGATTGCGATCCTCGGCACCGGCGCGATTGCGGACAGCCACCTCGCGGCGTATCGAAAGTTCGGCGACCAGGCGCGCGTGGTCGCGCTGGTGGACCTGTTCCCCGACAAGGCGGCGGCCAAGGTCGCACAGCACGGGCTTGACGCACGGGTGTTCCGCACCGGCGACGAGCTGCTGGCGGGGTGCGATTTCGACGCCGCGTCGATCTGCCTGCCGCCCTTCGAGCACGCGCCGGCGGCAATCGCCCTGCTGCGCGCCGGCAAGCACGTGCTGTGCGAGAAGCCGATGGCGACCTGCCTGGCGGAGTGCGACGCGATGATCGCGGCGGCCGCGGCCGGCGGGGCGCAGCTCGGCGTGGTGGCGCAGAACCGGTTTCGCACGCCCATGATGCGGCTCAAGCGCGTGCTCGACTCCGGCCTTGCCGGCCGCGTGCTGCACGCGCAGGTCGACTCCCTCTGGTGGCGTGGCGGCAACTATTATGACCTCTGGTGGCGCGGCACCTGGGCGAAGGAGGGCGGCGGCTGCACCCTGAACCACGCGGTGCACCAGATTGATCTCTTCCTTTGGATGATGGGCGGCCTGCCGGCGACGGTGCAGTCGGTGTCGTGCAACCTCGACCACCGCAATTCCGAGGTGGAGGACTTTTCCACCAGCTTTCTCACCTACGGGGACGGGCGCGTCGGACAGATCACGGCCTCGCTGGTGCACCACGGCGAAGAGCAGCAGCTCGTGTTTCAAACGGAGCGCGCCAAGGTCGCGGTGCCCTGGCAGGTGAAGGCCAGCCGCCAGAGGGAGAACGGCTTTCCGGAGGACCACCCGGCGCTCGCGGCCGAAATCCAGGCCGGCTACGAGGCGCTGCCGCCACTGGCGCACGAGGGGCACGACGGGCAGATCGCCAACTTCCTCGCCGCCCTCGCCGGTCGCGAGCCACTGCTGGTCGACGGCGTGCAGGGGCGCCGGACGCTGGAGTTGATCACGGCCATCTATCAGTCCGGTCATCTCGACCAGCGCGTAACCCTGCCGCTCACACCGGAGGCGCCATTTTACACGCGCGAGGGCATCCTGAAACACGCGCGGCACTTCCACGAAAAGACGAAGAGCGTGGAGAATTTCGCGACCAACGAGATCACCCTGGGGCGGAAAATCTGATCCGCCGCCCGCGGGCCGCCGGGCGTCACGACAGCGCGGTCGCAGGCAGGGCTGCGCTGGAGCGGAGCGATCGTGTGACCGGCTGGGTAAAGGGCGCGCCGGGCGTTCCGAACCGGGCCCGGGTCGTGACACAAAATCCCGGGGAGGCGTCGCCACACTCAACCTATCCGGGGCCGACCCCGGCCTGTTTCCGGAATTGCGCCCGATTCCACCCTCATAGGCTTCTATGACATGACGGCCGCAGCCGCGTTCTGTTAGCCTGACCGCCGCGGCGGCCTGATTCTCCCCTCGCCGCCCGACCCTGGCCGAATCCGAAAACCCCTGCCCGCCCCATGCACCCACTTCCTGCCCTCCTCGCCGGCTGCGCCCGCTCCGTCCCGGGAAACCTCCGCCTTGGCAGACTCCCCGGCGCCACGCTTGCTGCCTTGCTCTTGGCCGTCTCCGCCCCGGCGCAGACTGCACCCGCGGCAGCCCCGACGCCGGCCGCCGGTCCCGCGGTCGACTCCTCCATCGTCACGCTCTCCCCCTTCACCGTCACCGGCGAAGCCGAGCAGGGTTACCTCGCCACCCAGACCCTCGTGGGCACCCGGCTCAAGGCCTCCGTCCGCGACGTGGGCGCGGCGCTGACCATCTTTACCGATCAGATTATGGACGATCTGGCCGCAAGCAGCGTCCTCGACCTGGTCAATTTCGCCCCCAACACCGACAGCTACGTGGGCAACCTCAGCGACACGACCGGCGCGGGCAACGAGTTCCTCACGAATCAGACTCCTCAATACGTCACCCGCGGCGGCACCACGGGCCTGATCAGCCAGGACTTCTTTGGCACGCCCAGTGTGCCGCCCGACCGCTACAACGCCGAGAACTTCACCTTCACCCGCGGACCCAACGCCATCCTCTTCGGCCTGGGCAACGCGGCCGGCGCCTTCACCTCGCTGACCAAGCGCGCCCGTTTCCAGCCGCGCTTCAACATCGAGCTGCGCGGCGACGACGAGGGCGGCCTGCGCGCGACGGCCGATCTCAACCACGTGCTGCTGCCGGGCCGGCTCGCCCTGCGCTACGCCGGCCTGCACGAGGACTCGCGCGGCTTCCGCGATCCGAGCGACGGCGAGCAGCGCCGCCACTTCCTGACGGCGACCTTCACGCCCTTCCGCCGGACCTCGCTGCGGGCCAGCGTCGAAACCGGCCGCGTCCACACCCTCGCCGTCCGCCCCTGGCCCGTGTACGACGGGCTCACGCCGTGGATCGACGCCGGCCGGCCGATGGTGGCCGTGCGCGGACAGGCGCTGCGGCCCGGCCTCGAAAACGCCTATGGCGCCGCCCAGAACCTCCTCGTCATGGAGCTCACGCCCGCCGGCATCGTCGTGCCTCCGATGCGCTGGCAAAACCAGCGCCGCAGCGCCAACCCCGCCTTTCCCCAGTACCCCAACCTCGCCACGCGCCGCTCCCTCGTGCGGCCGGACCTCTTTCCCGTCACCGCCAACGTGATCGGCCACGGCTCCTCGCGCGAGCTCGAGTTCGACTCCTTCTCCGCCACCTGGGAGCAGCAGTTCTCCCGCGATTTATTTGTCGAGGCCTCCCTCAGCCACGTGCTCAGCGACAACCTCGTCTCAGCCGCCTTCAACGGGCTCAACGACCGTGTCTATGTTGACGTCAACCAGCAGTTGCCCAACGGCGCCCCCAATCCCAACGCGGGCCTGTATTACGTGGACTCCAACATGAACATCCTGCCCAACCGGTACAAGAACACCACCGGCCGGCTGATGCTCGCCTACGAACTCGACGCCGCCCGCTGGAATTCGCGGCTTGGCCCCTGGCTGGGGCGGCACCGCCTCGCCGGCCTGCTGGAGGACAGCGAGACCGGCGTCTGGGGCAGCCAGAATCCCTCGCAAAACCTCACCCCGCTGCCCGGCGACCCGGCCTCGCTGGCCAACGTCAACTCCAACCGAGTCCTCTTCCGCTACTACCTCGACCCGGCGCGTGGGGTCACCAGCGCCGGCATCAATGGCGCCGCCCGCTACCCGCTCATGTTCGCCGGTTCGCCGCTGCCCCCCGCCCACCCCAGCGGCGTGACCCCGGGCCTGGCCGCCATCTTCGGCGGCACCGCCGCCGACACCCGGATCATCACCCAGATGATCGCCACGCAGAGCCATTTCTGGCGCGACCGCCTCGCCGTCACCTTCGGCCTCCGCCGCGACCGCCAGATCACCCACCGCGGCCAGCAGGCCGATTTCGCCCCCTGGGCCGACGCCCGCGGCCTGTATCCGAATCCTCGCGACTTCGACGCCCGGCGCCACTTCCCGGCCAGCCGGATCGACGAGGCCGGCCGCACCTACACCCGCGGCCTGGTCTTCCACGCGCTCCCGTGGCTGAGCCTCTCCTACAACGCCTCCAACAGCCTCCAGCCCAATTCGACGGTGCGCGATGTCGCGGGCAACCTCCTCCCCGCCAACGAAGGCGAGGGGCAGGACTACGGCCTGAAGTTCGCCCTCCTCCAGGGCCGGCTCGTGGCCGACGTCGTCTACTACAAGAACTTCAGCCGCAACCGTCCCGACCGCGCGGTCGCCAACGGCATCCACGGCAACTTCCAGAACGACATCAACGCCATCTGGTCGACCGTCGCCGCGCTGGAGAACGACTCCAAGTATGAAGCCCAGCCCTACGCGTTCACCGGCTCCAACTGGCAGGACGTGAACACCGGCTATTCGGACGGGGTCGAGACGAGCCTGACCGCCAACCTCACCGCCCGCTGGCGGCTCACCGTCAACGCCAGCAAGCGCGGACCCGGCGAAACGCAGGCCCGCGGCGCCCTCCTCAGGTCGTACCTCGCCCAGCACCTGCCGCAGTGGCGCGGCAACTCCCGCTGGATGTCCGCCCCCCTTGTCAGCGGCGCCCAGGGCGGCACCGTCGCCGATGCGGTCGCCCGGATCGAAAACACGCTCGCCAGCTTCGACGCGCTCGCCGAACTGCCGTCCGACAGCCTGCTTTCCTCCGAGTGGTCCGCCAACCTGGTCACGAGCTACTCCTTCGCCCCGGACTCCCGCCTCCGCCGGTTCTCGGTCGGCGCCTCCGCCAACCTGCGCGGCAAGACCGTGATCGGCTTCGCCGAGGACGCCCGCCAGGTGCTGATCGCCGGCCGGCCGTACCACGCGGACGAAACCGTCGCCACCGGCGCCTGGATCACCTTCCGCCACCGCTTCTCCCGCCCGAGGATCGACTGCCGGGTGCAGCTCAATATCCGCAACCTCCTCGATGAGGATCTCCTCGTGCCCAACCGCGCCGTCGATCGGCGCGACGGCTCCGGCGCCGGCGAGGTGGTCATTCACCGGCTCAACGCCCCGCGGACCTTTTTGCTCACCACCTCCTTCACCTATTGAAACTGCGGATGCGTCCCCCTCCCCGTCCTCGCTCCACCCGCCGCCGCTTCCTCGCCGCCTCCGCCGCCGCGGCCGCCAGCCTCGCGCTGCCGCCGCCGATCTTCGGCGCCGCTCCGAAGAAGACCGCACCGGCGAAATCCACCGCGCCGGCGCTGCCCGGGATCGCACCGTTCGCAATCGAGGGCGACACGCTGATCGTCCCGGCCGGCGTCTATCGCCTCGGCGGCGGCCGCGAGGTGCGCGTCACCACCGCGGGCCGGCTCGCCATCACCCCGGTCGACGTTGTCACCGTGCGCGATGAGGAGCTGCAGCTCTCCCCGGACAAGCCGGGCGGCTTCTTCACCGGCACCAAGCTCGCCGGCACCCGCGCCGCCAACCTCGGCGCCTTCCGCTCGCTGCTCGAGGACAGTGTCGCGCTCCGCGACGCCGCCGGCCGCCCGTTGCGCCGGGGCGCCGACTTCCTCGTCTCCGCGCCCTTTGCGCTCCTCGGCCTCGGCCCGCAGGCGAGGGTCACGCCGGCCGACCAGGTGTACGCCACGTATGCGCACTACCGGCAGCGCATCGACCTTGTCGCCGTCGATGCCCGCGGCGCGCCGTTCCTCGTGCCCGGCGTCCCGCACGTCGCCGCGCCCGCGGTTCCCCCCGCGCCGCCCGGCGCCACCGCGATCGCCACCGTGTACCGGCCGTTCGGCGCGCGGACGCTCGACGCGGCCCACGTGTTTCCGATCACCGCGACCGCCCGCGAGGCCGCCACCGCCACCACCCGCGGCCGCGTGCCGAAGACGCTCGCCAAACTGCGTCGCGGCGAACCGGTCACCGTAGTCTGCTGGGGTGACTCGATCACCGTCGGCGCCGACGTCGAGCCCCACGAGGCCTGGGCCAACCGCCTGCGCACCGCACTCGCGGCTCGCTTCCCGCGCGCCCGCCTCACCCACCGCAACCACAGCATCGGCGGCAGCAAGTCCGCGCAGTGGCTGCACAACGGCGAGTTTCCCGGCCTGCCGAAGAAGGATCCGGCGCACTGCCGCTTCGAACTCATCCTGGCCGGGAAGCCCGACCTCGTGGTGATGGAATTCCTCAACGACATCACCTTCGGGGAGGAGGTGCTCGAGCGGACGTATCAGGCGATTCACGACGCCTTCGCCGCCCGCGGCATCGAGTGGATCCTCGTCACGCCCAGCCAGAAAATCCCCTCGGACTTCAACCTGGCCGAAATGAAGGACGGGCAGCCGCGCGTGCTCGACGCCTTCCTGCGCCGCTTCGCCGATCGGCACGGTTACGCCCTCGCCGACGCCGCCGCGCGCTGGAAGCACCTCCATCGCGAGGGCATCCCCTACTTCTCCCTGTTCGCCAACGCCTACAACCACCCCAACGCCTTCGGCCACGGGCTCTTCATCGAGGAAATCCTGAAATGCCTGGAACCATAAGTGCATTGCTCGGCTGCAGGCGGGGCAACCCCGCTCCGGAGCGCGGGCGTATCGCCACCGGCGATCGCCCGCGCTGGCAGGCGAGGCTGCGCCTACGCCTGCGCTCCCCTCTGCGGGATTCCCGCCTCACTCGTGGGCCCGCCCTCCTCACCTGGCTCGCTTCCGTGGCCGCCCTCGTCTCCCCGGCTGCCACCGCCCCCGCCCACCCGCCCAACGTCATCGTCATCGTCAGCGACGACCACGGCTGGGCCGACCTCGCCTGCCAGGGCCCGCGGTCCGACGTGCGCACCCCGCACCTCGACGCGCTCGCGGCCGACGGCGTCCGCTTCGCCGCCGGTTATGTCAGCGCGCCAGTCTGCGTGCCGTCGCGGGCCGGACTGCTGACCGGGCGTTACCAGACGCGTTTCGGCATCGAGTCCAACGATGATGGCCCCCTGCCGGCCACGGAGCTCACGCTCGGCGATCGCCTGCGCGCCGCCGGCTACACCACCGGCCTCGCGGGCAAGTGGCACGTCGCCGGCAGCCGGGAAATCACCGCCGCGCTCAAACGCACCCCGGGCGCCGCCCGCGACGTCATCTGGGGCGACAACGTCGGCGTGGGCGATGCCAACCTCCCCGGCCGCCGCGGCTTCGACGCGTATTTCTGCGGCGCGATGCGGAACTATGCCGCGTCGTTCGACCTGCAGGGCCGTCCGCTCGCCGGCGCGCCCGTGCTCGTGCGCGAGCCGCGCTTCCGCGTCGAGGTGCAGACCGACGCCGCGCTGGCGTATCTGCGCCAGCAGGATCCCGGCACGCGGCCGTTTTTCCTCTACCTGGCGTACTTCGCCCCGCACGTGCCGCTCGAAGCGCCCGACGCGTGGCTGGCCCGGTTCGCCGACGTCGCCGATCCCGTGCGTCGCACCGGCCTGGCACTGATCGCGGCCGTCGACGATGGCGTCGGCCGGCTCCGCGCCCTGTTGCGCGATCGCGGCTGGGACAAGGACACCCTGATCTTCTTCGTCGGCGACAACGGCGCGCCCACCAAGCCGGGCATGTGGGACGGCTCGCTCAACGAGCCGCTCGTCGGCGAAAAGGGTCTCCTGCTCGACGGCGGCATCCGCGTGCCCTTCCTCGCCTGCTGGCCGGGCACCCTGCCGGCCGGGCGCGTGTACGAGCATCCGGTCATTTCCCTCGATTTTACCGCGACCGCGCTGGGCGCGGCCGGCGTCCCGGCGCGGCCGGACTGGAAACTCGACGGCGTCGATCTGCTCCCGTTCCTCACCGGCCGGCGCACGGGCGCGCCGCACGAGGCGCTTTTCTGGCGCTTCCGGTCCCAGGCCGCCGTGCTGGCGGAGCCGTGGAAGCTCTTGTACGTCGCGCCCGATCGCTGGCGGCTCTTCGATCGCCGCGACCCGGCGGGCGAGACGCGCGATGTCGCCGCACAGCACCCGGAGGTCGTCGCGCGCCTGCGGGCGAAGCTGGAGGCCTGGTGCGCGGAGCAATCCCCCGCCGGCCTGCCCCGCACCGCCGACGCCTCCGACGCGGAATACCTCGGCCGCCACGGCCTCGCCGCGGCGAAGCGATAGCTGG
>CAZDGC010000061.1:11491-15449 GCA_964504885.1 uncultured Opitutus sp.
GAAGCGCAGCGACAACGTGGCCTCAAGCCCGGCCACGCTTTCGCTCCGCTCAAGCGCGGCTACTCCCTGGCCGGCGGGCGCGGGTCGCGCGGTGCGACACTCGGGCTGGCACTCCTCTCCGCCCTGGTCGCCTTCGCGTCGAGTCCGGGGATCGCCTCGTCCCCGCCTGCTGCGCCCGCCCCCGCCCGCACCACCTACGTGCCGGCGCCGCGCCCGGCCGCCACCGGCCGCCACGTCGTCGGCGCGATCATGTGTCCACTCTGGAACGACGGCCGCCGCTGGGGCGACATCGTGCCTTTCCCCGGCCGCGAGCCGCTGCTCGGCTGGTACGACGAGGGCGATCCGGAGGTCACCGACTGGGAAATCACCTGGGCGCTGGACCACGGCATCTCGTTCTTCCTCGTCTGCTGGTACCGCGCGCCCGGCAATTTCGACGAACCTGCCGTGCGCCCGACCCTCGGGCACTGGCTGCACGAGGGGCTGCCGCGCAGCCGCTATGGGAACCAGTTCCGTTTTGCCATCATGTGGGAGAACGCCAACCGCGCCCTGCCCACGCAGACGACGGAGGCCGACTTCCTCGGCAAGCTGGTGCCGTATTGGATCAACGAGTACTTCCGCCGGCCCAACTACCTCGTGCTCGACGGCCGGCCGGTGTTCTCGATCTATAATCCCGAAAAATTCGCCCGCGAACTCGGGGGCGAGGCGCAGGCCGCCGCCGCCCTCGCCGCCCTGCGCGAGGCCTGCGTGCGCGCCGGCTTCCGCGGCGTGCACCTGCTCGGCCAGTATTGCTGGGGCGCGCCGCCGCGGCTCGCCGCACAAGCCGGCGTGATCCAGCGCCTCGGGTTCGACGCGAGCTGGGCCTACCACTGGCCCACGTTCACCGGCGCCTTCGGCAAAAACCTCCGGCCCACCGGCGTCGAGGCGATCGCCGCCCAGGAGCGCCTCTGGCGCGCCCAGCCGGCGCCGCATATTCTCACTCTTTCCATGGGTTGGGACGAGGAGCCGTGGCGGTTTCGTTACTCGAGGATCCAATGGCGCCTCACGCCCGCCGAATTCGAGGAACTGGCCCGCCGCGCCCGCGCCCTGCTCGCCCGCGGCGGCGACAGCCTGCCCGATCGCGTCGTGCTGCTCGACAACTGGAACGAGTTTGGCGAAGGCCACTACCTTCTGCCCACCCGCGAACACGGCTTCGGCTACCTCGCCGCCGTCCGCCGCGTCTTCGCCCCCGACGCCCCGCCGCATACGCCCGTCACCCCGGCCGAACTTGGCCTCGGTCCCTACGACTCCCGTTTCCGCGCGTGGCAGCAGGCGAAGGCCGGTCAACCCTTACCATGAATACACTCCTCCGCATTCGGGGCCGCACCGGTGGCCGCTGGTCCGTGGCCGTGCTTACGGCTTCCTCGGCTTTGATCCTTGGGGCGGCGACGCAGTCGCCGCCCCCCAATCTGGTCTTCGTCTTCAGCGACCAGCAGTCCTGGGACATGATGGGCGCCTACGGCAACCGCGAGATCCAGACGCCGAACTTCGACCGCCTCGCGCGCGACGGCGTGCGCTTCAACCACTGCGTCTCCAACTCCCCCGTCTGCACGCCCTACCGCGGCATCCTGCTCAGCGGCCAGCATTCCCTCCACACCGGCACGATCCAGAACGATCTCCAGATGATCCCCGGCCGCGGCACGTATTTCGCCGAGGTGCTCCGCGACCGCGGCTACCGCACCGGCTACTACGGCAAATGGCATCTCTACGGCGGCGACCGCGTCCGCGGCATTCCGCCCGGTCCCTACCGCTACGGCTTCGACCACGAGTTCCTCTCCAACAACTGCACGCTGCTCTACGACGCCGCCCGCGCCTACTACTGGGATCAGGAAGGGGCGACGCGGAAGCTCTACGGCGATTGGGAGCCCTACGCCCAGACGCGCCAGGCGATGGAATTCATCGACCGCCACGCCGGCCAGCCGTTCGCCCTCTTTCTCTCCTGGCATCCGCCGCACAACTGGGGCCGCGCCCACGAGGGCTACGACGCCCCGCCCGACCTCCTCGCCCTCTACGACCCGGCCAAGCTCACCCTGCGTCCCACCGTCAAGGACACGCCCCAGGTTCGCCGCATCTACCAGGGCCACATGGCGATGGTCACCGGCATCGACCGCGCCTTCGGCTGGCTGCTGGAGAAACTCCAGCAGCGCGGCCTGGCGGAAAACACGATCGTCGTCTTCACCTCCGACCACGGCGACACCCTTCTGAGCTACGACTGGCCCAACAACAAGGGCCGCGCCGAACACCTCTCCGCCCGCGTCCCGCTGATCGTGCGCTGGCCGGCGCGGCTCCGACCCGGCGTGAGCGACCTCCTCCTCGGCACCTTCGACCTCATGCCGACCCTGCTCGGCCTGATGAACCTCCCCATTCCGGCCACCGCGCAGGGCCGCAACGCCGCCCCGGCCATCCTCGAGGGCCGCGACGACGGCGTCGACGAACAGCTCCTCTACTTTCTGCCCACCAACTGGCGGGGGATCTACACACGGCGCTACACGTATTCGGTTTCCTTGCACAATCCCGCCGAGCCCAACACCCCGGGCGGCCGCCAGACCTTCAATGTCCTTTACGACCGCGCCACCGATCCCTGGGAGACCAAGAACCTCTTCGCCGATCCCGCCGCCGCGAAGGTGCGCGCCGACCTCCACGCCCGCACGCTCGCGCTCATGCAACGCTACGGCGACCCCGGTCTGCCCTTCGACGAGCTCCTGCGCCGCGTCGTTCGCGAGGAGGACTACGTCCACGTCACCACTCCGCCCGCCAAGCGCCCCAAGGGCTGGGAGGGCCGCCTCAAGGGCCGGCCGATCGATCACCTCGGCGCAACCCCCGCGCGCTGAACCGCGCGTGGTCGCCCAGATTTCCCGCCGCCATGAAATCGAACTCTGTCGAAAGCGTAGCCCCGCTTGAGCCGGAGGCGAAAGCGTGGTCATCCGTGAGACCACGTTGTCGCTTCGCTCCAACGCGGCTACTCGGTGCCCCGCCGCTCTTCGTTCTCGCCGTCGCCGTCGCCCTGGCCCCATCACCGGCGTTCGCCGCCACGGCCACCGACGCCCTCACTCCCGCCGAGCCCGGCACCGTGTCCATCGCGGGCTGGCTCGGCGACAAACTCGAGCGCAGCCGCACCCAACGCGTGTACGCCCAGAACCTCGAGCGCATCCTCCGGCCTTATCGCGATCGCCGCGAGGAGAACGCCGGGCACTGGCGCTGCGAATACTGGGGCAAGTGGTTCACCTCCGCCGCCCTCGCCGCCGCCTACGCCCCGCCCGGCACGCCCCGCACCCCGCTCGACGCCGCCGTGCGCGGACTCCTCGCCACCCAGACGCCCGACGGCTACATCGGCACGTACAAGCCCGACAAGCACCTCGGCATCTGGGACGTCTGGGGCCGCAAGTACACCCTGCTCGGCCTGCTCGCCGCCCACGAGCTCACCGGCGATTCCGCCGCCCTCGCCGCCGCCCGCCGCGTCGCCGACCACCTGATGCAGGAGGCGCCGCCCGGGCAGTTCAACCTGGGCGAAAACGGCATCGATGTCCTCAAGGGCCTCGCGCCCAACTCCATCCTCGAACCGATGGTGCTCCTCCACGCCCGCACCGGCGATGCGCGCTACCTCGACTTCGCCCGCAGCCTCGTCGCCGACTGGGAAAAGCCCAACCGGTTTCTCCCGCAGGGGCTGCAACTCATCGCCAGCGCGCAGCAGGGCGTGCCGCCGCTCCGCATCGCCTCCCCCAAGGCCTACGAGATGATGTCGTGCTTCGAGGGACTCTGTGAGCTGTATCGCGTGACCGGAGACAAAACGTACCTCGATGCCGCGGTGCGCTTTGCCCACTCGATCCGGCGCACCGAGCTCATGGTCCACGGCTCCGGCTCCAACCACGAGCTGTGGTGCGACGGCACCCGCACCCAGACCGAGCTGCTCGAACAGCCGGTC
>CAZDGC010000061.1:15459-41931 GCA_964504885.1 uncultured Opitutus sp.
ATCCTGGAACAACCCATCGAGACCTGCGTCACCGTCACCTGGATGAAGCTCTGCCACCAGCTCCTCCGCCTCACCGGCGATCCGCTCTGGGCCGATGAGCTCGAGGTCTCGCTTTACAACGCCCTGCTCGGCGCCATGACCCCCGACGGCGGCTGGTGGGCGTATTTCTCGCCGCTCGCCGGCCAGCGCGTGCCCAGCCATTTCCAGCACGCCGACGTGCAGATGAGCTGCTGCACCGCCAACGGCCCGCGCGGCCTCCACCTTACGCCCGCCTGGGCTGTCATGCGCCGCGCCGACGGCCTCGCCGTCAACCTCTACGCCCCCGGCCGCGCCACTCCGGCGCTCGCCGACGGCACCGTGGTCGCCCTCGAGCAGCGCACCGACTACCCGGCCGGCGACGCCATCACCCTCGAGGTTGCGCCGGCCCGGCGCGCGCGTTTTGCCCTGCACCTGCGCATCCCCGCCTGGAGCCGACGCACCGCGCTCGCCGTCAACGGCGAGGCGATCGCCACCCGCCCGGGCGCCTACGCGGTAATCGAACGCGAATGGGCGCCGGGCGATCGCGTCACCCTGCAGCTCGACCTGCGTGGCCGCGCCGTGCCCGCGCCCAGCGGCGCCCCGCAACTGGCCGTGATGCGCGGCCCGGTCGTGCTGGCTCTCGACAACCGTCTCGCGCCGGAGCAGGACGTCGCCGTGCGGCTCGTCGCTGATGCCGAGGGTTACGTCGCCCTGCAGCCGGCGAAGGTGAAGCCGGCGGAAGTCTGGCTGGCGTTCGACGTGCCCTTCGAGGTGCGGCCGACGCACTTCTTCAAGCACCGCACGATCACGCTGCCGATGTGCGACTTTGCCTCCGCCGGCAACGGCTGGAGCAGCGCCAATCTCTTCCGCACCTGGCTGCCGCAGCCCCTCTTCCTCCGCCAGATGTTCCCCGCCGACACGTGGCGCCTCATGTGTCCCGACCTCAAGGAGTGCCCGCCGATCCCGGTGCTCACGGATCCGTGAGGGGGGAGGGTGTCAAGTTCAGCGGGCGGTTCTTTCTCTTTACTCTTTATCTTCCTCTTTCGTCAGGTGCCCGGCCGCCGGCGAGAAAGAGAAAGAGGAAAGAGAATGACGACGAGGCGGGCAGGCCCCTTCGACGTGCCCATGCCCGGGAGTGGGAATTGCGAAATCACACTCGACCCGGGGCCGTCGTGCCCGCACCCAAGAGGGATGAGCAGCATTCTCAGGGCCCTGCGGCAGCGGATCGCGCCGGAACTGAACTTCCTCTTCACCATCCCGCCGGCGGAGACGCCGCTCGGCCTCGATTGCGGCTGGCGCGGGCACGAGCACGCCCTGCACGCGTTTCTCGTGGCACGGATGTTCGGCTCGCCCGCCAGCCTCTGCACCGGCGACTTCGCCGTGCTGTCCCGCGCCCTGCCGCCGCTCACGACCCTTGAAAAGGAGTCGAAGCACGCCTGGTGCATCGTCGGCGAGCTCGCGCCGGTCGACCTGAGCATGAACTTCGCCTTCTTCGGCGACGCGCCCCAACTCCACGCCGCCATCACCGGCGAAGGCCCCAACGGCGACTGGCGCATCAGCTACGGCACTGACGACGCCATCCTCGACGCGAACATGGAGGGCGGCAACGAGATCATCTTCATCGAGCGCGCCGTGTCCTCCCACACCGCGGAGGCTCTGCTGGAGGATCCGCGCCTCTTTCTGCCGCCGGCGCCCGTCCTCGGCGGCGAGAACTGGGAGGCAAAGTACGGCGCCGACATCCAGGCGAGCATCACACTCCATTGCTACCGCTGCGCCGCCGGCGGTGGCCGGAGCGTCCGCAGCCGCGAGAGCCGCGAGGATGCCCTCGCCTGGATCGCCGCCACCTACCCCGACGCGAAAGCCGAGCTCGCGAAGTTGCTGGCACGCTGACTTCGCCCACGGCCTGCCCCTGGATGCGGGATGCTCCGGCGCCCGCGCTGCCTCGTGCCGTCTCGCGACGAGTCTCCGCATCCGTAGCCCGGCGGGAGCACAGCGACATCGTGGTCACACGTCCCTTCCCCCCTTCGGCTCCGCTGTTGGTTCGGTGGCCCGGTGGTTGATCCAAGGAGGTTCGGTGGCGGTTGCTGCGGTGGGGTCGCCAACGATCTCCGGGCGGCTTCGCTCGCGGCGAGAGAGGGCGAATCCGAACGCGCCTCCGCGCTCACTGCCGCGTCACCTTCGCCACGGCCTGGGCGCGGGAGTGCACGTGGAGCTTTTCGTAGATGCGGCGGATGTAGGTGTGCAGGGTGCCCATGCTGATGCCGAGGGCGTCGGCGATTTCCTTGTAGAGCAGGCCGCGCACGAGTTCGTCGAGCACCTGCCGCTCGCGCGGGGTGAGCTCGGCCTCGGCCGGCGGCGCGGCGGGCGCGCGGTGGAACGACTGCACGACCTTGCGGGCGATGTTGGTGCTCATCGGCGAACCACCGGCGTGGAGCTCGCGGATGGCGGCGATGAGCTCCGCGCGTGGCGTCTGTTTCAACAGATAGCCGGTCGCGCCGACGGCCAGGGCTTGGAAAATGCGGTCGGCGTCCTCGTACACCGTGACCATGGCAAACTGCGTGGCGGGCAGCCGCGGCTTGAGCTGCCGCACGCACTCGATGCCGCTCTGGCCGGGCAGGTTGATGTCGACGAGCACAACCTCGGGCCGGTCGGCGAGGAGGCCGACCAGGGCCGCCTCCGTGCTGCCGTACTGGGCGACGACCTCGAAGCCGGGCTCGCGTTGCAGCCAGCCGGCCATGATCCCGCGCAGGCGGGCGTCGTCCTCGACGAGGCAGAGGCGGAGGTTCACGCGGGGCAGCATAGCGGCGGAAGCGGCGGCTGGCATGTCATAGGTTCCCATGACCGCCGCCGGGCGCGGGATCCGGCCGCGGCAGGGCGACGCGAAACCGCACCGTGCAGCCGCGCCCGGGGGCGCTGTCGACTTCGCAACGGCCGCCGAGGTCGGCGAGGCGGCGGGCCAGGTTGGCGAGACCGTGGCCGGCGCCAGCCGCCGTGGCGGGATCGAAACCGCGGCCGTCGTCCTGCACCGTGAGGGCAAGCTGGCCGTCGGCGAAGGTGAGCGTGATCCGCACGGCGGTGGCGCCGGCGTGGCGCGCGGCGTTGTGCACGGCCTCCTTGAAGGCGAGGAACAGATGGTGACGGACCGCCGAGTCGAGGGGCAGCGCAGGCAGCGCAACGGGCACGTCGAGCCGGCAGCGCACCCCGGCGCGTTCCAGGAAGCCGCGCGCGTGGTTGCCGGCAAAACTGGCGAAGCTGTCGAGCGTGTCGTGCTCGGGGTTCACGGCCCAGACGATCTCGCCCATGCGCACCGTGAGTTCGCGGGAAGTCTGGTTGATCTCGTCGAGATGGGCCGCGACCTGCTCCGGCGGGTCAACGCCGGCGCGCGCCGATTCGCTGAGCATGACGATGCGCGTGAGGCTGCTGCCGAGGTCGTCGTGGATGTCGCGCGCGATGCGGCCGCGCTCGCGTTCGAGGGCCTGCTGGCGTTCCAGCGCCACCAGCCGCCGGCGCGAGCGGCGGCGCACCACCAGCGCCACGCCGAGGCCCGCGGTCGCCACCGAGCCGGCCCAGGCGGCAGCGCGAAACCACCAAGTCTGCCAGAACTGCGGCAACACCCGTACCGCGAGAGTGGCGCCGGTGGCGTTCCAGACGCCGTCGGCGTTGCGCGCCGTGACCTGGAACTCGTAGCGCCCCGGGCCGAGCTGCGCGTACACGGCGGTGCGCCGGGTGTCGGCGTCGTACCAGTCCTCGTGCAGGCCGCGCAGCCGGTGGCGGAAACCCACGCGGCCCGGATTGGTCAGGCTGAGCCCGGTGTAGCGGAACTCGAACCGCCGTCCGCCCGGCGGCACGCGCACCGCTTCGCCCGGCCCCGCCGGCAGCACGACGCCGTCGACCAGCACCTCCTCGATGCGCACGGGCGGCGGCAGCGGGTTGGCGCGCACGGCGGTCGGGTCGAGGCTCGCCAGCCCCTTGCCGGTGGCGAACCAGAGGCGCCCGTCGGGCGTGCGGCAGCCGGCCGGTTGGCCCTGACCGGACAACTCCAGCGTGGCGAGTCCGCTCGTGTGGTCGCATACGAGGCACGGCACGGTGTCCACCTGGCCGTCGGCGGCGCGATGCAGCTCGGTGCGCGCCGCGCGGAAGATGCCGCCGAGCGAACCGAACCACAGGTGGCCGGCGCCGTCGTCGAGGATCTGGCAAATCACATCGTGCGGCAGCCCGTGGCGGGTGGTGAGCAGCGCGAACCGCCCGTCGCGAAAACGCCCGAGCCCGCGGCGCGTGCCGATCCATAACGTGCCGTCGGTGTCGGCGAACAACGTGCGCACCTGATCGCCCGCCAGGCCGTCGGCCGGCCCGAAGCGGCGCATGCCGCCAGGGCCGAGGCGCACCAGCGCGCCGTCGTCGCGCCCGCACCACATCGTGCCGTCGGGCTGCTCGGCGAAACAACGCACCGTGCCGCCGCGCAACGCCGGTTCGCCCTCGAACCACTCCCAGTCGCCGGCGCGCCGGCGGCCCGGGCCGTCGCGCGTGCCGACCCAGATGGCGCCGTCGCGCGACTCGAACACGGTCAGCACCACGTTGCGCCCGCCCGCGGGTCGGTAGGCGGGGCGCAGTTCGCCATCCTCGAGCCAGCGCAGCCCGGTGCTCCACGTGCCCACCCAGAGGCGGCCCGTCCGATCCTCCAGCACCGTGTTGGCCACCGCCTGCCAGATGCCGCTGCGCTGCGGAAGGTTGGTCACGGCGCCGGCCTGCAACCGGTAAACGCCGCCGCCCTCCGTGCCGATCCACAGGCCGCCGGCCGCCGCGGGCGTAACCGAGAGCACGGCGCTGCTGCGCCAGTGGTCGGGCGCGTCCACCATGGTGACGCGCCGGGGGTTGAGCCCGTGCAACCCGCCGTTGCCCGTGCCGACCCAGACCGTGCCCTCCCGGTCCTCAAAAAGACAATACGCCCAGTTGTGTCCCAGGCCGGCCGTCTCGTCGAGGCGCTCGACCGCCCCGTCCGGGTGCAGGACGCGCACGCCCTCCTTGAAGCTGCCGCCGAAGATGCGCCCGTCGCGCGTCTCGAGAAAGGCCGCGAACACGATCGTCCCCCAGTCGCCGCGGCCGCGATCCCCGACCCACTCCCCCTTTTCCCAGCGCCGCAGCCGGCCCTCGTGCAGGATCCACAAGCCGCCGGCCGCCGCCGGAAACAGCGCCTGCCAGGCCCCGGGCAGGGCGAGCCCGGCGTCGGCCGCCGCCCCGGTGGCCTCGTCGAGCCGGTGGAGCCGGCCCGCCGCCGCCAGCCACGCCCCGCCCGCGCGGTCCACGGCAAACAGGCTCGGGTGCGCCCGTTGCCGGGCGAGCTGCGGCGGCGCGCCCTCCCGCAGGCACAGCGCCGCACCCTCCTCGTTCACCGCCCAGACCGCACCGCCCGCGGTCGCGGCGAGACGGAGCACGGGCTTGCCCGGCCACGCCGGCGGCAGGTCGACGCGGCGGAAGACGCCCGCCGCCAACGTCGTCAGGCCGCCCGCCGTATCCCCGATCCAGAGACGCCCCTGCGCGTCGACCGCGAGGCTCTCGATGCCGTCGTGGCGCAGCGCGGGCGTGTTCGCCGCGTCGAAGACGCGGAAGCGCACGCCGTCGAAACGCGCGAGGCCGTTGAAGGTTCCGACCCACAGGTAGCCGTCGGGCGTTTGCGCCAGCGCGCGCACCTTGTTGATCGGCAGGCCGTCCTTCATTTCCCATCGCGACACCGCGTGGCGCGGGGTGCTCGCGGCGCCCGCCGCGGGCACCGCCGCCCGCGTCGGCGTCACCACCGCCAGCGCGGCCAACACCCACGCCAGGGCGGCGCCGGCCGGCGCATGACGAAAGGGGCGGGGAAAACGCATCGCGGTGGGCACGTTGGCGGGTGCCCGGAAACGAAGCAAGGGATGGGGCTGGCGATCCACGGCGGTTCAGTGAGGGAACGAAACCGGAGCTGGCGCCGCGATCGTCCCGCTTCTGTCGAAGCAGGCCACGGCCGACCGGAAGCACGGCGGTGTCATTCTCGCGGTCACGAGGCGTTGCTGGCCAGCAGGACGAGGCATCTTGCCTCGTTGGTCCCGAGGCTGGAAGCCTCTTCCCCTTGGAGAATGGCAATGCCGTGCGGCCGGAAGCACGCGGCACCGCGCGGTGTTGCGTTCCCGGCGCCGGCCCGGTCGATTGCCAGCCGCATGAAACACCGGCTTCGGACACTCCTTCTCCCTCTTGCGGCCGTCGCCTCTGCACTCCACGCCGCCGCGCCGAAAGGGCCCGCCCCCAACGCCGCCGCCCCCGTCGCCGCCGGGGTGAAGGTGATCGAGGTGCGCCGCATCTGGGACGCCGGGAAACACAATGCCTTCACCGACCTCATCCTCTGGCGCGGGCGCTGGTGGTGCACGTTTCGCGAGGCCGAGGCCCACGTCGGCGGCGACGGCGCCATCCGCGTCCTCGAATCGTCCGACGGCGCCTCCTGGATTTCCGCCGCCCTGATCACGGAACCGGACATCGACCTGCGCGATCCGAAGTTTTCCGTCACGCCCGACGATCGCCTCATGATCGTGTGCGGCGGTTCCGTCTACCGTGGCACCAAGGTGCTCCAGGGCCGCCAGCCGCGGGTCATGTTTTCGTCCAATGGCCACGACTGGACCCCACCCGCGCGGATCCTGCGGGAGGGCGACTGGCTCTGGCGTGTGACCTGGCACGAGGGCGTCGCCTACGGCGTGTCCTATGGCAACGGCGTGCGGAAGCCCGGCGACGATCCGGCGAAGGAGTGGACCCTCGCGCTCCACTCCAGCCGCGACGGCCGGCAGTGGGAGCTCGTGACGCCACTGCCGGTCGACGGCCGGCCCAACGAAACGACGCTGCGTTTCGCCCCCAACGGCGACCTGGCGGCGATGGTTCGTCGCGAAGGCGCGGATATGCTCGGCTGGTTCGGCGTCGCCTCGCCGCCGTACACGCAGTGGAAGTGGACCGCCACCGGCCATCGCTTCGGCGGACCGAACTTCGTCCGCGCCCCGGATGGATCCTGGGTGGTGTGCACGCGCGATCACACCCGGCCATCGCCCGTCACCGGCAAAGGCGTGAGCACGCTGGTCGCGCGCCTGGGCGCCGACGGCAAATTGCAGCCGCTGGCCACGCTGCCGAGCGGCGGCGACACCAGCTACGCCGGTCTCGCCTGGCACCCAAACGGCGAACTCTGGGTGAGCTACTACTCCTCGCATGAGGGCAAGTCGGCCATCTACCTCGCGCGGCTGACGCTGCGCTGAGGGGTTGACTTCTGGTATACCAATCGGACCGTGCTCCCACCCGCCATGATGCGCCGCCCCGCCGTCCTCCCGCCCCCGGCCCTCGTCCTCGCTTTCGCCTGCGCCGCCGGACTCCCCTTTGCCTCCGCCGCCCCGGCGTCCGCCGCCACCGCCGCGCGGGTCGCACCCCACCTCGCCGAACAGGTGCTGGTATCCGCCGCCGCCCAGCCGGCCGAGTACCGCTACTGTGCCTTTCCCTCGCTGCTGCGCACCGGGCCGGACGAGGTGTGGATCGCCTTCAAGAGCGGCCGCAGCCACGCCACCGACGCCGGCGCCGCCATGGAGATCGTGCGCCACACGCTCTCGACCGGCGCCACCACGCTGCTCGCGCGCCTGCCGGCCCCGGCGCCCAAGCTCTACCAGATGGGCGAGCTGGCGCAGCTCCCCGACGGCACCCGCGCGCTCTACATCGACGTGCAGTCGGTCGGCTGGGACAACCGCCATTACCGCAGCGGCGCAGAGGTGATCCGTTGGGATGCCGCGGCCGGCCGGTTCGCGGCGGCGGAAGCACTTCCGCCGGTGGGTGGCGTGCTCTACGGCTATCCGTTCGACTTCATCTCCGAGGGCGCCAGCACGTGGCAGCTCATCATGGCCTTTGGGTATCACCAACCGGGCGGACGCTGGAGCGTCGACGTGATCCGCTCGCGTGACTCCGGCCGCTCGTGGAGCTTCGTGCGCAACCTCGCCGAGGAGTTCGGCGGCCTGAAGATCAACGAGAGCGGGTTCGTCCGCCACGGCGACGGCTTTCTGGTGGCGACCCGCGGCTACGATCGCCTCGCCCGCCTGCATCGCACTGACGGCGAATTCCGCGTGCGGCACCAGGTGGACCTCACCGGAAAGCACCCGCTGATCCACGACCTGGTGGGCCGCCCGCGCGTGTGGGTGCGCGACGGCCAGGGTTACCTGCTCGGGCGGAACTGGACGCGGCCCGTGAAAGGCCCCGGCGGCGCCACTCCGATGCAGCTCTGCCTGATCCGTTTCAATCCCGAGACCCTCGCCGTCGGTGCCGTGACGATCCTCGACAACGCGGACAACCGGCGCGTAACCGACGGTTACTATGCGGTGGTGACCTACACCGGCGAGGGCGCCGCGGAGACGTTGCACGTTTTTACCTACAAGGGCCTGGAGGGACGGCCGCCGGACATCGTCCGGCACGACTTCCGCTGGGCGGACGTGAAATGAGTCCGGCCAGCGCAGCGGAGCCGGACAACGCGCAGGGCCTTCCCGCTTCTGGCGAAGCGGGCCACAGAGGCGGTCGCCGTGGCCCGCTTCGTCAGGAGCGGGACCATCCCGGCTCTACATCCCGGCTCTCCCGAGCTGGGCCACACGGGATGAGCGATCGTTTGGCATGAGCGTCGTCACCGAACATCACCTCGATTGCGACTTGCTCGTCGCGGGCGGCGGCATGGCGGGTGTGTGCTGCGCGGTGGCGGCGGCGCGCCTCGGGACCAGGGTCATTCTGGTGCAGGATCGCCCGGTGCTCGGCGGCAACGCCTCCAGCGAAATCCGCATGCACATCGTCGGCGCCACCGGCCTGCACGCCGGGCTGCCGCTCGTCCTCGAGCCGCGCGAGGGCGGCCTGATCGAGGAGATCCGTCTCGCGGCCGCCGTGCACAACCCCCAGCGGTCGCCCGCGCTCTTCGACCTGCTGCTCTACGAGCTCTGCCGGGCCGAGCCGAACCTCACGCTCCTGCTCAACACCACCGTCACCGCCGCCCGCGCGTGCGACGGCCGCATCACCGATGTCACCGCCGAGCGACCCTCGACCGAGGATCGGTTTGTCATCGCGGCCGCGCTGTTCGCCGACTGCACCGGCGACGGCCGGCTCGGCGCCGAGGCCGGCGCGCCGTTCGTGCGCGGGCGCGAGGGGCGGGCGGACTTCGGCGAGACGCTGGCGCCGGAGACCGGCGACGGGAAGACCCTCGGCTCGACGATCCTTTTCCAGGCGCGCCGGCACGACCGCCCGATGCCCTACGTCGCCCCGCCGTGGGTGCGGAAGTTTCGCCCGGAGGACTTCCGCCTGCGGCCGTTCGGCAAGGCCGGCTCCTCCGACCTCGGCCTCGAGTACGGCTACTGGTGGATCGAGTGGGGCGGCTGCCTCGACACGCTCAAGGACAACGAGCGCATCCGCGACGAGCTGCTCGCGATCACGCTTGGCGTCTGGAACCACATCAAGAATGAGTCCGGCCTGCCGGTGGCCGAGTGGGCGCTGGAGTGGATCGGCTTCGTGCCGGGCAAGCGCGAGAGTCGGCGCTTCGTCGGCCAGCACGTCCTGACGGAGGGCGATGTCCTCGGCTCGCGTCCGTTTCCCGATGCGATCGCGTACGGCGGCTGGCCGATCGACACGCATCCGCCGGAGGGCGTCGACGCCCCGGGCGAGGCGCCGTGCACGCAACACCACCTGCCGTGGCTCTACGACATCCCGCTGCGCTGCTGCGTGGCCGCGACGGTGCGCAACCTGTTCTTCGCCGGGCGCAACCTCAGCGCAACCCACCTCGCCTTTGCCTCGACGCGCGTGATGGCCACGTGCGCCGCGGTCGGCCAGGGCGTGGGCACGGCGGCGGCCCTCGCCCTTCGCGCCGGCGTCGAACCCGCGGCCATCGCCGGCGATCCCGCGCTCTTGGCCCGCATCCAGCAGCAGTTGCTGCGCGACGATGCCTTTCTCCTCGGCGCGACGAATCGCGACGAGGCCGACCTCGCGCGCGGCGCATGCGTCACGGCCTCGAGCGCCCAACCGGGCGGTGAGGCGGCGAACATCCTCTCCGGGCAGACGCGCGCCGTGCATGGGCCCGCGGGGGCGGCGGCCGCCGGCGGCGACGTCGCCGGCAACCAGTGGGAGGCCGTGCTGCAGGAACTCGCGACCGGCCGCGGCCAGGCGTTGTACACCTGCGCCCCTTCCGATCGCTCCCGGCCCGGCACCCATCGGTGGATGAGCGCTCCGGCGGCGGGGTTCCCGGCCTGGCTGGAGCTGCGCTGGCCGGAGCCGGTGACCGTGCGCGAGGTGCAGCTCGTCTTCGACACCGGGCAGCACCGGTTCCTCACTTTGTCACAAGCCGACGGATACACGCGCCGGATGCACTGGGGCGCCCCGCAGCCGGAGACGATCCGCGACTACCGGCTCGAGGCGGAGGATGCCGACGGACGCTGGAGCGTGCCGCATCGCGAGGCGGGCAACTTCCAGCGCCGGCGCGTGCACCGGCTGGCGGCCGCCGTGACGGCCCGCGCGCTGCGCGTCGTCGTGGAGGCGACGAACGGGCTCGACCATGCGCGCCTCTTCGAGGTGCGGGTGTACGGGTGACGGCGGCACCGGGCCCGTGAGTGGGGGCCGGCCCGGAAGGAGCCGGGACGGCTCTGCCGCCTTCACCGATCCGGACCGCCGATCTCCGTGCGCCACCCCCAGGCCGCCGCGCGAGACCCCGCCGCCGGATCAGTAGTGTGGCGGCCGTTCCTCCCACGCGCGCCCGGTGGCGCCGGTGTCCGCCGTCCCCGGCGTGCCTTCTCCCATCCGCTCGCGTACGGCCCCCAGTTCACGCCGGAGGCGGGCAAGCTCCTCGGCCAGCTCGAGCATGGCCTTGTCCTGCTCGGTCACGTGCCGTTCGAGGTAGGCGATTTTTTCTTCCAGGTGCAGGAGGCGTTCGTCCATCGTCGGGCGGGAGCATCCTCCGCGGGGCGCGAAAAGGCCAGCGCGGTCACTTCGGATCGATCCGCTCCCCGCGTCTCCTCCCGCATGATCCACCGGTGGAGGCGCCCCCGCCCCCGCGCCGATCGCTTCCGCACACGGTCACCGCGGGGCGCGGTCGCCCCGTCCGCAGGCAGAGCACGAGGCAGGGACCCGACTCGTTTGACCCCTGCTCAGGCGCCGAACAGCAGACGGCGCAGCCCGGCCGGTTCGGTGACCGGAGCCTGGCAGGTGTAGTCCTCACACACATACGCCGTGGCCCGGCCGCCAAGGGGCTGCATCGCCGCCAGCCAGGGGGCGCGGGCCGCGAGCCAGCGCTGCCCCTCGCCGCCATCCGCCGCCAGCAACGACCGGCGCGGCCCGAGTCGTTCCGCGGTCACCGCCGCGAGCGCCTGAAAATCGACCGCGCGTGGATCGCCCGCGAGCACGACGTGCCGCGGCGACTCAAGGGCGGGCTCCAACGCGCACAGGAGCTGAGGCAGCGCGTGCGGCGCGCGGCCCCAGCGCGCCGCGAAGGCCTCGATCGTGCGCCGGCCGCGTTCGCGATGGCCCGCCCGCGCGGGACCGTTCGGACCGGCCGCCGCTCCGGCGGCCTCATCGCCGTCGAGGGCGGCGAGGCGCAGCAGGTTCAGCGCGGCCACGCTGCTCGGCGCCGGTTCGGCGCCGTCGTAGTCCTCCTTCAAACGCAGCACGATGCTGGCATCGCCGGCGGCCGAGTTGAAGTAGCCGCCGTGTTCGGTATCCCAGAAAAGCTCGTCCATCGTGGCCTGCAGCCGCTCCGCCCATTGCAGCCAGCGAATCTCGAACGACGCCTCGTAGAGATCGAGCAGGGCCTGCACGAGGAAGGAGTAATCCTCGGCGAACCCCTCCGCCGCCCCGCGCCCGCCCGTGGAATCGCCGGGCGCCGGCGCGCGCCAGGCGCGGTAGAGCCGGCCGGTGGTCTCATCGTGCAGTTCGCGGCGCAGAAACTCGGCGGCGCGCACCGCGGCGGCCAGGTGTCCGCCCCCCGGCCCGAGCACGCGATGGGCGGCGGCCAGGGCGGAGATCATCAGGGCATTGTTGGCGGTGAGAATCTTGTCGTCGAGGTGGGGCCGGGGCCGCCGGGCGCGCACCGCGCGCAACCGGCTGACAATCGCGAGCAGCCGGTCGCTGGCCTGTTCCGGCGTCAGGCCGGACCGCGCCGCCGTCTCGGCCAGCCCGCGTCGCTGCACCAGGATGTTTCGTCCGCGAAATTCGCCGTGCGGATCGAGGCCTGCGGGCACATTGCCTCCCTCCTCGACCCCGAAGTGCGCTGCGAAGAAGGCGTAGTCGTCCCCGAGGGCGGCGCGCAATTCCGCCGCCTCCCACACATAAAACGCACCCTCCGCGTGGGCGCCGCCCTCCCCGCCGGCCGGGGACGCCACCGCGGAGTCGGCGTCCTCCGCCGTGTAAAAGGCGCCCCCGGGAGCGGTGAGGTCGCGCGCGACGTAGTCGAGGATGTCGCGCGCCATCCAGGCGAAGCGCTCGTCGCCGGTGGCCTGCCGCGCCTCGAGGCAGTTAAGCGCGATCTGCGCCTGGTCGTAGAGCATCTTCTCGAAGTGCGGGACGAACCATCCTTCGTCGACCGAGTAGCGGTGGTAGCCGCCTCCGAGGTGATCATGGATGCCGCCCTGCGCCATCGCGCGCAGTGTCGCACCGGCCATCCTGATGGCCTCCGCGCCCACCTCGCTGCCCGGGCCCTGGAGCGCGGCCACGCGGAAAAGGAAGTTGAGATTTGCGGCCCGCGGAAACTTCGGCGCGCTTCCGAACCCGGCGTGCGTGGCATCGAAGGCCTCGTAGAAATGCTGGAAACCCGCCTCGAAGGCCGCCGCCGCCCGCTCGACCAGCGGTTGGGCCGCCGCCCCGGAAGCAGCGCCGTCCCCGGCATCACGGCCGCCGGCGGCCGTGGCGCGGGCATGATCTGCGAGGGCCTGCACGGCCCGATCCCCTTCGGCCACCAACTGTTCCCGGTTGGTGCGCCACGCCTCCGCGATCGCCTGCAGGATCCGCGGAAAACCCGGCCGCCCGTGCCGGTCCTCCGGCGGAAAATACGTGCCGCCATAGAACGGCTTCAGCCCGGGCGTGAGCCACGCGCTCAACGGCCAGCCGCCGTGCCCGGTCATCGCCTGCACATAGGTCATATACACCCGGTCGACATCGGGCCGCTCCTCGCGGTCGACTTTGACGGGCACGAAGTGGGTGTTGAGGAGCGCGGCGATCGCGGGATCCTCGAACGATTCGTGCGCCATCACGTGGCACCAGTGGCAGGTGGAGTAGCCGATGCTGAGGAAGATCGGCTTCTGCGCGGCCCGGGCGCGCGCGAACGCCGCCTCCGCCCACGGCAGCCAGTCAACGGGATTGTCGGCGTGTTGGAGCAGATAAGGCGACTTTTCGTGCGCGAGGGCGTTGGGCATGAGGACAGCCGCAAGGAGCACAGCCGCGCGCGAACCGCCAGACCTTTGACCGAAAAGTCCGGTACGCCGGCCGGCGGAGGCGTGTCGGTCAGACGCACCCGCCTGGCGGGCCGAGCCATGCCCGGCCGCTACAGACTCCAACCTTGCCGGTATTCGGCGCGGACGTAACGGTTCGCCTCCGGCAGGTTTGTGACCTTCATCGCGGGGGCGTCCCACTCGATGCGGGCATCGGTGCGCTTGGCGATGTTGCCGAGGAGGCAGGTCTCCGTCAGGGGGCCGCTGTAGCCGAAATGCGCCCCCGGCTGGCGACCGGCCTTGGCGGCGTTGACCCAGTCCATCTCATGGGTGCCCGCGACGCGCGGCAGCGTTTTCGGCGGTCGTTGCCAAGCCTGCATGGCCGTCTCCGGCACCAGGCGCGGTCCGTCGCCGTACACGCCGCACATGAGCAAGCCCTTGGAGCCGCGGAAAAGCACGCCGCCTTCCTTGGGCATCGATCTCCCCTCCTCCAACTCGGGCGGGCGCGGCGGGCGCGTGCCCTCGTACCAGGTGAGTTTCACCGGTGGCAACTCACCGCGCGCCGGGAACCGGAACGTCACAATCGCCCCGATGGGATGCGTCTCCGGATTCCGATCGGTCGAGGTGGCTTCGATACTTGCGGGCGGCCCGAGTTTGAGCGCCGACACCACGGAATCGAGCGTGTGCGCGCCGCGGTCGCCCATCATGCCATTGCCGAAGTCCCACCAGCAGCGCCACGTCATGGGATGATACGCCCGATGGTAGGGCCGCTCCGGAGCCGGCCCGAGCCAGAGATCCCAGTTGAGTTTGTCGGGCAGCGGTGGCGTGTCCTTCGGCCGGGCCGCACCATACGCCGAACTCCACGGCCGGTGTCCCCACGGATAATACGTGAGCGAACACCAGGCATCGACCTCGCGCACCTCGCCGATCGCTCCGGCCCAGATCCACTCGCAGATCAGGCGCAACCCCTCGCCGCTGTGGCCCTGGATGCCCATCTGCGTCGCCACCTTCGAGGCGGCGGCGGCTTTCGCGAGGGTGCGTGCCTCGTACACATCATGGCAGAGCGGCTTCTGACAGTAGACGTGTTTGCCGGCCTGAATCGCCGCCATCGCGATGACGGCGTGCGTGTGGTCGGGCGTGGCGATCATCACCGCGTCGATGTCCTTTTGCTTCTCCAGCATCTCGCGGTAGTCGGTCCAGAACCGCGCCGCCGGGTAACGTGCCACCGTCCGGGCCGCGTAGCCCGGGTCGACGTCGCAGAGGGCGACGATGTTCTCCGACTCGAGGTTGCGCAGATTGGCGGCCCCCATGCCGCCGATACCGATGCCGGCGATGTTCAATTTCGTGCTTGGCGCCTCCGCGCCCGCCCCGGCGATGACATGGCGCGGCGCAAGGAGCAACGGGGACATCGCGGCGGTCGATTTCAGGAAGTCGCGGCGATTCCCTCGAGAGGAGGGTGGGAACTGGGGAGTGGAGAGGGGCATGGAGATGGATCGAGCGTGGTTGGATCCTCAGTAGAGCCGCGGTTCATCTGACTTCAAAGGTGTATCTGCCGGGATCCACCTTGAAGACCGCCTACCTTAGCGCCATTCGGATCAGCCGGTTACGTGTTGGCGACCGCAGGACGCGGCTGGAGGCGCTGCCTTTCCAACAGGTGACAGGATGACCCCGTTGGCGTCCTTCCCAGCGGCAACCGGCGCAGGCCCGGAGAGCGCCGTCGCCCGAGGGGTCGACAAACACCGGTGCGCGCCGCGGGCCGGCAGACGCCTCACACCGTGTCCGGCATCTCGTAGCCCTTGCGGTAGGGCGGCCGGATCATCGCGTTGGCCCGGTCGTCGTTGAAACGGCCGGTGGTCGGATCGTACTTGAGCGCGAGGTTGCCGATGCGGTGCGCGATGTTGCCCATGTGCGCGATGACGTTGCTCGCGTGGGCGATGCTGATGTCGCCCGTGGGCGTCTGCCGGGACTTCACACAGTCGATGAAGTTCTTGTAGTGCTCCGCGTCGCCGGCCTGGCCGAACATCTTTTCCACCACCTGCGACGACGACTTCTCCACCACAAAGCCACCGCCGTGCCGGCCGACGATCATCAGTTGCTCGGAGCCGTAGATCTCGACGCGGGTGGAGTTCTGCTTCCAGTCGCTGACGAGGTGCTTCTTCCGCAGCACGTCGCTGCTCTTCACCATGTACTTCGGGTAGCCGGTGAGTTCGAAGGTCATCAGGAAGTTCGGGAACTCCCAGTTGGCGATCTGCACATCCGGCACCTCGGAGTCGTCGCCGCGATGCACGAAGCGGCCGCCGATCGAGCGCACGCTCGTCGGCAGGCCGGGGTCGCCCATCAGCATGAGCGCGAGATCGGTCTGGTGGATGCCGTCGTCGCACATGTCGCCGCCGCAGAAGTCCCAGAACTGGTGCCAGCCGCCCTTGATCAGGCGCTGGTGAAACGGGCGCAGCGGCGCGCGACCCAGCCATTTGTCCCAGTCGAAGTTGGCAGGCGGCGTGCCGGCGGGGCCGAGCTTGAAGGCGTTTCCGTCCTTCAGGTTGTAGACCTTGACGAGGCCGATCCTGCCGAGCTTGCCGCTGCGCACGTACTCGCGCGCGGCGAGGTTGTACTCCTTGGAGCGGTTCTGTGTCCCCACTTGTACGATACGACGGTACTTCTTCGCCGCGGCGACCATCTGCCCGCTCTCCCAGATGTTGTGGGAGTGGGGTTTCTCCACATACACGTCCTTGCCGGCCTGGCAGGCCTCGATGCTGATGGGCGCGTGCCAGATGTCGGGGGTGGCCACGATGACGGCGTCGACGTCCTTCGCCGCGAGGACCTTGCGGTAGTCCTTTTCGAAGCGTGGCTTGGTCGACTGCACCTCGGAGATGAACTTCCAGCAACTGTTCAACTTCTCGTCCTGCAGGTCGCAGAGGCAGGTGCAGTTGGCGCCGGCCTCGTCGAGCATGACGCGGATGATGAAGTGCCCGCGGCTGCCGCAGCCGATGAGCGCGACGTTGGGCCGTTCATTGGGCGAGGCGGCGCGGCTGCGCGACACCGGGTGCACCAGCGCACCGAGGGCGGCGAGCGCACCGGCGCGGCCGGAGTGGGCGAGGAAGTGGCGACGGGATTGGAGGTTCATCGGGAAAGGGCGAAGTGGTCCGGCGGACTAGGGTCAGGGCTGGCCACACAGATTCAGACGAAGCGGGGCCCGATTCGGGCTATCCCCACGGAAATCGACACCGCGAGGACGCGAGCGAGAAACCGAGCCGGAGTCGTCGCGCGCCGCGAGGTCCGGACCGGTGAAATCCGGCGGCGCGGAGATGGGAGCAACCCAGGTCGGAGAATCACCCCGGAGCGGACTTCCCGCCTCACGGGACCGCCGGCCGGCGCAGCGGGATGGCGACGTTGAAGCTGCGCGCCCGACCCGTCTCGTAGGCACCGGCGCAGAGGAGCGCGAGGGGAACGCCCTGGCGGTCGAAGATGAGTTGCGGCCGCTCGAGGGCGTTGAGCTTCCGCCGTGCGCCGTCGGTCCAGACGATTTCGGTGGTGGTGACGAAGGGGTGCTTCGCGAGCCGCCAATCGAAGCCATCGTGCGACTCCCAATGTGCGAGCGAGGTGCCACGGCCGGTGAAGATGCCCTTGAAGTCCTTCACGATCGCGCGGTAGCGGTCGCCGTCGTGCCAGATGAACGGATCCTCGGCGGGAAAGTGCTCGCCCGGGCGCGTGAAGATTGGGGTGAGGTTTTTCTTCCAAGGTCCCTCGGGTTGGTCGGTCGTGGCCACCAGATGCACCACCGGGCCATAGGCCGGCGGGGCGGTCTTCCTGGCCACTGCCTTGTAGACCATCAGCAGCCCGCCATCGGGGCGCACGCACACGGCGGGGTTGGAGGTCATGAGCGCGTCGGGCGCCTCGGGATCGGCGCTCACGTCGATGACCGGCCGATCGAAACGCCGCCACGGCCCGGCGGGCGAGTCGGCGAGGGCAACGCCGCCACCGTCGTGGAGGAGAGAAGGAAGGAACGGCGGGACCGAACGTCCATGACTCCTGCTTCAGAAGCGGTACCCGGTCGAAACCGAGATGGTGCGGGGCTCGCCGACGACGAAGCGGTTGGCATTCCCGTTGGGGTAGTACTTTTCATCGGCGAGGTTCTTGAGGTTGAGCTGGAGGGAGAGGTGCCGGCCCCAGCGGTAACTCGCCATGGCGTCGAACAGCCGGTAGCGCGGCAACGAGAGCGCGGCGGCTGTCCCGGTGGCGAAGCGCACCGAGCGTTCGGCGACGTAGTTGGTGCCGGCCCCGATCGCGAGGCCCTTGAGGAGGCCGTGCGAAAAGCGGTAGCGGGTCCAGAGTTTCCAGCGGTAGTCGGGCACGCCGACCCGCGCCAGGCCGATGTTGATGGCCTGCAGGCTGGCCGTGACGGTCGACGCGGCATGCGAATAGCCGCCCACGATCTGCCAGTCGTCCGTCGGCGAAAGGGCCGCAGTGAGATCGTAGCCCTTGGTGGTGCGCTCGCCCGCCGGCACCCTGAATCCCGGCCGATTCGGATCGGCCTCGCTGATGTTCACCTGGCGCAGGTCGAACCGCGCGCCGCTCAGCGTGAGCCGGCCGTCGAGCAGCGTGAGCTTCACGCCGATTTCATCCTGCTCGCCATTGGAGGCAGGGAAGAACGCCCTGCGTCGAGTCGCGGTGACCCGACGCCACCGGGCGCACTGGAAGGTAAGTCCGCGCGCCAGCCCGGTCTTTAGCTTGGGTGGAATCGTTGGGGTCAGCAGCGGAAAGTCCCCGGCCACCTGCAATCGGCGCCACCGGCCCGGCTGCCCGCCCCTCACAAGTCGAAGCGCGCCGCGAAGCGGAAGCTGCGGCCATCGGCCCAGGCGCCGGAGGCGAGGGCAAAGGAGCGATAGTAGTCCTGGTCGAAGACGTTGTTCACGTTCAACGAGAGGCTCACGTCGCGGCGCCACAACTTCAGGCGGTAGCCGAGCATGAGGTTGTAGAGGGAGTAACCCGGGCTCCACAACTGCTCGGCCACGCCGTCTCGATTGAGGTCAAAAACGCCCCGGTACGATCGGTCGCGATACTGCATGCTGCCGCCCACCGACAGGCCGCGCAGGGGCCCGGACGGGAAGCGGTACATCGTCACCAGATTGGAGCGATGTTTGGTGAAGCCCGGCAGAGGCGTACCGTCCGGCACGGTGGCGAGGAAGGCATCGGTGTCCGGCGTCGGCACGTTGCGGGCGCGGGCTTCGGCCTGGAAGGCCTTCAACTGCAGGTAGCGCTCGGAGGTCTTGAGATCGTTCTTCGCGAGGTTCCAGGTGAGGCGCCAGTTCTTCGTCAGGTTGGTGACGGTCTCGATCTCCAGGCCGGTGGAGCGCGTCGTCTGATAGTCGGTGCCGTTGACGTCGATCTCCGCCCCGAAGATCCGGCCCAGTTCATCGGCGCGCACCGTCACCGGAATCGCCGGGTTGATGGTGCTGCGCTTGGCGTTGGTGATGAAATAGGTCCAGTTCGACTCGAGGCGGCCATCGAGGAAGGCCCAACGCACGCCGAACTCCTGGCCGTCGCCGGTGGCGGGACCGCGCACCCGGCCCGGGGTGAGCTGCGCCGGGCCCACGCCGGCCGAAAGCGCGACACTCTCGGCGAAGTTGTAGTAGGCGCCCAGATGGCGGCTGAAGTGCACGACGGCGCCGTAGTTGAAGCAGTCTTCGCGCAGCCGGGTGCGCACGTGACTAAGCGGGGTGTCCAGCTTGTAGAGCTCGCCGGTGCCGGGGTTGTAGAAGTCGCGACTCGGATCCTGCATGAAAAAGCTGCGGCGCCAGCCGACGAGCGAATGCACCCGGCCGCCGAAGTAGGAGCCGTCGGCGCCCGCCCCGTAAGCGGGAACCCGATACAGGCGGTTCGAGAGGCGGCCGGCGGAGCCCTCGGCCGCCTGGTCGCGCAGCAGAATCGATTGGCCGGGGACGGGGCCGGGCCCGGTGAGGCGGGCGCCGTCGCCGTCCTTGAGGTAGAAGCGGCGCTGGAAGAAATTCTGGTTCAGCACCGTGACGTTGGCGGAGGTGGCGGCGGCGGTGTTCGCCGGGTTGAAGGCGCCCTTGAAGTGGCCGCCGGCCGGGTCGACGAACTCCGAATACTTGATGTCCTCCGGGGTGGCGTCGAAGTAGACGCCGCTGCCGACGAGCTTCTGCGTGGTGAAGCGGGTCTTCAGTTCGTAGACCGCGGTCACCCGGGCGCTGTTGATCGGCTGGCTGTGATCGTTGCGCCGGAAATAGTACTCGGTGTACAGCTCGTTGAAGTACGGGTTGGGCGCGCCGCTGGGGAGCGTGGCGTTCGTGTCGCGATAGACCGCCGTCGAGGAATTGCCGACGCGCTGGGCGTACTCCTTCACGACATCGAAGACCGAGACGCTGGCCTGCACGTTGAACGTCTCCGAGACTTTTTGATCGAGTTCGAAGGAGAAGGAGCGCTCCAGGCTGGTCCGCCGCGCCCCGGGCCCCAGGAGGTTGTAGTCCTTCGGCAGGATGCCCGGGTCCGTCAGGAGAATCGCGGTGCCGGTCGAACGCCGGCGGCCCGTGGAATCGTAGCTGAGGCCCAGCGCCGGGATGTAGGTGCGTCCGCCGGTGGTGGCGGTCAGTGCCGTGGTGGCTCCGGTGCGGTCGGTCGTCGAAAAGCCGTCCGCGAGCATGATGCTGCCCATCACGCCGTCGATGTTCCGGTACTCGAAACTGGCGTTGAGGTTGGTGCCGCGGAACGGCCGGGCGTTGGCCGCGACGTAGAGGCCCTCGACGTCGCTGCGGACGTGATTCTGAAAGCTCCTTTCGGTCGATGCCACCAGGGCGGCGCGCAGGGCCAGCCGGGGGGTGAGCTTGCGGTTGACGTCGACCTCGGCCCGATAGAGCGAGTGCGAGCCCGTGATGAGGTTCACCCGCTCAAAGTTCCGGTAGGTGGCCTGCTTGGTGATCTGGTTGGCCACGCCGCCGGCCGAGCCTTCGCCGTAGAGGAAGGCGTGCGGCCCGCGGAGCAGTTCCACCCGCTCGATGTTGTAGGAATCGGAGGTGCCGCCGGACCAGGTGACGCCGTTGCGCAGCCGGAACGTGGCGGTGATGCCGCGGAAGACGAAATTCTCGTTGTGGGTCTCGGTGTTGGTGTCGATTTCGCCGGCCACCGAGAAGTAGAGCGCGTCGGAGATCTTCGTGGCGATCAGGTCGTCGAGAAACTCGCGGTTGAGGACCGAGATCGAACTCGGCGTGTCGCGGAGTTCCGCGATGGTGCGCGACCCGGATACGGTCTGGGTGGACCGGTAGCCGACGTCGCGGTCCCCGGTGACCTGGAAGATCGACAGTTGCACCGGCTCCTCCGCGGCCGGGGCGGGGGCGACGGCGGGCACTGCGGCCGGGGCCACCGCGAGGGCAAGCCAGGCGGCGAAACGCGAGAACGGACTGCGGCCGGCCGGGGGCGCAGACGGCCGGGCGGCGGACGGGGGCGCGGGCTCGGGAGCGACGGTCGTTGCGGCGCCGGGGCGGCCGGCGCTCCCGGACCGGTTGACGAACAGCGCGCCGGTCTTCTCGTCTTCGACCACGGTGAGCACGGTGCGCGCCACCATCAGGCCGAGCACTTCGCGCGCGGTGTAGCGGCCCTTGACCGCATTGGTGGTCACGCCGCGGACGCGCGGCATCACATAAACGACCTGCTCGCCCGACTGCTCCGTGAACTGCCGGAGCGTGCGCGCGGCGTCGCCCGCCGGAATATCGTAACTCCGCCGCGCCGCCGGTCCGTCCGCCGCCGCCGCCGCCGGCACCGCCACCCAAGCGGCCAGCACGAGCAGGATTACAACGCGACGGAGGGCATCAACAGTACGGCACACGCGGAGCAGAAACAGGGTGGTGGAGGTCATGCATGACCGGATCCCCGCCTGGGTGGCGATCGGCGGCAGGGGTGGTCATGGATTCAGACGAAGCAACCGGCCAAACGGGCTATGGCGTGGCTCGAACCGCGCTCAGTCGCGGCGGGGCGCGGGTGGCGCGCGGCGCAGGACGATCCGGTTTTCCCGGGTGGTTTCCGCCACCACATCCCCGCCCGAGATCAGGAGGCGGACAAAGGCGTCGACGTGATCGGCGCGGAAGTTGCCGCCGATCGGGAGGGCGCCCAGCGCGGAGTCGGCCAGCTCGATCTGCACCGTGTTGCGGCGGTTGAACTGAGCGATGGCCTCGGCGAGCGGCGTATCCAAAAATACCAGTCGTGGCGACTGCCAGGCCAGCGCCTCGCGCACCGCCTTGGCGGTCAGCCGCTCGACCACCGGCGGCCCGGACGGCCGGAGGCCGGCGGGCGGCACCACCAACCGTTCGTTGGCGCCCAGCTCGGTCGGCGGCACCGGTTCGCGGCCCGCGTTTCCCGTTTCGCCGCGGCCGACCCGCGCGGACTCCGCTGTCGCCGCCACGGCCACCCGGCCCTCGGTGACGAGAACCTCCACCCCTTCGCGGGCGCGCCGGATGTTGAATGCGGTGCCCACCGCGCGGACCGTCACGGCGCCGACCTCGACCTCGAACGGGCGCCCGGGATCCTTCGCCACGGTGAAATGCGCCTCGCCGCGCACGAGCCGCACCCGCCGGGTGCCGGCCGAGAGGGCCACGCCGACCTCGCTGGCGGCATTGAGCTCGACCAGCGAACCGTCGGCGAGGGCCACGCGCTCGTAACCGTCCACCGTGGTGGCGTGCATCGCCATCGGCGCGGCGGCGGATTCGCCGGCGTGGTGGTGCCACCACAAGGCCGCCACCGCCAGCGCGGCGGCCAGGGCCAGCGGCGCCGCGAGGGCGGGCAGCGACCAGCGGCGGCCCGGGCGCGGCGCGGACCGCAGCAGATCGCGATCGGGATGGCACGCCGCCTCCGGACGGTATTCACGAAGCTGTTGCAAGGCGGACCAGGTCGCCTCCAGGTGCGCCACCGCCGCCTCGTGCCGCGGGTCGGCCGCGCGCCACCGGGCCAGCTCGGCCGCCTGCTCCGGCGTGAGGCCGTCGTCACGCTGCGCCAGCCACGCCGCCGCGGTGGCCGCGATGGATTCGGCGTCGGACGGACGGGAATGACGGGGATGGCTCATTCAGGAGAGGCGCCCCCGGAACACATGGAATACACGGAAGGGAAATCGGTTTCCGCGTGTTCCGTGTATTCCGTGGGCATGGCGGTTTGGTCTTTGGTGTGTTTCGTGAATTTCGTGGTGGATCCGCCGTGCCATCACGGCAGCCCCCGCGCGGCGAGGTAAGCGGCGCAGCGGCGCATGCCCTTGGCGAGTTGGGCCTTCACGGTCTGATCGGAAATGCCGAGTTCGGCGGCGATTTCCTTGTGGGAGAGGGCGTACATCAGGCGCAGGGTCATGACCTGGCGGCAGCGTTCCGGCAGGGTCTTCACCGCCTCGGCCAGGAGCGCGAGCTCCTGCTGGCGGGCGACCGCGTCGGCGACACCGGGTCGATCGTCAATGACGGACAACTCACCCGGATCGGCTACGCCGTCGATGCGCACAACCTGACGGCGGCGGAAGAAATCGAGCGCGGCATTGCGGGCGGTGGTGAAGAGGAAGGCCTTGGCGTAGCTCACGCGGCCCGCCTCCCGGGCGCGAATCAAACGAGCATAGGACTCCTGCACCAGATCATCGATGTCGGGGAGCAGCGGAAACACGCGACGCAGGTAGGAGCGGAGCGAGGATTCATGCGGCTGAATCTCCTCGGCAAACCAGCGGGTGGTCTCGGATTTCGGCGTGCTCATCGGTCGCAGGTCGGCGTGCGCACCGCTGTGCTTTTTCCCCACCGGTGCGTCGAGTCGAGCCGGATTCCGCCCCCGGGGGCAAAAATCACGATTTCTGTCCAGACCGATAACCCGGCCGCGCCGCTGGTCCGTCTCAACCGCATCGACCTGGCGCCTCGAAACAGCGGCGTCCCCTGGGCCTCCGCGGCAACTCAGCGTAGCCCGTTCCGGCGGGCCGCGCGTCGGAAAAGACGGGCCAAGTCCCGTTCGCGATGGCCGCTGTCGTCGCGCCGCGGGTGCGGCCGCACCATCACCATGATCACGCCACGTCTCCTCCGCCGTCTCGCCCTCCTGTTCCTCCTCGCGCCCGCCCTGATCCGGGCCCAGGCCACCGCGCCCGCCGCAACGGCCGCCAGCGCCAGCCGCGCCGACGAAGTCGTCACCCTCTCCCCGTTCGAGGTCGCCGCCGATCCCACCGACACCTACGAGGCCTACAACACCAACTCGATCACCGGCACCAACACGCCCCTGAGTAAGACTCCACTCGAGGCCCGCGTCTTCAACCGCCAGATGCTCGACGAACTCGATGCCATCGACATGACCGAGCTGCTCGCGAAAATCGGCGGCCTCGGCCCCGCGTCCATCGGCGCCGGCGAGGAATACCGCGGCACCCTCGAGGGCGACCGCCAGGATCCCAAGAGCATGTCGATGCGCGGCGCCCTCATCAACAACCCGCGGCGCGACGGATTTCTGCGGTCCGAAACCACCCTGCTCGATTCGTTCGATGTCGAGCGCGTCGAAGCCATCGGCGGCTCCAACTCGCTCCTTTTCGGCGCCGGCTCCGAGGGCGGCGTGGTCAACACCGCCCCCAAGCGCGCCTACCTCAACCGCCGGCCCACCGTCACCGTCCGCGCTTCCGGCGACTCCGAGGGCAGCCGCCGCTACACGCTCGACGCCCAGGCCGGCAACCGGTTCCTGGCCTTCCGCGTCAACGGCGTGAAGAGCGACCGCCGGTTCTTCCGGCCCGGCACCCGGCAGGACGCCGACGGCTACCACCTCGCCACCACGTTCCAGCCGTGGAAACGCCTCACCCTCCGCGGCGAATACCGCCGCTTCAACCGCGACACCCGCTTCGCCCAGGCCGTCACCGTGCGGGCTCCACTCAACCTCCTGCTGCCGAATGGCGCCCGCGTTGACAACCAGAGCTCCCGCTACCTCGCGGCCTTCCCCAATGTGAGCGAACTCACCGGCGGCGCCTTCGACCTGACGAAAGTCGACTCCGCCCTCGGCCCGTATTATCGCGACGCCTACGAGAACGAGATCCGCTCCGTCGTCCTCGAGACCACGCTCGCGGAGGGCCTCGCCCTGCAGCTCCGCTACGGCCACGACAACCGCGTCAACCAGCCGCTGCGCAGCGGCAACACCATCGTCTACGCGCCCGGGGCCACGGGCAACAACTACGTCGATCCCGTCACTGGCGCCCGCGGCACCGAGTGGTCCATGCAACAGACCATGATCGCCTCGCCCTACTGGGCCGGCGCACGCGGCTACCGCGCCGCCCTCGCCGGCCAGCGCAACTTCGGCCGCTGGGGCCGGCACCAGGCCAACCTCTTCCACCAGGATATGTGGTCCTGGACCAACCAGCAGCCGTGGCGCTTCTACGAGACGGACGCCAGCGGCGCCATCCTCCAGAACCCCGCCAACCTCACCAACGCAGACGCCGGCCGCACCGCCCTGCCGTCGACCTGGATCCTCGCCTTCCCCACGCAGGTCATCGGCGGCGGCTCCTGGCCGTTCGACCGCGTGGTCCATCCCAACGGCAAGACCTACGTCTACGCGCCGCAGATCTACCGCGGCGCCGTCCCCCCGACCGCCAACAATCCCCTCGGCCTGTCCGGCCCGATCAACGCCGCCACCGGCGAAACCACCTCCACGGTCTACTTCGAAGACAACACCCGCGAGACGAGCTGGGGTGCCAGCGTATTCAGCGAGTGGTGGCGCGGTCGCATCGACACCATGGCCGGCATCCGCCGCGAGGAGGCCTCCGGCTACCGCAAGGCCACCGGCCTCACCCGCGGACCGCTCTCCTACGACGGCATCACCACCGGCTTCGTCGCCGACACCCCGATCAAGGATGTCCGGCTCTCCGCCAACTACGCCACCAACGGCCGGATCAACTTCAACACCGCCCGCGACATCTACAATCAGCCGCTGCCGGCCGGCAAAGGCGAGAGCCGCGACGTCGGGCTGAAGTTCGATCTCTTAGAACGCCGGCTCTCCGGCGCCCTCACCTACTACGTCTCGGAAGGGCAGAACTTCAGCGCCACCCTGCCCAACCGCGACGACATCGATCCCGCCGGCATCAATGGCCGCAACGGCGGCAACACCTACACCTTCGATCGCAAGTCCGACGGCTACAACCTCACCCTCTCCGCCCGCCCCCTCCGCGGCTGGGAGGTGCGCCTCAATTTCGCCACCGCCGACGGCCGCGAGCGCAGCAACGTCGTCCTCCCCCAATTCTACAACGACCAGTTCCACACCACCACCGTCGCCGGCCAGACCGTCGTCGGCGTCAAGGCCTCCGCCACCGCGGCCGTGGTCGCCCTGCTGGTGCCCGAGAACCCGGCGGACCCGGCCTCGCGACCGGTGCCGCTCTCGCTCGCGATGATGAAGGATCCCACCAGCCCTTACTTTGCCCAGCTCGACCAGGAATCCGGCCAGATCCTCAATCCGCAGGCCCTCCGCCTCGACACGCCCGGCGTGGGCACCAACGTGACCGGCCTGCCCATCGCCGATCACCAACTCGGCTTCGTCTCGCCCAGCGGCGGCACCCAGATCGTCCGCCTCGCCGGCGAACGCACCGTGGGTTACGCGGAGCGCAGCTACAGCCTGCTCAACCGCTACCAGTTCTCCGGCGGGCGCCTGCGCGGGCTCACCGTCGGCCTCAGCACCAGTTATCAGCAGAACTTCCGCGCCTACATGTACAACGACGCCGCCGATGGCGGGAAACGGAAGACCTTCTACTTCCCCAACCGCTTCCTCAACGACGTCTTCGCCAGCTACAGTTTCAAGGCCTATCGTCAGTCCCGCGCCTCGGTGCAGGTCAACGTGACGAATCTCTTCGACCGCAACCAGGTGCTCTACCTCGTCCGCAGCACGGACGGCACGCTGCGGTACGCGCAGTGGTTCAACGCACCCCGCAAGCTCTCGATTTCGACCAGCCTGAGCTACTGAAGCCGGAGGCCGCCGGAATCCGTCTGTCACCGCGATGTCCGCCCGGGTGGTTTCGCAGCATCAGGTCGCGGAGCACTGCGGG
>CAZDGC010000062.1:0-41918 GCA_964504885.1 uncultured Opitutus sp.
CCTCGGGATCGCCCTCGCCGTCCGCGTCCAAGTCGGCGAAGCCCGCCACGAGGAGGAGGAAGACGAAGGCCGTGCCGTACTGCACGCGTTCGGTGAATTCGTTGGGCGGAATCTTCGAGCTCACCACATAGATGTGATAGGGCAGCGCCATCACCCCCTGGAAGAAGAAATCGCCCCAGTGTTCCACCTGCCAGGGCAGCCGGTCACGCACCACGTAGGCGGCGGTGAACAGGATCGGCGCCGTCTCCCCGGCCACCCGCGCCACGCCGAGGATGGACGAGGTGAGGATGCCCGGCAGCGCCGCCGGCAGGACGTTGTGGCGAATCGTCTGCCAGTGGGTCGCACCCAGCGCCAGGGAGGCCTCGCGCAGCCCGTGCGGCACGCCCTTCAGCGCCTCCTCGCTCGCGGTCACGATCACCGGCAGCACCATGAACGCGAGCGTGAACCAGCCGGCGAGGAGCGAGACGTTCCACCCGAAGAAGGTCACAAACATGCCGAACCCGAACAGTCCGAAAACGATCGAGGGTACGCCGGCGAGATTGAGGATCGCCAGCCGCACGAAGCGGATGAACCGCCCGTCGCGCGCGTACTCGTTGAGGTAGACCGCCGCGCCCACCCCGATCACGAGCGCAATCGTCATCGCACCCGCGACCAGCAGCAGCGTGCCGACGAGGCACGGAAAGATGCCGCCCGCCGCATAGACGTAGCTCTCGGTCCGCACCGCCGCCGCCTCCGGGTGTTCCCGCAGCCAGGCCCGGTAGTCGCGATCGCCCACCTGCCGCGTCGCGCCCTGCCACTCGAACACGTGCAGCGACTCCGGCGATTCGGTAAGAAAGGGCACATTCACGAACGGGGCCTCCGCCTGGAACACCGTGCGCGCGCCCTTGACCGCGAGGTCGAGGAACACCGCCGCCGCACAGGCGAGCACGAAGTAGGTCGCGGCGCGCAGCAGCCAGCGCACCGCGGCCTCCGCCCGCCGCTCCCCGGGCCGTCGCAGTCGAAGGAGGTGGTTGGGCGGATTCATGCGGGCAGCGCGGCCGGATGGTGCCGCCGCACCATCGCCTGCGCCGCGTAGTTGACCAGCAACGACAGCACGAACAGCACCAGCCCGACCATGAACAACGCGCGGTAGTGCAGACTGCCCTGCACGACTTCGCCCATCTCCTGGGCGATGAGGCCCGTCATCGTGTGCACCGGTTCGAAGGCGAACCCCAGCCCCTGCGTGAAGTCGGGAATCGCGATCCGGTTGCCCGCGCACAGCAGGACGACCATCGTCTCGCCCATCACCCGGCCAAACCCGAGCAGGACCGCCGAGATCACGCCCGAAAGCGAGGCCGGCAGCACCACGTTGCGCGTGGTCTGCCAGCGCGAGGCCCCGAGGGCCGCCGAGGCCTCCTGCAGCGTCCGCGGCACGCGGGCGAGAGCCTCCTCCGCCAGGGTGAAAATCGTCGGCACCGCCATCAGCGCGAGCAGGCAGCCCGCGGTGAGGATGTTCAACCGCTCGCTGAACGGAAAGCCCGGCACCCAGGCCAGCCACGGCTGGTGGGACAGGGTGCGCAGCGCCTCGCCCAGCACCGCAATGCCGAAGAACCCCAGCACCACCGAGGGCAGGACCGAAATCAGCTCGATGCAGGGTTTGATCACCCGCTGCTCGCGCGCCGTCGCCATCTGGTTCACATAGATGGCCGCCCCCACCCCGAGCGGCACCGCCAGCGCGAGCGCCACCGCCGCCACCAGCAGCGAGCCCACGAACAACGGAATGACGCCGTACCAGTCCTGCCAGAAACTCGCCGTTCGCCACTCCCGCCCGAACAGAAACGATCCGAAGGACGCCCACCACGACACCGGCGCCTCCGGATTCCATCCGGCCAGCGCGCGCGCCACAGCGGGAAAGGTCGCCACGTAGTCGCGCGTCGCCTGCGCCCACCGCTGCAGTCGCTCCCGCGCGGCCGGCGTGTCCGCTTCCGGCAGCCGGGCCAACAAGGCGGTCAGATCGGCCGCCAGACCGGCGCTCACCGCGGCATGCGTCCGCCCCTTCTCGTAGAGGGCTGGGAGATCGAGCCCTGCGACGGGTTCGCGGGCGGCCGCCGCCGCCAGCCGCCCGGCCTTGAGGTCCCGGGCGATCTCCGAGAGCTCCTCCACCAGCCGCCGCAGCGGTTCGGCGGTCGCCCCAAAATCAGCGGCGAACCGGTCGAGATCGGACGGTTGCGCGGCGGCGCCGCGCGCCCCGGCCGTCGCCGCCGTGGTCCGCCACCGGAGCGCCCGCAGATCGGTCAACTGGCGTTCGAGGGCCGTGTGTCCGTCGAGCTGGGCCCGCATCAGGTCGACATACTCCAGCCCCGCGCTCCGGTAGGTTTCCAGGTTGGACCGGTTCTGGCCGACAAACCCCGCCCCCTCGCGAAAGAGGAAATAGGTGATCAGCGCGAGGACGATCACGGCCATCACCGCGTTCCCGCCAAAGAAGATGCGAATCGCATCCTCCAGGTTGAGGCCCAGCACCCGCACGCGACGCACCGGCCCCCGCCGCTCCGGCGCGGCGGGCGGCGGCGGTCCGGACTGACCGGGTGCCGGCGGCGCGGTTTCCTGCGTAAGACCCACCGGAAAATCACGCGCCCCAGCGCCCCGCCGGTCAAGCCGGCGGCGTTACGATCCTGTGACACACAGGACTACCGCACCGGCGAAAAGCCGACGTTTTCCGCGATCTGCTGGCCCCGATCGCTGAGTGTGAAGCCGATGAACCGCGCCACTTCACCCGCCGGAACCCCATCGGTGAAAAAGAACGTGGGACGCGCATACGCATACTCCCGCCGCACCACCGTCTCGCGCGAGGGCAGCACGCCGTCGATCGCCACCACCCGCGTGCGCTCGGCCCGCAGGTAGGCGAAACCGACGTAACCGATCCCGTTGGGGTTGCGCCCCACCTCGGCGGCAATCTGCTCGTTGCCCGCCATCTTCTGCGCCGAACGCGCGTAGTCGCGTCGGTTCATCGCCAGCTCCTTCCAGTCCGAATAGGATCCCGAGGCCGTGTTGCGGGTGTAAATCGAAATCCGCCCGGGGCGCCCCCCGACCGCCAGCCAGTCCGTGACGTCGCCCGTAAAGATGCGCTCGACCTCCCGGCGCGTCAGCCGCGCCACCGGGTTGTCCGCGTTGACAATCACCGCCATGCCGTCGAACGCCACCACGGTCGGATGCAGCACCACGCCGCGGGTTTCCGCGGCCGCCACCTCCGCGGCCCGCGGCCGTCGCGAGGTCATGCCGATCTGCGCCGTGCCTTCGATAATCGCCGCCAGGCCGGTCGCCGAACCTTCGGCCGCAATTTCAAACGACACGTCCGGGCGCCGCGCCCGGTATTCCTCGGCCAGGGTCGGCACCAGCTTGGCGCCCAGCGTATCCGAACCCTTGATCACCAGCCGCTGTGCCGGGGCCGCCGCCACCACTCCCAAGGCCATCACCACGCCCAGCACGCGGCGCAGGATGCTCCCGGGTTTTCCATCCACGCCGCCGGGCGCATCCTCGCGGTCGTTGCCCCGCGCGTGCCAGTGGGTGCGGGGATGCCAGCCGACAAACGTGTTCATCATGGAAATCGCCGGCGCCGGGCGCACGGCATCCGGCAACCTCACCCCCCGGCCATCGGTGTCAAGGTGTTCGCGACGCCCCACCGCCACCCACCACGGCAGTGTCATTCTCCATGGGGATGAGGCCTCCAGCCTTGTGACCAACAAGGCAGGATGCCTCGTCCACCCTGGCAACCTTCCCAGCAACGCCTCGTGACCGTGAGAATGACACCGCCGTGCGCCACCCACCCGCCCCAGCATTGGCTCGCCCGCGCCGGGTGGAGCGACGAGGCTCCTGGCCTGCTCTCATGAACTCCCGCGCCTTGCTCAGTCTCGCCGCGCTGGCGACCTCCCCGGTTCCGCTCCCGGCCGCCTCCGTCCGCCCCAATATCGTCTTCATTTACGCCGACGACCTCGGCTTCGGAGACCTGGCCTGCCACGGCCACCCGCAGGTGAAGACACCCCATCTCGACCGCCTCGCGCGCGAGGGCACCGATTTCTGGAGCTTCACGGTCGTCAACCCCGTGTGCTCTCCCAGCCGCACCGGCATCGTCACCGGCCAGTTTCCCTCGCGCTGGGGCGTTCACCAGCATTTTGCCTCCCACGAGCTGAACGTGGCGCGCGGCATGCCCGACTGGCTCGACCCGCGGGCGCCCCTGCTTCCCCGCGTGTTGCAGGCCGCAGGCTACCGCACCGCCCATTTCGGCAAGTGGCATCTCTCCGGCGGCGCGCTCGCCGACGCGCCCCTGCCCGCCGCGTATGGCTACGACGAGGCGGCCGTCTGGACCGGACCCGGGCGCCATGTCTTCGATGGCACGGACTACCGCTTCGCCCGGGGTGAAGCCTCGGCCCACGACGGGGACGCGGCCTCCTGGATCAGCGTCGCCGCCACGGACCACGCCGTGAAGTTCATCCGGGAATCGAAAGGGAAACCCTTCTACGTGAATCTCTGGCTGCATGAAACCCATCACCTGGTGTCCGCCACCGCGGCGGACAAGCAGCCCTACCCCGGCGTCCCCGAGCCGCATCGCACCTATTACGCCGCCGTCACCCGCGCGGATCGCCAGGTGGGCCGCATCCTCGATGTGCTGGACGAACTCGACGCCGCCCCGCACACGATCGTGATCTTCTCCAGCGACAACGGTCCGGAAAACAGCCACTCGCAGCCCGGGCAGAAGTTCTATTTCAGCCAGGGCAGCACCGGTGGTTTGCGCGGCCGCAAGCGCAGCCTGCTGCTGGGCGGCGTGAACGTGCCGTTCCTCGTGCGCTGGCCGGGCGTCGTCCCCGCCGGGCGCATCGATCGCGAAACCGCGCTCGCCGGAGTGGATGTTTTTCCGACCCTCCTCGCCGCCACGGGAACGACGGCGCCCGCCGGCTACGTGTCCGATGGCGAGAACCTGCTGCCCGCCTGGCAGGGCCGGCCGCAGGCGCGCACCAAGCCCGTCTTCTGGTGGTGGCAGGGCCATCACGGCGGCGACGACTGGCCCGCCTTCGCCATGCGCGACGGGCAGTGGATGCTCACCCTCGACGAAACCCGGCGACGCGTGGAACTGCACGAGCTGGCCTCCGATCGCGCCCAGGCGAACAACCGCGCCGCGGAGCAGCCCGATCGCGTGGCGCGCATGCAGGCGGAGATCGAGCGCTGGTACGCCGCCCTGCCGAAGTCCATCGACCCCGCGCTGCAAACCCGCACCGCGCCGCGCGCTCCGGCGCGGAAATCCGCCGCCGCCGGCCCTCCCGCGCGCAAGGCCGCGCCCGCCGGCACGGGCACCCCCGCCGCCAATCGCGCCCAGGCGTTCCTCCGTTGGGACCAGAACCGGGATGGCGTGCTCACGCTCGAGGAGTACCGGAACGGCCTCGCGAAAAAGGACGACGCCGCCAAGCGCTTCCAGAATTTCGATCAGAACGGCGACGGCCGGCTGACGCGCGAGGAATTTGTCGGCCCGGCGGCGCGCTGAGGCGCCCCGGGGTCATGCCAGAACGGCGCCAGGAACGGGTCGAAAAAGTCCAGGATGCCCGGTCGTTGGAGGGCGCCGGCCCCTCGGCGCCGCAACTACGTTCGCGGCGGTGACCGAGCGCCGCCCTCCCCTGATTGGACGCCATCTAACCCAAGGCGGTCTTGATGCGCAGCGGAGCGAAGGACCAGCCCCTCCCTGGCAGGGTTGTCGAAGGTCGAGACCCCTGCGGCGACTGACCTGCCTACACCCGCACCAACTCGACCTTGCGGCCGACCACTTTGAGGTTTTGCGCGATGGCCTCCTTGAACGGGATTTCCGAGATCACGGCGGAGATGTACGGATTCTGCAGGGCCCAGAGGTAGGCTTTTTCGATCAAGGGCAGGTCGCCGGGGAGGGTGTGATTGAGCTTCGCCACCCGCCACTCCGGCACCGGCTTCAGGGATTCCGATCCCGGATTGATCGCCGCCGCCGCTTTCATGGCGATGATGCCCATGCCGGCGCGCGCGGCCTTTTGGATCGCCGGTTCCAAGCTGCCTTGGTTGGCGATATTGTAGGCGACCATGGCCAGATCGATGTGGCCCATTTCGGCGGCGCGCTCGAGCATGCGCGTCTGGTCGGTGTGGCAGGAAAACCCGTTCGCCCGAATCTTGCCCTGCTGCTTGAACCGGAAGGCGAGTTCGAGGTGGATCTCGTCCTCCAGTTCCTCCGGCAGCCGGATGCCGTGGGGGAAGTGGAGGATGTCGACGTGATCGGTCTTCAACCGCTTCAGTGACCGCTCCAGCGCCTGCGTCATCTCATCCTCGAAGATCTTTTTCCACTTCCGCTGAAAACCGTATTCGCGGCGCACGACATACGAGAGGTAGGCGCCGGGCAGGTCGTTGCCGTGGTTGTTGAAGTAGTGGAACAGGTAGCCCGGCTTGCGCACCTGGCGCTCGTCGATCATCGCGTCGGCCTGGGCACGCAGCGCGCGCTGTTTGTCCGCCGGCAGTCCGTCGAAGATCTCCTTCGTCAGCCGCTCCATCAGCAGGTGGTATTCGCCGAGCTTGGTCGAAACGAAGACCCGCTCGCGCATCCCCGGTCTGCCGAGGAGCGTACCCCAGCCTTCCTCGCTCTGGCCGCGCCCGTAGCGGGTACTCGTGTCGAGGTAGTTCACGCCCCGCTCGATCGCCTCCAGGTGCTCGGCGGCGCGCTGCGGGGTGTTGAGCGGGCCGCTGCCGCCCAGCACCAGCTCGGAGACCATGAACCCGGTGCGCCCGAGGCGGCGATAGGCCATGCCGGGCTGCCGGTTGCGCCATTCCTCGGGCTGCGGTTTGAATGTGGGGGTGGGTTTCGGTGCCGGGCCGGGCGATGACCCGGCGCGCACCAGGGACGGGGCCGTGACCGCCGTGCCCGCCGAGAGCAGGGTGCCACGGAGAAAGGCGCGACGGCTGACGCTGGCAACGGGAGTGGCCGGGGGGAGAGAGGAATCGGGGCTCATGGTCATGGATGGGCAAGGTTGGAGGGGCGGTGGTGGCGCAGGCCAGTATTACTTTGCCAGTTTGTTGCCGACGGGGCGTCCCACGCTACGCCGGCCGACGCAGGGGGATGGCGACGTTGCAGGTCGAACTCGATTGCATCTCGGCGCCAATCGACGCCGCGCAGAAAAGCACCGCGGGCTCGCCGCGGTCGAACCACAACTGCGGGCGCTCCAGGGCGGCGAGTTTCTGCACGGTGCCGTCGGCGCGGCGGAATTCGGTGCGGCTCACCAGCGGCTGCGCGGCCGGGCGCCAGGCGAGGCCGTCGTCGGAGCGCATCAGGGCGAGCGAGCGGCCGGCCTTCGTAAAATAGCCGCGCATGTCCTTCACGACCGCCCAGTAGCGGCCGTCCTCGCGCCAGATGTACGGATCCTCGGCGGGGAACATCGCTCCCTCGTGGGTGAACACTGGATCGGGCCGCTTGGTGAACGGCCCGGTCGGCGCGGGCGCGGTGGCGACAACGTGCACCACCGGCCCGCCGAAGGGCAGCGGCTTGGCGAGCGCGACCGCCTTGTAGATGAGCTGGATCGTGCCGTCGGGTCGGGCGAGCACCGAGGGGTTGGCGCCCATCAGGGCGTCGTGGAAACCGGGCGTGGGCTCGATCAGCGGCCGATCGGAACGCCGCCAGGGGCCGCCCGGACGGTCGGCCACCGCGACGCCCACGCGCTGGTGGTTGCGGTGCGACCAGTTCAGGCCCTTGACCTTCTGCCGGTCGCCGTAATTGCCCGTATAATACAGATAATATTTCCCGCCGTGGCGGAAGACGGCCGGGTTGTGCGTGCAGTGGCCGTCCCAGAATTGCGGACCGCGCGCCGGCAGGGCGACGTCGGCATGCCGGTACGGGCCGAGCGGGTGATCGGCCACGGCGTGGGCGACCTCGCTGTGCGTCACCCAGGCGGCAAAGCCCTCCTCGCTCCGCCAGCGCGAGTAGTAGAGGTGGCAGCGTCCGTCGTCGCCGCGCACCATCGTGCCGCACCAGACGAAGTAGCCGGGCTCCTCGAAGATCGCCTGCGGCGGCACCGGCTGCAGCCAGCGGCTGAGATCGAAGTCATCGCCGAGGGGCGCCGGAGTGTCCGGTGCGGCAACGGGAGCGGCGGCCCGCAGCGGACCGGCGGACCGGGCGCAGAGAACCAGCGTTGCGGCGGAGCCCGCAAGGTGGAGAAACTGGCGGCGGCTGGGGAAGGCAGGCAGGGAAGCACTCATGATCGTTGAGGAAAGGAAGAGCGGGTGAAAGGCAGCGGAGGATCTCAGGGCGTTCCCGGCAAAGTGAGGTTTCTCTCCGCCTGATTCCGGACGAGTCGCAGGACGAGCCCGGCGGCCGCGGCGGGACGCCCCAACCGGATGAGGTCCTCGGCGGTCCGGACCGGCTGTCCAGCGACGCGGATCACGAGGTCTCCCGACCGCAGGCCGGCGCGGGCGGCGGCGGAGCCGTCGGGAACCGCGACCACAAGGGCGCCTCCCGTGGCGAGCGCGACCCCGGCCGCCGAGGCCTCCTCGGGGGTGGCCAGCGTCTTCACCGTCGCTCCGAGCCAGGTCCGGGTCGACGGCACCGCCCAGGCGACCTCCGCCGTGGCCGGGCGCGCGAAGGACGGCGTGCCGGCGCGGGCCCGGAGGGCGGGCGGGCGCACCCCGAACTGATCCATCGCGAAGTTGACGAAACCGAGCGCCAGCGCCGGCGAGCCTTCCCGCACGCGGAAGTCGCCGCGCGCGGCGTCGACAAACTGGGCGTCGGCTCGGCGGGAGTGGGCATCGCGGCCGGACTGCTCCGCGAGGCGCTCCGCCGGTTGCGGGTCGCGCCGGCCGGGCGTGTGCACGAGGTTGTAGTCCAGCTCCTCGCCCCACGGCGGCGGCCCCATGCGCGCAGGCAGGTAGGCGGCGGAGCCGACCACGTTGCGGCGGAAGATGTCGCCGCTGGCTTTGTACCAGACGTGTGGATGCAGGCCGCTGTGGGGGATCACGTTGTTCTCGACCACCCGCCGGTAGCCCTCGCGCAGCTTGATGCCGCCGCGCAGGCAGAGGTTGTCGTGAATCTCGTAGTTCGACGAGCCGTCGTCGAGGTCGATGTCCCAGCCGTGATCGCAGCGCCAGCGGTTGTGGCGCAGGATCGTCGGCTGCTGCGCGTCGAGGAACGGCAGCGCGGGGTCGCGGGCCACCTGCGCGTCCACGGCCGCGGGATCCGGCCGCCAGAACCGGTCGCGGCCCCATGAGTTGAACGAGCCGTGGTCGCCGGTCTCCTTCACGGTGTCGAAGACATCGCAGAACTCGATCACGTGGCCGCCCCAGGTGCCGCCGCCGAGGTTGATGCCGGCGCGCGGCACATCGTAGATCGAGCAGTGGCGGACGGTGATGCCCCGCGCCATGTCGATCGCGACCCCGGCGGTCTGCTTTTCGACGCGGCCGGTGCGGGTGATGAGGCAGTCCTCGACGAGACAATCGGCGGGGAAGTTTTCGGTGCGCGGACCGGGTGTCCGGTCGAGGTCCTCGTCGTTGATTCTTTCGGCGTAGTTGAACACGGCGTTGCGCACCGCCCGGGGATCGCCGACGAACGCGATGCCGTTGGCGCCGGCCTCGGTGATCCGGCAGCCCCGCACCACGAGGCGGCGGTGGTAGTTGCTCGCCAGGATCGCGTTGCCGCCGACCTGGTCGAAGGTGCAGTCGGCGATCGTGCAGTCCTCCGTGCCTTCGAGGAAGACGGCGCCGCCGCGGTAGAGGGTCCAGTCGGAGCGCAGCAGCGGCTCCTTGGTGTCCATGAACGTGCGCGCGGCCTGGCGGAAGGTGAGGCCGCGGAACTCCAGATGGCGGACCGGTTGTTCACCGGTGCCACGCACCTCGAAGAGATGACGCAGGCGCACGATTTCGACGGAGGCGCGGGCGAGGTCGGTGCCGACGGGCGGAAAAAGATGGAGCGTGTGCTGCGCGCGATCGTGGAACCACTCGCCGGGTGCATCGAGCTCCTCGCGCACGTTTTCGATGAAGCGGTAGGTGGCGTGGAGGCGGGCGCCGCGGTTGTTCTGGGTGCCGCCGATCATTGCGAGCGTGCCGTCGGGGTTCTTTCCCGTGACGCGCCAGTGGACCCCGCCCCAGAGCGCCGGGTGCATGGCGTGGAGAAACGCGCCGGTGGGATCGGCCCAGCGGGCGAGGCGCGCCGGCGCGAGCGCGTCGCGGGCGGGATCGGGTTTGGCGCGGTGATCGAGTTTCCAGGTGTCGAAGACGTTGAGGCCTTCGCCGGACTCGCGGTTCGGGAAGCGCGCCATCCACTGGCGCTGGCCGTTGAGGAAGAGCTGATCGATCTCCAGTCCCGCCGGCACGCGAGCCTGGAACACGCCGGGCCCGAGCGGGGACGGCTCCCAAGTGAGGGCCAGCCGGGTGCCGCCACTCACCACGACCTCCTCGCCGCCGGCGGCCCGCCAGACCGTGGGCGCCCCGGCGGAACCGCCGTCGGCGGCGGTGAAGATCACGGTGGCGGGCAGGTAATAGGTGCCGCCGTGCATCGTCACGCGGGCGCCGCGGCCGGCGGCGCGCGCCTGGCGGGCGAGTTCCTGGGCCCGGGCCAGCGAGGCGACGGGGCGCTCCGCCGTGCCGGGGGCGCGGTCGTCGCCGGTCAGGGCCACGTGCAGCTCGACATAGTTCAGGGTGGCGCCTTCGCGAAGCACGGGTTCGGCCGGGATGTTGACCGGCCGGTCGGCGCCCGCGGCGCGCTCCCCGGCCAGGGCGGCCGGTCCGAGGACGAGGCCCAACCAGAACCAGGGGAATCGGCGCGACCCGCTCATGGTGCGGCCGACGCCAGGCGCGCGATCTCATCGGCGCTGAGGGCGTGGTTGTGGATGCGGATGTCGCCGAGCGTGCCGGCGAAACTCTGGAAACGCTGGCGCCGGGGTGGGGCGACGGCGGTGAGGGTCACGTCGCCCACGGCGTCGTAGAGTCCGCGATTGGCGCCAAGCCGGTCCGGCGCGGTGGTGTCCTGGGGAAAATGCGTGAGGCGTTCGGCGCGTTGTTTCAGCACGCCATCCAGGTACACGAATGCGGTGCCGCGGTCGAACACTCAGGTCACCCGCGTGGCGACGTCCGGACGGTAGCCGGCGGGCGCGACGACATCGCGGTGGTGGGCGGGCTGGCCGTCGACGAACTCGTGTTTCGCCACGACGATGAGGTGGCTGTCGGCGACGCGGACGTGGCGGGCGAGGTTGAGGCCGTTGATGCCGGTGCCGGTGCGGGGACCGGTGCGAAAGCTCCAGTCGCGTTCGTTGACGCGGTCGCCCTCGAATTCCTCGGCGTAGAGCAGTTCGTACTCGGGCGCCGGCGGGTCGCTGCGGGCGAGTGGGGCGACGATGAGGATCACGGCGAAAAGGGTGGAGCAGGGTGGCGTTCATGGGGGCGACGGGGTTGCTCCGCGGGCAGCGAAAGACCAGGGGGCAGTCCTTGCGCCCTCCGACTGCAGTGCAAGGTGCCGGACGGTGAACTCGTTCACTGGGTCGGCTCACTCCCCGGGACGCCCCGCCGGAAGCCACTCCGCCGTGTGCCGATGACCTTCATGCCTGAACCGCGGTGGGAGACGTGACGCGGCGGGTGGATCTGCGAAACCAGGATCGAGCGGGAGAGGGGCCGATGAGGGGCGCATCTCAGTTTCTTGCATCCCGGAGCGCAGCCGTAGGTGAAGCCTCGTCTGGCGCGGGCGGACGATCGCCTGCGGCGATACGTCCGCGCCCCTCGATCCCGGCAATTTGCAGGAAAGTGAGATGCGCGTGCCGAGGCGCAGCGACGACCATGACGCTGGATTTGGCGAAGGTTTTCTGCCACGCTCCGGTCATCATGAGCCGGCGGTCGAGCAGCGACAACAGGGTGCGGGAGGATCCCCCGTCGGGAATGACGGACGCTGCGGCTCCGTTGACGCGCCGTGACTTCCTGCAAGTGGGCGGTGCGGCGGTCGCCGCACTGAGCGCCCGACCGCTGGGCGCGTCGGAGCGGGCACTGGAGCCGCCAGTGCAAGCGGCCGTTTCGAAGCTGGAGTATCTGACGCCCCTGCACCGCGCGCACATCCTGGACAAGGGGAAGGCCGGGGTGACGAAACTTCCGCCGGAGAAACTGCGGGAAATCGGCCTGACCCCGGAGACCTGGTCGTTGGAGGTGATTCCGGATCCGGCGGGAAGGAGTGTCGTGGCACATCCGCTCGCGCGCGCGTCAGGCAACGCCCTGACCTGGCAACGTCTGATGGATTTGGCCGGGCAGCATGCGGTTCGTTTTCTGCATCTGTGCAACTGCACCAATGGGAAGGATCCGTTTCACATGAGCCTGTGGGAGGGGGTGCCGTTGCGCGAGGTGATCAAGCTGACCCAGCCGAGGGAGAATGTCCGCCGGGTCTACTACGAGAGCCATCATCCGGAGAACCGGCCTCCGTTTCTGAGTTCGCTGGCCCTGAGCCAGGTGCTGGAGGAGGCTCCGGGAGAGTTGCCCGTGATTCTGGCGTACAAGATGAACGGGCAGGAGATCCCGGCTTCGCATGGCGGACCGGTCAGGGTGGTGGTGCCCGGCGCCTATGGCAGCAAGTCGATCAAGTGGGTCAAACGGGTTGTCCTCACGAATGAGTTCAAAGCGAACGATTCCGACGCTGACTTGAACAACGACCCGGAGAACCCGCAGAAGACACGGGCGCGGTTCATTCAATTTCGGAAGGAAGTCTCGTCCTCCGAACCCGTGGTCCTGATGGGACTGGCCCAGGTCGGCGTGTCGGGGTTGAGGCAGGTGCAGTATTGCATCCATCCCGCCGAACAAGGGTGGCCCGCGGGCGATCCCTATGGGACGAAGGCGGCTTGGCGGGAGGCCCGCATCCTCCCGCCGCCCAAAGACTGGGGTGGCGGTCTGCCCGGGGGCAGGTTGCCGCCCACGCTCCAGACCGATCCGCAGACGGGAAGGCCCCTCGAATGGCCGCTGCGATACACTCTCGCCCACTGGGCGGTGTTGGTCCCGCCCCTGGCTCCAGGCGCCTACCAGGTTGGCTGCCGGACGATCGACGGGAATGGCATCGCCCAGCCGTTGCCACGGACGCTGCCGAGAACCGGCTTCAATGCGCTGCACGTGGAGAAGCTGGTCGTGACCGCCTGACTGCCTCACGGACCCGCCGGCAACCAGCCGCGCGGCAGCGGTCGCAGGGAGGGGGGCGTCAGCCGGCTGGCGGTGCCGGCCAGCGTTGCGGCACCTTGCGGAGCTTGTTCACGTCGTAGCCTTGGGCCGCGAGTTCGCGCACCAGGCGATCGTAGTCGGCGGCGGGGATCTCCGGCGTCCGCGCCATGATCCACACGTAGTCGCGCTGGTTGCGACCGACCACGGTCTGCGAGTAGTCGGCGTTGATGTGCGTGACCAGGAACTCGGCCTTGAACGGCCACACGAAGCGCATGCCCCAGGTCGACTTGTGGACCGGGTCGCGGACGAAGCCGCGCGGGTTGTAGCGCTTCAGCGGACCGTCGAAACCTCCGTGGTGGAACGTGAACACCGTGTCGATCGTACCGTCGGGATCGAGGCGGTAGGTTTCCACGGCGTTGTAGGCCTCCGTCTCGATGAAGGTGGGAATGCACGCGATGACATACCAGGGCCCCATGTAGCGTTCGAGGTCGAGTTGCTCGACGGTTTGCAACGGCGGCAGGGACGAGGCACAGCCGGACAAAGCCAGGGCTGCCAGCAAGGGCATGAGCCGGATCCACCGGGTTCGCGCGTGGCGCGCGATCGGGCGGGCGGCGGAGGAGCACGGCGGGACGGGGAAACTGCGAAGGGCGGGCGGCACGGCGATGATTCGGTTGAGAGGCCCCGCCGGAGGCAGGCGCAAGGAGGATTTTTCCATCTCGCGCCTCATCCGGACCGCGGCGGGAGGCAGATCCCCGTGGGCGGAAGGGCGGGGCTTGGTTCCATGCCGCCCGCCTGGAATTGAGATTCGCGCGGGCACCCACTTCTTCGCGGGGCCCATGACCACCCAGGAACACGAATGCCTCGGCCTCGTGGCCAGGTGCGCGGCCTTCGTCGACGGCTGGTAGTACCAGGCGCATTGGCGCCGGTCCCAGGACCCGCAGATCACCGCCGAGGGCCTCTCCGCGGCGCCGCTGGCCGCGCTCGCCGAGCAGACCGCATGCGGATTTCTCGCCAGCTTCGTCGTAGAGAAGTCCCGGCCGGAGGACGCGACCGCCCGTGGAGTGGGAGGGCCGACGGGGTCACGATGCGACAATCGACAAGTGAGCGCGGACGCAGTTGCTGCGTCGGCTTCAACGAAGTCTTGGCTGCGATCTGCGCCAACTTGCCCCGTCCTTAATTCCACCGTTTCTGGTCCGATTCTGGCATCAACGCGTTGCGTGATCGTCGTGGCTCCGTAATGCAGCGAGTGAGTCCCCGGTGTTGAGTGTTGTGCCAACAAACGCCTGCCGGATCTTTCTGCGGCCCTTGAGGCAGCCTCGCGCGTAGTCTAGGGACCATTATGCATCCGGTCGAACTGCAGGGTGGTTCGAGCTTTTGACCGCGGCGACTTTGCCGTGCCAATTAGGTTCGTATTGGCACACGCGAAATCAGACGGAAGGAAACTCGATCTCTTGGGGTTGGTGGCGGCGTGTCGGGCGTCTCGTTAACCGACAGTCAAGAGTCACGCCATGACCCGAACGGCGCTAGGATCAGGACAACGTGGCAGAGCCGTCTGGGCTCGGTTCGCTCCGAAAGACCCAGCGGCGGGACGCCGCTGCCACCTTGAAAACTGTCTGATCTCAGTGCCATTCAGCCATGACTCCTTCGGTTTGCTTCATGGCCCGGGCGCTTGGGGGCAGCGGGGGAGGTGGAGCTTCATTGAGCCGGGCCGTGATGCCGGGGCAACGAGCATCACGGTGAAGTCGTTCACCGCCTCCGGCGCCGGTGGGTGGCGGCGGCCACAGGTGCTCCGCCGCGACTTGAGGCAACTGCGCCACGGCTGCGGTGTGCCTGGCGTTCCTCGGCGGATCGCGTCCATCGCCTCAACGAGCCAGGTGGGCGACCGGCGGGCGGGGGATTGAGGCGGAGACGTTGCGACCGAGGCCAAGGGGGTCGAGCGCGAGCAGGACGACGCTGGTGGCCGGAAGTGGGAGCGGGAGACGGCCGTCGGCGGCGAGCTGGCCCCGGGCGCTGATCTCGCCATCGCGGTCGGAACTGACCTCCTCAACGTGATAATAACAGCCGACAGGCAGACGCCAGGGGGAGAGATCGAGGGAGAGGATTTGCGCGGGGCCCACGTTGGCGAGCAGCAGGTGCCGGGTGCCCGTGGCAGGGTCGCGCGCGGCCGAGGCGAAGAGTCGCTCCTGGGTGCCGACCGGCGGCGCCAGGCGCTCCCGGGCTCCTTTGAAGCCGCGCGCCACCAGGCGCACCACCTCGGCGGCCTTCGTCGCGCGGAGGATGTTTTTGAGCTGGCCGGCATTGTCGACCACGTGCGTGCCGTTCTTCTTGATGTTCCCGCCGCCAAAGTTGTCGGACTGCGTGAGGCGGAAGACATACATCTCGGTCAGCCCGGCATTCATGTAGGCAGTGCTGATGGCGCCGAGGGCGGAAAAGTAGGCGGGAGTGTCGAGGGTGTCCTTGGTTTTCAGGAAGTTCGCCGCCGTGCTGACGTTGAACTCGGAGACGATGAGGGGGACATCCGCACCGCCCGCGGCGTCGACCTGGGCGCGGAGCGTGGAAAGGTCCGCGGCGAGGCGGGCGGCGTCACGTGTGTAGGCCTGAAACGCGTAAGTGTGAAAGAGCGTGGGCTGCGCCTGGCTGCCGCCGGGAAAGGAGTCGTGCCGGTGGCGGAAGAGCAGCTCCCCCCATCCGGTTGTGGCGTCGCGTTCACGGCGTTCGGGGCGGGCACGCAGGACGAGGATGCCCGCGGACACGGGCGCGGAGATTTGCACCCGCAGTTGGCGGCCGAGACGGCGGTTGACGTCGGCGACCGCGGCCTGGATGGCGTCCGACCCGAGCTGCATCCGGCGCACATAATCCGCCTGGGAGAGGCTGGCGCTGTTGGGGTGGTTGGGTTCGTTGAAGAGTTGGAAGCGTTCGACGTGGTAGTGCTCTGCCAGGTACGCGGCGTTGAGGTAGACGCCGCGCCAGTAGGTCCAGCGACTGAACCAGTCGGGTGCGCCCCCGGCGAGGTCGAGGGGCAGCCCGCGCGTGGAATGGCCGAGCAGGGCGAGAATGTGGGCGCCCAGGCGGTGGGATTCGGAGAGCGTGAAACAGGCCCCGATCGTCTCTGGGGTGAGGCCCCCGTAGGTTTTGGCCATGGCGGCAGCGTGCCCGGCACGCACTGCCGGATCGGGTCCTTCGCGGCGCAACGCGGCCACGGCCGCACGGAAGCGGGCTTCGTCGGCCGGGCCGTCGGTCCACGCGGCCGGAGCCGCCGGCCAGGCCGCGCTGGAGAAGAAGATGCGGGCGCCATTGGTTTCGCTGTAACGGAGCCAGGCGGAGACATTGCTGCCGGGGTAGTTTTCGCCGAGATTGTAGCCGATCACCGCCGGAGTGCGGCCGACCACGGCGGCGGAAACGGTCAAGGGGGTGGCGGGAGCTGCAAACAGGCCGACTCCGCAGGTGAAGGCCGCGAGCGTCAGGAGGCCGGCCAGCGAGAACGCAGGCGGCACGGGCAGGGCTGGAGTTTTCATGGAGGGATGAAATGGTTGGCTGGTTCGTTCGGGCCGCGGCTACGGAGCGGCATAGAGCTCAATCAAGGATCCAGGACGGGGTCAGGCCTAAACATTTGCGTTGGACGTGCAAGGGTGGCGGTAGGCGGATGTCGCATGGCGAAAGATGAAACGCGGTCGCGTCCGGAATCCGGACAAATCCGCCTGTCTTCCTGGCGAAAGACGGCGCACCGGAGAATTCCGCCACGGGGGGCCGACACGAGTCTGTCCGGCCTCCGGACAAGCCCCGTCAATCTTCCCACCACCCACTCGGAGCCGAGTGTCTGCGGGAGGGTCTCCGGCCGCCCTTCGCGGCGCACCAGCAATCACCCTTCCTCATCCAGCGTCATTACGGCGTGAGGATTTCCAGGTCGGGCGCAGTGTGGGCGAAAGGTGACGGATGGCGCGTGATAATGCGCCCGGCTCCCTGCCTCGCGCGAAAGTGGCAGGGAGCGAATCGTAGATGCCGCCGCCCATCACCCCTCTCGGTCGCGCCTCGCCAATCGCTCTCTCGTAATCCGCGAGCGAGTGCCGCGCCGATTCCACCGCTTCGGCGAGAGGCGTGGAGGGGACGTTACCGGTCCAGAGCTTCAGCTTGCCGCGTCTGAAGATCTTGCCCTGGGCGGCTGGTTCCATCTCCAAGACAATCCGGCCCGGCGCGGCCGACGCTTTCAGCTTCTGGCCGCGCGGAACCCGGCGGCCCGCCGCAGATCCAGCGGCAGGCGCACGCTGCAACTGCCGCACTCCGGGCGCGAACCGAAGCCGCGCCATCGGAACATCAGCGCCCTTTCGCCGCCGGGGTCTTTTTCCCGGGCGCAGCGGGCCGGCGGGGTTCGGCGGGGGAGGACGCAGGCGTCAGCGGTCCACAGTCCCTGCAGTGGGATGGGGGGCGCGCCGCGGCGGTAGGCGCGCCGTAGAAGTACTGGACCAGGTTGTAATGCTGCTGACGGGCGGGGTCGGGCAGGGAGATGGACGAACTGGCCCAAGACTTCTCCCACCGCTGCGCGTGGTCCGCGCGAGCCAGGTCGTAGCCGCGCGTGAGCGCCGCGTCGGCGCGTTCCCGGGCGAGCGCGACGGGGTCGGAGGACTCGCGGCTGGTGGTGAGGGCAGAGGAGTCTCATGGACGGCGCAGGGGCAGGTGGACGTTGGTGCTGATCTTGCCGTCGCGCAGGTAGCCGTCGGTGGCGCCAAAGAGGGCGATCGGCTCGCCGTCCTCGAGGAGCAGCGCGGGCCGCTCGAACTGACTCCATCGGGAAGCGGCTGGATCACCCAGCCCGGTAATCCGACGGCGTGCGGCGGAAGCGGCGGCGGAACTGGTTGGCGAAATACTGGCTCGAGGTGAAGCCGCACGCGAACGCGATGTCGGTCACGCTTCGTCCGGGCTCGGCCCGCAGGAGGCGCGCCGCGGTCTCCAGACGTGCCCGGTTGAGAAAGCGCAGCGGACTTTCATTCGTCAGACGCCGGCAGAGCAGGCTGAAGCGGGTCGTGCCCATGCCGCACGCGGCGGCCATTCCCGCGAGCGTCCACTCCCGTGCGAGGCTGGCGGGATTGCTGCGCAGGTCGCCAAGGAACAGCTCCACGGAGTGCTCGGGGCTCGCCAGCCGTGGTTGCTCGGCGCGGTTTTCGCTCCGCAGGAGATCGAGCAGGCCCAGCATCAGCTCGTTGAGACCCACCGCCACCCGCGAGAGCCGGCGGTCGCCCCGCTCGCCCGCGACCGCCGCCCCGAGGCGTTGAAAACACCGCCGCACCTCCGCCGACGCCCGCCACACCGGCGCCGCCGTCTGGCGCAGGCGCCGCGTCAGTTCCGCCCGATCCTGCGGTGCCAGCAGCAGCCAGCCCGGCCAGCGCCAGTCTTGATCGGGGCGTTGCGCGCCCACGGCGATCGTCACCCAGTGCAGTCGACCGGCCGCGATCCGCGGGTCGCCCTGCCGGTGCGCCTGCCAGGGCCGCGTGATCGTGAGGTCGCCCGACTCGAGCGGGTAACTGCGACCCTCCACCGTGAAGCGCATCGCTCCCGTCTCCAGCAGACAGATCTCCACGCCTTCATTGCGGTGCAAAGCCATGCCCCAGTCCTGATCCCCGCGGGCATCCCAGTAACCGAGACTCAGCAGCCCCGGCAACTCACCCGCCGCCAGGCGATCACCCGGGTAATGCCCGCGGCCCAGCCCATGAAACTCGATCTTGCCCGCGCGAATCGACGCCAGCAGCGGTTCGTGGGCGTCGACGGCGGGTGGACGCGCCGCCTTCCCGAAAAGAGGGGGCCGTCGATTCATCCGGCGAGGTTTGTGTAAAATCCTACGCCGTCAATTCGCGAACGACCGCGGTGTTACAATGGGCGCTGCCCGGGAGCATCCTTCTCCCGCGCCTTTTCTCGCCCCTCGCCCCCTCCGACTGCTCATGAAAACTCCCCTCCCCCGCCTGCTGCCTTGCGTGGTTCTGCTTGGCCTCACCCCGCTCGCGACCGCCGCGGGCCCCGCCGTCACCACCAATCCGGCCCTCGAATCCTGGCGCGCCGACCGCTTCGGACTTTTCATCCACTGGGGGCCCGTGTCGCTCAAGGGCACCGAGATCGGCTGGTCGCGCGCCGGGGAGCGCCGCGGTTACCGCGGGACCGGCACGCTTGTCCCGACCGAGGTCTACGACAACCTGTACCAGGAATTCAACCCGACCCTTTTCAACGCCCGCGAGTGGGTCGCGATCGCGCAGGCCGCCGGCATGAAGTACCTCGTCTTCACCAGCCGCCACCACGACGGCTTCAGCATGTTCGACACCCAGGCGAGCGACTATAAAATCACCAGTCCGCTCAGCCCGTTCCGCCGCGACGTCGTCCGCGAACTCGCCGACGCCTGCCACTCCGCCGGCCTCAAATTCGGCCTCTACTATTCCCAGCCCGACTGGCGCCACCCCGACGCCTTCACGCCCGACCGCCACGAACGCTACCTCGCCTACCTCCAGACCCAGGTGCGCGAACTGCTCACGAACTACGGGCGCGTCGACATCCTCTGGTTCGACGGCCTCGGCAAGAAGGCCGAGGACTATGGCGCCGTAGCCGTCAACCGGATGGCGCGCGAACTGCAGCCCCACCTGTTGATCAACAACCGCAACGGCCTGCCGGAGGACTTCGACACCCCCGAGCAACGCGTGGGCAAGTACCAGGACCACCGCGCGTGGGAAAGTTGCATCACCATCTGCAAGCAGTGGGCCTGGAAGCCCGATGACACCATGAAGTCGCTGGCGGAATGCCTGCAGACGCTCGTGCGCTGCGCCGGCGGCGACGGCAACCTGCTCTTCAACGTCGGCCCGATGCCGGACGGCCGCATCGAACCGCGCCAGGTCGAGCGCCTGAAGGAGATGGGCGCGTGGCTGAAGCAGAACGGCGAGAGTATCTACGGCACCCGCGGCGGGCCGTGGCATCCGACGCGCAACTTTGCGGCGACGCGCCGCGGCCAGACCGTCTACCTCCACGTCTTCAACTGGGAGCAGGACACCCTGGAGCTCCCGGCCCTGCCGCGCGCCGTGAAGTCCGCGGCCGTCCTCGGCGGGGGCCGGGCCACGGTGCGCCCGGCCGGCGACAAGCTCACCGTCGCCGTCGATCCCGCCGCGCGCGAGGCCATCGACACCATCGTGAAGCTCGAACTCGACGGCTCCGCCATGGACCTCCCGGCGATCGCGTTCACCCCGGCCATCAAGGCCACGGCGTCGAATGTCTTTCACACCAACATGGCCGATTACGGCGCCCAGGAGGCCTTCGACGGCAATCCCTCGACGCGCTGGGCCACCGACGCCGGCACGAAGCAGGCCTGGATCGCGCGCGATTTCGAAAAGGACGTCACCTTTTCCCGGGTACGCATCGTCGAGGCCGTCGCCGAGCGCGTGACGAAGTTTGAATTGCAGTACCGCGAGGGCGGCACCTGGAAGACGATCTTCGCCGGCGAAAAAATTGGGAAGACCTTCATGCGGGCCTTCCCACCCGTCACCGCCCGCGAGTTCCGACTCCAGATCCTCGACGCCACCGGCGGTCCGACCATCAGCGAAATCGAACTGCTCGATAAATAATCGGGCGGCGGGATCACCCAGTCATGACGTCAACGACCGCCTCCGGCATGTCCCCCCTCGATTGGGCCATCATTGCCGTGTACCTCCTCGCCGTCGTCGGCCTCGGCGTCGCCGCAGGTTTTCTGCGCCGCCAGGGAGAAACCGGCGGCGAAGGCGGACACTATTTCCTGGCCGGCAACACCCTCGGCTGGCCGGTGATCGGGCTCGCGATGTTCGCGGCCAACATCTCAACCGTCCACCTCGTGAGCCTCGCCGAGGCCGCCTACAAATTCGGCCTCGTCTTCGGCAACTTCGAGTGGATGGCCGGCTTCACCCTCGTCCTGCTCTCGCTCTTCTTCGCGCCCCTGTACTTGCGCTCTCGGGTGGCGACGCTGCCCGACTTCCTCGAGCGCCGCTTCAATCGCGGCTGCCGCGACATCCTCTCCGTCGTTTCGCTCTTTTCCGCCATCGTCATCCACATGGGCGTCGCGCTTTACACCGCCGCCTGGGTGCTGCGCGGCATCCTCGGACTCCCTCCGGGTGCGACCCTGTTCGGCATCGACGCGCTGATGCTGTTCATCATCGTCCTCGGCGTCCACACCGGACTCTACACGATGCTCGGCGGCTTGCTCGCCGTGGTGTGGACCGAGAGCGTGCAGACGGTGCTGCTGCTGGTGGGCGCGGTGGTCGTCACGGTCGTCGGCTACCTGAAGATCGGCGGCTGGGACGCCCTCGCCCAGACCCTCGCCACCCACCCGCACCCGCTCGCCGCCGTGCCCGGGAGCGGCGTCACCTGGGGCACCGGCAACTTCCTTAGCATGGCGCGCGATGCGAGCGATCCGTCCGGGCTCGCCTGGTACTCCATTCTGCTCGGCTACCCGGTCCTCGGCATCTGGTACTGGTGCTGCGATCAGACGATCGTGCAACGCGTGCTCGCGGCGAAGGACGAGCGCCATGCCCGGCTCGGTCCGCTCTTCTGCGCCTTCCTGAAAATTCTCCCGGTGTTTTTCTTTGTGCTGCCCGGCGTGATCTGCGTCGGCCTCGTGCAGCAGGGCGCCTTCGGCGGCGCCGCGCCGCAGAACGCCGCCGACACCTATACGTTCCTCCTCACCCACCTGTTGCCGGTCGGCCTCAAGGGACTCGTCGCCGCCGCCATGCTCGCCGCCGCGATGCAGACCTGCTCCGCCGCCCTCAACTCCACCGCGACCCTCGTGGCCTACGATCTCTTCCAGCGCCACAACCCCGCGATCAGCGACGCCGCCCTCGTGCGCATCGGGAAGATCACCACCGTCGCCGGCACCGTGCTGGCCATCGTGGCCTCGCCGCTCTTCGGGCACTACACGACGATCTTCGAGGGCATCAACAAGCTGATCTCCTACGTCGCGCCGCCCATCACCTGCGTGTTCCTGCTCGGGGTGTTCTGGAAAAAGGCCTCGGGCAAGTCTGCCTGGATCACCCTCGTCGCCGGCATGGCGCTGGGCGCGATCACCTTCATGCTCGACTTCACCGGCGCCTACCGCGGCGACTTCATGCTGATCGCCTTCCTGCTGCTCGTCGCGTGCCTCGTCATCATGGTCGTGACGACCTGGCTCTTCCCCGAGCCGCTCAAGGCAGAGGCCGTCCCGCTGGTGTGGGAGGACTGGCGCCAGCCGCTCCGCGGCGACGCCGGCGGCCGCGGCCTCGGCAACTACCGCGTCCTCACCGTCGTGGTCCTTGTCGTCTTTGCCGTGCTCTACGTCGTGTTCCGATGAGCCCTCTGCGCTTTACTCTCCTCGGCCCAAACTTGCCTCCCGCGAAGGCGCGAAGCCGCGAGGAATCACCTTCGTCTGCAACCCAGAGTGTAGCCGCGCTTGCGATCAGTCCGCCGAAGGCTAGGCGAAAGCGGAAACGAAGTGAAAGCGTGGCCGGCAGACCCAATCCTTCGACACAGAGGACACGGAGACCAAGCCAGAGGGCTCGGAGGCTCTTGGGGTGTTCGCAGGCGAATTCTGCCTCTGTGATCTCTGGTTCGGCCTCGGTGCGCTCTGTGACGAGGTTTGGGCGTTCGGCTTGCCCGCCTGTGGCGGGTTGCGGCGGCGCCGCGCCGGGGCCTTTGTCCTCTTCATGAAAAGGCTCCCTTCACTCCTTCTCGTCTCAGTCTCCCTCTCCCTCGCCGGCTGCGCCACCGCCACCCGCGAGCCGCAGCGCTTCGCCTGGGTCACCGGCCTCAAGCCCGAAAAGGCCGCCCACTACCGCCAGCTCCACGCCCACCCCTGGCCCGGCGTGAACCGGATGATCAAGGCCTGCCACATCCAGAATTTCTCGATCCACGAGCGCGAAATCGACGGGAAGCTCTACCTGTTCGCCTACCTCGAATACACCGGCACCGACTTCGCCGCCGACATGGCCCGCATGGCCGCCGACCCCGAGACGCAGCGCTGGTGGAAGGAAACCGATCCCTGCCAGAGCCCGCTCCCTGATGCCGCTGCGGCCGGGAAAATCTGGGCCGACACCAAGGAGCTCTACTTCCTCCGGTGAACCGTCGGCTCGAAAACAAAATCGCCCTCGTCACCGGCGGCGCCGCCGGCATTGGCGCCGCCCTCGTGCGCCGCTTCGTCGCCGAGGGCGCCCGCGTGCTCCTCGGCGACCGCGATCAGCCCGCCGGCTCCGCCCTCGCCGCGCAACTCGGCCCCGCCACCGCGTTCCAGGGCCTCGACGTCGCCGACGCCGCCTCTTTCGCCGCCGCCCTTGATCGAGCCGTTGAGCTCTGGGGCCGCCTCGACATCCTCGTCAACAACGCCGGGATCGCGCTGCCTGCCGCCACCGTGCAGGACACCGCACTTGACGAGTTCGACTCCCTCGTCGCGGTCAACCTCCGCAGCGTTTTCCTCGGCTGCAAACTCGCGTATCCCCACCTCAAGCACAGCCGCGGCTGCGTGCTTAATATCTCGAGCATGGCCGGCGTCACCGGGCAGGAGCGTCATGCGATCTACGGCGCGACCAAGGGTGCGATCAACGCCCTCACCAAGTGCACCGCCGTCGACTGGGGACGCGACGGCCTCCGCATCAATGCCCTCTGTCCCGCCGGGGTGCGCACCGAGACGCTGCGCCAGTGGATGAAGACGCAACCGGACGCCGCCGGCATCGAGACGTATCTCAACCAGATCCACGCCCTCGGCTACTGCCCGGAGCCCGAAGAGGTGGCCACCGTCGCGGCGTTTCTCTGCAGCGACGAGGCGAAGTTCATCACCGGCTACGTCATGCCGGTCAGCGGCGGCAGCGAATGCGGTTACAACGTCCATGCTCCCGTCTCGTTCGCCGATCCTCACGCCTGAGCGTGATCGATCGTTCTCGTTCCTCGTTCTCGTACTCGTTCTCCCTCACCACCGGACCCCTTGAGAGAAAGAGAACGATTACGAGGAACGAGAACGATCTCTCCCCCGCTCCCTTTCACTCCCGCTCACCGACTCCGGTCCCTCCTCCATGATCACCCGCCTCACCACGCGCGACGCCCGCTTCCCGCTGGACGGCGGCCACGGCAGCGATGCCATCCACCGCGACCCCATCTACTCCTACGCCGTCACACTCCTGCACGACGACCGGGGGCGCACCGGCACCGGCCTCGCCTTCACGCTCGGCGCCGGCAACGAACTCGTCTGCGCCGCCGCCGACTTCTACGCGCGCCGGCTGGTCGGCCTGCCCATCGAGGAAATCATGGCCGACTTCGGCACCCGCCAGCGGGCCATGGCGGACGAACAGCAGTTCCGCTGGCTCGGGCCGCACAAGGGTGTGGTCCAGCTCGCGCTCGCGTCTGTCACCAACGCCTGCTGGGACCTCTGGGCCAAGTCCCGCGGCGTCCCGCTCTGGCGGCTCCTGCTCGACCTCACGCCGGAACAGTTCGTCGCCACCCTCGACCTCTCGTACCTCGAGGACGAACTCACCGTCGCCGACGCGGTGCAACTCCTGCGCGAACACGCACCCGGCCGCGCGGCGCGCGAGGGCATCCTGCGAATTGGCTATCCGGGCTACGACACCTCCGTGGGCTGGTTCAACTACCCCGACGAACAGGTCGCCGACAACTGCCGCCGCGCCGTCGCCGCAGGTTTCACCGCGCTCAAGCTCAAGGTGGGCTCCGCCAAGCCCGAGCGCGACCTGCGCCGCGCCCAGCTTGTGCGCGAGGTCGCCGGCGCCGGAGTGCGCGTCATGCTCGACGCCAACCAGCAGTGGACCCTGCCGCAGGCCCTGGCTCTCTGCCCGCGTTTCGCGCCGATCGAGCCGTACTGGATCGAGGAACCGACCCACCCCGATGACGTCCGCGGACACCTCACGCTCGCGGCGGCGATCGCCCCGCTGCGGCTCGCGCTGGGCGAGCACGTGCCGAACCGCATCGTATTCAAAAATTACTTGCAGGCCCGCTGCGCCGGCTTCGTCCAGGTCGACGCCGTCCGTGTCGCCGGCGTGAGCGAGTTTCTCGCCGTCAGCCTGCTCGCCCGCCGGTTCGGCGTGCCCGTGGTGCCGCACGTCGGCGACATGGGCCAACTGCACCAGCACCTCGTCCTCTGCAACCACGTCGCCCTCGGCCACGAGCTCGTGTTCCTCGAGCACATCCCGCACCTGCGGGCACACTTCGTCCACCCCGCCGAGGTCCGCGCAGGAGTCTATCGCACGCCGCAGGAGCCCGGCGCGAGCTGCGATCTGAAACCGTGATGTTCTCAAACCCAATCCGCGCTCCCGCGAAGCCGCGAAGGCGCGAAGAGGAGGCTTCCCGGCGGAAGTGACGGCGGGTCCGGATTCTTCGCGTCCTCGCGACTTCGCGGGAACCCCTCACTCCCTCATTCCCCCAATTCCCCCACTCCCCCACTCCCTCACTCCCTCACTCCCTTTCCCCTCTCGCCCTCCCTTTCCCAGTGTCATGACCTCCCGCGAACGCGTCCTCGCCGCCATCGAACACCGCTCGCCCGACCGCGTGCCCGTCGACCTCGGCGCCACGCCGTCCTCCGGCATCTCGGCCATCGCCTACGGCAACCTCAAGCGCCACCTCGGGATCACGACAGGCCACACGCGCATCTACGACGTCGTCCAGCAGCTCGCGCAGCCGGAGGACGCCCTCCTCGATCGCTTTGGCATCGATGCGATCGATCTCGGCCGCACGTTCAACACCGCCGACGCCGACTGGTACGACATCCGCCTGCCCGACGGCCAGCCGGCGCAGTACCCGACGTGGTTTCACCCGGAGCGCCAGCCCGACGGCTCCTTCCTCGCCCGCCATCCCGACGGCACCGCCCTCGCGCACCTGCCCGTCGGAGGCACGTTCTTCGACCAGACCTGTTTCCCGTATCTCGACGATTATCCGCCCGACCTGGGCGAGCTCGATTCGGCCATGGGCAAGGTGCTCTGGGCCGCCCTCGTGCACAGCCCGTGGGACCACGCGCGCGATCCGGGTTTTTGGGACACCCTCCGCGCCCGCGCCCTCGCGCTCCGCGCCTCCTCCGACCGCGCCCTCATGGTGGTGATCGGCTGCAATCTCTTCGAGTGGGGCACGTTTCTCCGCCGCATGGACAACTTCCTCTACGACCTTGCGGCTGAGCCGGAAAAGGTGGAGGCGCTGCTCGACGCCCTGATGGTGCGCCACCTCGCCACCCTCGAAAAGGTCTGCCGCGCCGTGGGCGACGTCGCCGACATCTGCCGCTTCGGCGACGACCTCGGCACCAACGGCGGGCCGTTCATGTCACCCGCGATGTACCGGCGCTACTTCCAGCCGCGCCATGCGCAGCTCTGCGCCTACGTCCACCAGCACAGCCGCATGAAAACCTTCCTCCACTCGTGCGGCTCGATCCACGCGCTGCTGCCCGATCTGATCGCGGCCGGCTTCGACGTCATCAACCCCGTGCAGACGAACTGTCGCGACATGGATCCGGATCGCCTCAAGCGCGAGTTCGGTCGCGATATCTGCTTCTGGGGCGGCGGCTGCGACACGCGTCATGTGTTGCCGTGCGCCACGCCCGCCGAGGTGAAGCGCCACGTGCACGAGCGGCTCGAGATCTTCGCCCCCGGCGGCGGCTTCGTCTTCAACACCGTCCACAACATCCTGCCCGAGGTCCCGCCGCAAAACATCGTCGCGATGTACGAAGCCATCGCGGAGTTCAATGGGTGACGTGCGTGCGACTCGCGCAGGACCCTCCTTCGCCAGGCCCGACGCCCGTCGCGGCAGTGCCAGGTGGCTGATCACGATCGTGCGCTTGTCGGGATGCCGTCCTGGCTACGGGCAGGGCCGACACGACGATGGGTTCCTCGCTCAGACGGTCGGACCGGAGAAAACTACTAAGGCGAAGGAGGAGAATTTGCGTTGCGGGGTCCCGTCGTCTGAAACTCCTCGACACGGCAGCGCCCGGGAGCGAACAACCCGCGACCCCCGTCTTTCCCGATGCCGCCGCAGGACCCTGAGACCGCCCGTTGGTTTGCCGCCGAGGTCGAGCCGCATGAAAGCTCGCTGCGCGCCTACCTGCACCGGCAGTTCCCTGCGCATCCCGACATCGACGACCTGGTGCAGGAGACCTACGCCCGTCTCCTGCAGGCCCGCGAGCACGGCCCGCTGCGCGCCCCGAAGGCCTTCCTCTTCGCCACCGCCCGCAACGCGGCGCTGGATTTCTTCCGCCGGCGCCAGATCGTCGCGATCGACGGCCTGGCAGAAATCGAGTGCCTGCCCGTCTTGGAAGATAGGCCCGGTGTGCCCGAGGCCGTCTGCCATGATCAGGAACTTCAACTGCTCGCCGAGGCCATCCAGGCCCTGCCCGAACGCTGCCGCCAGGTGATCACGCTGCGCAAGATCCACGGCCTCACCCACCGCGAAATCGCCGCCCAGCTCGGGGTGGCGGAAAACACCGTCAACGCCCAGGTCGCCCTCGGCGTGCTGCGCCTGCGGGACTACCTGCGCGCCCGCGGCGTCACCCAGGAGTTGCACTGATGTCCTTCGTCCCCCTTCCACCCCGGCCCGACGCCGAGCATTCCCGCGAGGCGATCGAAGCCACCGCCGCCGTGTGGCTGAGCCTGCGCGACCGCGGCCTGAGCGCCGCGGAGACCGCCGAATTCGTGCGCTGGCTCCAGCTCGATCCGCGGCATGCCGCCATCTTCGAGGAGCTGGATCGCACCTGGAAGGAATTCGACCGGGTCGGCGCCCTGCAGCCCGCATCGCCGCGCAACCCACCGGAGGCCGATCTGCTCGCGCCGCGCCCCCGCCCAAGCCGGTCCGCGCGCAAGCTCGTTTGGGCCGCCGGCCTGGCCGCCGCCGCGGCGATCGCCGTGCTGGTGGCGCCGCGCCTGCTCGCTCCTCGGCACACGGCCGAGACGGCCGTCGGGGCCTTTCAGAAATTCGATCTGCCCGATGGCTCGGTGGCGCTCTTGAACACCGACACCGCAATTGACACCGCCTTCACGGACGCCGAGCGCCGCGTGCAGGTCGTGCGCGGCGAAGTCTTCTTCACGGTCGCCAAGGATCCCGCCCGGCCCTTCGTCGTCACCGCCGGCCCCGTGGCCGTGCGCGCGGTGGGCACCGCCTTCAACGTGCACCGGCACAACGGCACGGTCGAGGTGCTCGTCACCGAGGGGCGGGTCCGCCTCGATGAGGCGGACCAACGGCGGTCGCTCCCTGCGCCGGCCGCAGCCCAGGCCGGGGCACGCGAGCTCGCTGCGGGCGAACGCGCGGTCGTGGCGGTGCCGGTTCGAACGCAGGAAGCTGCTACGAGTGTGGCCGTGGTGCAGCAAGTGTCCGCCGTCGAGGTGCGGCGCGCCCTCGCCTGGCAGGAGCGCCGGCTCGAGTTCGACGAGGTTCCGCTGGCGGAGATCGTGCGCCAGTTCAACCGCCACAACCAGACGAAGCTGGTGGTCGACGATGCCCAGTTGGCCCAGCAACGGTTCAGCGGCGTCTTTCGGGCCGACGGGCAGGAATCATTCCTGCGGCTGCTCCAGGAGGACTTTGGCGTACAGGTGACGCGCCGCGGCCGCGAGATTTTCCTGCACCCGGCCCCGGGGCGTTAGCCTGAAGATTCGACCGTCGACCTCAACATGTTGGCCGTAGTGCTTAATGGCATAACCAAGCCATTTCACCGGAAAAGCCCAGGGCGAAGCAGCCACAACCAACGGGACGCTTTGAATGCCGGTCACAGAGCGCACGGAGGTCGAGCCAGAGGTCACAGAGGCAGAATCCGCTCTCGAGCATCTCCAGATCCTTTGTGTCCAGTCTTCCTAAGTGCATCTATCGTGGTCACAGAGGACACCAAGCGCAGCCCACCGAGGACACTGAGAAAGTGCCATCGTTCTGTGTTCTCGGATTGGAGCTCCGTGTGCTCCGTGTCCAAGGCTTGGGCCCACTTCGGGGCGGCGTCGCCGCGCGGTGCCGCTGCGCGATGCGCATTCGAGCGATGACCTCGAGCCTGTCTAATCGCAGTGCGGCCGCGCTGCGCTCCTGTTTTGCCGTCGCAGCGGGAATCGCGCGGCAGTGCTTAGTAGTTTTGCCGGGACGGCCCGTCTACCGGAAAAGCCCGATCGTCTCGGGCGCAGATTACCCCCGCGTCATGCCCCATCGAATACCCGCGCCGCAGCGCCGCCGGAGCCGGTCAGCTCCGGTCCGTCGCCGCGCCGCGCTCGGGGCGCTCGTGGGCGCGGGTCTCCTGCTGCCGGCGATGCTGGCCGCGGCCGAGGCGCCGGCGCGCCGCTTCGATCTGCCCGCGGGCGATGCGGCGCAGACGCTGAAGCAATTCGCCGCCCAGGCGGGGGCGCAGATTCTCTATTCGGCGAAGGATGTCGGCGGGATTGCGACGCACGCCCTGCAGGGCGAGTTTCCGCCGCTCGAGGCGATCGAGCGCATGCTGCAGGGTACGCCGCTCAAGGCGCGCGAGGACCCGGATACGCGGGCCATCGCCGTGACGCGCGCCTCCGCGCCCCCGCGCGCGCCGCCGCCGGCGGACGCACCCGCCCCGCCGTCTGAAACGAGCAAGACCGCCCAACCCACCCCCCAACCACCTCCTCCTTTGAAGAACCGTACCCTTCTTGCCCTCCTCGCTGGCTGGTTTGCAGCCGGTGCCGCCGGTAATGCACAATCCACGGGGGCAGCTGCCTCTGCATCCGCCGCTCCGCAATCCGCTGTCGACGCGACGGAAACCCTTGTATTGTCACCCTTCATCGTCAGCGAATTGACCGAGAAGGGCTACGCTGCGACCAACACCCTTGAGGGCAGCCGGCTCAACACCGCCCTCCGCGACACGCCCGGGGCGATCAGCATCTTCACCAAGGATTTTCTCGAGGACATCGCCGCGACCGAGTTGGAGGACATACTCCGCTACGACCTGAGTGCCGAAATCAGCAAGGACGACATCACCGTGGCAGGCGGAGGCGTCCAGGCCAACATGTTCGGCGACCGGGGGACCGCCTTCCGTGTCCGCGGGCTGACGGGCGGATGGTCGGTCGATGGCTTCCGCTCCGCATCGGAGCCCAACACCTACAACGTCGAGCGTGTCGGTTCCACTCGCGGCCCGAACGCCATCCTCTTCGGCACTGCTCCCTCGGGGGGCAACCTGAACTTTCGCACGCGTGCCGCTTCGTCCACGCGCAACCTGGCATCGCTCGACTTCAAGGTCGCTGGCGAAAGCACCAAACGGGCAGCCGTCGATGTAAATCGCGCCCTGATCAAGGACAGGCTTGCCCTGCGGCTCATGACCGTTTGGGAACGCAAGGGTTCGCCGCAACCGCACAAGTACACGGACTTTCAGGGCGTCACCTTCGCTGCCAATTATCGTTTTCGTCGGAACACGGAACTCAGCGTCTCCTATGCCTCCGACCACAAGGAGGGTGTGACGGGGCGCGACTGGAACCACATCGACGGCATCTCGCGCTTCGTAAGCCAGCTGAACACCGGCCAGATTCGCTGGAATCAGGCGCTGGAGCGTTACGAAACCGCCAATGGAACCACGCTTGTAAGCTCAGTGGCGGGCACCGGCAATGTCAGCAGTCGTACGGTTCTCGTCTATGGTCCGGACATGACGATCAGGCCGGAACTTTGGGAAGGCGCCACCCAGACAGCCAACCGCATCACCCTGTCCACCAACGCGAGCCTATTCGATTTCAACACGACCGCGCCGATCGTGGACGAAAGTTACGAGAGATTCGGTTCCGTCACTCCATCGGGTGCGGGTGAATTCGCGTGGGTCAACTTCAGAAGCCTGACCGCCAAGTTCAACCACCACCTGTTCTCGGGCGTCTACATGGAACTCGCCTTCAACCGGTCTGAACGCCGCAGCGACACGACGTTGGGCCGAAATCCGATCCTGGCCGCCGACCTCAACTACCGCCTGCCCGACGGTCGATTGAATCCATACTTCCTCGGCAACGGTTACTATTACTCCCAGCAGAACTTCCTTCGGCAGCGGTGGACCAACGACGATGATACCTTCCGCGCATCCTTCTCCTATGAACGCGATTTCGGCAAACGCTGGGGCGTGCACCGATTCGCCGTCATGGCAGAGCGCCAAATCAACCAGAACACGCGGTGGCGGGCAAACGAAGTCTGGGCCAACCGCCCGTATAACGTCCTGCCCGAAAACGCCGCCAACCAAGTCTTCCGCCGCCGGTATTTCAAGATCGGTGGCCCAGCTGCCAACTACACCTCCGGCTACCAGCCCGGCAACCCCACCTCTCTTGAGTCGTTCGACTCCGCTTTCGGCGCTATCGGCACGCTCACAACCGACTGGGCGCCGCCCAACAATCGAGATTTCGACGACGAGCTGACGACTGATTCATACATGGGGGTGATGCAGAACTACCTGTTTGACCGCCGGTTCGTCACCACCCTCGGCTTGCGCCACGACTCGATCGGAGCCATCGGCCCGCGTGTCTTGCGTGATGCCACAACCGGCAAGTATCGCATGGCCAGGGCTTCCGATCAGCCCGCCTTCACTCCGCTGCAGCAGCAGTGGTTCACCAGGGACGAAAACAGTGGACTCCGGAAGAGTCTCGGGGCTGTGCTGCATCTCACGCGCAATTTTTCCCTCACGGCAAACTATTCCACCGGCGTTGCCCTCGGAGAACGCAACCGTTCCTCCCTGCCCGAGGGACTGACTCCACCCCCCATCAAGGGCATCGGCAAGGACTACGGCATCGCCTTCAACTTCCTTGAAAATCGTATCAGTGGCTCGATCAAGCGTTACGAATCGAAGAGCGTCGGCGAGATGAGCCAGGGCCGCGAGGGGGTCTTTGTGAATCCCAACAACGACGTGATGTCATCTTTCGAGTACTACTTCCGCGCGGCCGGGCTGACTACCTTTAACGCCAACGATCCGATCAAGAACATTGGCGAACTGACGTCGATCTACTTCAGCACGGCCGATTCGTATCTTTCCGACCGGGTGAGTACAGGTACCGAAGTCGAACTCTTTGCCAACCCCTCGCGCAATTGGACGCTCCGGGCTGGCTACGCTTTCACCGATCGCACCACCACGAATGTATTCAACGAGGGCGTGCCATGGTGGGCTGATCGCGTGGAGCTATGGAAGAGCCTCGACACGCTCTACACGACGCGCACCGGCCGGCCGTCGATCTACAATCAGCCGACCTTTGCCGCCAATCAGGCCTTTCTCCCGGTTTCCGTGGCGCAGCGGATCGCACAGTCGGACACGGCACTGGAGCAGGCCCGGCTTGCGGAGCAGCAGTCCTACGGCAACCGGCCACACAAGGCCAACATCTGGACGCGCTACACTTTCAGTTCGGGCCGCTTCAGGGGACTGGCTGTGGGCGGTGGATGGCGCTACCAGTCAGCCAACGTGGCCGGAGTGAATCTGGCGACCGGCCGCGAACTATGGGGCAATCCGCGTTCCCTCGGCGACCTCTTCCTCCAGTACCGCACCAGGGGCCTGGCCGGAATCTGGGCCAATGCGGCCAGTGTGACCTATCAACTGAACGTCACGAACGTTCTCGATGACCGCACGATCGTGACCACCAAGCTCGATGTCGACTCCGCCACCGGTACGCAGTTCTACCGGCGTGCGTACCGCGAAGACCCGCGCGTCTTCGCCTTCACGCTGCGCATGGAGTTCTGAGCTGCAGTGGTGCCTTCTGATTGTTTGAAACTGGAAATCCCATGATCGTACAGAAGTATGTCCTGGCCGCATGCCTCGCGGCCGTGCTGAACGGCGTTTCGGCTGCAAGGGAATCAGGGCACCTTGATTTTTCCGCGATAAAATCGCCGTTGCTTTTCGCAGGTGACGGGAACACCGCCTACCGGGATCCAGCCGCGTACTATTGGATGGGTATGTTCTATGTGTACATGTCCTTCAATTCGATAGGAGTCGACGGGTTGACCTACTGGCAGACCGCCTGGAGCAAAAGCGCCGACCTGGTAAACTGGACAAAGCCGAGGCCTTTCACACCTATGGATCGCACAAAGAACCTGTCCAGCCCGGGCAATGTGATTCGCGACGGCGATGAGTTCGTGTTGTGCGTGCAGACCTATCCCACGCCGGTGCCTCTCAGGCGGACGCGGCCGGGCGAACCGGTGCCCGTGCAGTTTGGAGACGGCACGGCGCGACTTTGGACGATGCGAAGCAAGGATCTCGAAAACTGGGGGGCGCCGGAATTGATTCGAGTGATGGGGCCGGACGTCCCGGAAGACAAGATGGGCCGGCTGATCGATCCGTTCCTTCTCAGGGACAAGGATGATCCGACGCGCTGGTGGTGCTTCTATAAGAAAGCCGGGCACGTAGGTTATTCCTGGTCGTTGGACCTCAGAACGTGGACGCCGGCCGGTGTTGCCGCCGGCGGTGAAAACCCCTGCGTGATAGTCGATGACAGGGAGTATGTGCTTTTCTACTCCCCACGCATGGGCATAGGTGTCAAACGGTCTGCGGACTTAAAGCATTGGCGGGACGATGGCTTGTTGATGCTTGGGGTGGAGGAGGGCGGGACCGCGATGGAAAAGGAGGCATGGGACTGGGCGAGAGGACGGCTGTCGGCGGGGTTTGTGTTGGATCTTCGCCGGGAACCCCGCGTCGGGATGGCACTCCTGTTTTTTCACGGTTCACGCTGGCCCGAGAGGGATCACAGGGGCGGGTGGGCCACTCACGCGGGCGTGGGCATGGCCTGGAGTGCCGACCTGAAAACATGGTCGTGGCCGGGCCAGACAGCGGGCAAGTGAGAGCCGAAATGGGGCCCAAGCCAAAGAGGTCAGGCCTAAACAATTGCGTTTTACGGTTGGGGGGGGGGCGGCGTTCGGATGCGCCCGGGGCGCGCAGGCTGCGACTCGAGTTCCCGGGGTAATCTGCCAGGTTGTCAATCGGGGGAATTATCGGGCCGATGTCTTCGGGACGTCTGGAGCCTGGCAGGCGTTTGCGGCCTGCCTGTTCAAGGCGTGCGAAAAGTCGGAGTGGGTCCGGCATGCGGTTGTCGTCATGTGGAACCACTTTGATCTCGCTGTGGAGACGCCTGCCGGAAACTCCGTCGCCGGGATGCAGTGGCTGCAATCGACGTTTGCCACCCGTTACAATCGGTTACGGGGGGAACAGGGGCACCTTTTTAGGGCCGGTACAAGGCCCTCGTCGTCCAGAGCAGCCAGGACAGGAGCCGAAATGGGGTCAGGCCTAAACCTTTGCGTTCGCAGCCCGTCAAGCCACGGTCCTGACACGGACCGGGCGGCGGCTCGTTGAGTCACAAAGGATTGAATACAGATGGCACGCCAGAATCGTGCCCGGCAGGTTGCTGGTCTCATCAACCTGACCCCAGTTCGGGGCTCCGCTCGCGGAGCGTCGTCGCTATCCGTTCCGACGAGAAGCGTGCATAGAGGACGCCAACGATGACGGCGGGCGTGTCAGTGAGACGATCGTAGAGGTGGCCGGGAAAATGACCGACGAAGACACGGTGATAAGGTTCGAACGTCTGCTGGTGGGTGACCAAACCGCGCTCCACGGCCAACTCGGCTTGGCGGGGTGCCGCGTCGAACTTGAGCGCGACCGGTGGGGGCGAAACGGGGTCAGGTCCGGAATCCGGACAAATCCGCCCGGTCTTCGTGGGGAAAGAGGGCGCGCCCGAAAGTCCTGCACCGGGGTGTCGACATGAATCTGTCCGGATTCCGGACCTGACCCCGTCAACCCGACGCCATGTCACCTCCCGAAACCTGACGCGGCTGCGCCACGCGGCGCGGATGCCGCGTTGCCATGCAGCAGGCGGGATGGTCTTACTCTGTCCGGCAAGACGCGGGGCCGGCTCGCCCCGCTTCGTCCAAGGTAATCAAGCCCTCCCCTCCCCGCCTCCAGCCCTCCCCCCTGCGATGAAACTCCGCTTCCTTTCGCCGACTTTGGGCCTGCTCGCGGCGTCGCTGGCCGCACGCGAATTCCACGTCTCCCCGTCGGGCGACAATGCCCACGACGGCTCCGCCAGCCGGCCGCTGCGCACCATCCAGCGCGCCGCCGACCTCGCCCAGCCCGGTGACACGATCACCGTGCACGCCGGCACCTATCGCGAGCGCATCACCCCGCCACGCGGCGGCACCTCCGACTCCGCCCGCATCGTCTACCAGGCCGCGCCGGGCGAAACGGTGGTGATCAAGGGCTCCGAGATCATCCGCGACTGGAAGCCCTTCGTCGGCACGGTGTGGAAGGCGGTCGTGCCCAACTCGCTTTTCGGCCGCTACCACCCGTACCGGGATCTCATCGCCGGCGACTGGTTCACCGACAAGGGCCGTCCTCATCACACCGGCGAAGTCTACTTCAACGGCCGGGCGCTCTACGAAACCCACCTCCTCGAACGCGTCCTCCAGCCCCGGCCCCATCCTGACAGTCGCGAGCCGGAAGCTTCCCGGTGGACCTGGTTCGTCGAGGTCGACGACCGGCACACCTACCTCTACGCCAACTTCCAGGGTCAGGATCCCACCCAGGCGCTGGTGGAGATCAACGTTCGCGACGCCTGCTTCTACCCCGCCGGGCCCGGCTGCGATTTCATCACCATTCGCGGCTTCCGCCTGGCCCACGCCGCCACCCAGTGGGCGGCGCCGACCGCCGAACAGATCGGTCTGATCGGCACACACTGGAGCAAGGGCTGGATCATCGAGCACAACGTGATCAGCGATTCGAAGTGCTCCGGGATCACGCTCGGCAAGGATCGCGCCACGGGACACAACGTCTGGAGCGCCGATCGGACCCGCGGCGGCGACGTCCATTACAACGAGGTGATCGACCGCGCCCTCGCGAGCGGGTGGTCGCGGGAAAAGATCGGCGGGCACCTCGTGCGCCACAACGTGATCTTCAACTGCGAACAGACCGGCATCTGCGGCAGCCTCGGACCCATCTTCAGCGCGATCACCGACAACCACATCTACAACATCTGGACCAAGCGCCAGTTTGCCGGCGCCGAGATGGGCGGCATCAAGCTGCACGGCGCGATCGACGTCCTCATCGCCCGCAACCGGATTCACAACACCGGCAAGGGCATCTGGCTCGACTGGATGGCACAAGGCACGCGCGTCACCCGCAATCTGCTCTACGACAACACCACCGAGGATCTCTTCGTCGAGGTAAACCACGGGCCGTTCCTGATCGACAACAACCTCCTCCTTTCCCCGCGCAGCGTCTGGGACATGTCACAGGGCGGCGCCTACGTGCACAACCTGTTCGGCGGCCTCCTCGACACCGCGCAGGAACTCCGGCGCGTGACTCCCTACCACCCCGCCCACGCCACCGCCGTCGTGGACCGCGTGGCCATTCCCGGCGGCGACAATCGCTGGTACAACAACATCTTCACTGGCGGCGCCGCCGAACCGCCCGCCGTCGATCCCAAGACCTTCAACGCCCGCCGGCGCTACGTCGGCTATGGCCCCTGGGTCTACGACACGCGCGAACATCCGTCCTTCGCCGGAGGCAACGTCTACTACCGCAACGCGCGGCCGTACGGACAGGAGCCCGCCCCGTTGCTTCTGCCCCAGGCGGATCCCCAGGTGAAACTGGTCGAAGCGGACGGCCACGTTTTTCTCCACACCCACTTCTCCGCGGAAAGCGCCCGGGCCGCCACCCAAGTCGTCACCACCGCCCTCCTCGGCCGCGCACGCGTTCCCAACCTGCCCTTCGAAAACCCGGACGGCTCGCCCCTCGTGATCGATACCGACTACCATGGGAAACCGCGCCCGGCCAACCGCCCCGCGCCGGGCCCGTTCGAAGCCCTCGGGGCCGGCCCGCAAAGGACCAGTATCTGGTAACCCCGCCCGGCGTCCCCCAACAGCAGGGTCATGCCGGACCGACCTTTCTCCGGATGAGGCCGGAGCGGGCGGGCCAACTCAGGGCGCGAGCCCGCGCGGTTCGCCGTCGAGTTCGAGACGGATGACGGAGGCGATGGGGTCGGGGGCGCGGGCCGGAAGCTGCAGGCGCAAGCCGGCGGGCGTGACTGCGGCGACGACTTTCTCCCGCGGGGCGGCGAGCAGCGTGGCGCGGGTGACTTGGTTCTGCAGAGGGACGGCCAGCGCTCCATCCGCGGGCCAGTTGAACACGTGGAGATACAGTGAGCGGCCTTTCCGGGTCGCGCGGCCCCAGGCGGGCGCGGCGAACGGGCTCGCGGTCGTGCCGTAGATCGACTCGCGGTTGGTCTTCATCCACGCGCCGATGGCGCGGAAGGCGCGGAGTGTCTCCGGCGTCAGGCTGCCGTCGCCCTTGGGGCCGATGTTGAGCAGATAGTTGCCGCCCTTGCTGGCGATGTCGATGAGGTTGCGGATGAGCGTCTCGTCGGACTTCCACGCGTGGTCGTGGTCGCTGTAGCCCCAGGTGGTGTTGAGGGTCATGCAGGTCTCCCAGTCGACGCCCGGCATGCCGGTGGCGGGGATGTGCTGCTCGGGCGTGATGAAGTCCCCGTACTGCGGCTCGAGCCGCGGCGCGTAGCCTTCGGTGCCCATGCTCTTCCAGCCCGCCTCCGGGATGCGATAGAGCCGGTTGTTCATGATCACATTGGGCTGCCGCGCGCGCACCAGCCGCATCAGCTCGGTGGCGCGCCAGGCCTCGTCGCCCTGGAAGTCCTGCGCGCTGTAGTCCCACCAGAGGATGTCGACCTGGCCGTAGTTCGACACGAGCTCGGTGACCTGGGCGTGCAGGTAGGCGAGGTACTTCGCGTGGTCGCGTTCGCCGTTCGGATACGGCTGGCCCTTGAGCGGGTGAGGGAGCTGCTTCGACTTCGCGTAGGCGTACTGGTCGTGGTGCCAGTCGATCACCGAGTGATAAAAGCCCACGCGCAGACCTTCGGCGCGGCAGGCGGCGACGATCTCCTTCACGAGGTCGCGGCGCAGCGCGGAGCCGGCGTCGTAGTCGCTGACCTTCGAATCGTGCAGGGCGAAGCCGTCGTGGTGCTTGGTGGTGAACACGAGGTAGCGGCAGCCGGCGTCCTTCGCGAGGCGGGCCCATTCGCGGGCAAAGCCCGGCGCGGGTTTGAACAGCGGGATGGCGCGTTGCGCGTAGGTGGCGGTGTCGGCTTTCACGCGCTGCTGGATCCACTCCATGCCGCCTTTCTGGGCGACGGCCTTGCCGTCCCAGGTCCCGGCGAGCCCGGAGTAGAGCCCCCAATGCACGAACATGCCGAAGCGCGCCTCGCGCCACCACTGGAGGCGGGCGTCGCGCTGGGCGGCGGTTTCAGCGACGGAAGCCGGCACGGCGCACAGCAGGGCCAGCGCGGAGAGAACGGCGAGGGAGGAGCGGGAGGACTTGGTTTTCATCGCGGAAGCGGGTGTGGAGCGGCAAGGAGCCGGGTTTGATTTCGGCGGGCCCGTGGGGCGGCGCGACCCGGCACCGCCGCGACAGGGCGCCAATCACGATCCCGGGCTTCGGTATTGGTGCTTGGTTGCATGCGTTTTCTTCCCATCCCGTCAGGATCGGACTCTCGCCCCAGGCTGGTCCTGTTTCGCCCGCGCGTCCACTGCGGGTTTTCCGGGGCCGTTGGCGCGGGCGCCGGTCCCGTTGTCGGTCGCATCGGAAGAAAATCCGTCCTGGAGGGCTGCGCTCCGTCGCCGCCGCCTTCCGCCCGCGACGCGCCGTTGGCTCTTCCCGGCACCGACGAAGCGGCGCCCTCCAGGAATGCCACCGCCCATCGACCGGTGCACCCGGTGGACGACGATCAAGCCTGGGAAAAACCCGGCGCGCGCGAAACGTCCTGCCGTCGGGGCCCCGGTCCTCCACCGGACAACGCGTCGCCGGCTCGTGCAGTCGCCTGGCTGGTCGCACCGCGCGCCTCGAGTCCACCACCCGCCGCCACGTCAGCCCTTCTTCTTCCCCTTGCCCTTCCCTTTGCCCGCCGCCGGACGCGGGCGCTCGGCGTTCACTTCCTCGAGGTGGCGTTCGAGGAGCACCTGCAACTCCTCCGCCCGCCGCGGCTCGCGCGCCGCGAGATCGCGGGCCGGAATTTCACGCGGATCCTCGCCGAGATCGTAGAGTGCGCGCGACGCAACCGTGCCGTCTGGCTTCCAGAACACCATCAGCTTGTACCGGTCCTGGCGCACCGCCGACATCAGCCGGCCGGGCCGGTGAAAGATCAGCGCGCCGGAGCGGCGAGGCAGCGTTGCCCCCGGCGTCGCAAACAGCGGCGCGAAGTTCACCCCGTCCACTTCGTCGCCGAGCGTCCCGGTCCGGCCGCCCGCGAGGGCGTGGAAGGTCGGCAGCAAATCGTAGCCGGCCACGGGCGTGTGCGACACCGATCCCGGCGCGATACCCGGACCGCGCACGATGAACGGCACCCGGATGCCGCCCTCGCGGAGATCGTGTTTCGCACCCGAGAGCGGATGGTTCGGCGGCAGCAACGACTCATCCCCGCCCGGCACCGTGCCCCGCCCGCCGTTGTCCGCCGTGAACACCACGTACGTGTGGCGCGCGACACCGAGTTCGTCGAGCGCCGTCAGGAGCCGCCCAATGCCGGCATCGAGTTCCTCCAGCATCGCCGCCCAGGCCGGCGGGTAGCCGCGATCGGGCGTCCCTTTCGCCACGTATTTCGCCAGCATCCGCTCCGTGCAGACGACCGAGAGGTGCTGCGCATAATAGCTGGCCTGCACGTAAAACGGCCGCCCGGCTTTGGCCTGCTCCGTCATGAACGCGATCGCCCGGGTGGTCATCGACGGCGTGCGCTTGGGGTCGGTGTTGTCGATGAAATGTGCCGGCCCGTCCCCATGGCTGCCGTCGACGCCCAGCGTCGAAGGCATGCCGCCGGTATTGTTGCCGGTGAGGCCGTCGCTGGCGTCGTAGCCGCACTCCTCCGGCGTGTTGTTCATCTGCTCCCCCCACTTGCCAAAATGCGCGGCGCGGTAGCGCGGGTCGGCCGCCTTCAGCGCGCGCGGAATCGTCACGTGGCGGGCGGGAATCCAGTTCGGACTGGGAAACTCCGTGCCGCTCCGGGCCGCCGTCGTGCCACAGAGGATACTGCGGCGTGTCGGAGTGCAGAGGGGCGCCGGAGAGTACCCGCTGGTGAACCGCTGGCCCTCCCGCATCAGGCGCGCGATCTGCGGGGTCTCGAGGTAGCCCGAGCGCGACGCCGGCACCCGCGGATCCATCGCCTCGGACAACTGGCTCCACCCGTGATCGTCGGTGAGGATGAGCAGGAAATTGGGCCGTGTCTCCGCCGCGGAGAGGGCGGCGGCGCCGGCAGCGAAGCACACGAGGCGGAGGCAGAGGGGTCTCAGGGTCGGCAGCATGAGGTCGCCACCGCAACACCGGCCCCGCGCCGTGGCAATCCCGCAGGGTCCGCGGAACCCCTGGGAATCCGCCAAGGAGTGGGCGCCGCCTTGCGGGTGTTCCGTCCGTCCTCCGTCCTGGACTGGATCCGCGGCGCCACCCGATTCACCGCGCCGCCAAAATCCGCGGTTGGATAACTCTGCCGGAAGATCGAACGTCCCCGCATGTCCCGCACCTCGCCGTCCCGCCGCCCTGCCCTCCACCTCGCGTGGGCCGCCGCCCTGCTCCTCCCCGCCCCGGGCGCCCTCGCCGCCACCCCGGCGAACCGCGCCCCCGCCAAGCCGGCCCCTCCGCCCCTCATCGCCTCACCCGCCGACCTCAAGGCCCGCCTCCCAGCGCAACTGCGCATCACTCAACCCGACTACATCGTCTTCGTACCGGAGGTCACCGACACCAGCGTCAACGACACCGGCAACGAGCACTTCCTCGTCACCGAGCACCCCGACGGCGCCCTGCTCGCGGTCTGGACGCAGAGCTCCGCCGAATCCCAGCCCGACCAGCACATCGCCTTCGCGCGCAGCGCCGACGGCGGCGCGACCTGGACCCGCCCCGCCATCATCGCCGGCCCGAAGCGGCCCGGCGACGGTCCCATGGCGAGCTGGGGTTACCCGCTCGTGAGCCGGCGCGGCCGCATCTACGTGCTCTACAGCCAGCACATCGGCAAACACGACAACTTCCCCCACCACACCGGCTGGCTCGACGGCATCCACAGCGACGACGGTGGCCACACCTGGTCGGCGCCGCAGCGGGTGCCGGTGGCGCGCAGCCCGCGCGACAATCCCGACCCCGCGATGCCGCCCAACATGCTCTGCTGGCAGAAACCGCTCCGCCTCGGCCCGGACGGGCGCTACTTCGCGGGTTTTACGCGCTGGACGAGCTTCGCCGTCACCAAGAACCCCACCCGATCCTGGATCTCCGCCGACTCGCGCGTGGAGTTCATGCGCTTCGAAAATGTGGACGATCATCCCGCCGTCGCCGGCTTACGGATACGTTGGTTCGCCGCCGGCGACTCCGCGCTCAGCGTGCCCTTCCCCGGCCATCCCGCCGTGAGCGCCTGCCAGGAGCCGACGGTGGTGAAGCTGCCCGACGGCCGCCTCTTCTGCGTCATGCGCACGGCCGCGGGCAGCCCGTTCTGGAGCGTGAGCGCCGACCGGGGGGAAACCTGGACCACCCCGCGCCGGCTGCGGCGCCGGGATGGCGGCGAACCGCTCCGGCAGCCGCTTTCGCCCTGTCCGCTGTATGACCTGGGTGGTAACGAGGCCGGAAGCGGACGTTATGTGCTCTTCATCCACGACCACGACGGCCACTACCAGGGCTACGGTCCGACCGACTCGGGTTTTCACCGCCGGCCCATCAAGATCGTCACGGGCCGCTTCCAGGCCGGGGCCGATCAACCGGTATGGTTCGACGCGCCGCGGTTCTTCTTCGATCACGACGGCGTGGCGCTGGGCAAGCCCGGCACGCGCGGCCGCCTCGACCTCGCCCTCTATTCGAGTTTCAC
>CAZDGC010000063.1:0-36807 GCA_964504885.1 uncultured Opitutus sp.
CCCGCGCGGCGGGCTGGCGGCTGCGGCGCTGCTGGCGGGGGCGTCCGCGGCGGCGGCGGCGGACGCCCGGCGGCTCGACCCGCTGGTCATCACCGGGACGCGGACCCTGCAGCGCCTCAGCGAGACGCCGGTGCGCACGGAGCTGCTGACCGCGGCTGACTGGCGCCTGGCGGCCCCGCGGAGCGTGGCGGACGCGATCGAATTGCTCCCGGGGGCGCGGGTGGAGAACAACTGCCAAAACTGCGGCACCTCGGAAATTCTGCTGCTCGGGCTGGAGCAGAAGTTCACCCAGCTCCTGTTTGACGGCGCGCCGCTGTTTTCCGGGCTGGCCGGGGTCTACGGCATCGAGCAGATCCCGCCGGTTTTCCTGGAGCGGATCGAGGTGGTGAAGGGGGGCGGTTCCTCGGTCCACGGCGGCGGCGCGGTGGGCGGCGTGATCAACCTGATCGGGCGCCGGCCGGAGCGGAACGGCGTCGTGGCCGAGATGCGCGGGGAGCGGGTGAAGGGCCGGCCGGCGACCTCGTGGAGTGCCCTGGCCGATGGAGTGAGCGCCGACGGCCGCACGGCGGTGTCCGTCTTCGGCCAGCGGGCCCGCACCGAGCCGGTCGATCTGAACGGCGACGGTTTCAGCGAGCTGACGTGGCGCCGGCTCGAGGTGGCGGGGCTGCGCGCGGTCCAGCGGTTCGCGGCGGGCGAACTGCGGGTCGACGCCTCGCAGACCGACGAGTTCCGGCGCGGCGGCGGTCGTTTCGACCGGCCCGAGCCGGAGGCGGACATCGCCGAGCGGGTCGACACCCGGCGGCGGGCGGGAGGAGTGACGTGGAGCGCAGCGCCGGGCCGGCCGTGGGAGCTGCACGCGGGGGCGGGGGTGGCGGTGATCGACCGCGGAAGCTACTACGGGGGACTCTTTGGCCGGGGGACCGACGAAGCCCTCCAGCCGGAGTCGCTCCCGGGGGCCGGCGATCGGGACCAGGCGCTGCTGGACCGGGGCTACCGGACCGCGGGCGAGGTGGCGCGCGATCAGTTTGGCTTCACCGCCAACCGGCTGTGGCACGCGGAGGTGCAGCTCAACCGGCGGGACGGCCCGCACCTGACGAGTGTCGGGGCGCAGCACGTGCGCGAGTGGGTGGGGGACGTCGCGCCGGTGAGTCCGTTCGTGCGGGAGTATCCGGTGAAGCGTGACGAAGCCCGCGGCACGAACACCGGCGCGTTCCTCCAGCAGGACCGCGCCCTGGGCGGCGCCTGGCGGCTCGTGGCGGGCCTGCGGGCGGATCGCAATTCCGAGCTCGGGGAGGTGGTCTGGTCGCCGCGCCTCAACCTGCGCTGGAGCGCCGGGGATGAGCTGACCTTGCGCGCGACGGCGGCGACGGGCTTCCGCGCGCCGCAGCCCTTCGACGAGGACCTGCACATCGAGCTGCTGGCGGGCGAACGGGCGCGCACGGTCCAGGCGCCGGACCTGCGGGCGGAAAAGGCGCGCAGCCTGATGCTCAGCGCCGATTGGCAGCCGGCGGCGGCGGGGGGGCGGCTGGCGCTGGAGGCGACGGTGTTTCACACCCGGATCCGGGGGATGTTCACGAACTCCGCGGTGCGCACGGATCCGATCACGGGCGCGGCGTGGCGGGAGCGGTTCAACGGACCGGACGCCGCGGTGGCCGGAGTGGAGCTCAACCTCGGCACGGTACCCGTCGCCGGGCTGCGGGTGGATCTCGGGCTGGTGGCCCAGACGGCGCGCCACCGCGAGCCCGTGGTGCTCGGGGTGGATGACGCCGGCCGGGTGGTGGCGGAGCGCGACTTCCTGGAGACCCCGCGGCGCTACGCGGTCGGCCAGCTCGGGTGGGAGGCGCCGGGCGGTTTCGAGATGTCGGTGCAGACGACCTACACCGGGCCGGTGAAGGCATTCAACCAGCGGACGGGGCGGCTCAATCCGCGGACGCGCGACTTCCTGGTCTGGAACGTGGGGGTGGCGCGCCGCGTCCCCTGGCCCGGAGGGGTCGCGACCTTCTCGGCCGGGTGGCGGAACGCGTTCGATGCGCGGCAGCGCGATCTCGAATCGGGAGTCGATCGCGATCCCTACTACTTCTACGGCCCGCGGGTCCCGCGCACGCTGCACGCGGGGCTGCGACTGGAATTCTGAATCCCGCCCGGTTGCCTCCCCGCCCGCCCCTGCCACCCTTATCCGCCATGACGCTGTTCGACACCCTGCTGCTGTTCGCCCTGCTGATCGCGGCCGCGGCCTTCGTGTGGCCGCGCCGCGGCGGGTGGGCGCGCTGGCGCGACTGGCGCCGGCTGGCGGATCGCGCCCGCCGCGAGGACGCGCTGAAGCACATCCTGAAGTGCGAGTCGAACGGCCAGGACGCCACGGTGCTCAGCGTGGCCGGTGCGCTGCAATTGCGGGACCACGCGGCGGCGGCGCTGCTCCGCGACCTCGAGGCCCACGGGCTCGTTTCCTTCGAGGAGGGCCGGCTCCGCCTCCTGCCGGCGGGGCGCAAGCTGGGCGTGCAGGTGGTGCGGGCGCACCGCCTCTGGGAGAGCTACCTCGCCGAGGAAACCGGCGTGGCGGAGGCGCGCTGGCACCGGCTGGCGGAGCGGCAGGAGCATCTGCTGACGCCGCAGGAGACGGAGGCCCTGGCGGCGCGGCTCGGTCATCCGCTGCATGATCCGCATGGTGACAGCATTCCGGATACGGGCGGCAGTCTGGCGGCGGACGCCGGCCAGTCGGTCAACACCGTCGCCCCGGATCGACCCTTCACCATCGTGCACATCGAGGATGAACCGGAGGCGGTCTATGCCGGGCTGCTGCGGCAGGGGCTGCGGCCCGGCCTGCGCGCCTACGTGATGAGCCGGAGTCCGGAGAAGCTGCGCCTCTGGGCCGACGGTCGCGAGCACGAGCTGGCGCCGTCCACCGCCCAGCAGCTTTCAGTGGAGGCGATCGCCGGAGTCACCCCGGCGCAGTTGCGGGCGGAGCGGCTGCTGCCGGAACTGCCCCCGGGCGGGCGGGGCCGGGTGCTGGGCCTCACCGCCGCGTGCCGCGGCGCCGAGCGCCGGCGCCTGCTGGATCTCGGTTTTGTGTCGGGTTCCGAGGTGGAGCACCGGCTGGACAGCCCGGCCGGCGATCCCACCGCCTACCTGGTGCGCGGGGCGCTGGTGGCGCTGCGCCGCGAGCAGGCGCGATTTGTCCGCGTGGCGCCGCTCTCCGGGGAGGTCGCGGCATGAAACCCGGCGTGACCCCGGCAACGCCGCCCCCGGTCGCCCCCGCGGCGGCCGCTCCGCCCGGCGAGGCGTGTGCGAGCTGCAGCGTCTACCGCGCGGCCCACCTGCGGAAGCTGGGCGTGCGGCTCGACCGGTGGGACCATGTGGTCGCCCTGGCCGGCAACCCCAACACGGGCAAAAGCACGGTCTTCAACGCCCTCACCGGGCTGCGCCAGCACACGGGCAACTGGCCGGGCAAGACCGTCACGCGCGCCGAGGGCGGCTTCGAGTATCAGGGCCAGCGTTACAAATTGATCGACCTGCCGGGCACCTATTCGCTGCTCTCCACCAGTCTCGACGAGGAAATCGCGCGCGACTTCCTGCTCTTCGGCCGGCCCGATGTGACCATCGTGGTGGCGGATGCGACCCGCCTGGAGCGCAACCTCAACCTCGTGCTGCAGGTGCTGGAGATCACCTCCCGCGCGGTGGTGTGCCTCAACCTGGTCGACGAGGCGCAGCGCCACGGCCTCACGGTCGACGACCGCCAGCTCGCGCGCGATCTCGGCGTCCCGGTGGTGCCGACGGTGGCGCGGTTCGGGCGCGGCCTGCCGGAGCTGCTGGCCGCGGTCGCGGACGTGGCCAGCGGACGGGTGGCGCCGCGGGCGCACCGGCTTTCCGAGGAGCCGCCGGTCATCCGGCGGGGGCTGAACGAACTGGCGGAGCGCCTGCGCGCCGCCTATCCGGGCCTGCCGAATGCGCGCTGGGTGGCGATGCGCCTGCTGGGGGGGGACGAACGCATCGCCGGCGCGATCCGGCGGGGTGAACTTGCCACCCTGGCGGAGCGGGCGGCGGGGTCCACCGCCGGCCTGTTCAACGAATCACAGGTGGGGACCGGCGCATGAACCTGGACTCGACTCCAGCCGGCGCGCCCTCCGCGCCGCCCGCCGATTCCGGCGAGGAAATCCTCCGGCGCGCGCGCCAGCTCCGCGGCGAGCTGGAGGGCGACGTGCACGAGCACCTGGTGGAGGCGTTGTACGCGGATGCGGCCCGGATCGCGGGGCGGGCGGTGACCCGGCCGGGGAGGCCGGCGCAGGCGACCTTCGATCGGGCGCTGGACCGGATCGTGACGAGCCGGCTCTGGGGGTTTCCGGTCATGCTCGGGCTGTTTGCGCTGATGTTCTGGCTGACCATCAGCGGCGCCAACGTCCCTTCCGGCCTGCTGGCGGACCTCCTGGTGGATCGCCTGTACCCCTGGCTGCGCGAGGCCGCCGCGGCGATCGGTCTGCCGTGGTGGCTGCGCGGCCTGCTGATCGACGGCATGTACCTCGCGACCGCGTGGGTGGTGAGCGTGATGCTCCCCCCGATGGCGATCTTCTTCCCACTGTTCACACTGCTGGAGGACTTCGGCTACCTGCCGCGCGTGGCGTTCAACCTCGACGCCTTGTTCAAGCGCGCCGGGGCGCACGGCAAGCAGGCCATGAGCACGATGATGGGCTTCGGCTGTAACGCCGCCGGCGTGGTCTCCACGCGCATCATCGACAGCCCGCGGGAGCGCCTGATCGCGATCGTCACGAACAACTTCGCGCTCTGCAACGGCCGCTGGCCGACGCAGATCCTGATCGCGACGATCTTCATCGGCGGACTGGTGCCGGCCCACTTTGCCGGCCTGGTGTCGGCGGCGGCCGTGACGGCTGTGGCGCTGCTCGGCGTGGGTTTCACCCTGGCGGTCGCCTGGGGGCTCTCGCGCACCGTGCTCAAGGGCGAGGTCTCGACCTTCAGCCTGGAGCTGCCGCCGTACCGGCCCCCGCGCCTCCTGCAGACGCTCTACACCTCCTTGATCGACCGGACCCTCTTTGTCCTCTGGCGCGCAGTGGTGTTCGCCCTGCCGGCCGGAGCGGTGATCTGGGGCAGCGCCAACCTCGGCGTCGGCGACGTCAGCCTGGCCGAGTACCTGATCCGCAGCCTCGACCCGGTCGGACTGGCCCTCGGTCTTAACGGCGTGATTCTGCTGGCCTACGTCGTCGCCATCCCGGCCAACGAGATCGTGATTCCCACCATACTCATGCTCACGGTCCTCGCCGCCCGGATGACCGGGGTGGGTGAGGGCGCCGGGGTGATGTTCGAGCTCGATTCGCCGGCGGCGGTGAAGGAATTGCTCACCCAGGGCGGCTGGACCGTGCTCACCGGGGTGAACCTGATGCTCTTCAGCCTGCTCCACAACCCCTGCAGCACGACGATCTACACCATCTACAAGGAAACGGGCAGCGCCCGCTGGACCGCGCTGGCCGCCCTCCTGCCGCTGGCGATCGGCCTGGTGGTGACTTTTGCGGTGGCCACAATCTGGCGGCTGGTGGGCTAATGCGGTCGCAGCGCCGGGCCGTGCAACCCGGAGTGGCGAACTGGCCCCGAACCGGATCCCGCGGCCGGCGGACGTTGAGGCGTGGTCTTGCGCCGGCGGCACCGCGGGCCGATTCTGCCGCCGTTGCTCCCGCCATGAAACCCCGCTTCACCGCCCTGCCGTTCTTTGTGTATCCGGTTCAGGACATGGCCCGCGCCCGCCGCTTCTACGGCGAGGTGCTCGGGCTTGCCGAGACCGCCAACTGGGAGAATCAGTGGATCGAATACGACGTCGGCGCCGGGACCCTGGCGATTTCCGGGTTCATGACCGACGCCGTGCCGGGCCGGGCGGGCGCGGCGGCGCTGGAGACGGACGAGTTCGACGCGGTGGTCGCGCACCTGAAGGCGCAGGGGGTGTGCTTCGTATGCGAGCCGGTGGATACCGGGGTGTGCCACTTCGCGCGCTTCCTCGACAGCGAGGGCAACCACCTCGCGCTGCACCGCAAGCACTGAGGCGGGCTGGCCAGTGGCCAAGTCGCGGCGTGAAGCCGCTCCTACACGAGCCGCGCGGACAGGTTGATCGAGGCGCTCCGCCGCGTCACTTCAGCACGTACTTGATCAGCACGAAGCCGCCGACCAGGAGCACCATGAAGATCACCGTGAAGACCTCGAGGTACCGGTCGAGGAGCCGCTTCACCGGCGGGCCGAACAGGTAGATGGCGCCGGCGACGAGGAAGAAGCGCCCGGAACGCCCGATCGCGGAGGCCCCGACCAGCGTCCAAAGGCTCACCTGCTCGTGGAAGACGCCTGCGGCGATGGTGAAGACCTTGTAGGGGATGGGGGTGAACGCGGCGGTGAGAATCGCGAGGAAGGCGTTTTCTCCGTACAGCAGCCCCACCTTGTCCCAGGCGGCGCCGTAGCCGAGCAGGTCGATGATGATCCAGCGGCCGAGCGGTTCGGCGGCGTAGCCGATGGCGTAGCCCGCCGCGCCGCCGAGCACGGAGGCGACCGAACACCAGAAGGCGAAACGGAACGACTTCCGGGGCGCTCCCATGCACAGCGCGATCAGCAGGACGTCGGGCGGGATCGGGAAGAACGACGACTCGATGAAGGAGAGGAGCAGCAGCGCGGCGAGGCCGTGCGGCGTATCCGCCCAGTGGAGCACCCAGTCGTACAGGCGCTTGATCAGCCCGGGCCGGGCGGCGGCGGCGGGAGCGGGAGAGGCGGCGTCTTGGGAGGATGGGTCGCTCATGGTGCGGAGACGGAACCGTGGAGGTCGACGGGCGATCGCAACGTTGGCAAAGAGAAAACGCGGCGGATGAAGCCGGTTCCCGTACCCTCACTGACCCGCCTGCAGGTGCCGCAGCAGGAACTTCCGAAGCTCGGGGTGCTGGTTCCCCTCCAACCGTGGCTCCGGTTGCGCAAACCACACCACCGCCCCGGGCCCGCCGGGCGGCGGGGCGGCAGGACGGTGGACTCCGGGGCGGCCGTTTTCAGATGGTCCAGGGACTGGGCGCGGCGCGGACGCGTCGACCGCGCGCTTCCGCCAGTCGCCGGCGGCGGGAAGAAAGCCAAGAAACGCGCAGCGTTCCGCCTTTGATGGCCGGGGGCTGGCGGTACGATGGGCGGCGCTGCAAGGCTTCCTACCATGAGCGCCCCCCTCATTCGTGCCGCGGCTGTCGCGTGCCTGGTCCTCGTTTCCCAGTCGGTGTCCCTCTCGGCCGCCGCGCCGCTGGCGCCAAGCGCGCTTGCGGTGTCGGCCACAGGGGATCGCGTGTTTGTCGCCGGTGCGTCCGGCCGGACCGTGCTGGTGACCGACGCCGCCGGCACCGTGCAACAACGGATTGCACTGCCCGCGCCGGCCTCGGGCCTCGCGCTGGCGCCGGACGGGTTTACCCTGGCGGTGACCTGCGCGGCCCCGGAAAGTGCGGTGTGCCTGATCGACCTGGCGCGGGGCCGGATTGTCCGGACGTTGACGGCCGGGCACACGGCAACGGCTCCGGTTTTCAGTCCGGACGGGCGGACGCTGTATGTCTGCAATCGCTACCAGCACGAGGTGCTGGTGATCGACGTGGGGGGGGGGGGGGGGGGGGGGCGGGTTCCGGTGGAGCGTGAGCCGGTCGCGGCGGCACTGTCCCGCGACGGCGCGCGGCTGTTCGTCGTGAACCACCTGCCGGCGATGGCCGCGAATGCGCCCCACGTTTCGGCGGTGGTCAGCGTGATCGAAACCACCGCGCGACGGGTCGCGGCGACGCTGCGGCTGCCGAACGGTGGCAATCTCGCCCTCGGCATCGCGGTGTCGCCCGATGGCCGCCACGCCGCGGTCACGCACAACCTGGCGCGCTATTACGTGCCGACCACCCAGCTTGAGCGGGGTTGGATGAACACCGCCGGGCTCACCCTGATCGACGTCGCCCGGGCGGAGGTCGTGAACACGGTGCTGCTCGACAGCTTCGAGTCGGGGGCCGCGAACCCCTGGGCGGTGGCGTGGAGCGGCGACGGCCGGCGGTTGGTCGTCACGCATGCCGGCACCCACGAGGTCAGCGTGATCGATTTCCCGGCCCTGCTGGCAAAGCTCGATGCGCTGCCGGAGGCGCTGGTTCCGGGGCAGGCGCCCGACTACACCCGCGCGGCCAACGTCCGGTCCGACGTGCCCAACGATCTCGCCTTCCTCGCGGGCCTGCGGCGTCGCGTGCGCCTGGCCGGCAACGGTCCGCGCGCCCTCGCCGTGCGGGGTGACACCGCCTGGGTGGCCGGTTACTTTTCCGACACGGTCGAGCGGCTCGAGCTCGCGGCCCGGGAACCGCGGCCGGTGGCGCACTCCTACGCGGTCCCCGGCCCGATGAGCGAGGTGCGCCGCGGCGAACGCTGGTTCAACGACGCGACCTTTTGTTTCCAGCAGTGGCAGAGCTGCGCCTCGTGCCACTCGTACGATGCGCGGGTCGACGGGCTGAATTGGGATCTGTTGAACGACGGCATCGGCAACCCGAAAAACGCGAAGAGCCTGCTCTGGTCGCACCGCACGCCCCCGGCGATGAGCCTGAGCGCGCGCGAATCCGCCGAGATCGCGGTGCGCGCGGGGATCCGCCACATCCTCTTCGCCGTGCCGCCGGACGGGGTTGCGGCGGCGATGGACACTTACTTGAAGTCGCTCGAGCCGGAGCCCAGCCCGTTGCTCGAGCGGGGCCGGCTTTCGAGGGCCGCGCAGCGGGGCCGGAAAATCTTCGAGGATCCGCAGGTCGGCTGCGCCACCTGCCACCCGGGCCCGCTGTTCACCGATCTCCATTCCTACGACGTCGGCACGGCCAGCGGCTCAAGCAAGCCGGGCACACTCTTCGACACCCCGACGCTGGTCGAGCTCTGGCGCACCGGCCCGTACCTGCACGACGGATCGGCGGCGACAGTTCGCGAGGTGCTGCTCGGAGCGAGCCGGGAGGGGAAGCACGGGCGCACGTCCCATTTGAAGGAGGACCAGATCGATGATCTCGCGACTTACCTGCTGTCATTGTAAGGCTGCGCCCGGAGGAGCCAGCATGAAGACGAAGGGGAGCGGCCGGGCGGCGCGAAGCGGGGCGGGACTGGTGGTGCTGGCGGGACTGGCGGTGGCGGCCTTCGCCGCCGCGCCACCCCCGCCGCCGACGGCGGTGCTGCTGCCGGCATTCCAGGCCGGGCCGATGGCCGGGGTGGAGGAGGTCGTCTTCGCGGTCCGCAAGGTCAACGAGACCGACGGCCATTGGTACGCGAACATCGGATACTACGCGCACGATCCCGAGCGCAAGGCCGGGCGCGCGGGCGCCCGGCTGGAGCGTTGGCACCTCGCCAGCGGGCGGGTGACCACGCTGCTCGAAGACCCGCGCGGCGGCATTCGCGATCCGCAGGTGCATTACGACGGGCGGAAGATCCTCTTCAGCTACCGCCCGGGCGGCACCGAGCACTACCATCTCTACGAGATCAAGGCCGACGGCAGCGGCCTGCGCCAGCTCACCCGCGGCGCCTACGACGACATCGAGCCCACCTACCTGCCCGATGGCGGGATCGCCTTTGTCTCCACCCGCTGCAAACGCTGGGTGAACTGCTGGCTCACCCAGGTGGCGGTGTTGTACCGGTGCGACGGCGACGGCGGCAACCTCCGCCCGCTCTCGAGCAATAACGAGCACGACAACACTCCCTGGCCGCTGCCGGACGGCCGCCTGCTCTACACCCGCTGGGAGTACATCGACCGCAGCCAGGTGGACTACCACCACCTGTGGGCGATGAACCCCGACGGCACCGCGCAGATCAACTGGTACGGCAACCTGCATCCCAAGATCGTGATGATCGACGCCAAGCCGATCCCCGGCACGGACAAGATTGTGGCCATCTTCTCGCCCGGCCACGGCCAGCGCGAACACGCCGGCGAGCTGGTGGTGGTGGATCCCAACGCCGGTCCGGACGAGAAGTCGGCGGCGCGGACGATTTCGCGGAACCGGCAGCTCCGCGATCCGTGGGCGTTCTCCGAGGAGGCGTTCATGGCGGCGGTCGGGCCGGCGATCGTGTTGATCAATGGCGCCGGGGCGCAGCACGAGATCTACCGGTTGCCGCCGGAGGAGGTGAAGGCCGGCTTCCTCGTGCACGAACCGCGGCCCCTGGTGCCGCGCCCGCGCGAGCACCGCCTCCCCGAGCGGGTGAAACTCGAGCAGCCCACCGGCCGGCTGGTGCTGGCCGATGTCACCAACGGCCGCAACATGGCGGGCGTGCGGCGCGGCGAAATCAAGAAGCTGCTGGTGCTGGAGGCGCTGCCCATGCCGATTCACTACACGGGCGGCATGGACCCCATCAGCTACGGGGGCACCTTCACCCTCGAACGCATCGTGGGCACGGTGCCGGTGGAGGAGGACGGCTCCGCCTTCTTCGAGCTGCCCGCCCTGCGCAGCTTCATCCTCGTGGCGCTCGACGAACGCGATCTCGCGGTCAAGCGCATGCAGAGTTTCCTCACCGTGCAGCCGGGTGAGACCTCGAGCTGCCTCGGCTGCCACGAGCAGCGCACCCGCACCCCCGGTCTGGAGAACTACCGCACGCTGGCCACCGCCCGTCCGCCGAGCCCGATCGCCCCCATCGCCGGCGTGCCCGACGTGATCGACTTTCCGCGCGACGTCCAGCCGGTGCTCGACGCGCTGTGCGTCGAATGCCACGGCTACGAGGAGAACGCGCGGGGCGGACCGCGGGCCGGCCGCCTGCTCCTCGCCGGCGACCGCGGTCCGATGTTCAGCCACAGTTATTACCACCTGACGATCGCGAAGCTGTTCTCGGACGGCCGCAACCGGGCGGTGAGCAACTATGCGCCCCGCACCCTCGGCTCCTCGGCGAGCCGGATCTTCCGCTATCTCGACGGCTCCCATTACGACGTGAAGGCGACCCCCGAACAGACGCGACTGCTGCGGCTCTGGATCGAAAGCGGGGCGGCGTATCCAGGCACCTATGCCGCGCTGGGCACCGGCATGATCGGCGGTTACGCGGAGAACAAGCAGGTGGACACCGACCACGAGTGGCCGACCACGCGCGCCGGCGCAGAGGTCATGCAACGCCGCTGCGCGGCGTGCCACACCACCCCCGGCCGCCTGCTGCCGAAGAGTTTCTCGGACGAACGCGGCCTGTCGTTCTGGAAGCCGGACCCCAATGATCCGCGGCTCAACACCAGCCGGCACATTGTCTTCAACCTGACCCGGCCGGAGAAATCGCTCGTCCTGCTGGCCCCGCTCGCCAGAACCGCGGGCGGGTGGGGACAGTGCCGGGCGGAGGGCGCGAAGCCCGGGACCGGTGGCGTCTTCGCCGATCGCTCCGATCCGGACTACCAGACCCTGCTCGCGATGTGCACCGCCGGTCACACGCACCTGGAGCGCATCAAGCGCTTCGACATGCCCGGCTTCCGCCCGCGCGTCGACTGGGTGCGGGAGATGAAGCGTTACGGCATCCTCGCGGAACCCGCGGACCCCGCCGCAGCGATCGACTATTACGCGGCGGAGCAGAAGTACTGGCGCTCGCTCTGGCACCTGCCGTCCGCCGGCCAGTAGACGGTGGCGTGGCCGCACTTTGCGGTTGTCATCCCCCGCTTTTCGCCGGAGGCACAAGCCTCCCCCCGCCATCTGCATCCTCATGAACTCCCCCCGTCCCCTGGTCCTCTGCCTGCTCGCCCAAGTTGTCCTCCTGGCCGCCGCGCCCGGGGTGGCGGCGGCCCCCGCCAGCGCCCGGTGGTACAAAGGCAACCTGCACACGCACTCGCTCTGGAGCGACGGCGACGACTACCCCGAGATGATCGCCGACTGGTACAAGCGGCACGGCTACCACTTCCTCGGCATTTCGGACCACAACGTCGTCCAGGTGGGCACGCGCTGGTTCGAACTCAAGCAGCCCGTCTCCCTCAAGGGGGAGGTCGTGCAGCGCGGCGGCGGCGAAGCATTGAAGAAGTATCTCGCGCGTTTCGGCGAGGAGTGGGTCGAGTTGCGCGAATCGGGCGGCAAGCGCGAGATCCGCCTCAAGCCGCTCGACGAGTACCGTTCGCTCCTCGAGGAGCCCGGCCGCTTCCTGATGATCCCGAGCGAGGAAATCTCCGGGAGCTGGTCCCGCCCGAAAACCGCCTCCACCCCCGCCCTCGGCGGTCCCGTCCACGTCAACGCCACCAACCTGCGCGAGGTTCTGCCGGCCCACCCGGGGGCCACCGCCGTCGAGGCGATGCGCCGCATCTTCGACGACGTCCACGCTCAGCGCGAGAAGACCGGCCAGCCGATGTTCGCCCACCTCAACCATCCCAATTTCCGCTGGGCCATCACGGTGGAGGAACTGCTGCAGGTCGAACGGCTGCGCTTCTTCGAGGTCTACAACGGACACCCGGGAGTCGAAAACGCCGGCGACGCCACCCGTCTCAGCATGGACGCGATGTGGGACGTTGCCCTCGCGTTCCGCCTGGGCGAGCTGAACCTTGGGGTCGTGTACGGCGTGGGCACCGACGATTCGCACCACTATCACAAGATCGGCCTTGGCCGCAGCAACTCGGGCCGCGGTTGGGTGATGGTGCGGGCGAAACACCTGACCGCGGAGTCGATCATCCGCGCGATGGAGGCGGGCGATTTCTATGCGTCCACCGGCGTCACCCTTGCCGACGTCACGCACACCCCCTCGCGCCTGGCGGTGGAGATCGCGGCCGAGCCGGGCGTGACCTACGTGACGCAGTTCATCGGCACGCGCCGCGGCTTCGACCGCACCAGCGTGGAGCTGACGCCGCCGGCGGACGAGAAGACGCCCCGCCGCACGCTCAATCACCGCCGCTACAGCCAGGACATCGGCCGGGTGTTCGCCGAGGTGAAGGGCTCGCGGGCCGAGTATGCGCTGCGCGGGGATGAGCTGTACGTGCGGGCGAAAATCGTCTCCTCGAAGCCAAAGGAGAACGGATCCGTGGCCGGCGAGTTCGAGACGGCGTGGACCCAGCCGGTGGCCGCGGCCGGGAGGTAGGCGTGAGCGGGCGCGAAGCCGCTTCGTTTTTCCGGGGCCCGCCTGGTGACAGGCGGGCGGATCGTGGGGGCAACGCGGACCTGGTCGGCCGGAGCCGAAAATCCCGATGGTGCGGGTCCGGCGCCGCGGCGGCGGTCGCTCTGAGCCTGGTCACGGTCGCGGGCGCGGCCGGGCGTGCGGTGCTGTTCGGCGAACCGTTCGCCCGCTCCGCGTCGCTCGCCGCCGGTCTGCGCGACGCGGGATTTGAAACGACGCAATTGGCCGCGGCGGAGTTGAGCCAGCTCGATTCCGTAGGTGCGACCGTGGCGCTGCTCGGGCCGGATCATGCGGTGCCGCCGGAGAGCCGGCCGGCGGTGGATCGCTTCCTGGCCGCCGGCGGGGTGCTGCTCGTGGCGGGCGCGGAGGCGTTTGACCACGCGCCGCGCGCGGTCGATCCGGTGCCGGCGGTGGACCTGCGCGCCGCCCGGGCGTTCGAGGTCCGTCAGCCGAAGGCGGCGCGGGATGGGCGGGCGACCGCGCTGGTCGAACCGGCGCGGGTGACGCCGGTGACGACGCCCGGCGGCCGGCCGGCGATCGAGTTTCGCACCCTGCGGCGCGGGATGAGCGACCTGCAGCTCCGGTTTCCGGTCGCCGCCGCGCGGGCGCCGCACCGCACCGTGATCCGGTTCCAGGCGCGCGGCGATGCCTACTCGGATCTGCTGGCACTGGAAATCACGGACCTCGCGGGCGGGAGCTGGCTGGGCTTTGTGCCGTTGGCGCCCGAGTGGCGGACCTACGACGTCTCGCTCGCGGACTTCCTGCCGCGCGGGTGGAAGGAGGCGAACGCGGTCCCGCCGCGCCTCGACCCGGCGGCGATCGAGACCCTCGCGCTTGGGATCGACGATGCGACCGTCTGGCGCGAGAAACCGACGGCGTTTGCGGTCGGTGAAATTGCCCTGGCGGCGGAGGCCTCCGGGCGGTACGCGCCGACGGCCGCGTTGGTGGCGCTGCGCGTGCCGTTGCAGGTCAACCGGACGGCAACGCCGGCCTGGCTCCTCGACCCGTTTCGCGGGGCGCGGGTGGTGCCGCCTCCGTTGGGATTTACGACGGCCGTGGAGTGTCCACCCCCGCTCGTGCTGCACCCCGGGGTGGCAATGGGCACCGATCATCGGCCGCCGTTTGCGACGCGGGCGGAGCGGGAGCAGCGCCGCGAACCGCTCCTGCGCGGGGCGGCGGGTCACGTCGTGGCGGAGGCGCGGTACCTCGCGGCCGGGCGTTACGACGGCGCCCGCCTGGGACTGTTCGGCGTGCCAGCGGCGGAACTGGTGGCCCGGCCGGAGGGCGTCGCGCTGCTCGTGCGCACCGCGGCGGCACTCGCCCGCCGGACGGCCGTGGTGGCGGCGCATCTCAACACCACCCCGCGGACCGATTCGGAGCCGGCGCGGCCGCTCCTGACGGTGAAGGTGCATAACCCGGGTTCGCACCCGCGGCGCGGGCGCGTGGAAATCGAGGCCGGAGGCGGACGCGTGCGGGGCCGTTCCGACGTGCAGGTTCCGGCCCGCGGGGCCGCCGCCGTCGCGGTGCCGCTGGACGACGTGCCGGCGGATTTTCCCCTCGCGCGGTTCGAGTGGCGGGCGACCTTCACGGCGGAGGACGGTGGGCAGGACATGCTGGCCGACACCGCGGATGTCGAACGCGCGTTGGTGCGGGCGCTGGCGCACCTGGCGCGCACTCAGCGCCAGTTTCCCGATGGACGCATCAGCCACCACTACTTCGGCGATGCCTACGGCGTGCGCGGGCTCTTCGCCTATCTCGATCTCGTGCGGCGGGAACCCACGCGCCTGCATCGCCACCGCGATCTCTGGGCCGAAACGGGTCCGGACGAACTGCGGACGGCGGGCGAGCGGTTTGTCGACATGCTGTTGGCGCGGCAAAATCCGGACGGCTCGATTCCGATGGGTTACGGCGAGCACTCCGACACCTACAACGTGGCCGACGGCGGCCAGATCGCGCTCTCGCTGGGCCAGATCGCCCCGCTGCTCGACGCGGGACGCCGGGCGGCTTGTTTCCGTTTCTGTCGGCGATTTTCCGACTGGGCGGAGACGTTTCATCTCGACGAGGCCCGGGCGGCGGAGCTGGCGGCGCGCACGGAACCGGCGAAACGGTCGCAGGCCCGGGCGGGGCATTACGGCCTGGGTTCGTCGCGCGGGGTGCGCCAGCCGCTCGGCCCCTCCTGGGTGCTGCCCGACATCCTCGGCGTGCAACTGCTGCTGACCTACGTCGATCCCACGCCCGAGCTTCGCCGCATCGCCGACCGGAACATCGGCGCGTATCTGGATGCCGGCTACGGCGCTGCGGGCTACTACCACGCCGAGGCCCTGTTGTGGGCGTGGCGCGATGCGATCGAGCCCGCGCTCCGGGCACGGCTGACGGAGACGTTGACGCGCACCTTTCTGCCGCCGTTGCTGGCGGGCCGGCCGGACGATCTTTTCGACTATGGGGCGCGCGGCACGCTGCGGGCGCTGCCGCTGCAGTATTACCGGCGGTACGTGGCCGACACGGCCGAGGTGCGGGCGGTCCTGTTGAAGTACATCTGGACGTTGGCGTCGGAGTCCTCGGAGCGCTCGCTGCGCCGGCAGGTGGAAGCGCACCCCAAGCCCCACCACGGCGAGTCGATCGCGGCGTCGAAGTACGCGGCGTTCAGCGCGGTGTGGGCGGTGGAGTTGCTCGAGCCGGAGTCGACCTTCCTGCGCTGGCCGGGCTTTCCCCGGGACGGCGCCCGCTGAGCCTCCCGCCGATCGGAGAAGATCCGGGGGGCCGCGAAGCGGCGCAAAAGGCGCAAGAAGGGGGCCATTGGTACCTGCGCCTTTTGCGCGTCTTTGCGGCCCTGGTTTCGGGGTATTCCCCGGAGACGGACGGGAGGATTGCGGGAATGTGGGTTGATGAGACGCGCTTCAGGACGCTGGCCACCCGGCGACCGAAAAAGGACGAGGTGGTCAACTCCTCACTTGCCCTGAAATTGGGTCACGGAGGGCGTGTAGGCCAGGCGCCGGCGGATAGTCTGCTCTTCTGTGAATGAAAGAAGCGCCGTATTCCAACTCTGCGATCGCGTGCGCGTCGCGGCGTTCAGTCTCCATCAATATCTTCGTCATGGCCATTTGGAGAAGGTCTATGAGAACGGACTTGCCCATCGACTCCGCCAGACAGGGATTGAAGTCTCCGCCCAACACTCTCTCGCAGTTGTCGACTGCGATGGCACGGTGCTGGGATCCTATTTTGCCGACCTCCTCGTCGACCGGGAACTGATCGTCGAGATCAAGGCGTGCCGGACGCTCGGCGACGAACACGTTGCGCAGTTGCTCGGCTACCTCCGTTCCTCACGCAAGGAGCACGGAATGCTGATCAACTTTGGGTCGCCTCGACTTCAAATCAGGAAATTCGTCCTGTCGAACTGCAGGTAGGCTCGGCGCGTCGGGTGGCTGGCCACGAGGCGGCACAAGAATCGCCGGAGAGGGGCCATCGGAACTTGTGCCTCTTGTGCCCTTTTGTGGCCCCGCGTTCGGGTTTGTAGCGCGCGATCGGAGCGAAGGCTACGGGAGCGTGGCGGGAAGTGACGCGCCCCAAATGCCGGGCCGCAAGGAAGCGCACAAGGCGCAGGAGTTTAGCGTCGGAACCTGCTCCCCGTTGCGGATCCCGGCGACCCGGGGCGCTGACCGGCTTGCGCGGGTGGCGGGGCGCGGCCATACCGTCGCCGCATGATCACGACCCGGGCGCGCGGACTCGCCAATCTCCACGCGGGAGCCACCACGCTCACCGTGGGGATCTTCTTCTGGGTCTACGCCGAGTTCATCATGCGCTACGTGCCGGTGGTGCGTTTGAGCCGGGAGGTCAACCTGCTGCCGTACTTCCTGTGCGTCATCGGCGGCCTGGCGCTCTCGCGGCGGGAACTGACCACGCTGGCGGCGCGCTTTCACATGCTCGGGCTGGGTGACGCCGCGGGCCTGGCGGCGCGACAGGTCGGCCTGATGGCACTGCTCACGTTTTCGATGATGTTCGCGACCCTCGACCGCAGCATCAGCCGCCTCTTTCTCGGCACCTTCCTGCTCTGGTCGTGGTGCGGCTTGCTGTTGCTCAACCTGCACCTCCCGCGGTTGCTCGCCCGGATGGTGTTCCAGCGCGGGCACCGGCTGCCGACGTTGTTCCTCGGGCGGACGGCATCCTTCGAGCGGCTCAATGACTGGATCGCGCGCAAGGAGCCGCTCGGCATCCACCCGGTGGGATTGCTCTCCGACGATCCCGGCGCGGCCGGTTCGGCCCTGCCCGGCGTGCCTTGGTTGGGACGGGTGGCGGATCTGCCGAAGGTGCTGGCGGAGCGGCCCATCGGCCAGGTGGTGGCGCTCGGCCTGCCCGACACCGACGCTGAGGCGCGCGCCGTGATCGACATCTGCCAGGAGCACGGCTGCCGGCTCCTGATCCACAACAACCTGACTGAGCGTTACACGCATCCCCTCGTCCCGACCGTCGAGGAAGGGCGCCACTTTTACACCCTGCAGGAGGAGCCGCTCGAGGATCCCGTCAACCGGTTGATCAAACGCGTCTACGACCTCGCCGTTGCGCTCGTCGTGGTGGGCGGGTTGCTGCCGCCGCTCTGCCTGGTGGTCTGGCTGGCGCAGCGCCGGCAGGCGCCCGGACCGCTCTTCCACGTGCGTGAGCGGCGCGGGCAGCGCGGCGAGATCTTCCGCATGCTCAAGTTCCGGACGATGCGCGTCGCACCCGAGGATCCGGCGGCGGAGTCGCGGCAGGCGCGAGCCGAGGACGAGCGCATCTTTCCCTTCGGGCGACTGCTGCGGCGCCGGAGCCTCGACGAGTTTCCGCAGTTCTGGAACGTGCTGATGGGCGACATGAGCGTGGTCGGCCCGCGGCCGTACATGCCGCTGCTCGACGAGGAATTCCGCCAGCAGACCCGGGGCTACCGCACGCGCCGCCTGGTCAAACCCGGCATCACCGGCCTGGCCCAAAGCCTGGGCTTCCGCGGCGAGGTGCTCGAGTCCGAGATGCTGCGCCAGCGGGTGTATTGGGATGTCTACTACATCACCCACTGGTCGGTGTGGCTCGACCTGCAGATCACCCTGCGCACCCTTGGGCAGATCTTGCGCCCGCCGGAGACGGCCTATTGAGCCGGCCGGCGGCGTCACGGGAGGGATACGCTGGAGGGCGTCAACGACAGGCGGTGCCCGGCGATGGATCTCCGACGCGGCTGCGGTGACCGTTTGGCCCGGTCCACCACCGGTCGAACTTTCCGTTCCTGCGTCCGAACAACTCCGGCGGCTGTCGATCGAACCAAATTTCAAATGGTTTGCGTCGGAAGTTGTTACTGCCGTGTCGGAAATTCTTACGATTTCCTCCCCATCAGCGTCGTCCCCAGGAGGGAGGCGCCATCGGATGCATTTTATTACTATCATTAGCTGGTGGTACCACGGTGGGGCGCCTGGACCTCCATCCCGGGTGGCACGGGCAAAGCTGCATTTGTGCGCTCAAGTCAGAGTTCTTTCCTTCAACCCGAAAAGGACAGCCACATGAAAAATCCAGTGAAGCAGTTTGCCACTCTCGCGATCGCCCTTTTGGCGGGCGGATCCTGTCTTTTTGCCGTACCCGTTGTCAGCGTTGTCAACGGAGGCATCGCCCTGGACCTTGCTACTACTAACGTTTCGACCACCGGCGCGGCAGGGGACCCGTGGGTCCTCAACGAAACGATGACCTCGGCCGGCACGATCGGGGTGTATGATGACGACGGAGCCCCGTTGCCTGCGGGTGGCCTAGGCTACGGTTCCGGCGCTTGGATTTCCAAGACCGTGCTGAACAGCACCAACGATACGTGGACGAGCTTTGAAATGGAATTGCAGCAGGTCCTCGGAACGCCGTCCGGCGAAGGTGACGGGCTCAGCTTCGCGCAGGGCAGTGGACTGGTCTTCACTTCCAGTGTATTCACCACCCTGACCAAGTTTGAAGTCACCCGTGATTACCTCAATTTCTCGGGCGGCAGTGTTGCCCCCGGCGGATCGGTCACGTTCACCTTTGCGGTGACGGACAATTCTCCGTCGAGCCCGATCTATCTCCTCCAAACCCCCAACAAGATTGACCAACCGGTGCCGGATGCCAGTTCCACGATGCTGCTCGTCCTGGCTGGTATTACCGGAGTGGTGGGACTGCGGAGGAAGTTCTGCTGAGCAGCGGATGCTGCAGGCAAACCTGTCAGGGGCGCATACCGCGCCCCTTTTTTTCTGCCCGATGATCGCAGGCGGGGGGCGTTCCCGCGCGGCGGATTACGCCGGTCCAACGCGGGCTGCGGACTTCAGGTTCGCCTCCAGCCGGGAGCAAAGCAGGGTGCGGCGGACGGGCTCAGGTTTCACCGGTGCCCTATCGCAGGATAGCCCGCCCATCCGACCCGGCGTGCCGGCCCTGCCGGAGCTGCCCTGCCGCCCAGGCACGTGCTCTTCGCCGCTGTCTTAGGTTCAGCGGGCGCTGGAACTGATCTGTGCCGCCTCCACCACCCGCCGGATCTTCTCCTCGTCGGTGACGCCGATCTCGTATTCGGGCAGGCCGGGCGCGCCCAGGAAGACGTGCGGATTGCGATACTGCATCCGGCTTTCGATCTTCTTCTGGCCGGAGAGGTGATACTCGCGCGCGCCAGTCGTGGCGATGAGGTCGCGGATGTTGCCGGCGTGGATTCCGGCGCCGGGCATGATGATGAGACGGCTTCCCGCGCGTCGCACCAGTTCCGCAATCAGCGCCTTGCCTTGCTCGGCGCTGCCGCGCTGGCCGGAGGTGAGCAGCCGGTCAGCCCCAAGGGAAAGCACCTCATCCAACGCGCGGAACGCGTCCACCGTCATGTCGAACGCGCGATGAAAGGTCACCGACATTGGGCGGGCCGCGGCGATCAACTCCCGGGTGCGTTCGACGTCCACGTTTCCGTCCGGCCGCAGCATGCCCACGACCACGCCGTCCACTCCCGCGAGTTTGCAGAACTCGATGTCGCGCCGCATCGCGGCGAACTCGATGTCGTCGTAGCAGAAGTCGCCGCCGCGCGGACGGATGAGCACGTGGAGTTTCACCCGGAGTTTCTGGCGCGCGATTTCCATCGCCGCCGGACTCGGTGTGATGCCGCCTTCGACCAAGGCGGCGCACAGTTCGACTCGCGCCGCACCGCCACGCTGTCCGGCAAGCGCGGAGGCGATGGAGTTGGCGCAAACTTCGATGAGAATGGGAGAGGACATGCGCCCAGCCTGACCCGCCGCGTCCGGAGGCTCAATCGGGCTTTGGAGCCGGCTGAAGCCGGAGAGAGCGGGCAGGACGGGGTCAAAGCGCGAAGCGCGAAACCGACTGCGATCGGTGTGGCCGGGGAGGTCTGGGGGGATTCGTGATTCGCGCTATGACCCCTTGGTGCTACTCAGGCGGGCGCGGGGCCTGACGAGGCGGCGCCTGCGGTGGCGGCCTGCAGGCTCGCCTCCAGCAGCGTACAGCGCAACGCGCGCTCGCCGAGGGCGGCGCGCACCGTCGCTTCGCCGCCCCAGACGTGCACGCACTCCCGGGCCCGGGTGAGGCCGGTGTAAAGCAGTTCGCGCGTCGCCAGCGGGCTGTCGGCGGAAGGCAGGACCACGACGACGTGATCGAACTCGCTGCCCTGGGAGCGGTGGATTGTCATGGCCCAGGCCGGGCTGTGATCGGGCAACTGGCTGAGCGCGATCCGCCGGGGCGCGGCGGCCGCCGAGGCGGCCGGAAACCAGGCCGCGCGGGTGCCTTCCCGTTCCATGACCACACCGACGGAGCCGTTGGTGAGCCCGGTCTCGGGATCGTTCACGTTGACGATGACCGGCTGGTTCGGAATGCGCCCGCGACCGGCGCGCGCCAACAGATGCTGGTGCAACGCCGCGTTGAGGCCGGCCGCGCCGAGGGCGTGTTCGCGGTGGGCGGTGAGGAGCCGTACCCGCCCGAGGGCCGCCAGTGCTTCCTCGGGAAGCGCGGCATCAGCCACGGCGAGGATCGAGTCGCGCACGACACCCGGGAGATCCTCCCACGCGAGGCGGCTGCCCGGCTCTCCGAGCCAGACCACGCCGCCGGCCGGAGCGGTGCCGTCGGCCGGCGGGGGGTGGAGGGACAGCAGCTCCCGCGCCTCGTCGGCGCGCAGGCCGACGACCGCGGCGGCGAGCCGGCCGATGGCGGGGCGATGGCGGAAGCGGTGGCTTTCCGTCAGTGCGGTGCACACGCGGGCCAGGGGGGTGTCAGGACGGGATCGGGCAAAACGGAGGATTGAGCCGAGCACATCCCCGGCGGCGACACTTTCGAGCTGATGCGGGTCGCCGACCAGCACGAGGCGGGTCGCGGGGGCGAGGGCGGCGAGCAGGGTCTGCCAGAGCAGCGTGTCGACCATCGAGCATTCGTCGACGATGACGACGTCGCTGCGCAACGGGTGGTGCGGGCCGTGATCGCAACGGCCGGTGGCGGGATTGAAGCCGAGCAGGCGGTGAAGGGTGCAGGCGCCGGCGGCGGCCTGCTGCAGGACGAGGCGCGCGGCGGCGGGGATCGAGTCCGGCAAACGGTCGGCCGCGGCCTCCACCGCCTCCTTCATCCGGTCCGCGGCCTTGCCGGTGGGGGCGGCGAGTCGGACCGCCGGGGGGCGGGCGGGATCGGCAGCGACGAGCAGGGCGAGCAGGCGCGCCAGGGTGTGGGTCTTGCCGGTGCCGGGTCCGCCGGTGACGACGGCGAGGCGGTGCTCAAGGGCGCAGGCAACGGCGCGACTCTGGCGTTCGTTGAGCTCCGCAGGCCCGAGGTCTGTGAGCAGGTCGAGCGCCGGGCGCCGGAGCGGCGGCGCAGCTTGGTCGGCCCGGGCGAGCAGTTCCCGGGCGATAGTTTCCTCGGCGCGGAAATAGCGCCACGGCTGCAGATGCCAGCCGCCCGCGTGCGTCCGCAGCACGAGCGGGCGCGGGTCGAGGGCCAGGGCGGCGCCGGGGTGGGGCGGGAGGAGATGGCAGACGCCGCCCCAAGCGGCGTCGGGAGACGTGGCCCGGTTCGGAAGCGACGGGAGGCACGGGGAGCCGGCGAGCGCCAGGGCGGTGGCGCCCTCGTGTTCGGCTTCAAGCAGACGCCGCACGAGTGGAATCCGATCCGGCGGCAGGTGCCAGCGACGGACGAGCAGCTCGATCTCCGGGGCAAGTTCGGCGGTGGGAGTCCAGGGGGTCATTCGCGTTGGCTCCGATAACCTGGAGCTGGCATTGGGATGGCCGGGGTAGCCGCGAGCGGAAGCAGGTGGTTGATCGTTGGCACGCTTACGCGCGTGGTCGCCAGATTCGGAAAAATTCGCACCAGCATGACGGGGTTTCGGAGATGCTCAGGGTCGGGTGGCTGTCCGCGGGGCGAAAAGGGCATCGAGGGCGTCGAGCATTCCGCCGGGCGGGTTGAGGTGAAGGACGCCGCGGCTCGTGCCCGGCGCGACGGCGCGGAGGAACACGAGCCAGGCGCCGGCGAGGGGCGGGTCCGCCAGCCCGAGGGCGCGCAGGTAGCGGCGCAGGGCAACGAGGTAGAGGTGCGTCTGCAGGAGGTAGTGATCGTTGATCGCGCAGCGCAGGAGGCTGGCTTCGTCGTAGTCGGCGAGGGTCGAACCCAGTCGGTTGGTTTTCCAGTCGATCACTCCCCAGGCGGGCCCGTGGCGGACCAGCCGGTCGATGAATCCCTGCAACAGCCCGTCGAACTGATCGTCGGAAAGCTCGCGCAGCGCGGCGGCGTAGGGCCGGTGGGCGGGGGCGCCGTGGAGCTCGAAACAGCGGGCGAGGTCGGCCGTGCGGAGCGGGCCGGCCAGCGGCAGGTGAAAGTGCCACTCGGAGGCGTGCGGCTCCGCGCACAAGGCGTGCAGCGGCGCGCCGTCGCAGCCCGGCAGGCGAATGAGCCGCAGGGTGGTGAACAGCTCCCGCCACTGTTCGCCCCAGCCGGGCGATTCCGGGGGCAGCGCCGGGAGCTGGGCCGTGGCGAGATGCGACGCGAGGGCGGCCTCGTCGGGCGGGGTGAAGTCCCAGGTCTCGATCCAGTCGTGCACAGCCGTGCCCACCGCGGCGCCGCCGGGGGCGGCGAAGAAGTGCAGGGCGGGCTCCCCGGCGCCGTCGGGCGGTTCCGGCGGCGGGGCGCGGGTGGCCGGGGCCGCGGGCGCCGGCGGGAGCGGAGCGCCATGGGCATGTTTCTCCCGGGTCAGGGTCGAGAACGACGTGATGCGCCAGCCGGGCGGGAGCGGCGGCGCGGGCAGGGCGGCAAGCGGTGCGGAGAAGGGATCCGCGGCGGCCACCGCGACCAGCCGCGCGGCCGAGTCGGGGGGAGGTTCGCGGACCGCGACGTCGCCCGGCGCTTCGGCGCCGAGCGCGTCCAGCACCGCGCCCTGCGGCGCGATCCCGGCCGCCTTCGTGGCGGCGATCCATTCGTGGCTGAACTCTGGATACGTCGCGAGATCGGCGTCGGACCGGAGCAGCCAGTCGAGCGCGCTGACGCCCTCGCCGGAACGTGTGGCGCGGTAGCAGGTGATCCAGACGCCGGCCTGGGCGCGGGTGAGGGCGACATAGGCGAGGCGCAGGCGCTCCTCGAGCTGGGCGGCGGCGAGCTGGCGGGCGCGGGCGGCGCGGGCGTCGCCGTCGAGGAGATCGAGGTTGACGAGGACGTCGGCGTGACTCCGGTCGCCGGCGGTGGGGGGGGCGGGCAACTGGCCGAGCCCCTCGGTGCGGCGCAGCGAGTCGGCGAGGTAGGGGCAGAACACGAGGGGATACTCGAGTCCCTTGGCCTTGTGCATGGTCACGATCTGCACGGCCGCGCGGTCGCTGCTGAGCTGGAGCTGGCGTTCCTCGACGAAGGAGCGGTCGGTGGCGCGGGCGATTTCCTGGCCGAGCCAGCGCACGAGCTCGGCGGGGCGCGGGGCCGCGGTGCGGGCGGCTTCGAGCAGCAGGTCGGTGAGATGCCGGTGGTTGGTGGCGCGGCGTTCGCCGGTGAGGGGAACGAGGGCGAGGCGGTGGGTGACCGCGACGTCCGGGCGCTCCAGGTCGGAGACGAGCGCCGCCAGCCCGCGGGCGTGCCAGAGTTGGTGCCAACGGGTGAACCGTTCGAACCAGACGACGGAGGCCTGGTGGGCGGCGGCGCCGGGGGCCGGCGTTTCGTCGAGCCGGGCGAGGGTGGCGGCGTCGACGCCGAGCAGGCGGGTGGCGAGGGCGGCGCGGAGGCGGCGGGTGCGGCGGGGATCGAGCACGGCGCGCAGCAGCCGGTGCAGATCGCGGGCCTCGTCGGAGGCGAAGACATCCGCGCCGGAGTTCACGACCGCCGGCACGGCGCGGGCCTGCAGCGCCTCCGCCATGGCCACGGCCTGGGCGTTGGTGGCGACGAGCACGGCGAAGTCCTGCGGCGAGACGCGGGTTTCCTGCGCGGCGCGGCCGTCGGTCCAGGTGGTGCGCAGCCGGCCATGCTCCACCAGGTCGACGATGGTGGCGGCGATGCGGGCCGAGATCGCGGCGACCCGGCGGCCCTGGGATGACCAGGCGGGATCGCCCTCGGGAAGGAGCCAGGCTTCGAGGCGCGGGCAGGGGGCACCGTCGCGCCAGAGCCGGCGGTCGAACGGGAGGGCCGAGCGGGCGGGGCGGAAGGCGAGGTCGGGATGGTGGAAGGCGCGGGGGCGGTCGAAGAGACGGTTGAGCGTGCGCACGAGGGGGGCCGGGGCGCGGTGGGTACGGGTGAGGGTGTAGCCCCGGCCTGCGCCGTTGCGGGCCGCGAGGTAGGTTGAGAGGTCGGCGCCGCGGAAGCCGTAGATGGCCTGCTTGGGATCGCCGACGAGGAGGAGGCGGCGGCACGGCTCCGTATCGAGAAAGATGCGACGGAAGATCGCGAACTGCCGCGGGTCGGTGTCCTGCGACTCGTCGATCAGCGCGACGTGGTAGCGCCGGGCGAGGTGTTCCGCGAGGCGGGCCGACTGCGCCTCGCCGTCGGGGCCCGACCGATGGAGGGCGCGATGGAGGGCGCCGATCAACCCGTCCTGGGTGATGAGGCGGCGGGTTTCGAGGAGGCTGGCGAGGCGCGGCAGCACCCGGGCCGCGAGATCCTGCTGCCAGGCCCAGCGGAGGCGGGCGGCGAGGGCGGCGAGTTCGCGGGCGGCGGCGGTCCCCGGGTGGGCGGTGATGGCGGCGCGCGCGGCCCGGCCCGCGTGGGAGTTGGCCTTGATCAGACCCGGCAGCTCCGTGGCGGCGCGCAGCGCCTCCCAGTACGCGGGACGGGCGGGATCTCCGGCTTGCAGGGGCGCAAGCCGGTCCAGGACGGCATCGGCGGTCAGACCCTGGTTCCAGGCGGGTATGCCCGCGACGAGTTCAGGGACGGGGGCGAGGCGGGTGGAGTCGGCGAGGCGGGTGCAGCCGGCGGTGAGGGCGGCGCGGAGTTCCGCGTACGGGGTGGGAGCGGGATCGAGCCGCGGGTGATGACAGCGGCGGAGCGTGTTGAGGAACGTGCGCGCATCCTCCAGCTTCCAGTCCTGCGCTGTGGCGAGGGCGGCGAGGACGGGATCGGTGGCGAGGGTGGCAAGCCAGTGTTCGCGGACGAGCGGGGTGAGGTGTTCGGTGTCGTCGGTGATCACCTCGGGCATGACGGGCAGGCCGCAGAGGGTGCCGTCCTGCTGCAGGGTGCGCTGGCAGAAGGCGTGAATGGTGGAGACGGCGAGCAGATCGAGATCGAGGAGGGCGCGGGCGAGGCGGGCGCGGGCGGAGGGGTCGGCGAGGCGGGGGCGCAAGGCCGCGACGTGCGGGTGGGTGGTCGTTTCGTCAGGTGCAGGCGGGGCGGCGAGGCGCGTGAGGACACGGCGGGTGCGGTCGGCGAGTTCGCGGGTGGCGTCGCGGGTGAAGGTGACTAGGAGGAGCTTCGAGAGATCGGGGAGGTCGCCCTCGAGGAGCAGGCGCGGCACGAGGTGGCTGATCGAGTAGGTCTTGCCGGTGCCGGCGCTCGCCTCGATCACCGTGAGTCCGGGGCCGATCGGCGAGGTGTTTAGTTCCAGTTCGGAAAACAGGCTCATGGCGGTTTCAGCGGCGGCGGCGGGCGGAGGCGGGTTGGCGGGCGGCGCGGGGCGTCGCGGTGGGCGCAGGGGCCGGGCCGTCGACGGGCGCGGCGGGTGCGGCGAAGACGGTGTCCGGACGGGCGTCGGGTTCGGGCAGCGGGTCGCCGTTCCACCATGCCCGGAGGGGCCGCGCGACGGCGTCGGCCCAGTGGAGCCACTCGGTGTCATGGGGGGGGGCGAACGGTTCGGTGTCGCGCCAAACGAGGAGTGCGGCCGGGGCGAGTCCTTCGCCGGCGGGTTGAGGGCCGAAGGGCTCGCGTTCCCAGACCTCCCGGGCGCGGTCGAGGGCGGTGGCCGCGTCGCCGGACTTGGCGAAGGCGGCGGCCAGCGCGTCGCTGGCCTCCGGCGCAAAGCAAAGCGGGCGCTGCTGGCCGATCGCGTAGCCGGCGCCGAGTACGGCGAGCAGAGCGCGGGCGGGGGCCGGGGGCACGGCGGGGAGCGCGCGCGGGCCGGCGTCGTCAAGCCCGAGCGCGATCGCGCCCACGGGGCGGTCGAGTTGCGCGGCGGTGGCGAGGGTCCGGAGCAGGGCTTCGAACTGGTGGCCGGGCCGCCGATCGTATGGTCCCGGGCGATACACGAGGACGCGGGTGCCTTCGGGATCCTGGTCGATGCAGAGCACCTCGCCGGTCAGGCGCGGGAGTGCGGGCAGCGCGCAGTCGATTGGCACCGTGGCGGCGTGGCGGAGCAAGCCGGCGAGCGCGTCGGCGAGTGGAGTGACTTCGCGTTCGCAGCGTTCCCAGACCAGGGCGCCCAGCGGGCCGGGGGGCAGGGCGCGGTCGGCGGCGAGACGGGCGCGGGCGATGACGGCCGGAGTCGGGGCGGCAGGCAGGCGGGTGCCGAGCGCGGCGCGCCGGACCGCGTGGACGCCAAGGGCATCCAGGTTCACCGGCGGGTCGTCGAGGGCCGCATCGTCGGCTTCCTCGCCCGGGATCTCGATTTGGAGGGCGCGCAGCCAGGCGCGTGCCGGGTCGCGCCAGAAGCGGATCAGGTCGTCGAGGGTGACCGCGGCCGGGCCGGCGGCGGTGGCTGGGCCCGGGGTATAGAACGGCGGCGGGAGGCCGCCGCCGGCGCCCGCCAGGTCGCCGGCGATGCGGGCGGCTGCGGCATCGAAGGAGCGAGGCACCGGGCTGCCGGGGCGAAAGTAGTCGGCGGCGAACGGCTGGAGGCGGTGGTTGACGACGAGCGGGGAGGCGCCGGAACCGTCGGGAGTGGGGAAGCGCAGGGTCTCGCGCGCGGCGCGCAGGAGTTCCTCGACGCAGGACGAGAGAGGGCCGTCGTGGGGAGTGCGCAGGCTGCGGTTGGCGGCGCACAGGATCAGCCGATCCGTCGGCGCGAGGACGCTGTCGAGAAACCACTGGCGGTCCTGCCGGCGCAGATCGGGATCCCACGGTTTCGGATCGGGGGAGAGGAGGTCCCAGGCGGGTCGGTGGGGCGCGCGCGGAAACGCGCCATCCTCCAGACCGAGGATGGCGAGCACCCGGCAGGGCAGTCCGTGAATCTGGTCGGTCCGCCCGAGCAGGATTTCGCCGCCCATGGTGGTGCGGAGGCTGGTGGCATTTTCGAGCTGGGATTCGAGCCAGTCGACGAGTGCGCCGGTGTCGAGAGGGGTGTCGGCCGGGACGGCGGCGAGTTCGCCGAGACGTCGACGCAAGGCGGCGGCGTGATCGTCGAGGGCGGCGCAGGCCAGGAGATCGGTGACGGCGTGTCCCAGGCGTTCAGCCCAGGCGGAGGCGGGAGCCTCGGATTCCCAGGCGCGGAGGTGGCCGGCGAGGGCGACGAGCCAGGCGTGCAGGCGCCGGATGGCGTCGTCGTGATGGTGGAGGTCGCCGGCGAGGGGGTGGACGAGTTCGCCGGCGGCGTCGCGTGCGCCTGGCTCGGGGCCGAACCAGACGCCGGCGAGGTGGCGATCGAGGGCGGTGCGCCAGGTGCCGGTGGCCTCGCCCTCGGGGCGATCACGGGCATCGAGCCCATGGGTGAGGCCGGATTGGCGGAGGGTTTCCGCGAGTTGCGCCACGGTCTCGGCTTCGCCCGCGACCTCGAGGCGGTGCTGGACGGCAGTGAGGGTGAGGAGGTCGATCAGTTCGCTGGCGGTGCGGCGGCCGGCGGCGAGGCGCAGGAGGGCGAGGAGAGCGACGGCGATCGGGTTGGCCTCGCGGGCGGGGAGGGATGTGAGGCGCACCGGCAGCGGCTCCGATCCGGCGCGCAGGATGCCGTCGGCGAGGGGTGCATAGCGGTCGAAATCGGCGACGGCGATGAGGACCTCGTCGGGTTGCAGGCCGGGGAGATCGGTGAACGCGCGCCGCAGTTCGTCGCGCAGCAGCTCGAGTTCGCGGCGGGGGCTGTGGCAGCAGTGCACCTGCAGGCTGCGGTCGGCAGGCGACCAGGCGGGGCGCGGGTCGGGAGCGGTGGGGGCGGAGGGCAGGCCGGGGGGCGGGCGCTGCGCCCGGATGTCGGCCTGCAGGCGGCGCAGGAGCGACGGCTCGTCGGGAGTGGCGGGACCGGCGGACGGATCGGTCGGCCACTCTGCATAGTCGGGCGAAATTTCCTCGAGCAACTTGAAGGTACCCACGGCCTGCTGGCCGAGTGAAGCGAGGAGCGGGTGGCCGTCGGGGAGTTGGGCGGCGGGATCGTCCGGCGGGTTGCCCGATCCGGTGGCCAGGAGGCGGCGGGCGAGTTCGCGGCGGGAAAGGTCGCCGAGAAAGCCGAGCGAGGGGAGCAGGAGAAAGAGGGCGACATCGTGCCCACGGCGATCGAGCACCTGCAGCGTGCGCAGGAGCAGCGGGTCGACGGGGCCGGAGGCCAGGACGAAGAGCGGGAGCGCGCGATCGGAAACCGACGATTCGGCGCGGGCGAGTTCGCCGAGCAGGCGGGCGGGGTGGGGAGAGGCGTTGGGTTCGGCGGCGAGCTTGCGCCAGAGGTCGCGCTGCCAGGCTTCGTCGGCGCGGGCGTGGTCGGAGCTGGCCTCCGCTTGGTCGGGGAGCACGGGCAGACCGCGATCCCAACGCTCCGGCCAGTCGGGACGGTGGCGGGCATAGCGGTCGAACTGCCGCGCGAGCACCTGCGCGAAAGCGAACCGATCGCGCGATCCAAGCGGCCGCCCGGGGGGCTGGCCGAGGTGACGGGCGGCGCCGTCGACATGCGGGAGGAGCCGCCAGCGCAGGCGATCGGGGGACCACGCGGCGTGGGCATCCGCAAAGGCGTCGGCGAGGGGATCGGCGGCGAAATGCCGGCTGAAGTAGGCGCCCGGGGAGAGAAATTCGAAGCCCATGCACAGTCCCAGGTCGCGCGCCAGTCGCACCTGCAACCAGTCGGAAAGCTGGGGCGAAGGCACCAGCACGGGGACCGGCGGGGGCACCCCGGAACGGTGGGCCAGGACCGCGACGCGCGCTGCCGCCAGCCGCGGGCACAGCGCGGCCAACAGCTCATCAGACCGGGCGGAGAGGTGCAGGCGGAGGCTCATGCGGCGGGGGGGAATGAGGGAATAAGGGAGTGAGGGAGTGGGGGGACCAAGGGACTAAGGGGCGAAGGGAGGGAGGGCGCGTCGAAAATGGCTGGAGTGGGCGGAAGGGAGGGCGATGGGGTTGCTTTGAAGTCGGGGGAATCTAGCAGACGGGGTGGGACAAAAACGGTCCCAGGGTGGCGAGAGGAGACTTTTGCCGAGGGAGGCGCGAAGGTGCTTTGACACGGCGCAGGCGGGCACCATGCGTTGCGGGACCACCCGTCATGCTGCAGTCGCTCCGCATTCGGAATCTCGCGTTGCTCGAAGAGGTCTCGCTTGAGTTCGAGGCTGGTTTCACGGCGGTCACCGGCGAGACCGGCGCCGGCAAGAGCATCCTGCTGGGGGCGTTGAGCCTGCTGGCGGGCGAACGGGCGGAGAAGACGATCATCCGGCAGGGCGCGGCGGCGGCGGAGGTCGAGGCGAGCCTGCATTTCGCCGCGCCGGCGCGGATCGACGCGGTGCTGGAGGAGCTGCAGCTTCCGACCTGTGAGGACGGGCTGCTGCTCCTGCGACGCAGCGTGCCGCGCGACAAGGCGCCCAAGATCACGATCAACGGCAGCCTCGCGACGCTGGCGGCCCTGCAGCGTCTCGGGGAGCACTGGATCGACTTTCACGGCCCGAGTGAACCGCGGCGCTTGCTGCGCGAGAGCTGCCAGCTCGATCTGCTCGATCGGTTTGGCCGGACCGACGCGGAGCTTGCGGCCTATCGCGACGCCTACGACGGCTGGCGGGAGCTCACCGCGGAGTACCGTCGGCTGGCGACGGAGACGCGACTCGCGCCGGAGCAGGTGGATTTTCTGCGCAACCAGCTTGTCCGGCTCGATGCGCTGGAGCTCACGCCGGAGGCGATTGAGGCCCTCGAACGGGATCACCAGCGCCTCAGCCGGGCGCAGGAACTGATGGAGCTTTCGTCGGCGCTGGCGGCGGGGCTGACCGGGGACGACGGGGTGCAGAACCGGGTGGCGGCGCTCCTGCGGACGGCGCGCCAGCTCGAGGAAATCGATGCGGCGAGCCAGCCGCTGGCGGCGCGCCTGGCGTCGGCGGTGGTGGAGCTGAACGATCTCGGCGGGGAGTTTGCGGCGCTGAGCCAGCAACTGCAGTTCGATCCCGAGCAGGCGGAGGAGCTGGCGCAGCGGATGAGCACGTGGCTGGAGGTGCGGCGCCAGCACGGCGGCGAACTGACCGCGGTGGTGGCGGCGCGCGAGGAACTGCGGCGGCGGCTCGAGTTGCAAGGCGACCTGGAGGGCGGATTGGTGCGGCTCGAAGCGCGGATCGCGGAAGCCCGGCGGGAGGTGCAGCGGAAGGGGCAGGCGTTGCGGACGGCGCGCGGGAAGGCGGCGAAGGAACTGGCGCGGGTGGCGGCGCGGGCGATCGCGCGGCTCGGATTTGCGAAGGCGGAATTCCAGGTGCGGGTGGTGCCGTTGCCCGAGCCGGGTCCGGCGGGCGACTGCGAGGCGGAGTTCCTGTTTTCGCCCAACGTCGGCGAGCCGCCATTGCCGCTCAGCCGGATCGCGTCGAGCGGCGAGCTGGCGCGGGTGATGCTCGCATTGAAGACCGTACTGGCCGAGCTCGACGAGGTACCGCTGCTGGTGTTCGACGAGGTCGATGCCAACGTAGGCGGCGAAATCGGCCGGGTGGTGGGTGAAAACATGGCTGCCATCGCTCGCCAGCATCAGGTGTTGTGCGTGACGCACCTGCCACAGGTCGCGGCGCGGGCAACCAATCATCTCGTGGTGGAGAAGGACCAGTCGAGGGAACGGGCGGTGGTGACCATCGCGGCGATTCAAACGAGTCGGAAGGCGCGGCTCGGCGAGCTGGCGCGCATGTTGGGCGACCGCCACGCCCGGAGCGCCCTCGCGCATGCGGAGGAGTTGCTGGGGTAGGGGCAGGGACCGCTGGTCCGTCCCGGTTGCCTGATTGCTGCGTGGTTCAACTCCGGCGGCTCGCGCGGACGGGCGGAGTCGCGGAGGGGGGCGGGGATGCTCGCAGTGTAAAGAGGCCCGACGTTCTTGCTGGGTCGGCGTGAAGTGGCTCACGCGTATCGCCGGATAGGGAGTTTTGTACGATACTACAGAACAATATATAAAGGAATCAATCAGAACGGGCACCGCGGGTGGCCTGCGCTATGCTAAGAGGGTTGGGGTTCGGAATTACTACCCTCCATGAAAACACCTGATTGTCTCCGCCCAAGCGTGCTTGGGCTCCTCCTCGCGAGTTTGAGTCTCTCCCAGGCTCAGGCGCAGATTGATGTCCTTTGGTACGGCGTCGATTCGTCCTACAACGCTTCGATCACCTCGCTGGCGTCCACCGCCCACACCTACGACCCGCTCAACAACGGCAGCCTGTCGTGGAATCTGACGTTCTGGAACGCCGCCGACCCGACGCCGACCTTCTCGAACTACGATGTGCTGGTGATCGGGAGTTCGAATCAGGGGTTCTTCGGGAACTTTAATTCGAGCCGCCTGCTGGCGGAGAAGACGGCGATTGCGGCCGCGCGCGGCAGCCGCACCTTCCTCAGCGGGCAGGATGCGGATTGGCACTACATCAACTCCCCAGGTCCGATCGACAATGGTCCGCGGGGCTTCCTGATCAACGCGGTGAACTGGGCCGCCTCGGGCAGCGGACTCGGCGTCGTGGCGCTGGCGGATGGCTACTCCGGCTGGCCCAATGGCTGGATGACCAACACCAACTCATTCCTCTACAATGAACTCGTGGGCAAAGTCGTGTATTTCCAGGAGGAGAGCGTGGTGATTCCGGGGGCGACGGCGGGATTCCCGGTCAACGAAGGCCTGACCACCGCGGGGCTGAGCAATTGGGGCGTATCGTCGCACATGGGCTTCATTGACCCGGTGCCGGGTTACCTGTCGATCAACGACTCGGGAAACACGAACTACGTCGTCACGATCGTTACCGAAGGACAGGCTGGTGGCGGCACGACGGGCAAGGTGCCGGATTCCGGTACGTCGCTCGGATTGCTCGCGCTGGCGATGGGTGCCATCGGGTTCCTGCGCCGGAAGCTGGGCTGAACGGAAAACCGGGCCGGAGCTCCCGGCCGTTCCTGACGAGCCACCCTGCCGAAGGGTGGCTTTTTTTTTGGCTGCACACCCTGCCTCCGGTTTCTGGTCGGCGCCGTGTCACCCTCAGTTGTTTGGTTGCTCCTTGGTTCTACCCGGGGGGGCTCGCGCGGAGGGACGGCGCTGCGGCGGAGGCGTCCGGGTTGTCTTGTTGCCGGCTTCGCCGGGGCCGGCCCGTTTTCGCGGCGCAACCTTGCCATGGGCGGGGGCGGAACCAAGGTCGCGGCACGATGACTGTCGGAGTCCATCCGCTCGCGGGGTTCGACAAGGTGCTCCATTACCGGGTGCCGGAGGGGATGCGCGACGCCGTGCAGGTCGGTTCGCTGGTGCGGATGCCGATCCTCAACGGCGTGAAACTCGGGCTGGTCGGCGAGGTCGGCATGCCGTCGGACTACCCGGTCGACAAGCTGAAGTCGCTGGTGCAGGTGGTGTATCCGTTCCCCGCGCTCACCCCGGAGTTGCTGCAGCTCGCCCGCTGGATGGCGCGCTACTACGCGTGCGGGCTCGACAGCGTGATCGAGACGATGATTCCGGCGGCGGTACGGCGCGGGGCGGCGCTCAAGCAGGAGAAACTTCTGGCGGTGGCACGGACGCCGACTGCGGAGGAACTGGCCGCCCTGGAGCGGCGTGCGCCGCAGCAGGCGCGTTTGTACCGGTTGATCGCGGCGCAGTTTCGCCCGCCGGCGAAGGCGCTGGTGCTGGCGCGCCTGGGGGTGACGGCGGCGGTGGCGGCCGCGCTGGTGAAGCGCGGGGTGTTGCGCGAGGAGACCCGGCGGATCGAACGGGTGGCCTACGCCGATGATCACGCGGCGGGCGAACTGGTGGCGGCGCAGCCGCACGTGCTCAACTTCGAGCAGCAGGCGGCGGTGGACGCGCTGGCGGCGGATCTGGATGCGGCCCGGTTTCGCGTCTCGCTGCTGCACGGGGTGACCGGTTCGGGCAAGACGGAGGTTTATCTGCGGGCGATCGATCGGGCGCTGAAGGCCGGGGGGGGCGTGGTGTTTCTCGTGCCCGAAGTGGCGCTGACGCCGCAGACGGTGGCGCGGCTGCGCTCGCGGCTGGAGGCGATCGCGGGCGGGCACCGGTGTGTGGTGTGGCACAGCCACCTGAGCGAGGGCGAGCGGCTCGATGGCTGGCTGGCGCTGGCGACCGGCGAGGCCCGGGTGGTGGTGGGGGCACGCTCGGCGGTGTTCGCGCCGGTGCACCAGCTCCGGTTGATCGTCGTGGATGAGGAACACGAACCGGCGTACAAGCAGGACGACACGCCGCGGTACCATGGGCGCGATGTGGCGGTGATGCGGGCGAAGCTGGCCGGGGCGGTGGCGGTGCTGGGCTCGGCGACGCCGTCGCTGGAAAGCTTCACCAACGTCGAGGCGGGCAAGTACCAGCTCCGGCAGCTTACGCAGCGGGTCGACGCGCGGCAGCTTCCGTACATCGAGATCGTGGATTTGCGCATCGAGGCGGCGAAGCAGCGCGGCCTGCCGGCCCTGTCGGGCAAACTGGTGCGCGCCATGCAGGATCGTCTGGAGAAGCGCGAGCAGACGATCCTCTTCATCAACCGCCGTGGCTATTCCTCGTCGATGCTGTGCAAGCAGTGCGGCCACGTGGAGGAGTGCCGCCACTGCAGCATCGCGCTGACGTATCACCGGACCGATGACACGCTGCGCTGCCACCTGTGCGGGGATCAGCGGCCGGCGCCGACGCGCTGCCCGCAATGCGGCGCGCCCGACATCCGCTGGCGCGGCCTCGGCACGCAGCGGGTGGAGGAGGCGGTGCGGCGGGTGGTGCCGCGGGCGCGGGTGGAGCGCATGGACACCGACACGATGGCGCGGAAGAACCGCTTCCGCGAGGTGCTGGCGGAGTTCCGGGCCGGGCGGATCGACGTGTTGGTGGGCACGCAGATGATCGGCAAGGGGCTCGATTTCCCGAATGTCACGCTGGTGGGTCTGGTGGATGCCGACATCTCGATGCACGTGCCGGATTTCCGGGCCAACGAGCGGACCTTCCAACTCCTGGTGCAGGTGGCGGGGCGGGCGGGGCGGGGCGACCGCGCCGGCGAGGTGATCGTGCAGACCTTCACGCCGCAGGCGGAGGCGATCCAGTTCTCGCGGCGGGCGGACTTCGCCGGCTTTGCGGCGGCCGAGTTGAAGATGCGGCGGGACTTCCGTTACCCGCCCTACCGGCATCTGATCCAGCATCTCTTCCGCGGGCCCAATCCGGACAAGTTGAAGTTTTATGCGGAGCAGTGGGCGCGGCTGGTGGAGAAGACGCTGGGCGATCGGGTGGAACTGCGCGGGCCGGCGGCGTCGCCGATCGAGAAGATCAAGGACGAGTACCGCTGGCAGGTGTGGTATTTCACGAACGCGGTGACGAAGGTGGTGCCGGAGCTCGAGCGCCTGCGTGCGGAGTTTGCCTGGGCGGACGACCTGACGCAGGTGCTCGATGTGGATCCGGTGAATCTGACCTAACGGAGCGCAGCCTCGCTACGCCATGACTTGCCCGCTCGATCGTTTCCCTCCAGCCGCCCCACGGCCCGCGAAAATGCGGGCGACGGCTTCGATTCGCAGCCTGGCGGTTGGGTGTGCGTGCGGGCGGGAAAGCCCGGCGACGATCTCAAGGCGCCGCGGCCCAAGTCTGCCGGTGCCGCCAGCCGGATGAACGCGGCCGTAACCAGTGCACGACGCCGGCCGTTGTGCCGGCTGCTTCTCCTCCTGCTCGCGGCGGGGGCGGCCCTTTATGCGCAGAGCCGCTCGTGGGGTGGCGGCGGGGTGCGGGTACCGCCGGGGGCGCGGACGGCGCGCGAGATTCCGAGCCGCAGCACCGGCACGCCGGAGTGGGAGCATCCGCCCGGGTTCGAGGCGGATGTATTCACGATCGCCCGACTGCGGTACGACACCGCGCCGCGGCCGGCCACTGCGCGGCGCGGGGGTTGGTCCACCGACCTGCCGGACGCGGACCTCAACCTGTCGTTCCGCCTGCAGCAGCTCACCTCGCTGCGGGTCGATCCCGATGGTCGGCTGGTGCGGCCGACGGACCCCGACCTGGCGCAGTATCCGTTTCTGCTCGCGACGGCCCCCGGGGCGATGGGGTTGACGGCGGAGGAAATCACCGCGCTGCGGCACTACCTGCGCAACGGCGGGTTCATGCTCCTGACGGACTTCTGGGGCGACGTGGACCTGGCGCACGTCGAGCGGATCTTCCGCGAGATCCTGCCGGAATCGCGCTTTGAGGAGCTGCCGATCGAGCATCCGCTTTACCGGATGGTGGTGCACATTCGCGAAAAGGCGCAGGTGCCCAACATCCATGTGGGGCTGAAGATCCCCGGCACGCGGATCCAGCATCGCGCCCTCTTCGATGCGAAAGGCCGGCTGGTGGCGCTGGGCCTGCACAATTCCGACGACAGCGACGGCTGGGAGCGCGAAGGCGAGAACTATGAGTACTTCGAAAAGTACGCCGAGAAGATCGCGTACCCGCTCGCGATCAACATCCTCTTTTACGTGATGACGCACTGAGCGGCGCCCGGGCCTGGGCCGGGTGCGCTCAGGGGGCGGGATCCTCGGGATCGAACGCGAAGGCGCGGCCGCCGGGGCCGCCCACCGTGAACGGATCCCATGGCGCCTGGATCACCGGCGGAAGCGGCTCGGCACGCTCGATTCCGGTGGCGGGATCGCGGCGCAGGATCGAGATTTGGTAACGGATGGTGCCGTCGGTGTTGAGGGTGGGCAGGACTGTGTAGGTGCCGTCGTCGGCCCCTTCGAGACGGAGTTCGCGGCCGAGGACAAATTCCACCGGGCGGGGCGCCGGCCGGCCTTCCACGAGCACCACGACGGCGCCTTTGATGGGGCGGCCGGCCTCCAGGAGCGGCTTGAGCTGGGCGAGGCGGGCGGTGCGGCCCGGGCGCGGGTCCGGCGCGGATTCCGCGCGCGCGGGCGCGTACGCCGCGGCTACGCCGCACATCGGCGCCTCCACCGACCTGGCGTCGGAGGCGATCGCGGCGGAAGTCGTGCGGATCGTGGAGGCGTACCAGAAGACCGGCAAGCCGCTCAACGCGGTCAATATCAGGCCACCGTCCTCCGAGGACGTGAGCCTGGTCGTCAGGCACTACAACCGGGTCGGAGTGCTCGCCG
>CAZDGC010000063.1:36817-41864 GCA_964504885.1 uncultured Opitutus sp.
GGGGGGCGGGGCGGGCGGAAGGGGCCGGGGGGGGGCGGGGGGGGGGGGGGGCGGGGGGGCCGGGGGGGGGCGGCTCACGATTTCGACGAGCTTGGCCGAGAGTTCGCGCACCTGGGCGGCGGCGGCGCCGGCTTCGCTTTCACTGGCGGCGAGGGAGGCCGCCAGGCGTTCCGTTTCCTGGCGCTGCCGGGCCAGTTCCCGCTCGAGCTGCCGGGCGGTGCGGTCGTGGCGATAAGCGAACAGGAGTGCGACGACGGCGGCCGACGCGGCCAGCCAGGGAGCGAGGCGGGCGGCGAACCGGAGGGCGGAACGACCGGTCGCCATGCCGGCCGGTGGGCGCAGGGCGGCGGCGGCGGTGAGGGCGCCCGCGACCACTTCGCTGGCGAGATCGACCGGTGCGGCGACGTACTCGTTGGCGAGCACGGTGTGCAGGGTGGTGGCGGGAAGGTTGACGCCGCGATCGGCCAGCCGTCCGCGGGCGTGCTCCACTGCCTGGGCGAGCTGCCCGCGGGCCGTGTCCTCGCTCACCCCCAGCAACCGGCCGATCGTCGCCGGCGGGTGTCCGCCGAAGAAGCGGAGCAGCACGATCTCGCGGTCGGCGGCGGGGATCTCGGCGAGGGCGTCATGCAGCAATCCGGCGGTGAGTCCGGTCGGGGCATCGCCGGCGGCGGCGACCGGGAGCGGGTGTTGCGAAGGCGGGCGCGACTCGGGGGCGGGTCGCAACGGTTCGGTGCGCACGGCGGCGGCGGCGGCGAGGCGGGTGGTGCGGTACAGCCAGTCGGCGGGACGCGGCTGCCCGGCCAGTTCGCCGGCCTGGCTGGCGAGCGCGGCGAACACGGCCTGGGTGACCTCCGTGGTGCGGGAAAGATTGCCGCGCAGGTGGCGCAGCGCGGTGCCGTAGACGAGATCGAGATGCCGGCGCACGACCTCTGCGAACGCCTCCTCCGCGCCATGGCGGGCAAAGCGCTCCAGCAGATCGCGGTCGCGGTGCATGGGCGGGTCAGGGCTGCGTCGGGCCGGGTCGCCCGCCGTAGCGGGTGAGGGCGAGGAAATTCTCCGGCGGCGTGCCGCGCGGAATCTCGCAGCCGGCGCCGATCGCCCAGGCGGGGGCGGCGGCGCGCTCGCAGCCGGCCAGGCCCGCGGTGATGGCGGCGGGCGTGCCGAGCTTGACGACCTGCACGGGGTGCAGGTTGCCGGCGAGCACCTGACCGGGCCCGACGGCGGCGCGGGCCGCGGCGAGATCCACCGGGTAGTCGACGTCGATGAGGTCCGCGCCCAGGCCGGCGAGGTCGGCGAGCAGGTGGGTGACATTGCCGCAGATGTGCAGCCGCACCCGTGCACCCAGGGAGTGGATACCGTCGATCAGGCGCTTTTCACCGGGACGGATGAACTCCGCATAAAGATCGCGGCTGACGAGCGAGGCGGCGGCGTCGCCGATGCCGATGTAGTCGGCGCCGGCTTCGATCTGGGCGGTGGCGTAGGCAAGTTCCAGGCCGACGATGAAGTCGACCAGGTGCCGCACGAAGTCGGGGTCATCGTAGAAATCCATCATCAGCGTGTTGATGCCGCGCAGGTCGGCGGCCTCGGCGCAGGGTCCCTCGATCCAGCCCTCGACGGCAAATTCGCCGCCGGACTCGCGCCGGAGCAGGCGCACGGCGGCAAGGCGGTTGGCCATGCGGCTGCCCGGACGGTGCGGGTCCGGACGGCGCAGGGTGGCGAGGCGGGCGGGGTCGGCGAGCAGGGCGCGGCCCTCGTCGATCGCGGGCGGGGCGTCGGGCGGGTAGAACACTTCGGCGCCGCAGTCGGCGGCCTCGGTGGCGGGATCGGAGATGACGCTCACCTGGTCGGCGCCGAACTGGCGCGCGACGGCGAGCTGGCCGGCGGCCATGACTTCGGCGCGGGTGGCGTAGTCGTGGTAGCGGGCGCCGATCCGGTCGGCGGCCCACATCATCGTGATGGGCACGGCGGGACGGACGTCGACCGGTTGACCGGCGAGGAAGGCAAGCAGGCGTTCGCGGGGAAGCATGGCGGGGAGCGGCGGGCGGCGCCGCAGGCTCTGTTTTTGCCGGGGGCGCGCGGGAGGCAACGGCCAAGTGGGGGGAGCGCGCCCACGCGGTGAGGACGCGGTGGCGGCGATCGGAGGCGCGAGGTCGCGGGATGAACCCGCTCCTACCCTTCCGGCGGGAGCTTCCGGTTCAACCGGCGATTGACGGCCTCGCGGGGAAGAAAGGCGACCCCGGCGCCCAGACCCAGCAGGACGACCAGCCCGAGCCGGCGGCCTGGCCAGCCCAGCCCATCGTGGTCGGGATCGGCGACCAGGGACCGGACGGGCCGGCCGCTGGCGCGGAGCCGTTGGTGATCGGACTCGGTCAGCGGGCCGTGCAGGCGGACCATCCCCTCCGGCCGCGGACTCGGCGGCGGCATCCGGCCCCGCGGCGAGCTGCACCGGATCGCGCCTGGCCGCGCGCCGGGAGCTGTGGATCAAGTTGCGGACAATACCGCAAAGTCAGGCGCGCAGTTTCGACGGTTCGCGGAGGTCGGGGAGTTTTTTCCAGGCGGCGACAAACGCCTCCTGGGCGAGATCTTCGCTTTGGGCGAGGTTGCCGGTCGCGCTGCAGGCCAGCGCGCAGAGCAGCGAGCGGTAACGGTCGACAATCGGGCGGAAGGCCTGCGGATCGCCGGCGAGGCAGGCGCGAACCAGGGCGGTGTCGTCGGGCGCGGGAGAGGTCACGGGAGCGGGAGTCGGCATAACCTACTCCCTGTGGCGAATCAGCCCCGAACGGTGACACGATAACGGAAGGCTTGCGGTAGGGGTGCGGTCGGAGGCAATACGTGCTCCGCATGAGCAATACGGGAGCGACGGTACCGATGGCGCCGCTGGCCGCGCCAGCGGCGGCCGCGGTGGAGGCGGGCTGCCGGCCCGAACCCCCGGCGGGCGGCTGGCTGCGGGCGGCGCGGGAGGCGCGGGGAGTGACGCAGAAGTCGCTCGCGGATCGGCTCGGCTGCAAGCGGCAGGCGTGGGCTCAACTCGAGCAGTCCGAGGCGCGCGGGGCGATTTCGCTGCATACGCTCCGGCGGGCGGCGGACGCGCTGGGCTACGACCTGATTTACGCGCTGGTGCCGCGTCCGGGGGAGCTGGCGGCGGAGGGCGCGGTCGGAGGAGATGGGCCGTTGGCTGGTGCGAGCGAGGCGCCGGAGGCGGCCGGCGAACGCGAGGGGGCGGGCGACGACGAACTGCCGATGGCGTTGCGCTGAATCAACTCGCCGCCGGCGCGCGTGCGGGTGGATTGAGCGGGAATCAGCGTCCACCACCGCATTCCTTTCCATCCATGCGATTCCACCTCCCCGTCCGATTGCTCGGACTGATCCTATCCGCACTGGCCGCACTGCCGGACGCGCGCGCCGCCACGCCCGCCCGCCCGAACATCCTCATCGTGCTCACGGACGACCAGGGCATGGGCGACTTCTCGGGTTACGGCAACCCGACGTTGAAGACGCCGAACCTCGACCGGCTGCAGGCGCAGTCGGTGCGGTTGGCGGACTTTCACGTCGCGCCCATGTGCACCCCGACGCGCGGGCAGTTGATCTCGGGGCAGGATGCCGTGCGCAACGGAGCCACCTCGGTGACAGGCGGGCGGGCATTTTCGCGTCCCGGGACGCCGTCGCTGGCGGCGATTTTCGCCGCGGCGGGTTACCGCACGGGGATCTTTGGCAAATGGCATCTGGGTGACAGCTTCCCGCATCGGCCGATGGAGCGCGGGTTTCAGGAGGCGGCGTATCATCTCGGCTGGGGCTTCACGTCGGCGCCGGAGTTCAGCAACCCGCTCAGCGACGGGCGCTATTTTCACAACGGCGAGCCGAAGCAGTTTGCCGGCTATTGCACGGACTTCTGGTTCGAGCGGGCGATGGCGTGGATGAAGGCGCGGCGTGACTCCGGGGAGCCGTTTCTCTGCTACCTGCCGACGAACGCCCCGCACGCGCCGCACGACGTGCCGGAGAAATACAGCGCGCCCTACCGGCCCGCGCGCTGGGCGAACTTCTTCGGCATGATCGCGAACATCGACGAAAACATGGGGCGGCTCGAGGCGTTCCTCCGCGAGACGGGCCTTCGCGAGAATACGATTCTCGTGTTCCTGACCGACAATGGCGGCACCGCGGGCGTGCCGCACTGGAATGCCGGCCTGCGCGATCGCAAGACGTCCTTCTACGACGGCGGCCACCGCGTGCCGTGCTGGTTCACGTGGCCGGCGGGCGGCTTCGGTGCGGCGCGTGACGTCGCGACGCCCACGCAGGTGCAGGACATCCTGCCGACGCTGGCGGAACTGGCGCGGGTGCCGCTGCCGACCGGGGTGCGCTTCGACGGCATCAGTCTGGCTCCGCTGCTGCAGGGGCGGGCGGAGACCCTGCCGGACCGGAAGTTTGTCGTGCAATACAGCCGGGCGAAGCTGGCGAAGTGGGAGAGTGCCGTCGTGTGGCGGAACTGGCGGCTCGTGCACGGCCGGGAGCTCTACGACGTCGCGGCCGACCGGGGGCAGAAGAACGATCTGGCCGCGGCGCGCCCGGAGATCGTGGCGGAGCTGCGGGCGCATTATGAGCAGTGGTGGGGCGAACTGGAGCCGTTGAGCACGCAGTTCGTGCGCCTGAGCCTGGGCGCGGCGGCGCAGCCGCACGTGGCGCTGACGAGCTCCGATTGGCAGGACGTGTACGCGGACAACGCCGGCCACGTGCGCCGCGCCGAGGGCGGACCGCGCGGCGGACCGTGGAACGTGCAAATCGAGCGCGCCGGCGAGTACGAATTCACGCTGCGACGCTGGCCGCCGGAGCTGGCGCGGGCGCTCGACGCGGGCGATCCTCAGGGCGGCAAGGCGCTGCCGATCGCCGGGGCGCGCGTGGCCATCGCCGGGCGTGAGCTGGCGGTGCAGGCGGCGACAGGCGATCGCGCCGTGGTGCTGCGCGCGCGGCTCGCGGCGGGGCCGACGCAGTTGCGCGCGTGGTTCGTCGACGCCGCGGGTGAGGATCTCTGCGGCGCGTTCTACACGGACGTGCG
>CAZDGC010000064.1:0-41754 GCA_964504885.1 uncultured Opitutus sp.
TGACGGCGGCGGCGGCGCACGTGGTGCTGGGAAGTTCCAAGCGGTGGCGACAGGTCACGTCGAACGTCGAAGAGCGATGATCGGATTTCGGCGCACGCCGGTGCCTACCGTCGGGCAATTTCGGAGTGGCCACGACCTCGCGTGGATCGCAGACACTTCGTCGCTTCGCCATCGCCGTGATCTACCTGGATTACAATGCCACCACCCCCGTGCATCCGGAGGTCCGTGACGCGATGCTGCCGTTCTTGGAAGGGGAGTGGGGCAATCCTTCGAGCACCTACGCCTTTGGTGCCCGCGTGCGGAAGGCGGTCGAAACCGCTCGCGAGCAGGTGGCGGAACTGCTCGGCGCGCAGCCATGGGAGGTCGTTTTCACTTCCTGTGCGACGGAGAGCAACAACACGGCCATCAACGCCGCGCTCAAGGCCAACGGGAGCAAACGCCACGTCGTTACCTCGGCGGTCGAACATTCGTCCGTTCTGAGGCACTGCCGTGCGCTGGAGAGAGAGGGCGGGCGGGTCACCTACTTGCCGGTGGATCGCGACGGCTTGCTGCGGATGAGCGATCTTGAGGCAGCGATCACCTCCGACACCGCGCTGGTGTCGCTCATGTGGGCCAACAACGAGACGGGCGTGCTGTTTCCCATTTCGGAGATCGCGCAATTCTGCCGGGCGCGCGGAGTACTGTTCCACTGCGACGCGGTGCAGGCGGCCGGCAAAGTGCCGATCGATGTTGGCACAGTTCCCGTGGATTACCTGTCCATCACGGGCCACAAGCTGCATGCGCCAAAGGGCGTTGGCGCGTTGTTCGTACGGCGCAAAGCTCCCTTCACGGCGCTGCTCCACGGCGGTCATCAGGAGCGCGGAAGGCGCGGAGGCACAGAAAGCGTGCCGCTCCTGGTCGCGCTGGGTAAGGCGGCGGAGTTGGCGCTCCGAGGGGTCGCGGATTACGACGCCCGGGTCCGCCCGCTGCGCGATCGGCTCGAAGCAGGATTGCTCGCCGGCATTCCCGAAACTGAGCGCAACGGCCACGCAGCGCTGCGTCTCGCCAACACGAGTAATCTCACGTTCCGCGGCGTCGCCTCCGAAGCGTTGCTGCTGCTCCTCGACCAGGAGGGCATCTGCGCTTCGACCGGCTCGGCCTGCCTCGCGGATTCAGATGAACCGTCGCACGTCGTTCGCGCGATGAAGCCCGACAGCGGCGCCTCGCGTCAGATGGTGCGATTCTCGGTGGGAGCCGAAAACACGCATGCGGAGGTCGATTCGACGATAGCGACAGTGTGCCGTGCCATCGCGGCACTGAGAGGGTGAGCGATTGGCATGGCCAGGTTCATCGCGCCGTTTCCCGACCCATGAAATTTCCGCTCTTCAGTCGCGTGGCGTTCGCCGCGGATGCCCCGGCCGAGAGCCCCCGCGGGCGACGTTGCCACGATCGTCGAGCACTACGTGGCGCCGATGACCCGGGGTGCCGGCCGTAGGCGGCGCATCCTTCGTCAGGCTTTCGTCAGGCGCTCCAGATCCGTACGGCGATCAGCAGGTAAGTCTTCTAGCTTTTTTCGTCCGGTCGCGATCAAAAGAGCGTCTCTTACTCGAATACGACCTCCGCCAGATGGATAAAAGAAATTATCAGTGAAATCGACGTGTGCTGCTTGCTTCAGCCAGCCTCGCCAAACGGCCTCGGTTAAGTCTTTCGTTTCAAGTTGCTCTGCGACCAAGTCACGAAGCAGGTCAAACAAAGCCTGAATTCCGACGGTCTTCCGGATAAAGCCTGGGGTGGCGTGTTCCCAAAAGACCGAGCTAGAAGCGCGCAAGAAGTTCAGCACGATTCCGTAGATTACGATATCACGCACTTCTATGTAGAGCCCCCGCAGGGGCGCATTTGGCATCGCAGCTGCGCCAGGCAAGACTGATCGGTGGCGACCGGCGCCTATGGGGTGACGGTGGAGCAGGTCACGATCATCCTTCGGCTTAGTTGAGATCAAGCGCATGATCGCTTCTACCATCGTCGCGGTAGACACCGACCATTCTTTCGCCCGCGATTTCGCCAATTGGTCGAGCACGCGGTCATCTTGGGCTGCGACTTGAATGCGATCTTTCAGCGGCGACTGTTCATCAACGTTGAGCTTTCGAGTAAGGAATACCGCAAGCTTATCTGGTGACCACGATTCGGGGGGCTCGTCGTCCAAGTTGTAGCCAAAGAGCTGATAAGTTGCGCTTTTGCTTACTGGCTTCTGGTTGTAGTTGATGGTCGCGAACAGTGCGGCCTGCTGGGGCGTTGGGAGATCGAGAAAAACGGCACAAGGAAGCGCAACGCGGGCGAGGTTCGTTCCCTTGAGTTCGTCGAAACCAAAAAGGCGATGCTGACCGTCTACAATAGCTGCGAGCTTCTCGTCGGTAGGTATCTCAAGCGTCACGATACCGTCACCTGTAGCTTTGACTGACCAGCGCCGCGGTTCAGAGGGGTCCAATATCTCGCCGGTCGGCGAGCAATTCGCCGCGAGAATGATCGTGCTTGGCAATGCCGCATCTGCGGTCCTCACGTAGTTCGCAATCTCCTTGAGCCGCTTCGGATCGAGTCGGCGCTGATGACCGGTAAGCGTGACGCTTCCTGACGGATCTGCTTCCTTCAGTGTATGCCGTTCGCTGAACGCGACTGCCAACAGAAGTTCGGCAGGAAGCGCCGCGAGGTAAAACTCCCCGAGGGGCTGCCGAACGCTAATCGCTGGGAACGCATGCGGCATATGACTAAATCTTAAACTCACCTTCGGATCCAGCAATGGGTCGCTGATCCGAGCCGCCCAATGGGGACGCCGGAGAAGGAGAATCGCCGTCCTGAAGATGCGGATTCTCGCCATTTGCTATCCTCCACAGCATCAGTGCAAAGATTGAGCCTACTAGACCCAGACCGGCCGCGAGCCAGACCATCGGATGGAAAACACAAAGCAGCAACCAACCCATAACCGAAATTATAGCGCCGATACCAAACGCTCTGACTACTCGCTGTTGTTTGTCATTCAATGCGAGGTCAAAACCCGATGTTACCGCGACCGCTGGAAAGAATGTATAGAGCGCAGCGGCCATTCGAGACCATTCCCAGTCAAGGCTACCACGTAACAACGGTGGGAGGAACTCTGCCCAGACGCCAGCCCCGCCAACGCCGACAACGGCGGTCCAGAAGTAAATTGAGAACGTAAGCTGTCCGCGTGGGTTTCGAAGGCGATGAAGCAAGAAGTCCCGCAGTTGGACGCGTTGATTCATATGGAAAATCTCCCTACAGGATCAAGTTGGGCAATGGTTCCTATGCTGAATTTGGCGCCCACGCCTTGATCCGCATCGCCTGCCGGCCTGGCAGTTTCGCGAACGCCACGCCGGTCTCAAGGTAGGCATCGCTGAACTCCTCGGCCTGCAGCTTCCGGCCGAACACGCCTTGCAGCGACCGCAGGCCTCGGTGCGTTTGGTTGCAGTAGAACGATATCACGGCACCGAGCTGAGTCGTGAAATCGTAGCTCTGGCCCTCGAAGTCGCTCGGGTCTTGCGAGAGCAGCATCACGGACAGCCCCTTGGCTGCGCTGCGCGTGACCATCTGGATGAGCGACTCAGACTTCTTCTCCTGCAGAATCTTCCTCGCCTCGTCGATGACTATGAGCTGGCGCATTTGCCGAAAGCCGCCGCGCAGCGGTGCCTCTGGCAGTGCGAGGAAGTGCATTGCCGTCGCGTCGAGCAGCAAGAGCATCACCAGTCGTTTCAACTCCTCCGACTTCACCTTCTGCAAGCTGATTACCCACGACCGCGAAAAGAAATCCGCCGCCGACATTGTCGGAGCGAAGCACCGTAGACGGGTGAGCCCGTCGAGTTGCGCGTCGATGCTGTCCATCTCTGCCCCATCGAGCTGGCGACGCTGTTCGTAGGTATCCTTGATTGATTCGAGACTGCGGTCGTCCCCGCTGGTGATCACCTGCTCGATAGACTGCAGCAGGCGCGCCTGCATGAGGTTTCCTGGGGACTTGCAGCAGAGGCACACGCTATCGCGGAGTGTCATCGCGGCGTTCTGAATCGCGACGTGCCCGACGCCGGGCTGCGGGAGAAAATCGAGCGGAATCGGGTGCTCGCCGACTTCGATGGGCTCAATGTCCACGGGCCAAGACGGGAAACGATCGTTGATCTTTCCGTCGGAGATGAAACCGCCCTGCGGGTCGATGAACACCATCGGGACGCCGCACTGTTTCACGATGCTGTGCGCCATCTGGATACCCGTTGTGGTCTTGCCGCTGCGGGTCCTACCCATGAGCGCAAGGTGCGGCGAGTTGCCCGGGCCATTCAGGCTAAAGTCCACGGGCTGGTCGCCCTCCAGCGTACGGCTCACCGGGCCGATGGTCACCCGGATTTCTCCAGGATGGACCCCCGGTGTAGCTCCAGCGGCTTGTCGGTCCGCGCCGCCCTCGGGCAGGAACTCAGCAAGGCGGGTTATGAGCCGCGCCTCGTCTCCCTCGGCCTCCTCCCAATCCTGCTTGATGAGTTTCGCGCCGCGTGCCCAGTGTGCCTCGATGTGCGGTCGCAGGTGTTCTGGCGCGGCTCCCTCGCCGAGCTTTGCGTCAAGAATCAGCGCGCACAGCCACAAGTCGAGATCGTCGCCAAACAAGTGTTCGCCCGGCAGCGGTTTGCCGCCTTCCGCATCCGTCGGGCGCGCGGGCGGCGGTGTCGGATCGGCCAGGGAGCGGCCGATCATTAGGCGGGCCGCGTCGTAACGGTGGGCAAGCCCGAACTTCGCACGCAGCTTCTCTTCAAGCTCGGCCGCTTCCTGTGTCGGCTTGAAAAGCCCCTTCCAAACAGACTCTTTGAATTCCAGGTTCATCGCTTCTCGAAAAAGAATCGGTTCGGGTGCACTTCGGAGCGGCGCTCGGGTTTCACGAAGTCCACGAGGAACTTCTGGCAGATGTGGGAGTTGATGCCCTCGAGCAAGTCGGGTGTCACCTCGCGGTCGTGTGTGAGGATAATGACCTGATCGCAGTCGAACTTGCGCAAGGCATCGAGTGTGCGTGGGCGGTACTCCGAATCGGCGTTGCCGAGCGGAGTGTCGATTACAAGCGGCACGCGGCGCTTGGTAATTTCCGCCAGCGCCAGCGAGAACGCGATGCCGAACGAGCGCCGTTCGAAGCCGCTCATCGAGCTCAAGAATGCCTTCGGGTGCCGGCCCTCAAAGTGCAGGTGTGGCTCGCCGTCGTGGGCGAACGTAATACGCCCGCCTTGGAATCGCTGATCGGCGATGGCGAGAAAGTGCTCGGTCACGTGATCTTCCAGCCTCCGGGTCGTCACCGGCTTGAGTTGCTCGGTGAGTTGCTCAAGGGCGCGAGCTACCCGGTCGGCGACGGCGATGCGGCGCTGCTCCGGCTCCAGCCGTGCCAGTTCTTCGCGTAGCCGACCGACCTCGGCGGACACGTCGTGATAATCCGACTTTAGCTTCTTCACCTCATTTTCCGCTGTCGCGGTGCGGTGGATGATTTCGTCCATCTGGGCATCGAGCCGCTTAATCTTCTCGGCCAGCGTGCGGGTTGCGTCGGACTGATTGCCCAGCTTGGCATGTCGGGACTTCGCGACCTCGTAGGTTTCACGGGCGTCGCGCAGCCGCTTCGCGACAGCTTGAACCTGATCGAATGCGAAATTGCGGGTGTCGTTCAGCCGGCCAAGCACCCGCGCCCGCTGCGGCCCGCGCACGTGGCCGAGCATGAAGCTCTCGGCCGTATCGGGATCGGGCGGTTCGTAGATCGCTTCCAACGCTTTCAGGATGCGTTGCTTCACCTTGTGGCGGGTGTCGGTCGAGATGTTGCCGAGCAAGAGATCGTTTTCTGGTGGCTCCGGCATCGCCTCCGCCAGCACCCGCTCGCGTTTGTCGAGAGTGCCTTGCCGGAGGTTTTCGTAGTCCTCCCGCAGTTGTTCGCGGCGCAACTGCCGGCGGATGCTTGGGTCGAGCCGACTGACTGCGAGCACGAGGCCCATTTGGTTCGCCAGCTCAGTGACTGCTTCCTCGGCCGTGCGCTTCTGCGATTCGGCATCGCGAAACGCGGCCTTTATCTTCTCCGCATCTGTCGCGTTGCCCCCGCCGGCGCGCGTAAGTTCGTCGCGCAGGTGCGAACGTTCGCGATCAATCACTTCACGCTGCTCCTGAAGTTCAATCAGGTCTTTTTCCCGCCTGGCGATGCTCGCGTTCAATCGGTCTTGTTCGGCCACTTTGTCGTTCAAGTCCTGTTGCTTGCCCGAGACCTTCTGTTTCCCACCCAGAGCAGAGTGCGCTCGCGTGAGGTAGCTGCGCATCGCTTCCTGGAGCTCGGCGAGTACCGTGGCGCCAAACATCGTGTTGACAGCCTTACGAATGCCCTCCTCGCCGGCGCCCTCGATGAGGGCCTGGGCCTGTTCGCCATCGAAAAAGAAGGCTGGTGCGACATGGGCGGGAAACAGCTCCTTTTCCAGGCGCTCATTGGCGAGAACCGGATCTGTCTTTCGGAGTACGCGTTCACCGACGTGAATTTCGAGTTCCTCAAACGCATCGCCTTGACGTGGCTGGTTCGAGCCAGAGAAGAACCAACGTCGGATCACGCGGACCTCTTCTTCGTCGTGATCATTCAGCGTCGGTGTAAACGTGAGATCGATGATCGTCGGCTCATCGGGATCTGCGCTGGAGCGGCGGAATTTCCCAACGGCTTTTCGATAAGAGTTGATGTCGTTTTCGGCGATGGTGCGGAATCCCTCGCAATGCCTCAGACCAAAGCGCCCGAATAGGCCGAGATAGAGCGAGATGAGAAAGCTCGTCTTGCCGTGCCCATTCATCGCGCCAACCAAGACAACAGGCCTGCGATCTGTCGGCCGCTTGAATTCGAACTCTGCGTCGGCGTAGCTCCGCCAATTGACGAGGTGAAGTTTGGAGAGATACATTCCTACGCTTTCTCTTCGCGAATCAGAAACCGGTCCAGGACTGCTGCGATTTCGGCGTCAACATCGTGGCGCCGGCCCGCTCCAGAATGCACCTGCATGATCTCGCACAGGTCCTTGAGCAAGGTGTCGTCGATTTGGTGGTCACGACAGAGCCCTTGGATCAGTTTTCGCGTCTCTGGATCCTCAAAAGCAGGAAGTGGTTTCATGAGTAGCGCTTTTCGAATTAGGATGCGTCTGCTTCTTCAGGCAACCCCTGGGCCAAGTCCAATTCATGTTTCTCCTCCAACGCAACACGAGCGACCCAGTCATACATTGCGCCGAACGCTTCGCGCGACGGCTGAAACCACCTGATTCCATTCCAGGAGTCGTATCCACCATCGCACGGCTCGGTCTCCCCTAGTTGGCGCCATTCCGCCACGATTTCGAAACCCCTCCCTCTTGGTTTAGGTGAGAACAGGTAAGTGCCGGAGGAAGTTCCGAAGACGAACCTCCCAACCTCCACGGGGCGATCAAGAGGTAGAGCAATTGCGAAATTGGGGCATTTTCTCATGAAGCAATTTCCCAAAGCAGTTCCTGCGTCTGATCCTTCTCCCACTGCTCACGAATCAGTCGGACCTCGTGGTCGGAGATCAGCGGGAGGCCGGTTTGGGTGCGCAAGGCGAGAAGCTCGTCGAGGAGGCGCCGGCGGATGTCGAGGGTGAGCGGGCCGAGGCCAGGCTGGCCGTTGCGGCGGATCTTGCTCCTGCAGTCTGGCGTGGCCGAGACCTTGCGCAGCCGGTCCCGAAACTCCGCCAGCGGCTCCAGGTAGTCGTGCCCCGAGCCGATCAGCGCCGACAGCGATTTGTCCTTTTCGACTACGGTGCAGGTCCAGCAGCCGAAGCGTGCCGAGGCGGTGCCACAGGATGGCGCGTCGCCGGTGGTCATGACGAACGGGCATTCGCCCGCGCTGGCATCCTTGTAGAGCCGAATCAGCTCTTGATAGGTGCCGCCCCACGGAGGCCGGCTGTTGGCCAGAGCGATCCAGACCTCTTCGTTCGTCAGATCTTTGATCGGAGAGAAGACCCAGACGCCCTTGTGGTCGGAGTGCTGAGAAAGACGGCCTTCGGCGGCGCTTTCGTGCTTGGCGATATTCATGGCTCGCGAGACGGATTCCGCCCGCCGCACGCCAAGCAATAGAATTGCCTCCCCTTTGTCCTCCACCAGTTCTCTGATGATCCGGGAGGTGGGCCGGATCTTCATCCGATCGGTGCACCAGCGAAAGTTGCGATTGGGTGCCGGGTATCCGCGACCAATCAGATTAACCCAGAAGCTCTCCTCCGGTTCGGGATGCGTCCGGACCACTCTTACCGGAATGGCGAGCGCAGCCAGACTCTCCTCGAGCTTGTCAAGCAGCCGGTCGACGAACTCCTGGAATACCGGGGACTCGACCAACGTGTTGTTGCTGACGACATGAACGGGCCGTTTCCGATCCTCAGGGGCGATTTGGCGGAGTGTCTCCAGCACAAAATGCAGTAGAAGCGTGGAATCCTTGCCGCCGGAGAAGCCAATGATCCACGGCTTCCCGTGCGGTTGGAGGTACTCCTCGCGAATCTCCTTCCGGATGGCTTTGAGTTTCCGGGCGTAAGTTTCCGCGGCAGAGGCGGGTAGGGGAGCTTCGATCATGCGCACGTTCCTGAATGACGGCCGTGCCGCCGGATTCAATGCGGGATCTTCGGAATCGTGTCCCGCCGGCGCATCTCGTCATGCTACAGGCGGCTCGCCGCCGGCAGCTGCCGCGGACGTATCGCCGATGGCGATAACCGGGAGGCCGGCTTGACGGGAGTGCTTGCCAACCTAGCTTCGCGGCATGAGTTCGCTGCTGTACCGCATCACGATCGATCCGGAGATCTGTCACGGCAAACCGGCGATCCGCCACCTGCGTTATCCCGTCGAGTCGATGCTCGAATACCTCGCGGGAGGCGATTCGATCGATGACTTGATCGCAGAATTTCCCGATCTCGAACGCGACGATCTGCTGGCGTGCCTCGAGTTCGCCGCCCAGTCGCTCAAGCTCAAGAGCCAGCATCTCGTGCTGGCATGAAATTCCTGGTGGACGCGCACCTGCCACCGCGTCTCTGCGCCGTGTTGCAGGCGGCAGGCCATGACGCGGTTCACACCTCCGCCCTGCTGGCGCACAACCGGACGCCCGACGAGGCGATCAACCAGGTTTCGCTCGCGGAAGAGCGGATCGTCGTGACGAAGGACTCGGACTTCTATCATTCACATCTCCTCCACGCGAAGCCATGGAAACTCCTGCTCGTGCGCACAGGAAATATCCGGACGCGTGAGTTGACGGCGCTGTTCGAGCGCCACCTCGGCGCGATCGTGAAGGCGTTCGACGACAACTCGCTGGTCGAGCTGGATCGGCAGTCGGTGCAAGTTGTGGTTTGACGTCCGAAGCACGGCACTTCCCGAGTGCAAACCACTCTGAGCGGTCGCCGCTCATCACGCCCCCCTCGAAGCAAGCCGTACTCCGCGGCGGCGCCGGCTTGCCCCCGGGGTTGCCCCATTGCGCCGCCCGATCACACTGCCGGGGTTCCGCGCGTCGCTTTCCCCGTCTCCCCCCCCCATCCGCCATGTCCTGCCCGTCAGCTCGTTCCTCCCGCCGCGAATTTCTCCGCTCCGCCGCTGTCCTCGGCGCGGCTCCGCTCGCCACCGCGACAGCCGGCGGGGCCGCGGCGTCCGCCGCGCCGTTGGCGCCCCCCGATGTCAAGGTCACGGACGTCCGCAGCTATGTTGTCGACCGCGCCATCCTCGTCGAGGTGGTGAGCGACGCCGGCGTCTCCGGTTGGGGCGAGTGCGCCTACGACGGGGCGACGCTGATGAAGGCGTTCGTCGACCAGCGCCTGAAGAAGGAGGTGGTGGGGCGGAATCCGTTCGACGTGCGCCGGCTGTGGGACTGGATGTTCTTCGAGAACCACGATCTCGGGCCGGGCGGCACGCTGCCCAACGCGATCGCCGGCGTGGACATCGCGCTTTGGGATCTCAAGGGCCGCCTGCTTGGGCAGCCGATCTGCCACCTCCTCGGCGGTCGCTACCGCGACCGGATCGAGGCCGACGGCAGCGTGCCGATCCGCCGTGGCCGCGTGAGCGTCGCGGACTGCGTGAAGTCCTGCGTGCGGTTCGTCGAGCAGGGGTTCAAGGCGGTCAAGGTGCGCATCCAGATCCGCGAGCATTACCTCAACCCCGATCCCGATCCGACGTTTGCCTACGTCGACGCGGTGCGCCGGGCCGTCGGGCCCGACATCGTGCTCATGGTCGATGCCAACAACGGCTACTCCGCGCAGCGGGCCATCGCCACCGGCCGCAAGCTCCACGAAAAGTGGAACGTCCTCTATTTCGAGGATCCGGTGAGCGATCAGAATCTGGCCGAGATGCGCGAGGTGACGGCGGCGCTGCAGGACCAGGACGTCGTCGCGGGCGAGAAATGCTACACGCGCTGGCAGATCAAGGATCTCATCGTCCAGGGCAACGTCGACATCATCAACCCCGACGTGACGAAGGTCGGCGGCATCACGGAGATGGACCGGATGGCGACGCTTTCGTCGTGTTTCCAGAAGCCGATCCAGATGCACAACACGCGGCCGACCATCTCGACGGCCGCATCCTTGCACTGCCTGGCCTCGGCGCCACTCGTGGCGCGGTTCATCGAGTTTCCGGAGCTCGGCACGACGTACGACGGCCTGTTCCGGCTATTCCGCAACCGGGTGAGGCTGGAGAACGGCATCCTGCACGTGCCCACCGGTCCGGGGCTCGGGATCGACGTGGATGCGGAGGCGGTGCGCGCCGCGGCCCGGGGCTGACGGGCGCGGGGCTGGCGGAGTCACCTCGGAATGGCGCTAGGATAAGGCCAAAGTGGCAGAGAGGTCCCGGCTCTGTTGACTCTGAAGGACCCAGCGGCGGGACGCCGCTGCGACCTTGAATACCGCCTTATCTCGGCGCCATCCCGGGTTGACCGCTGGGTGCGTGCGTGCGCGGCTACGGCGCCGAGATCGCAGCGCGCACGGCTTCGGCGTACCAGCGGAAGCCGGGGCTGTCCTCGGTGCCGTCGCCGCCGAGGTCGTAGCGGTTGGCGTGGCCGGATCCGGCGCCCTGCAGCCAGCGCACGTCGAAGAAAAACGTGTGCAGCCCCGGGCGCGTGCGCGCCGCCTCGATCTCGCGCAGGAAGAGCGCGCGGTTCGCCGCGGTGAACACCCCCGGCGTTTTCGGGAAGTCCGCCTTGCCCGAATACGCGCCGAACTGTTCGACGTTGACGATCGGTTTGCCGGTGACACCCGCGGCGACGAAGCGGTCGTGCAGCGCGCCGCTGTCCTCGGGGCCGTTGGTGTCGAAGAGCAGCACGTCGACGCTGCGCGCGCGTCCGAGGGTGAGGTTCTTTTCGTGATCGTAGCCGCCGGCGCCGACGATCCGCCGCGGGTCCTCGGCGTGGACGAGGTCGCAGAGCGCGCTGAGTCGCGCGGGGTCGCCAATGTCGAAGACGGAATTGCTGTCGCGGTAGAGGGACGAGTTCTGCTCGTTGGCGAGGTTGAGGATCACGTGGCGATGCGGCCGGAGCAGGCGCGTGACGGTGCGCACGGCGTTCTCCCACGCGGCGGCGGTGCGGAGGAAATCTGAACGCTGGTAGAAAATTCCGACGATCACGACCATCCCGCGGCGCTCGCAGGCGGCGAGGATTTCCGACATCCGCGCGTGGTGGGCGGGATCGACGGCGGTACCGTCGGCGGAGAACGGGTTGGAGTAGCCGCCGCTGGAGCCCTGGTAGAAGACGGCCACTGCGTTCAGTCCGTGGGCGCGATAGTCGTCGAGTTGCGCGATCAGGTGGCGCGTGGCCTCGGGGGTCTGCGACGCGCTGGCGGTGCGCACGCCCCAGAGTTTGAGCGGCCGGCCGTCGAGGCGGAAGCCGGCTCCGTCGACGGTGAGCTCGGCGGCCGGCGCGGCGGCGAGCGCGCCGGCGAGCAGCAGGACGGCCCGGAGCAGGCGCGCGAAAGCGGGGCGACGCGGAGTCATGGCCGCGGCTGGAGCACGGCGTAGCCGCCGACTTCGGTTTCGCTGTCGATGATTTTGCCGCCGCCGGTGCGGGCCTCTTCCACCAGGCGGCGGTCGACGGCGTCGCGGTCCCACGGGCGGGCGCCGACGTCGGCGAGAACGGCGGCGGCGGCATCCGCGGCGGGCTGGGCGCGATAGCCCGCCGGCCAGAGAGGCGGGGCGGCGAGGAGGCGGAATTCGGCGCCGCGCTCGAGGCCCTTGCGGGTCTCGACCGCGAGCTGGAGCGGGAGCGGGCGGCCGTCGCGATCGAGGAAGAGATTGTCGTGCAGGTAGGCGTCGCATTCGGCGACGCCCCAGTTGGAGCCGAAGCGGACCGGTGCCAGGGCGCCGGGCGTGCTGGGGCCGCGGCGTACCACGTTGCCGACGATGGCCATCTGACCGCGCTGCCACTCCTTTCCGGCCCACTCCTCGGGCACGAGGCCGTAGCTGATGGCAGAGCCGCCGGGGTTGTGGATCAGGTTGTTGGCGACCACGCCGCGGGCGCCGCCCTTGAAGAGCGGGTTGCGGGCGTTGTTGCTGATGTAGAGATTGCCGATGACAGCGATGCCGGTGGCGTTGTCGTGGATCAGCGAACCCATGGAGTGGCCCGTGCCCTTGGAGTGGGTCGAGTTGCGCAGACCCTCGGCGACGAGGCAGCGGTGAAACGTGATCCGGTGCGAAGTGCTCTTCCGCCAATCGTCCGGGGTGGCGCCGCCGAAGCGTTCGCCGCTGGCGCTGAGGTTCTCATCGGTGGCCCAACTGATCGAGCAATGGTCGATGATGACGTCGTGTGCGCCGCCGCTGGTGGCGAGGCCGTCGATGTCCCAGCCGCTTTTCTTCGCGCGGCCGGCCTCGCCGGGGCGGATGCGGAGGTGACGCACGATGACATCGTGGGTGGTGATGCCGACCCCGCCGCGGATCAGGGTGATGCCGGGGCTGGGGGCGGTTTCGCCGGCGATCGTGACCTGCGGCGAGCGGAGGCGCAGCGTCGCGCCGGCGAGGTCGATCACGCCGCCGACTTTGAACACGATCGTGCGCGGGCCCTCGACGGCCAGGGCGACGGCGAGCGAGCCGGGACCGGCCGCGGCCAGCGTGGTGACTTCGAGGATACGCCCGCCTTCGCCGCCGCGGGTGGCGGTGAAGCCGGGGGGCGGGGTCCAGGCGGGGGCGGCGAAGGTGGCGGTCGCCGCGACGGCGGCCAGCGCGAGGGTCAAGGCAGGATTCCAGCGGGTTGTCATGATTGGCGATGGGTCCGGTGCCACGGAACTTGCTTCCACTGGGTCGGCGTGGCCACGAGCGGGATGTGGCCACGAGCGGGAGCGAGTGGTCGAAAACACCACTCGCTTCCGCTCGTGGCTACCAGAAGCGAAGGGAGGGACCACTCGCTCACGCCCGTGGCTACGCGGATCGGCTCAGAAGTCGAAATTGGCGCTGAGGCGCCAGGAGCGGGGGGCGACGATGAGGGCGCGGCCGGGGCGGATGCCGTCATCGCGATAGGTGGTGATGCGCGGGTCGCGTTCGTCGAGGAGGTTCTTGATGTTGAGCTGGAGGTTGAGGCCGCTCTTGAGGAAGCCGAGCGAGTGGCGCAGGCGGTAGTTCACGAAGGCATCGGCCTCGCCCTGTGATTTGCTGTAGATCAGGCGGTTGTTGCGATCGAAGCCGGTCGGCGCGCCGCTCTGGTAGCGGTAGCCGCCGCCGAAGGCGAGGCCCTTGAGCGGGCCGCGGTCGAGGCTGTAGCGGGTGAACACGCTGCCCTTGTGCTGGCGGTTGCCGAGGATGAGATCCCCCTCGCGCACCCAGCGCAGGCGCTGGACGTCGGCCTCCCACTGGGTGACGAGCTGGCCGATGTTCATGAGCTGGCCGTCGGTGCCGACGACGCCGGTCATGACGTTGGCGTACTGCCGGTACCAGGGCAGGGCGGTGGCGGCCCACGCCTTCACCTCGGGGCCGATGTTGGCGTCGTAACCGTCGCTGTAGGCGTAGTTGAGGGAGAGCCGCCAGTGCTTGGTGACGGCGCCGGTGAGGTTGAGTTCGTAACCCTCGAGTTTGCGGTCAATGGTGGCCTCGTTGGTGGTGAAGGTGCGGGCGTCGGCTTCCGCGGCAGTGATGAGGCCGTTGTTTTCGAGGGCGGTGAGGATGCGGTTGTTGAGGTTGGTGGGGTTGTCGAGCGAGCCGCCGAAGCCGCCGCCGGTGGCGCCGATCATATCGACGGTGTAGCGGTTGATCCGGGCGGAGAGGCGGCCGTCGAAGAAGGAGAAACGGACGCCGAAGTCTTCCCCCCGGGCCTCGGAGTTGGGCGGGGTGCGGCCGTCGGGCAGGATGCGATGGCTGGAGTTGGGGACGTTGATGCTGTTGGAGAAATTGTAGAACAGGGAGAGGATTCGCGTCGGGTGGGTGACGACGCCGAGAGTCTTGGTGGTGCCGGCGTAGCTTTCATGCTGGCGGCGGACGCTGGAGTGGTCGGTGGTCCACTGGTTGGTGGCGGGGTCGCGCACGGCCTGGTCGATGCGGAGATCGAGTTCGTCGCGGCGGAGCCCGAAGCCGAGGATGGCGCGGCCGCCGAAGTAGCGGGCGTGGCCGCCGAGGAGGACGGTGTTCTGATGGTCGACGGGGTTGCGCTGGCCGCCCTGGTTGAAGGGCACCCAGGTGGAGTTGAGGGTGCGGCCCGGCGTGGTGGGATCGGGGACGTTGGTGAGGAGGCCGGCCCGGGGGCCGGAGCCGGAGTGATAGGTGTGCCAGTCGCCGCGGGTGACGTAGAAGCGGCGCCAGACCTGGTTGGCGTCGTTTTCGGGGGAGCTGTTGAACGGCCGGCCTTCCCAGACCTCGACCCAGTTGCGGTTGATGTCCTTGCGCCACTCATGTTCGCCCATCGCGGCGAGGCGGTAGTGGCCCCAGCGGCCGAAGTCGCGCTCGTGCGAAAGCATGAGGCGGGTGTTGTGGGATTTCTGGCGCTGGGTGGAGGTGTTCCAGCGGCCGCCCTCGAAGAAGAGCGCGCCCGCGTAAGGATTGGGGCGGCCGTCGGGGAGGAACTGGTGCGGGTCGGCGAAGAGGGTGGCGTTTTCGGCGCGGCCCTGGCCGGCGACGAAGGTCTCACGGTTGACGAACTGGAGGTTGTGGGAGAACTCGGCGAAGGTGTGGCGGCCGAAGCGGTGCTCGAGGAAGACAGAGAGCGCCTGGAAGTTGGCGTCGCGCCGGTTGTAGGGCCCGGCCGGATTCACGGAGTAGTCGGACACGGTGGGATCGAGGATGACGTCGGTGTTGCCGGTGGCGCGGTTGAGGCCCTGGTAGTTGTAGACGGTGCCGAGGTTCTCGAGGAAGGTGAGCCGGCGGGCGTTGGCGGCGTACTGGGTGACGCCGGCGGCGGTGGCGGCGGCGCCGGTGAGGGTGGCGGGGAGGACGCGCGAGCCGGCGCTGACCCAGTTGCCGATGCCGTTGAACGGCGGGGCGGGGCGGAAGCCGACGCTTTGGATTTCGCCGACCTCGTAGTCGGTGCGGAGCTGGGTGTTGGCGCGCACCTGCCAGGTGGCGGCGAGGTGGAGGCGTTGCGTGTCGTTGAAGGCGTGGTGGCGAAAGTTGCCCTGCTCGCTGGCGACGGCGTTGACCCGCACGGCGAGGCGGCCGGCGAGGACGCGCTGGTTGACGTCGAGCGTGCCGCGGCGGCTGCCGTAGCTGCCGATCATGACGGAGCCGCTGCGGAAGTTGCGGGACGGGTTGGCGCGCTTGGTGAGGGTGTTGACCACGCCGCCGGCGGAGCCGATGCCGAAGAGGATCGAGTTGGGCCCGCGGTTTTCCTCGATGCGGTCGGCGTTGTAGTTGTCGGATTGCAGGCCCCAGCGGAAGTAGTTGCGGGTGACGGTGGCCTCCACTCCGCGGATACGCACGCGGGAGGCGTCGTAATTGAACATGGACCAGTTGTCGTTCACGTTGGTGCCCTCGTTGGTGTCCATGTGAATGTTGACCGCGTAGCCGACGGCGTCCTCGAGATCGATGGCGGCGAGGTCCTTGAGGAACTCGGCGGTGAGCACGCCGATGGAGGCGCCGGTGTCGCGCAGCGGGGTGTTCAGCCGGCTGCCGGCGAGCGTGCTGGTGGCGACCCAGCCGTCATCCGACTCCTCGCTGACGACGAAGGGGGAGAGTTCGATCGGAATGTCCTGGCGCGCGGTGGCAGCCGCGGCCGCGGCGCCGGGGGAGGGTGTGGAGGCTGCGGGGGCGACCTGGGCGGGTGCGGCGGGGGCGAGGGCGAGGGCGAGGCCGGCGGTGAGGCGGGAGAGCAGGCGGGGACGGTTCATGGGGGTGGTCGGTGGTTCAGGGTCGTTTTTTTTTGAGAGAGGATCCGAGGGCGCGGGGGCGGGCCGGCCGGACGGAATACGCGCCCGAAGGGTCAGAGACCGCCACGAGGCCGGTGCCGGCGAGGAGGGCCTCGAGGGCGGCTTGTGGCGGCAGGTCGCCTTGCACGCGATTGGTGCGGACGCCGCGCGTGATCCGGGAGGCGAAGACGACCTCGATGCCGGACTGGCGGGAGAAGGCGCGGAGGGAGCGTTCCGCCGAGTCGGCCGGCAGGTCAAAGGCGATCCGCGCCGGCGCGGCGGCGCCGAGCGCCCCGGTGGGGGCGCAAGCCCAGCAGAAGGCCGTGACCAGAAAGGCGCGCCAGGACGCGAATCGTCCGGCGCGGGTCGGGGCAAGGGGGCGGGCCATACCGCTACACACGCCGGAGGCCGGCAAACCTGCTACGGGAAAATCGGTTCAGGGGCGCCGGCGGCGAATCGCAATCGCGCCCGCCTTCGGTTGACCCTCGAGGTCGAAGGAAGAGGCGATTAGGCGGAGAAAGCCGTCGGGGTTGTCGGCACGGATGATGCCGCTGACGCGCAGCCCGGCGAGGGAGGGATCGGCGAGGCGCAGCGGCACGGGATTGTGCCGGTTGAGCAGGTCGATGGCGGCGGCGAGCGGAAGCTCGGAAAACTCGAGGCGAGGCGCCCGCCAGGCGAGGCGCGCGTCGATCTCGGGAGCAGACACCGGCTCCGGCTCAAGCGTGGGAGTGGCGGCCAGGGTGGCCGGGGAAACGGCCAGGCAATGTCCGGAATCGACGGTGGCCAGGGTCGCGATTGCCCCGGGAGCGGGGGGCGTGGATGAACCGGCGGAGGCGAGGGGGTGGGCCGAAGGTGCCGTGGCGATGAGGGACGACGCGGTTTCCACGGCCACCCGTCCCTCGGTGACGAGCAGGTCGACCCGGGCTGCGCTGAGATCGACGGCGAAGCGAGTGCCCAGGGCGCGGAATTCGACCCCGCCGGCGCACACGACGAAGGGCCGGGAAGGGTCGCGGGCCACGGCAAAATAGGCGGTGCCCGCGAGCAGGTGGACGCGCCGGAAATTGCCCGCGTAATCGACTTCAACGCGGGCCCCCGGCCGCAGATCGACGACGCTGCCGTCCGGCAGGCGCTGGATGTCCGGTCGGAGCACCACTCCGCGACCGACCGAGGCGTCGGAGGCGCGGTCAAACGAGAGGTAGGTCCAGGAGGCGGCGCCAAAGAGGACGGCGGCGGCGGCCCCGATGATCAGTTGACGGCGCCTTTGCCGGTGGCTGGCCCGCGCGGCAAGGCGGGCGAGAATCTCGGAGGCCTGGCCATGGCGGTGGGGGCGATCGAGCGTGCTCCAGGCGGCCAGCTTGCGCGCAAAGGCCTCGGCATGGCGGGGCTCGGCGGCCAGCCAATGTCGCAGCTCCGCGTCCTCGGCCGGGGTCAATCCGGCGTCGCGGCGCATGACCCAACGGGCGGCAGTCTGGTCGATGCTGGCGGCGGCAGGAGAGCGGGCAGGGGTCATGGCTGGTGCCGGCTCAGGCCGCGGGCGCGGAGGAAACGTTCGCAGCGGTCGAGTCCCTTGGTTCCCTGTACCTCCACGGTCCGCTCGGTGATACCCAGGCGTCGGGCGATCTCCTTTTGGGAGAGGCCGCGGAGTTTGCGCAGGATGACGATTTCACGGCAGCGGGGCGGAAGAGCCTCGATCGCCTCAACCAGGAGTGCGAGTTCGTCGCTGGTGCAGGCGGCTTCGGCAGCATCCGGCCTGTCTTCTAACACGGCCAGCCGGGTGGAATCTGCTACGTCGATGAACGGACTGCGGTGATGATGGCGCAGCGTGTCGATCGCGAGGTGGCGGGCAATGGTGTAAAGAAACGTGCGCGCCGAGCGCAGTGGTGACGCCAGGTGCCGGCGCCAGAGGCGCAGGTAGGACTCCTGCACGACGTCGTCGACATCGCGGATCGACGGAAACGTGCCACGCAAGAAGGACTTCAACTGCGGTTCGTGAGCGTAAATCTCTTCGGCGAACCAGCGGTGCCGGTCGAGCGGCGGGGCGGTGGGATCGTTGGGCGGCGGGGGCGGCATGCCGGGGGCAAAGGTTGGGGGGAAGTGAGAGGGGACCGGCAGGGCTCATTGCGCCCGTTGCCCGGAACGTGCAGCGGAGGGAGAGGTGGGGTCTTCTTCCGCCGACGTCCAGTCCTTCGGGCGCCCGGGTGAGGCGAGGATAGCAGATCGCGCCGCCATCGCCATGAGTAATTCCACATTGGATTGGAGAAGTTGCGGCGCACGATCAACCCGCCGCCAAGGCCGGGACGATGGCGCGAAACCGCCCGGGCGGTGTCGGGGCGGACCGCCACAGTGCCGGCGATCGCAGGCGGGCCGCCTCAGCACCGGGCGGTCAGCGGCCTGCCGGACTACCGCGGGCCCGGCGCGTTGATCCGGTCGGCGTTCCGCTCCGCCCCGGGCGGTGTACCGCGCGTCGCCTGCTTCGCCGGTTTGCCTTTGGCCGCTTTGCCGCCGGGTGCCGGCAGGGCGGCGCCGGTCTCGCGATCGAAGGTGTCGGCGGAAATCCGCGCCGGCACGGTGTCGCCGGTCTCGGCCGTCCAGTCGGCGAGCACCTTGGCGAGGCGGACCTTGATGGCGCGGTGCTGCGGGTCGGCGGCGAGGTTCTTCAATTGGTCAGGATCGGAAGCGAGATGGTACAACTCCTCCGAGGGGCGCGGCGCGAGAAACACGTCCTGCTGCGCCGGCGTGAGCTGGTCGGCGTCGCGGGCGGTTCGCAGCGCCCGGTAGGAAGGCGAACGCACCGAGTCGGCGGGTCCCTGCCAGGGCAGCGCCGGGCGATGATTGAGGAGATAGAGATAGCCCTCGGAGCGCACGGCGCGGCCGTGGGCCTCGTAGTCGTGCCAGTTGTGCTCGGAGAAGGCGTGGCGGCGCACCACGGCGCCGGGATCCTTCAGCATCGGCAGGAAACTCACCCCCTGCATCGTCGGCGCGGCTGGCAGGCCCGCCACCTCAAGCACGGTCGGTGCGATGTCGATCACGCTCACCAGGCCGGCGGCGGGCTGGCCGGGGCGCGCGAGGCCGGCGGGCCAGTGCGCGAGGAAGTAGGTCTTCATGCCGGAGTCGTGCAGACGCGTTTTCGCGCGCGGAAAGGCCCGGCCGTTGTCGGCCAGCACCAGGAGGAGCGTGTTGGCCAGCGCGCCCTGGCGGTCGAGTTCCGCCACCACCCGCCCGACGAAATAATCGAAGCGGGTAATCTCGTTGTAGTAGGAGGCGAGGTCGGCGCGCGTCGCGGCGTCGTCGCGGAGGAAGGGCGGCACGCGGACCCGTGCGGGGTCGTGTTTCGGCCCGTATTCGGGGCGCCACTCGTCGTCACCGTCCCAGCCGCGGTGTGCGTCGAGCGCGGCGAACCAGAAGAAGAACGGCCGGTCCTTCGGCCGGTCGCGCACGACCTGCACCCAGTTGGCGTGGCCGCCGCTGTTGCCCGGAGCCTTGCCGGCATCGAGGTGATCAAACGCCTTCGGCTGCGGGGACTCGCCCGCGGCCGGGGTGTCCGAACTCATATGATTCTTGCCGCTCAGGGCGGTGTGGTAACCGGCCTCGCGCAGCAGCCGCGGAAACCAGGGCAGGTGCGCGGAGATCGGCTGGTGCAGCTCCGAGGCCTTGCCGTTGTTGTGCGGGTAGCGGCCGGTGATGATGCTGCTGCGGCTCGGGCTGCAACTGCTGGCGGTGAGGAAGGCGGCATCGAAGCGGCGTCCCTGCGCCGCGAGCCGATCGAGGTGCGGCGTGCGCGCGTAGGGGTTGCCCGTGCAGCCGAGGTCGTTCCAGCTCACATCATCGGCGATGAACAGGATCACATTAGGACGATTCGCGGCGGCGGCGAACGCCGGGGGCAGCAGGGCGGCGAGGGCGAACAGCAGGACGGCGCCGGTGCGCCACCCCGGGAAGGGGCGATCGGAAATCATCCCGCCACCGTGGAATCGCCCGCGGCACGAGTCAATGGGAGCGCGGGCGTAGGCGCAGCCTCGCCCGCAACTCCGCGGGCGACCCTCCAAACCCAGGCGGACGATCACCGGCGGCGATACACCCGCGCTCCCGCCCGCGCCCCTTGCCCGCCGCGCCTTCCTGTGCAAACTCGGCGGCCATGGAAAATTTCACCTACCACAATCCGACCCGCCTCCACTTCGGCCGCGGCCAGATCGCGGCGATCCACGACGAGCTGCCCGCGGCGGCCCGCGTGCTCCTGCTCGCCGGCGGCGGCAGCATCCGGCGCAACGGCGTCCACGACCAGGTGACACGCGCCCTCGGCCCGCGCGTCGTGCACGAGTGCTGGGGAGTCGAGGCGAACCCGGATTTCGACACGCTGATGCGCGCGGTGGAGCTCATCCGGCGCGAGCGCCTCGACTGGGTGCTCGCGGTCGGCGGCGGTTCGGTCCTCGACGGCGCCAAATTTGTCGCGGCCGCGGTGAATTACGCGGGCGATCCGTGGGAGATCCTGACCACGCGCGCCGCCCACCTGCAGTCGGCCCTGCCGATCGGCGCGGTCCTCACGCTGCCCGCCACGGGCTCCGAGGCCAACGCCGCCGCCGTGATCAGCCGTCGCGCGATCAAGCAGAAGCTCGCCTTCATCCACCCGCTGGTCTTCCCGCGGTTCTCCATCCTCGACCCGGAAACGACCTTCTCGCTGCCGGAGCGCCAGGTCGCCAACGGGATCGGCGACGCCTTCTGCCATGTGATGGAGCAGTACCTGACCTATCCGGTCGGCGCCGCCGTGCAGGACCGTTTTGCCGAGGCCATTCTGCGCGTCCTGATCGACGAGGGGCCGAAAACCCTCGCGCAACCCGCCGACTATGCGGCGCGCGCCAACCTGGTCTGGGCCGCCACCTGGGCGCTCAACGGCGCCATCGGCACCGGCGTGCCACAGGATTGGGCGACCCACATGATCGGGCACGAACTCACCGCCCTGCACGACATCGACCACGCCCGCACCCTGGCCATCGTGCTGCCGAGCCTGCTCCAGGTGCAGCGCGAATCCAAACGCGCGAAACTGCTCCAGTACGGCGAGCGCGTCTGGGGTATCCGCGACGGCAGCGAGGACGCCCGGATCGATGCCGCGATCGCGAAGACGCGCGCGTTCTACGAGTCGATCGGGATCAAGACCCGCCTGTCCGATTACGGTGTGGCGGTCGACACCGCCGCGGAAGTCGCCCGCCGCCTGCAGGCACGCGGGATGGTCCGGCTCGGCGAGCGCGGCGACCTTACGCCCACCCGGGTCGAGGAGATCCTGCGACGCGCGGCGTAGCGCCGCCTGGCGGTCGGCTGAGCCCGCGGGTCTTTGCCCACGGGCGCGTCCGGAACGCGGATTCGGCGCCCGTTCCGGCGCTTTTGTTTGGTGTCGGGCCGGGGGCTGAATCAGCGTGCGGCATGGCTGTTTCCCGTGGAACTCAGGTGGAAGCGCCGGCGCCGGCCGCCGGGGCCGGGCGCGGCGCGTCGGCGCGCGACGAATTGAAGCTGTGCGGGCTGGCGGCGGTGCGGGCGCGGTTCGCCCGCGATCCCGCCTCGATCCAGCGGCTGTATTTCGACCGCGAGACCGGGCGGCGAATCGGCGTCATCTGCAAAGTCCTTGCCCAGGCGAAACGCATCTACCGCCAGGTCGAGCCGATCGACTTGGAGAGGATCGCCGGCTCGGTGCACCACGGCGGCATCGTGGCCGTGGTCGCGGCGCCGCGGCTCCCGCCGGTCACGCCGGACGTGGTGCGAAAGTGGGCGGCCGCGCGGGAGGCCGTGCTGTTGCTGGACCACATCGGCAATGCCCACAACCTGGGGGCCATCGCCCGCTCGGCGGCCCATTTTGGAGTCGGGCAGTTGGTGCTCGCGGCGGACGCGGGTTCGGCCCGGCCGACGGACGCGGCGTACCGGGTGGCGGAGGGCGGCCTGGAGCAGGTCACCGTCTGGCTGGCGCCGGATCTCGCGGGTTGTGCGCGCGAACTGGTTTCCGCCGGTTACGAGGTGGTGGGCGCGGCGACCCGTGGAGGGCGGTCCGATGCGGTTCGGTCCCGAGCGTCCCCGTTGCGGCCGATCGCGCTCGCGGTGGGCAGTGAGGAATCCGGGCTGGCACCGGAGTTGGCGGAAGCCTGCACCCGCCTCGTCACAATTCCCGGCACCGGCCGGGTGGAGTCGCTGAACGTGTCGGTCGCGGCGGCGGTGTTGATGTGGGAGTGGGTCGCCCGCCCGGCGCGGTGAACAATCTCTGCTTGCGTCGACTGGGCTTTGGGATTGTCCTGCGATTTCTCCCTCCTCCTTCCATGGATACGATTTCTCGCGAAAACAACAACATGCTCCCCATCGGGGCGATCCTCGTCGGCCTGGTCGGCGTGGTGCTCGGTGGCATCGCCCTGGCGCAGGCGTCGAAGGCCAACCGGGCCGTCGCGGATCACCAGCCGAAAATCGAGAAGATCGATGCGATGGAGTCGCAGGTCAGCAGCGCGGCGGCGGCGGCGGAGAAGGCGGCGAAGGACGTGCGCGATCTGACCCGGTCGACGCAGGAGGCGTTCAATGCGGTGGGAGGCAAGTTGGGTGAATTTCAGACCTCGATTACCAAGCTCGAGGATGCCGTGAAGAAGCCGGTGGTGGCGGCGGCTCCGGACAAGGGCAAGAAGGGCGGCGGTCCGGTGGTGGCGGGTCCGGGCGAATACGTGGTGAAAGCGGGCGACGGCGGCACCAAGATTGCCCGCGCCCTGGGCGTGACGATTCAGGAACTGCAGGCGGTCAACCCGGGCGTGAACTGGAACAAGCTGGCGATCGGCCAGAAGCTGAAGGTGCCGGCCAAGAAGTAATCCCCCGCGCCCGCGCCTGATTTTTCCCCTGCCTCCCGGGCCTAGATCCGGGAGGCTTTTTTTTCCCTCCGCGCCGCCTCCTCCATGAGTCAGATCCCGGATTCGCCCCCGCCCGCCCCGTCGCGCTGGCAGCGGCTCGGCCACGAGCTGCGCCTCCGCACGCGCATCTTCGACATCCACGGCGTGCGGTACCGGCACCCGGTGCGCGGGTCGGAGCGCGAGTTCGTGGTCGTGGAGTCGCCGGACTGGGTGAATGTGGTCGCGGTCACCCCGGACCAACGGGTCGTGCTGGTCCGGCAATTCCGGTTCGGGATCGATGCCTTTTCGCTGGAGATTCCCGGCGGCGTGATGGAGTTGGGCGAGGATCCGGTGGCCGCGGGATTGCGCGAATTGCGGGAAGAGACCGGTTTCTCCGGCGTGCGGGCCCGCCTCCTCGGTTCGGTGCATCCCAATCCCGCGATCCAGGCCAACCGCTGCCACTACGTGCTGGTCGAGGCGGCGGAGCGCGTCCACGACCTCGAGTGGGATGCCGACGAGGAGATTCACGTGGAAACCCTGCCGATCGCGACCGCGCTGGAGCTGGTGCGCACGGGCGGCATCACGCACGCCCTGGTGTTAAACGCGCTGCTGTTGTACGAGGCGCACCGCCGGCGGGGGGCGGAGTAGCGGCGGCGCCGCGTTTGACAAGGCGGGGTGCGGCGGTTTCCTGCCGCATCCTTCCGCCGATGCACGCGCCCGTCTTTGCCAACCCACCCGAGTCCCTCGGGACCGCCACGAACGGGCATGTGCCGGCGCTGCTGGAGCGGGAGGTGCGGCGGATTTACGCGCGCAGCCCGTTGTACGGACGGCGCTTTCCGCTGCACCCGGAGCCGTTGGAGTGGAGCTGCTACCGGGAGATTCCCGCGCTCTCGAAGCGCGAAATCGTCGAGCGCGGCCACCAGGCGTTTTTTGCGGACTACGGCGAGATCGAGCGGGGATTTCAGACCAGGCGATATGAGTACGAGAGTACCGGCGGCACGACCCAGTCGCCGATGACCGTGATCATGGAGGAGGGGTGGTGGAACGCGCAAACCGCCCGCGCGTACCGGGCCTCGGTGCACCTGCGTGAATTCGTCGGGCGCCCCTATCGCAAGTGCGTCCTCGCACCGGTCGGCTGCTCGAGCAACCTCTGTCCCTACGAGGATCACCCGTTTCCGCACCGGTATTTCGACGGCACGGTGTACCTGAATCTCTCGAGTGATCCGTTCGCGTTTCCGGAGGGCGAATGGGATCGGATCGTGCTGGAGCTGCAGGCCACCAAGCCCGAGGTGCTGGAAGGCGAGCCCGTGTATCTCGCTCTGCTGGCGCGCGCAGCACAGCGGCGCGGCGTGCGGGTACCCAGCCTGAAGGCGGTCATCCTCACCTACGGCAAGGCCAGTGTGCAGCACGGCCGGCGAATCGCGGAGGTGTTCCCCGCCGCACAGGTCGACCTCTACGGCTCGACCGAGGCGGGCTACCTGTTCGTGGGCGAGGCCTTCCGCGACAACTCACAGGTGATCGACGCCAACGCCTTCATCGAACTCGTGCCGTGGCGGCCGGAATTGCCGGAGGTCTTTCAGATCTACGTCACGACCCGAGACCGTGAGGCGATGCCGCTGCTGCGCTACCACACCGGCGACATCGTGCAGCGATTCCCGACCGGCTTCCGGCTGCTCGGCCGCGAGGGCAATCTCCACTTCCGCTCCAACGGTTCGCTGGTGTCGCCGACCGACATCGACGCGGCCCTGCCGGCGGACTTCGCCTGCTGGCACTATTCGCTGGTGCAAACCGGTGCGACGCGGTGGGACTTTCATTACGTGGCGGACCACCACGCCGATCACCGCGCGGTCGAGACAGCGCTAGGTGCGCTGCTGGGCGACGGCGCGCGGGTGAACGCCTTCCGCCGCAAATTCGTCGCCCCCGCCGCGAGCGGAAAGTTTGCCCTGCTGAAACCGCTCGCGCGGTAGCTCTGCTCCCAGCCGGTACCGGCTTTCATGATCCGGCTCTCCGGAGCCGTGGAATGGCATTGAGCCTTCGGCTTGGGTTCCGGCGATGGTGCCGCCGGGGCTTGGCCGCGGAGCGGCCGGCTCAAGGCCCGCCGGTCGTCGCCACCCGGCGGCCGTCGACGAACAGGTCGAAGCGGCGCACGTGGACGCGGCCTCTTGAACCGTTGGCGCATTCGGTGCCGAGCGCGATCTCCCAGAGCTGCAGGCGGGCGGAATCGAGGGCGAGGCGGCGGGCGGCGTCGGCGAGCAACACCTTCAGGTTCACGCGCGGCGGCGCACCCCGGAAGCCGGCGAGGCGGTAGTCGAGCCCGGCCGCGCCGGGCGCGGTGGAGGCGGCGTTCGCGGCAACGACATAGCGGCGCTCCCCGTCGTCGAGGTCGCCGCCGGTGGCATCCTTGCCCTGCCAGTCAAACGCCACGCGCACGCGCTGGCGTGGCTCCGCGTCGGGCCGATCGCGATCGCTCACAACCAGATGCAGCGCAAACGTGTGCTGGCCGCGGTCGACGTCGAGGCGTGCGAGGGCGTCGAGCTCGACCGCGAGTGTGTTCACCGCGGCGACCCGCAGCGGCAGGGGCAGCGCACCGGCGGCGGGAGCGCGGGCCACGACGCCGGCGAAGAGCGGGCGGGCGGTCGCGAGCGTGCGGCGATCCCAGGTCCAGCCGTAGGTGCCGTCGCGCTGGACGAAGCCGCCGAGGTCGGCATCGGCCTTGCCGTCCGGCGGCTCGGGCGCGAGGCCGGCGAGTTCGAGGCGGAAGGCGGGCGCGGCGGGGGCCGGGAGGGCGAGGAAGACGGGGGACGGTTCGCCGGCCCGCCACGCGCCGCTCGCGGCGCGGGCCTCCTCGAGGCGAACGGGCGGGGCGGCGAGGCGACGGATCGCGAGATGTTCGACGCGCGCCCAGCGGCCGGCGCCGGCGGGACCCTGGTAGAACTGGAGGCTGACGTGCGGCGGGGAGGGCGGTCGGGCGATCGGTTCGCAGTCGCCGGCTTCGCGCCACTCCGGGCGAGTGGCGGTGCGGTATTGGCCGTGTATCCGAGCGGCGGTGACTAGCAGGCGCAGCTCGACGGCGTGGGCGTCGAGTGGGACGAGGGCGATGGTGCGGGTGCGGTCGCCCTCCTCGCGACCCATGACGACGCAGAGTTTCCCGCTGACGAGCTCCTGACCGAGCTTGATCATGTGGCTCTCGTCGTGGAACCACACGAGGTTCACCTGCTCCCACTGGCCGGTGGGCTCGTGTTGCACCCGGGCGTGGATCTCGAGCGGGCCGCCGGCGGGGTCGGGGGCCGGGCGCACGAGGACGTTTTTCGCGTTATTGGCGCGGCCCCAGAGGTTGCCGGGCTGGACGAGCACCTCGAGGCCGCGCTCGCCGGCGCGCCAGTGGGCGGGATCCTCGCGGATCCAGGACCAGCCGGGCGCGAGGCGGCCGCGGAATTCATCGCGGAAAAGCTCGGCGCCCTCCGCGGCGCGGCCGGCGGAGACGCCGGCGAAGGGCAGAGCGGCGAGGAGAGTGAGGGTAACAACGGTGCAGCGCAGGCGAGTCTTCATGACAGAGGCAGGCAGGTGGGAGCAGGGCAGCCGCGTGGGAGCGCAGCGACAACGTGAGGGATCGAACGAACGGGGCCACGCTGTCGCTGCGCTCAAGCGCAGCTACGTGGCGGATCGGGCGAACGAGTTCATGCGGGGGAAGCGGGCGTCAGACGCGGTCGCTGGCGCCGTTCTCCTCTGCGACGGGGGCGGGGGCATCGGGGAGCAGGTGGGCGGCCTCGGCGGCCGGGAGGGCCTCGACGCCGCGCAGCTTGCGTTCGATGGCGCGGGAGCGGACGCCGGACTGCTCGATTTCCTTGGTGGCGGATTCGAGTTTCTTCTGCACGCGGTCGAGGGTCTCGCCGAACTTGCCGAACTCGGTCTTGACCGCGCCGAGCACGCGCCAGACCTCGCCGGCGCGCTGCTCGATGGCGAGGGTGCGGAAGCCCATCTGCAGGCTGTTGAGCAGGGCGGAGAGCGTGGTGGGGCCGGCTACGACGACACGGTGGTCGCGCTGGATCGAATCGGCGAGGCCCGGCTGGCGGAGGACCTCGGCGTAGAGTCCTTCCGTCGGAAGAAACAGGATACCAAAGTCGGTGGTGTGGGGCGGGGACACGTACTTGGTGGCGATGGTGCGGGCCTGATCGTACACGCGGCCGGCGAGGGCCTTGGCGGCGGTGGCGACCTCCCCGGCGTCGGCCCGCTCGGCGGCGGCGACGAGGCGCTCGTAGTCCTCGACCGGGAACTTGGCGTCGATCGGCAGCCAGACGGGGGCGGCGCCGGGCTCGCGGCCGGGGAGGCGCACGGCGAACTCAACGCGTTCGGCGGAGCCGGGCACGGGTGCGACGTTGGCGGCGTACTGCCCGGCGGTGAGCACGTTTTCCAGCAGGGCGGCGAGCTGGACCTCGCCCCAGGTGCCGCGGGACTTCACGTTGGTGAGGACGCGCTTCAGGTCGCCCACGCTGGCGGCCATCTGCTGCATTTCGCCGAGGCCCCGCAGCACGCGCTCGAGGTTGTCGCCGACGAGCTTGAACGATTCGCCGAGGCGCTGTTCGAGGGTGGCCTGGAGGCGCTGGTCGACGGTCTGGCGCATCTCCTCGAGCTTGGCCGCGTTTTGGGTCGCGAGTTCGCCGAGGCGGGCGTCGAGGGTCTGGCGCGTGCGGTCGAGCTGCTCGTTGACGGCGGCCTGGAGCTGGGCAAGGCGTTGGGAAAAGTCGGTGAGCTGGCCGCCCTGGCCGGCGCGGGCGTCGGCGAGCGCCTTGTCGACGGCCTGGGCGAAGGCGGCGAACCGATCCCGCAGATCGGTGCGGAGGGCCTGGGCCGCCTCGGCGGCTTCGCTGCGGTGGCGGGCGAGGGCGCTCTCGGTGGCGGCGGCCGCCTCGCGCACGGCGGTTTGAAACTCCGCGAGCTGGGCGCGCACCTCGGCGCGGGTGTCCTTGAGGTTTTGTTCGACGGTGGCGCGGACGGCGGCGATCTGGGCGTCGGCCTCGCGGCGGGCGGCGTCGTGGCGCTCGAGGGTGGCGGCGAAGCCGCGGTCGAGGCGGGAACCGACCTCGTCGCGGAGCGTGGAGGAACCGCGGGCGAGTTCCTCGCGCAGGGCGGACTCGAGGCGGCGGGTTTCGGCGAGGACAGCGTCGAGCCGCGCGGCGAGGTCATCCGTTGCGGGACGGTCGGGCCGGCGAAACAACAACCACAGCACGGCGGCGAGGGTGAGGAGGGAGACGGCGAGCAGGAGCCAGGTGGTCACGGGGGGAAAGAGTGCGTTTGTATCGGACGGGGTCAGGATTTTCGATGGCGGAAACGGCGGGGGCAAGGCGCGGGACGGCTGGTGGTGCAGGTGGCCACCGGCATGTCCGGGGCGCGGACGTATCGCCGCCGGCGATCGTCCGCTCGGCCGGGCAAGTCTGCGACTATGCCCGCGCTCCCTCCCCTGTTCCCGCGCTTGCCCCGCGGCGGCACGGTGCCCAAGGTCGCCGCTTCGTTTTCTTCCCCATGACCACTGCCGCGTCTGCCCCAAACTCCCCCTGGAAACCGCTGCGCCTGATCGGCTGGAGCGCCGTCGCGCTGCTCGGCGCCGTGTCGGTCGGCGTGCTCGCCTGGTCGCGCGGGGAGCATGTCAACGCCCTGTGGATGGTGGTGGCGTCGCTGTGCGTGTTCGCGATCTCCTACCGGTTCCACTCGGCGTGGCTGATGGCGAAGGTGCTCACGCTGGACGATCTGCGGGCGACGCCGGCGGAGGTGCACGGGGATGGCCGTGACTTTGTGAAGACGAACAAGTGGGTGGTGTTCGGCCACCACTTCGCGGCGATTGCGGGGCCGGGTCCGCTGGTCGGCCCGGTGCTCGCGGCGCAGTTTGGTTACCTCCCCGGCATGCTCTGGATGTTGATCGGTGCGACGCTCGGCGGGGCGGTGCACGATTCGGTGGTGCTCTTCTGTTCGACGCGCCGCCGCGGCAAGTCGCTCGGCCAGATGGTGCGCGACGAGGTGGGGCCGTTCGCCGGCACCGTCGCGTTGATCAGCGTGGTTGCGATCATGGTCATCCTGCTGGCGGTGCTCGCGCTGGTGGTGGTGAAGGCGCTCGCGGAGAGCCCGTGGGGCCTGTTCACCATCGCGATGACGATGCCCATCGCCATCATCATGGGTGTCGCGATGAAGGCCACCGGCCACAGCGGCAAGGCGCTGGCCTGGATCAGCGGCTTTGGCGTGGTGGCGTTGCTGGCGTCGGTCTGGGCGGGGCAGTTCCTGCACGGCACGCAGTTGGAACAGACGCTCACGCTCAAGGGCACGTCGCTGGCGTGGTGGATCATGGGATACGGTTTCCTCGCCTCGGTGCTGCCGGTCTGGCTGCTGCTCGCGCCGCGCGACTACCTGAGCACGTTCATGAAGATCGGCACGGTGATGGCGCTGGGCGTGGCCGTGATCGTGCTGTCGCCCGACCTCAAGATGCCGGCGATTACGAAGTTCATCGACGGCACCGGCCCGGTGTTCGCGGGGCCGGTCTTCCCGTTCTGCTTCATCACCATCGCCTGCGCGGCCATCTCGGGTTTCCACTCGCTGGTTTCGTCGGGCACGACGCCGAAGCTGCTGGCGCGCGAGTCGCACATCCGCGTGGTCGGCTACGGCGCGATGGTCACCGAGATGTGTGTCGGCATCATGGCGTTGATCGCGGCCTGCGCGATGACCCCGGGCGAGTATTTCGCGATCAACATGACCGGCACGCCGGAGGCGGTGACGGCGAAGGTGACCGCGCTCGGTTTCCCCGTCACGCCGGCGGAGATGCAGGCGCTGGCGGACAGCGTGGGCGAAAAGACGATGGTGGGGCGCACGGGTGGCGCGCCGACCTTTGCGGTGGGCATGGCGCACATGTTCGCCGGCGTGCTCGGCAGCAAGGCGGCCCTCGCGCTCTGGTACCACTTCGCGATCATGTTCGAGGCGCTGTTCATCCTCACGACGATCGACGCCGGGACGCGTGTGGGCCGCTTCCTCGTGCAGGACATGCTCGGCGTGGTGTACGAACCCCTGCGCGACACGCGTTCGCTGGTCGGCGGCATTCTGGCGACGACGCTCTTCGTCGCGGCCTGGGGCTGGTTCCTCTACCAGGGCGTGGTCGATCCGCTCGGCGGCATCAATTCCCTCTGGCCGATCTTCGGCATCGCCAACCAGCTCCTGGCGGTGGTCGCGCTCGCGCTTGGCACCACCGTGCTGATCAAGATGGGGCGGACGAAGTACATCTGGGTGACGCTGCTGCCGCTCGGCTGGCTGCTGGTGGTGACGTTCTCGGCGGGGATGATGAAGATTTTCAGCCCGGCGCCGGTCGGTTTCCTGGACATCGCGCGCGGCCTGCAGGCGAAGATCGCGACCGGCGGCACGCCCGCGGAACTCAAGGTCTGGAGCGCGCAGCTCTTCAACAACCGCGTCGACGCGATCGTGACGGCGACTTTCCTCGTGTTGGTCTCGATCGTCGTGATCGCCAACGCGCGGGCCTGGTGGCAGCTCCTCTCCGGCCGGCGCACGACGCAACTGCGCGAGGACCCGTACGTGGCGGTGCGCCCCGAGGCGGCGTGACCGGCCGCGCTGGCGTCGATGCTGGAGACAGTCCGGTGGCCGAAAAGAACGAGACAGGACGAAAAAATCCTGGAGGTTCCGGTCGAAAACCCCAGGCCTTACCTCTTAGCTTTCCGCCCGTGGAGACTGGCTTCGCGGGCGCGGCCATCGCTGGCGGGACCGGGAGCGTCCGCAGCGGCCTATTTCGACTTGGCGGCATCGGCTACGACGTCGGCCTCGCCGGCATGAAGACCACGCTCGCTGTCACCGGGAGGGGCGACCAGCAGTGGCATCACAAGACGATCACGGTGGAGGATACCGTGCTGCGCCAAGGGGTAAACAAGGGTGCACACCTCGCCTTGGTGAACACCGATGACAAGGACGACATCTTCAGCCTGATCGAAGTTCACCGGGGCAGGCTTGAGGAGCACCTGCACCTGCCTCCAACCGCCTACAAGGTCTCCGACAAAGATCCGCGTCCGCCCAATGCGGAAGAGGGCAGGGAGCCCGCCAGGGAGAGGAAGGGAAAGAGGAAGGCGAAGGTCGCCGCTGATCGGAAGTAGCCAATCGATCCCCGACGGCGTTGGAAACTGGTGCCGATGGCGCTGCGCATGAACAGTCCGCACTCTCCCTGCTGCAGCAGGTCGCACAGGGCAAGGCCGCTCTTGGTTAATTGGCTTACAACTGCCGCGACTTTTTCGGGCGGAAGGTTGGGCTGAACGTCGGCGCTGCGCAGGCGTTCCGTCGCGGCGGACTCGGCCAGGTCGCGCAGGTTGATCACCTCGGTGGCGGCCGGACGAGGGACGCTCCGGCGGAGGCGAAAAGCCACGTGACCGCCCGCGGGTAACAGGCGGCGATCTTCAACCCGGGGTCGCGGGCACGGCGGGCGAGGCCGGGATCGCGGCGCGTAGACATCTCGCGCAGGTCCGCCAAGGTCTCGAACGAGCGCCCGGAGTCGTACAGGCGCCGCGGCACGCCGGCCTTCACCGCGAGATCGATGATCTGCGCGTACGTGCAGTGGCAATAGAGCAGGCCGGGGGGAGGTGTCTTCCGGGACTGGCATGGGTGCCGGTTCACTGAACTTTTTGCTGTTCCAGCATGCGTTCAATGGTGGCATTGAGCAGGTCGATGTACTCGAGGGCGGGCCGGCAGGTGCGTGACGAAGTGCGAGCGCTTGAAAAAGAGGGTCTGGGGTAGCGCGGATTCTATGCCGACGGGAGACTGTTCGGCATTCGCCAGGAAGCGCGAGGAACGAGTCGCGTGCCCGGGCGTTGACAACGGGATTGGGAGGACCGAAGTGTGCCGCAGTGGACCGGTTTCCCCCCGCGGTTGTGCGAATGCCTTGGCGAACCGCCGCGATCCTAGCGTTGCTGCTCTTCGGCATCGCGGTGGTGGAAAACATCAGCTACCAGCTTTTGCCCCTGACGTTGAAGCATTTCACGGCGGATGCCTTCGTCATCGGGTTGGTGCTCGCAACCAACCCGCTTTTCGGGTTTCTGGTGCAGCCCTTCGTGGGAATGTGGAGCGATCGCCTCTGGACGCCGCTGGGCCGGCGGGCCGTTATCCTCATCGGAGCGGCTCCAATCGTCGCGGTATGTCTCTTTCTCCTCCCGATGGTGTCGGAGTTCAGCCAGGTTGTGCTGCTCGTCCTCGTCTATCAGTTCTTCCACGACTTTCTCTGGAGCGCGAGCAACCCCCTGCTCACCGAATTGGTGCCGTCGCCGCATCGTGCGCGCGTGGCGGCGATGCTGATCATCGCCTCGACCGTGGCGCTGATCCTGGTGCCCCGGGTCGGCCTCGCGGCGGTTCAGGCACATGAAGTGGAGTACGGGAGCCGGCACTTTGGGGCACCGCTCTATTGGGCGGGAGCGACGGTGATGCTGCTGTGCGTTGCGCTGCCGGCATTTTTTCTGGACGAGCGGCGGGATGACGCAGCATCCGCGCGGGCCTGGATCAGCCCGGTCCGCTACTTTGTCGAGCTGTACCGCGAGCCCGGCATCCTGCGCATGGGTCTCGTCAATCTGCTGCGGGGCTTCCACAGCATTGCGGTCACCGGATTCCTCGTGCTGTTTGCGACCACGACGCTGGAGCTGCCGAAGGCGCATTACGGCGAGATGATGGGCGCCATTGCCGTGCTGGGCATCGTTTTCGCGTGGCTGGCCGGCGGGATCGCCGACCGGCGACGTCGCAATCTCGTCCTTGCGGCCGGTTTTTTGGGCAGCGCGGCGGCGTATGCGGTGGGCTGGCAGAGCGCAGGAATGACCGGGCTGGCGGTGGCGGTGGCAATCCGGCAGTTCGCTGATGCCGTCACCGAAGTGACGTTCAAGTCCTTCGTCACTGAGTTCTATCCGGCGGGCCGGGTCGGCCAGTTCAGCAGCGCCATCAATCTCTTTTTTGCCGTCGGTCGTACCCTGGCGCTGGCCTTGGTGGGCAAGCTGATCGCGTCCAGCGACGGTGACTATCGCGTGATCTGGCCGGCGGGGCTGGCGATCGCTTTGGCAGGTGCAGTGGTGGCTCTAGGCGTGCCGGATGGCGGGCAGGGCCGAAGCGGCAACGAGCGGGCGTAGCACTGACACAAGGGAACGGGGCTCACGGATTGCCGTCATCGCGCTCGTCGCGGCTGAAGGGAAAATCGTCCCAGTCGTCGGTGCGAAACGGCGAGGCGGGCAGCCCGGCGCGGTTGCAGAGGTTGGCCGTCTCGGGATTGTTGCTCCACGCGTAACGCACTGCGACCGGGGCCGGCACGGCCGGGCTCGAGGCCGAGAGGGTGGTGCCCGCGATCGTTCCCTCGGCGGGATGAAATACCCGGTCGGCGCCTGCGACCTGCAAGGTCGCCGGAGGCTTGCCATCTCGGGTCGTCAACCCGTCCGCATGGGAGAAGGTGAGGTAGGCCCGGCCACGGGTGAAGCGGCTGGTCGTGAGAAGCGGACCCGAATACTCCAGCGCCTCGTCGTAGAGCTTGGCGCGGGCAATCAGCATCAGGCGGCGTGCGACCTCCTGCTTGTTGCGAGGGTGAATGTCATCCGCCTCGCCGATATCGATGGTCACGGCCATGCCGGTATCCGGCAGGGCCAGGCACTGGGTTTGCGCCTCGCGGAGGTAGGCCCACATCTGGCGGGAGGGATCGGTGGGCTTTTCGTGGCTCGAAATCTGGGTGTAATAGATCGGAAACCGTTCCTGGCTCCAGCGACTGCGCAGATCCGTGGCGAAGGCGCTGAAGAGGGCGCGGTATTCCGGGGCTCGCGGGTGATTCGCCTCCCCCTGGTACCACAACATGCCGCGCACCGCGTAGGGGATCAGCGGATGGATCATCGCGTTGAAATAGCCCGAGGGAGTCGAATAGTGCCCCGGTCCGCGCGGGGGGCGGGGCTCCGGGGCGGACGGCGCGCCCTCCTTCCGGCGTTCCTGCCATTGCCGTCGCGCGGATTCGTAGCGCCGCTGCCGCTCCGGGTAATCCTGCAAGACCTGCCGCCAGCGCTCCGCCACCACCTCGAAGGCGGGCTGCGACGCCAGCGCGGTCGCGCTCATCCACGACTCGATGGGGGTGCTGCCGCGGGAGGCGTTGATCAGGCCGACCGGCCACCCGGTCCGGCGGTGCAACTCGCGAGCGAAGAAATAGCCGACGGCAGTGAAGTAGCCGACGGTCTTCGGGTCCGCCGGCGTCCAGTGGCCTTCGCAGTCGGCGGCCGGCGTATCCGCCAGTCGGATTGCCACGCGGAACTGGCGCACCCTGCCGCTGACCTCCACGCGCATCTCCTGTTCGGCCTGCAGCGCCTTGGACACGATGAACTGCATGTTGGACTGGCCGCCACACAGCCAGACCTCTCCGGTGGCGACATCGACGCGCCGAACGCGGTTGGGCCCGACGACGACAAGATCACCGACCAGCCCGCCGGGCATCGGCGGCAGGGTTGCGAACCACTTTCCGGTGCCGTCCGCGATCGCCCGTGCGCTCCGATCGGCGAATGTCACCGTGACGGTCGCACCCGGGGCCGCCCATCCCCAGATGGGCACGGTCATCCCTTGCTGGAGCACGGCGTGATCGCCGAAGAGCGACGCCAGCCGGACCTCCGCCCGACCCGAAACGGCCAGCAAGAGGAGGCCGAGGAGCAAGCCGCGATGGCTGCGGGCGGGCGCGCATCCGCCGTGGCCCCGGCGTCCGTCGAACCAGGGCCGAGCCGGCGCTGGGATCGGCCGGAGCGTGGCGGTGGGCGGAAACATGAGCCGGCGATCCGGGGCCAGGGTCACACCAACGTGGGCACCACGAAGGGAGCGCGATCCTCGCGTCGCGACAGCCGATGGGCCTGATCGGCAAACTCGCCGACAAACATCTCCCGCTTGGCGTCGTAGGACACCCACGGACCGAGTACTGCGGGCGTGTCGCTGAAGTTCACCCCGTTCTCGCGCAGGTTTTCGCGGCAGCGTTCAAATGCATCCAGCAGGTGAGCCTGGCCGCGAAGCGCCTCGCGCATTGCCACGGGAGTCGATTGCCGTCCGATCCGGTGGGAGATGTTGGCTAGGTGGCAGCACGCCGCCGAGACGTGGCCGTCCCACGGTGGGGCGACCAGCGATTCGGCCTTCCGGCTGCGCACGGCCTCGATGAAGTTGGCCGGGTGGTCGGCGTTGATCTCCGCGGTTGGTCGGCGGTCGTGGAATTCGCGGATTTTCCGCCCGGTGCGGTCGAAGATCGCGCCGGCGGTGAAGTCGCCGGCGAAGTGGCCGCCTTCGCACACAATGACGATGCCGCGCTCGCTGCCATGGAACTTGCCCAGGGTGCTGGCGCCCCTCGGGTCCGGATTTTTCGACACGCCACGGATCTCACAGATGATGGGCGCGGGCTCGTAGTCTAGGAAGGCTAGTTGCGTGTTGGGGGTCTCGCCGTCGTCCTGGAAGGCGAACCGGCCGCCGATGCTCATCACACGTGGCGGCGGCTGATCGTAACCCAGTCCCCAGCGGCAGATGTCGATCACATGAACGCCATTGTTGCCCATCTCACCGTTGCCGGTGGCCCAGGCCCAGTGCCACTCGTAATGCAGGTGGGCGCGCCGCACCGGAGCGAGAGGGGTCGGGCCACACCAGAGATCGTAGTCCAGGGTGGCCGGCACCGGACTTGGCGAGTTGACCCTGCCGATGCTCGTCCGGGCGCGGTAAACCAAGGCGTGACCGAACCGAATGGCGCCAAGCTGTCCGCGTTGCAGATCGGCGAAGACCTTGGGAAGCACGGTGCTGGAGCGACGGTGCGTGCCGACCTGGACCATGCGCCGATACCGGCGCGCGGCCGCCACCATCTGGCGCCCTTCCCAAATCGTGTGGGAAAAGGGCTTCTCGACATAGACATCCTTACCCGCCTGGCATGCCCACACCGTGCCCAGGCTGTGCCAGTGGTTGGGCGTCGCGAGCACCACGGCGTCGATGCCGTCATCGTCGAGCACGCGGCGGAAATCGACATAGGTGGCCACGTCTTCCCCCCGCTGCTTGAACGCCTGCCGTTCGTGCTCCAGAATCTCCCGGTCCACGTCGCAGATCGCCGCGATCTTCACTCCGGCCAGGCTGCGAAACCGCTTGATGAGCTGCCGTCCGCGTCCACCGACGCTGCCGGGGATGTCGATGCCGCCCAGGCCCACCACGGCGATGCGCACTTCGTTGCCGGGGCTTCGCCCCCGGGCCAGGGCCGGCAGGCCCCACGCCACGGCGGCGGCCGACGATTGCAGAAATTTCCGGCGAGTCGTGTTCTTCATGAAGTGAGTGCGGTCGGCGTGGCGCTGGCGGCCGGGAGGGTTTCCCACATCCCGCTTGCCGACAAAGGCAATCACAGTGAACGTTAAACATGAGCCTGCGCCGGATCGCCCAACAGGCAAAAGTATCGCTCTGCACGGCCTCGATGGCCCTGCGCCAGCATCCCCGGATCTCGGTGCAGACCCGCCGGCGGGTGCTGGCGGTCGCCAAGCGCATGGGCTACCGGCCGGACGCGAAGGTGGCGGAGTTGATGAACCGGGTGCGGCTGAACCGCGGGGGCGGCCTCCGGGCCTGCCTGGGGGTGATTTCCCTGTACGAAACTGCCAGGCCCTGGGAAACCTCACTGCACCTCAAGCGTATCTACTCTGCCATGACTGCGCGGGCGGAGGCGCTGGGCTACCGGCTGGAACCCTTCTGGTTGCGGGCGCCCGGGATGACCACACGGCGTTTCCGCGCGATTCTCGACGCCCGGGGGGTTGAGGGGCTGCTGTGCCTGGGCAGCCCGCAGATCGACGCCGAGTTTCCGTCGGGTTTCGACCGCTGCGCGATCGTCACCCAGGGCTTGAGCATCCGAACTCCCCTGCATCGGGTGATCAATCACGCGTACAAGAACATCTGGCGCGCGCTCGATCGCGTGCATCAGCTCGGCTACCGCCGCCCCGGACTGGCCATTGGGCGCTACATCGAGGAACGCAGCGCGCACAGCTACCTCAGCGGCTACCTGGGCTGGTCGAAATGCGTGCTCGGCGACAGTGCGGCGATTCCGGTGCTGATCCTGGAGGGGGTGGAGGAGGCGCGGTTGCTGGCGTGGTTGCAGGAGCAGCGGCCCGATGTTATGATTTACGTGCATCACTTTCCCACGCTGCCGGAGCTCGCGGCCGTGCTGGAGCGGAACCGGCGGCGGCTCCCGGCGGCTCTGGCGGTGGCGGTCATAAGCCAGATCATTGAGGGGAGCGGCTTTTCCGGCCTGCAGGAAAACCAGCAGATGATGGGGGCCTGGGCCGTCGAGTTGCTCGTGGCGCGCCTGATGAACTCGGATTTGGGGATCCCTTCCACCCCGCGGATCGAGATGGTTGAGAGCAACTGGATTGACGGCAGAACCCTGCCGCCCCGGGCCGGCGGCCGCGGCGGGGCTGGCTCCACGACGGGACGCGGTGTCGTCCGTTAACGTTCACGCCGCGATCTTTTGCCGGCCGGGATGCGATCGGCAGGCTCGCCGTCCGCCATGCCCGCCACACTTGAAGAGAGGTCGCCCGCTTCCCGATTCCCACGGGACGGTGCAACGATCGGGTTGGGCCGCGACGGTTGCGGCGGCACCGTCCGGTCTGGGGTCGCAGGGCCGGAGGGTGGGGGATCCAGGGAATCCGGGTCGCGATGATGCCGACCGAGACTAGTCCTCCTGTCCTTTCCGGCCTCGCCGACGAAGCGGGGTCGGGCATCGAAACGCAGGTGCGCGCCCACCTCGAACTCGGATGGCGGGCGATCGAGCTCCGGCAGATCGACGGGAGGAATGTCTCGCTTGAACTCCCCCGGGCGGACTTCGATCGGGTGTGTGAGGTAATCGCGGCGGCGGGGCTCACGGTTTCGGGCGTCGCTTCGGCGATTGGCAACTGGAGCCGCCCGATCACGGGGGAGTTTCAGTTGGACGTGGCCGAGCTGAAGAGCGCGGTCGGCCGCCTGGCCCGGCTTGGCACCCGGTGTCTCCGCACCATGAGCTGGACACGCGACGGCGCGACGGAGTCGGCCTGGCGCCATGAGGCCGTCCGGCGCTACCGCGAACTGGCCCGGATCGCCGCGGATGCCGACGTGTTGCTGTTGCATGAGAACTGCGAAGGGTGGGGCGGGCAGAGCGCCCGCCACACCGCCGAATTGATCGCGGAGGTCGCTTCGCCCCATGTCGGGGTGCTCTTCGACACCGGCAACACCATCAGCCACGGCTGCGAACCGTGGGAGTACTATGTCGGGGTCAAGCCGCTCATTCGTTACGTTCACGTGAAGGACTGCCGGCGGAATCCGCGGGGAGGGCGCAGCGCCGACTACGTGCCGGCGGGGGCAGGCGACGCGCAGGTCCGGGAGATCCTCGGCGATTTGCTGGCTTCCGGCTACCGCGGAGTTGTGTCGATCGAGCCGCATGTTGCGGCCGTGTTGCATCGGCAGCAGGAAGCCGATCCCGAGACGCGCTATCGGGCCTACCTCGATTACGGCCGCGGGGTTAACCGCCTGGTCGCCGAGCTCCTGGAAACACGCGCCGCCACCCGATGAAAATCCACCGGGGCGCCCCCGCTCTGATTTGCATGAATGCGATCCCCTTCCTCTTGGTGCGCCGCCTGGTCGCGACGCTGCTGTTAAGCGCCGTTTTCAGCCGGGGGGCGGCTCCCGAGTTGCGGCTGGGCGTGGTCGGACTCGACTCCAGCCACTGCATCCGCTTCGCGCGCATGTTCAACGATCCGGAGGACAAGGAATACGTCGGCGGCGCCCGAATCGTGGCGGCGTTCAAAGCAGGCAGTCCGGACATGGAGAAAAGCAGCTCCCGGATTGAGGGATTCACCCGGACGATTACCGGAAAGTATCGGATTCCGCTGGTCGATTCGATCGCCGAGGTGTGCGCCCGGAGCGATGGGGTGGCGATCCTGAGTGTGGACGGTCGCGCACATCTGGCGCAGGCGCGCGAAGTGATGCGCGCCGGCAAGCCAGTCTTCATCGACAAGCCGCTGGCGGGATCGCTGGCCGACGGGATCGCGATCGCGCGACTGGCACGGGAGTACCGCGTTCCGGTCTTCAGCGCTTCGAATCTGCGCTACGCCGCCGGAGTGCGGAACGTGCTGGCGGCGGAGATTGGGCCGATCCGCGGTGTGATCGCCTTCGGGCCCGCGACGATTGAACCACAGATGCCGGACTTTTTCTTCTATGGCATCCATGCGACGGAGGCGTTGTTCGCCGTCCTGGGAACCGGGTGTGAAACGGTGTCACGGATTCACGGCGAGGACGTCGATATTGTCGCCGGCACCTGGTCAGGGGGGCGCACGGGCTCGGTGCATGGACTGCGCGGCGGCGTGCGGGCCTGGGGCCTGGTGGCGTTCGGCGCCACGGGCGTGGCGGAGGACCGCTCGCCCAACGATGTCACGGCGCTGGCGCCAAAGATCCTGGAGTTCTTTCGCACGGGGAAATCCCCGGTCCCGATCGAGATTACCCTCGAGATTCTCGCGTTCATGGAGGCGGCCGACGACAGCAAGCGCCGCGGCGGTGCGCCGGTACACCTGCGCGACGTGCGGGAGCGGCACGAGCGCTTGGCGGCGAGCCGCTGACCGCGGCGCTCTTGTTTAACGTTCACCTTACTGGCGGTTGTCCGAACGGACGGGTGCACGCAGCGTCCGGCTCCGCGGCGCGTCCATTGCACGCCAGTCCCGAGCCGAACGACGGCCACCGTCGGGCGCGCATCCCCATCCCTCACCCATGAATTCGAAACCGCCTCTTACTTCCCTCGATCCGGTCGGTGCGTCAAAGCGGCCTGGGGCCCGGACGGGCCTTTGCCCGGGATGGAGCGACGTTCGGCTCCGCTGGTTTGCCGCGGCGTTAGGTCTGGCTCCCGGATGGCTGTGGGCCGTCGCGCCGCCTCGCCCGAATATCGTGATCATTCTTTCGGACGATCTTGGCTACGGCAGTGTGGGCTGCTACGGCGCCGATCCGAAACTGGTCCGCACACCGAACATCGATCGGCTCGCGCGCGAAGGCCGGCGCTTCACCGATGCCAACACGACCTCTTCGGTGTGCTCGCCGACCCGCTACGGACTGCTGACGGGCAGGTATTGCTGGCGAACGTCGCTGGCCTACGGCGTGCTATCGACGCAGGCGCCGCTGCACCTCGAGGCGGGCCGTCTCACGCTCGCTTCGCTGCTGCAGCACCACGGTTACGCCACGGCCGCCATCGGCAAGTGGCATCTCGGGTACGGGGATGCGAAGACGACGGATTTCACCCGGGAATTGCGCCCCGGTCCGCTGGAGGTCGGTTTCGACTACCACTTTGGTTTGCCGTCAAATCACGGGGATCCCTCGGGGGTTTATGTGGAAGATCGCGGTGTCGCCGGCCTGCGTTCCCGGCGGCACGTGCCGGCGGGCAGGAATCTCTATGGGGCGCCCTATATTGGTCTCGATGCGCCCTACCGCGTCGACGAGGAGGTCATGCCACTCCTGACGCGGAAATGCGTCGCTTGGCTGCGGGCCCGAGATCCGGCGAGGCCGTTCTTTCTCTATTACGCCCCGGTCGCCGTCCACAACCCGATCACTCCGTCCGCCGTCACCAAGGGGACCAGCCCGGCCGGCCCATACGGCGATTGGATCCACGAGTTGGATCGCAGCGTCGGTGTGCTGCTGGACGCCCTCGAGCAGTTGCCGGCCAACCGGAGCACCCTGGTAATCTTCACCAGTGACAATGGCGGCAGCGGCCAGATGTCGGAGGTGAAGACGGCGCGTCCGCCGACTCCGCGCCGGCCGGGTGAAGCGATCGTCGCCATGCGGGCGGGGTTGGATCTGAACAAGCCGTGGCGGGGGAGGAAGCACTCCATCTACCAGGGAGGATTTCGCGTGCCATTCATCGTGCGCTGGCCCGGTCGGGTTGCGGCCGGGTCGAGCTGCGCCGAGCCCATCAGCCTGGTGGATCTGGTCAGCACGGTCGCGGCCGTGCTCGGCGCAACGCCGCCTCCGGCGGCCCAGGCGGCGGAGGACAGCTACAATTTCCTGCCGGCGTTGCTCGGCGAGAAGTACCGCTCTCCCTTGCGCCCCCATCTCATCTTTCATAATTCCGAGGGCATATTCGCGATTCGGGAGGGTCCATGGAAGTGGATCGAGGGCAGGGCGGCCAAGCCCGGGCCGCCGGTCGCCAACCGCGCCGACGAGTATACGCCGCAGCTTTACAACCTGCAGGCGGATCCTGCGGAGACCACCAACGTGCTGGCGCAACATCCGGCGGTCGCGGAACGCCTGGCGGGGTTGCTGGAGGAAAACCGGAAACGCGGCCGTACCCGATGACGATTCCGTGGATAATCTCTCCGACCTCCAGGTACGCACTTACTCCCCGTCCGGGCTGAGGTCGCGGTCCGACGATCGCCGCGTTCCGCGCTCCACCCCGTCCGGTGTTCCTTCCTCCCTGCCTCATTTTCAATTTCCCTTCCCATGAAGTCCTCCACACCTCCTCCCCTCGCTTGGTTCGGGTTCGTCGCGGCGACCGGGATTAGTGTCATCGCGCAGGCCCAAGGCGTGGCACCCAGCCCGTCATCGTCCGCCGCCGCCGACGAGCCCATCAGCCTGTCGCCG
>CAZDGC010000065.1:0-40815 GCA_964504885.1 uncultured Opitutus sp.
CCGTCAGACAAGAAACCTGCTGCGCAGCGGCGAATCTCAGTAACGGAAGTTCGCCGAAACGACGAAGACGTTGTTCTTGAATTCGTTGACCGCGATATCGGAGCTGTAGTCGCGATAGACGTAGGAACCACCGATCCGCACGTTGGCATTCACGGTATAGTACGCGCCGATCTCGCCTTCGAGATAGTCGTCAGTGCGGGTTCCATAATCGATCGAGCGGAAGGCCAGACCCGCCCGGCCGGACCACTCGCTCGAGAACGCGGTCACCAGCGCGCCGCTCAGGGTGAAGTTCTCCTGCTGTTCGCCCTGCGGGCTGGTGCCGAAATCATTCGAGATGGCGAAATCAAAGGAGGTCTTCGGCGAAACTTCATACGTGAAGCCGGACTCGATACCCAGCAGGGTGTCGTCGCCACCGCGGTCGAGCTTGCGGGTGTTGAGACCGATCGCGAAACGGCCCTTGAGCTTGGGGGTGAACTCACCCCGCGCACCCACATTGAAGAAATGGTCGGTCGAGTCGGAACCCAAGCTGTCCACCTGATAATCGCGATAGCGATAGCCAAAGCTCAGGTCGGTCTTCTCGGTCCACTTGTAATAGACGTCGATCGGCACCGACAGGCTGTCGGAATCCGTGAAGTTGCGGCGCTTGTAATTTTCGTGGGTGAAGTTCACTCCGGCACCCACCTTCGTGAGCTGCGAAATCTCCACCTCGGTGTTGCCACCGGCCGTGAAGATATCGCGGCGAACCAAACCGCGGATGAACCACGAATTCTGGTTCAACTCCGCGAACGAGACGTTGAAGCCCAGCTTCAGTTTGCCGTCGTCGTACTTGGAATTGAAGGCACCCGAGAACAGGTTGGTGTTCAGATCGCTGTTGTCGGAATAATTGCTGAAGGTGTGATTCAGAGTCAGCGCACCCTGCAATTGGGCGTTCTTGCCAAACACCACTTCAGCACCGGGGGCGATGTCGAAGATGAGGTCGCTCTCCTTGTTGCGCGAGGCAAACAGGATATTGTCGTCCGAGCGCACGCCCAAGGTTCCCGTCAGGAACAGTTCGGCGCCATCGCCGATCGCCATGAACGGCGCGGCAAAACTACCGGCCACGAGCGATGCCGAGATTAGACTGAATCGAATGATATTCTTCATTGGCGTACGTTTAAACGGTTCGACCGGATTATTGGTTAGGCAAAGGCAAGATGACGTTGAGCTGGCTTACGCGATTACACCTCCGGATATTCCCGACAAAAACCTCGACCGCCGTGCAAGCAGACAGAAACTTTAGTGAGAAGACCTCAGAGAAGAACCGTTTAAACGAGATTGCCGTGACTGGCGCAAGCGTTTTTTCGCCGCGACCGAGATGAGGCAATTCCCTTCCCCGCCCTCAGATTCACTCCGGTGCGGAACCCGCATGAGCAAACGAACGACGCTCCCAGCCAACTCAGACAATGCAAACTAATTGCCACCGGAACCAGACCGCCACTTTCGCAGCGCGTCCAGCAGGCGGTCATTCTGGCTACGGGTCCCGACGGTGACCCGGATCCACTCCGGCAAGCCATACGAAGCCACCGGCCGGACGATGATCCCCTGCCGCTGCAACGCCTGGAATGCCGCCTGACCGTCGCCAATCCGCACGAGCACGAAATTGGCAACGCTGGGCACGAACTCCAGGCCGAGCGAAGCGAAGCCGTCCTCAAGCTGGACGAGTCCGGCACGCGTCTCCGCTCCGCAGCGCGACACGAATTCGCGGTCGTCGAGCGCCGCCACCGCCGCTGCCTGGCCCACGGCGTTGACGTTGAACGGCTGGCGCACGCGATTCAGCAGCGCAATCAGCTCGCTCCCGCCGTATCCATAACCCACGCGCAAAGAAGCCAGGCCGTAAATCTTGGAAAACGTCCGCAGGCAGATCAACCTCCGACCCTCCCGGATCAGCGGCCGAAGGTCGGGCGCCACCGTCAGATACTCGGCATAAGCCTCGTCGACGACTGCAACCACCTGTTCCGGCAGCCCGCGGACGAACGCCAGCAGTTCTTCGGCCGGATTCGCGGTCCCCGTCGGGTTGTTCGGCGAGCAGACGCAAACCAGTTTGGTTCGCGGAGTCACCGCGGCCGCCATCGCCGGCAAATCGTGCCTCCACTCCCGCAGCGGCACCTCGACGGCCTTCGCCCCAAAAAGCGCCGCCACCAGCTTGTACACGACAAATGCCGGCGCCCCCATCACGACCTCGTCGTCCGGACCGAGGAACACGTGCCCCAGCAGTTCGATGATTTCGTTCGAGCCGCTGCCGATGGCGAATTGGTCCGCACCCAGTTCATGGTGGGCCGCCAGCTTGCGCCGCAATTCAAAGCAACCGCCGTCCGGATACAACTGCCCCTGCTGCAGCGCCCGCGTCGCCGCCTCCACCGCCCGCGGGGAGGGGCCAAACGGATTTTCATTCGACGCGAGCTTGATGATCCCCTCGGGATCGAGCCCGAGTTCGCGGGCGACATACTCGATCGGCTTGCCCGGTTCGTAGACGGGCTGAGTGAGGACCGAGGGCCGGACGATCGCGTCGAGATTCATCCAGCCACTCGAACACGAAGCCCCGGTGGCGCGGAAGTCCGAAATTCCCTGGCCCGGCCGTCCGCAGCCGGTGCGCTCTGATCACTTCACTTCAACTCGCGGATCCTCAGGTTACGGTACCAGCAGTCGTCGTTGTGGTACGTGAGCAGGAGGTGGCCCTCAATCTTGTCGCCAAAACCCGCCTCGTTCTTGAATTTGCTGCGGGCGATCCCGGCCTTCACCTCGTCGCTGCCCAGCTCGTAGGCCAGCACCTTCCGGCCATTCAACCAGTGCTCCACCTTCAACCCGCGCACCACAATCTTCGAGGTGTTCCATTCCCCGGGCGGACGCAGTGGCTTGTCCAGTGACGGCGCCAGCACCTCGTAGAACGACGCGGTCTGCCGGTGCGGCCCGATCCGGCCGTCGGGATGACCGGCGTCATCAAGCATCTGATACTCGGGACCCGGCGACTTCGGCCGCGCCTCGGTCACGAAGTACTTCACACCGTTATTGCCCTTGGGGAGAATTTTCCAGTCCCACACGAACTCGAAATCCTTGAATTTTCGCACGGTGATGGGCTGGTCGCCCTTAGCCTTCGGCAGACAGTGAAGGGTGCCATCCTTCACTTCCCATCCGGTGATCGCCTCGCCCGCCTGCTTCCGGTAGGGCCGCCAGCCGTCGAACGACCTGCCGTCGAACAACAACTGCCAGCCGGCGCGCTTTTCCTCCGCCGTGAGCGTGTTTTCGGCCGCCCAGCCACTGCCGACGAAGAACGGAACCACCAACGCAAGGAGACGAGCTTTCATGAGTGACGGCGTTCATGGGCAATTTGCCGCCGGTTGGAAAGCCCGGAACTTCGCTTAATCGCCCGCCCCTGGCCCCTGCGCGCAGCGCGACCGTGGTTTCACCGTGCCCCCACTGAAACAACTTGTTCCACCCCGGCGCAGCGCCTATGCCCCCCAACCCGTGCCCTCCGACCCGCCTCCCACCGTCGCAGTCCGCGATCTGCACAAGTCCTACGGCGGCGTGGCTGCCGTGCGGGGAGCGTGCTTCACGCTGGCCCGCGGCGAGATTTTCGGCCTGCTCGGGCCCAATGGTGCGGGCAAGACGACCACCGTGGAATGCCTGATTGGACTCCGGACGCCAGACGCCGGTGAAATCGAGGTTTGCGGGCTCGATGCCCGGCGCCACCCCCGGGCGGTGAAACAGAAGATCGGCGTCGCCCTGCAGACCACCTCCCTCCCGGACAAGCTCACCCCGCGCGAAGCCGTGCGCCTGTTCGGCGCCTTTTACAGCCGGCAGGTCGATCCCTCGGTTCTCCTCGGTCGCTTCGGGCTGGCGGAAAAGGCGGACGCCTTTGTTGAAACCCTTTCCGGCGGCCAACGGCAACGCCTTGCCTTGGCACTCGCCTTCCTGAACGCACCCGAGCTTGTCGTGCTCGACGAACCCACCACCGGCCTCGACCCGCAGTCGCGCCGCGATCTACACATCCTCATCGCCCGCCTGAAAGCTGACGGTTGCACGGTCTTGCTCACGACCCACCAGCTCGCCGAGGCCGAAGCCTTGTGCGACCGCGTCGCCATCATCGATCGCGGCGTCATCGTGGCTCTCGGCTCCCCCGGCGAGCTGGTGGCGCAGGCGCAGGGCCGCCACACGCTCACCGTGCGCACGCGGACCCCGTTGATCGCCGCCCACCTGGCGGCGCTGCCCGCGACCGCGGAGCTCCAGGGCGAAGGCACCGAGTGGCGGCTGCGGACCGGGGATCCGCCGGCCACGCTCGCCGCGCTCACCCAGCTTCTCGCCACCCACCGCATCGAGCTCGTGGAGCTGCACCTGCAGCGCGGCAGTCTCGAGGAGGTGTTCCTCAACCTCACCCGCGAGGATGCCGCCGCGTGAATGCCATCCTCGAGCACCTGCGCACTTCGCTCCGGCTGCATTTCCGCAACCGGATGGCACTGCTCTACGGCTACCTGTTCCCCCTCATCTTCCTCGTCGCGTTCTGGGTGCTTTACCGACACGAACGCGTGCCGCTGCTGCGCCACATGGGGGAGTTGCTCACGGTCGCCGTCCTCGGTGGCGCGTGTTTCGGCCTGCCCACCACGCTCGTCAGCGAACGTGAACGGGGTGTCTGGCGCCGCTACCGCCTCACGCCGGTGCCCACCTGGGCCATCGTCACCGGCACCGCGCTCGCCCGTTACCTCCTGCTGCTGACCGCCGGCGCGCTGCAGCTCGCCCTGGCCCTCGCAGTCGGCATGACGCTGCCCGCGCACCCATTTGGTCTCTGGGTCGCGTTCACCGCGGTGTCGTTCGCCTTCATCGGACTCGGCCTCGTCCTGGCAGCCCTCGCCGACACCGTCCCGGCGGTGCAGGCCCTGGGGCAATGTCTCTTTCTTCCCATGCTGATCATCGGTGGCGTGGCGGTGCCGCTCGCCGCCCTGCCGTTGTGGGCCCAGCATGTGTCCGCGTTTTTTCCCGGCCGGTACGCCGTCGAAGCAATCCAGGCCTGCGTGAACGGCCGCGGACTGGAAGGCGCCCGTTTCAGCCTGCTGGCGCTCGGGCTCACCGGCGTCGCGGGCTGCCTCGCCGGAGGAAAACTCTTCCGTTGGGATGCGCAGCAGCGCTTTGCTTCGCTTCGCGGGAAGGCCTGGCTCGGAGTCGCCGTGGCCGCCTGGGCCGCCTCCGGTCTGCTCGCCGAGTGGCGCGGTCGCATCCGCGCTCCGGTCGACGACGAATCCTCCGCCCCGCCCGCGGCGGCCGCGGCGCCCGGTCCGGCGGCCGCTGCGCCCGCGCCGACGCCCGCCGCTCCGGCAACGCCGTCACCCGCGGTCGCCGCCCCTGCTCCCGCAGCACCGGCCGCCGCGCCCGTCCTGCCGCCGGCACCCGTCCGGCCCGAGCCGGTCTGGATGAAGATCACCGCCGCCGACTGGGAGGGGCTCGACTACCGCGTCCCACCCGATCACGGCATCGTGGCTCCGTTCGCCGCCCCCGACGAGGAGCCGGATGACTTCCTCCGGGAGGAACTCGACCGCGTGCGCAACCGCCTCCCGACCTGGTCGCCCGGCGCCGATGGGGACGATCTCTATTGTATCCGGAATCTCCTGTACGTCGCGGCGGTGCCGGACGCGATTCAGCTTCCCGTCGAGCGCCACCTTCCGCGGCTGGTTTATCAGTACCTGCTCGACAGCTACCCGAGGGAGAACCTGATCAAGATCCTCACCTTCATCGCGCTTCATCCCACCGAGGGGCCGGTACAGGACAGCATCGAGGAACTCGGCATCGACGGCGCGGTCGGCGACGTGATGCTCGTCCGCGAACGTGCCTACTTCTACGCCCTCAAGTTTCTCGCCCGTCTCACCGGCCGTATCTCCGAATAGCCTCCCCCGCCCCGTGTCGCTGCGTTCCCGCCAGCCGGTTCACCTCGCACTCTTCGTCCTCTTCGTGATGGCGATCGTCTGCCTGCCCTTCGTCGTGTTCGGCGAGGACTACGTGCAACCGCTGATCCAGACGCGCGAACAGCAGGCGGGTGCGCTTACCCTGATCTCGATTGCGCTGCTCGCCACCGACTCCGTCGCGCCGGTGCCGTCGACGCTCGTGATCATGTACCTCGCAGCCAAGGCCGGCTGGGTTGCCGGCGTGATCGGCGGCACTCTCGGCATGGCCGCCGGTGTGCTCGCCGCCGCCTGGCTCGGCCGCTTCGCCGTCGGCCGCCTGGTGCCGCGGTTTTTTCCCGACGCCGAGGCCGACCGCCTGCGGTGTGCGCTGCAGGAACGTCTGACGCTGACCCTCGCGTGCCTGCGCAGCATCCCCGTGCTGGCGGAGACTTCCGTCATCGTGGCCGCCGCCATGGGCATCCCGCTGGCCCGGATCTTCCGTGCCACCCTGCTGCCCAATCTGATCGTCTCCTCGATCTACTCGTTCGCCGCCGACGACTCGCCCCTGACCGCGGCCCTCACCTTTCTCGCCCTCCTGGTGATTTCCTCCGCGGTGTGGCGCCTCGCCCCCGGCCCGCGTCGCCCGGCCGCCTCCAACACCACTGACGCGGGCGGCTGAGCCCCTCCCGCTGCAGAAGCGCCTCTACCGGTGGGCGGTGCCCCCTCCCGACGTGGAGCGGAGTCCGCGCTTTACCCGGATCGGATTTTATTGGCAGGGCGTCGAGTCCCAGCGCCGCCGCGAATTCCCCCTCCCTGCCCCGCACTGCCCGCCGCTGCGCTTCCATTGAGGGAAGGGGGCAATTTTTCAGTTCTCTCCGGCGCGCGTCTCGTACTTGCTCGAAGTCTTCACACCATGTCCAGCAGCCAGCAGCGCCTTGGAGTCGGGTTCATCGGCAGCGGGTTCATCACCCGGTTTCATCTGCAGTCGTGGGTCGGAGTGCGCGATGCCGACGTACGCGGCATCTGGAGCCCGAATGCGGAGCGCGCCGGGGAGGCCGCCGCGCTGGCGCGCTCGCTGGGCGTCGGCGAGGCGCGCCCCTTCCGCTCGATCACCGAAATGGTCGCGGATCCCGCGATCGATGCCCTCTGGATCTGCGGCCCGAACCACCGGCGGGTGGAAAACCTCGAGGAGATCGTCGCCGCCCTTGAGTCGGGCAAGGGCCGCCTGCTGGGCCTGGCCTGCGAGAAGCCGCTCGCCCGCAACGTCGCCGAGGCGAAGCGCTGCGTCGACCTTATCGGCCGCGCCGGCGTGCTCCACGCCTATCTCGAGGACCAGCTCTTCCTCCCGCCCTTGCTCAAGGGCCGCGCCCTCGCCTGGGCCCGCGGCGCTTCGCTGACCGGCCGGCCCTACCTCGCCCGCGCCGCCGAGGAGCACAGCGGCCCGCACATGCCGTGGTTCTGGCAGGGCGCACTCCAGGGCGGCGGCGTGCTCAACGACATGATGTGCCACAGCGTCGAGGTCGCCCGCTGCCTGCTCACCGACCCCGCGAAGCCGCGCTCCAGCGTCACGCCCGTCCGGGTCACCGGCCACATCCACAGTTTGAAATGGTCGCGCCCCGAATACGCCCGCCTCCTCCAGGAGCGGATGGGCCCGGAGGTCGACTACAGCCGCCGGCCCTCCGAGGATTTCGCCCGCGCGACCATCGAATACGTCGATGACGCCGGCCACCCGCTCATGGCCGAGGTCACGACCTCCTGGAGCTTCGTCGGCGCCGGCCTGCGGCTGAGCACCGAGCTGCTCGGACCCGAGTATTCTTTTTCCTACAACTCGCTCAACACCGGCGCGAACCTCTTCCTCAGCCGGCGCGTCGCGGGGCACGCGGGCGAGGATCTGGTCGAGAAGCAGAACGCCGAGCAAGGCCTGATGCCGCTGATCGGCAACGAAGCCGCTGAATACGGCTACGAAAACGAGAACCGCCACTTCGTCCGCTGCTTCCGCGAAGGACGCCAGCCCGAACTCGGCGTCGACACCGGCCTGGAGGTGATCGAACTCCTCATGACCGCCTACATGAGCGCCGAGCAGGGCCGCACCCTGCCGTGGAAGCCGCCCGGGCTCGACACCTTCGTGCCCGCCGTCGCCCAGGGCACCTGGAAACCCTGACGACCCGCGCCTGCCGCCCCCCCGAAGCGCACCCGGGCGTCGCAGCAAGGCTGACCGAATCTGGACCGAATCTAACCCGAAGCTCGCCGCCCCTCTTTTTCCCCTCCACAAGCCCCCCCAACACCCCAACTGCCTGCCCCGCTTTGCCGCCGTTCTCTCCTCCCGCCCCCTCCAACCGATGAATACTCCAACCACCAAAACACCCAAGGGCTCCCTCTTCGCGATGATGGCCCTCGAGTTCTTCATCTGGGGCGCGTGGCTCCCCCTGATCTTCGGCTACCTGCCGAGCTTGGGATTCACGCCCGGCCAGCAGGCCTGGATCCTCAACGCCTTCCCGCTCGCCGCCATCGTCGGCATGTTCTTCAGCAACCAGTACGCCGACCGCCATTTCGCCGCCGAGAAGTTCCTGGCCTTCTCCCACCTCGTCGGCGGCCTCGCCATCCTGGGCTGCGCCTTCACCCGGCAGTTCACGCCGTTCTTTGTCCTGATGCTCGTGCACTGCCTGCTCTACGTGCCGACCATTTCGATCACCAACTCGATCGCCTTCGCCGCCATGAAGGATCCGGCCAAGGAATTCGGCATCGTCCGCATGGGCGGCACCATCGGCTGGATCCTCGCCGCCTGGCCGTTCACCTTCATCCTCGTCGACTGGGCCAAGGTCGACGCCGCCAACACCCAGGGCCTCGTCGACTGGCTCGGCGCCGTGCTCAGCTCGGGACTCACCGGTGACCCCCTCAAGGAAGCCACCCGCTACACCTTCATCGTGGCCGGCATCGCCTCCCTCGCGCTCGCCGCCTTCAGCCTCACGCTGCCCCACACGCCCGCCAAGAAGGCCGGCGAGGGCGGCGCCGAAAACCTCGCCTGGCTCGAGGCCGTCAAACTCCTCAAGCACCCGTTCGTCCTGGTGCTCTGGCTCGTCACCCTCGTCGACTCCTTCGTCCACAACTGCTACTTCAACTGGACGGGCGTCTTCCTCGGCACCGCCCGGGAGGCGGGCGGCGTCGGCATCGCCGGCAATTGGATCATGCCGGTCATGAGCATCGGCCAGATCGCCGAGATCCTCACCATGTTCGTGCTCGGCGCGACGCTGAAGAAGTTCGGTTGGCGCACAACCATGATCGTCGGCATCCTCGGCCACGCCGCCCGTTTCGCCGTCTATGCCTTCTTCCCGCAGAGCGCCTCCCTGATCATCCTCGTGCAGGTTCTGCACGGCATCTGCTACGCCTTCTTCTTCGCCACCGTCTACATCTTCGTCGACGCCTTCTTCCCGAAGGATATCCGCTCCAGCGCTCAGGGGCTCTTCAACGTGCAGATCCTCGGGCTCGGCGCCCTGCTCGCCAACTCGATCTGCCCGTGGCTGATCCAGAGCGTCTACACGCAGAACGCCGTCACCGACTTCCGCGGCCTGTTCCTGGTCCCCCTCGCCGCCGCCTCCCTCGCCGCCATCGCCCTCGCGCTCTTCTTCCATCCGCCCAAGACCAACGGCGAACCCGGCCCCGCGGCCGCCGCCCCGCACTGACGTTGCACCAAGCGCTTGGGCAAAATCAACCGCCGTGTCCGCAGCGTGATTCAGACAATTGGGATCCTTGCAGCCGGCCTCGGTGAGGCCGGTCCCGGGTCAGCGACCCCCGGCTACCTACGGACCGAAGTCGATTTTGCACCTGCCTTGAAACGCCCTGGCGTCGGCGCTCCCCGTCGGCGCTGACTCAGGCCCATGCGGCCGGGCCGTCCCAGCTCTGCATCCTGCCGGCCCTTCGCGGCAGGATGCCCCGGCAGCCCTCCCCGACACCCCATGCCCCACCCTTCCCGCCTCCTCCGGCGTGCCTTCGCCGCCGCAATTCTCGCTGCAGCCACCCCCGCCGCCCTCCGCGCCGAACGCCTCGTCCTCGTCGCGGGCGGCTCCGAGGACGCCACCGGCATCCCCGCCATCCGCGCCCGGCTGCACGAACCGTTCGGCGTCGACTTCGACCCGGCCGGCAACCTGCTCCTCATCGAAATGGCGGCCGGCAACCGTCTCCTCAAAGTGGATTCGCGCGGCCTCCTCACCCACCTCGCCGGCCAGCGCGCCTCCGGCGACTCCGGCGATGGCGGACCCGCCCTCGCCGCGCAGTTCAACGGCCCCCACAACCTCGCCGTCCTGCCCGGCGGCGACGTGCTGATCGCCGACACCTGGAACGGCCGCATCCGCCGCGTCCACGCCGCGACCGGCACCGTCTCCTCCCTGCCCGGCTTCGCCGTCCCCGCCGCCGACGCCCGCCGCGCCGGCCCCTATTGCATCACCCTCGCCCCCGACGGCAAAACCCTCCACGTCGCCGACCTGCGCCGCGTCCACGCCATCGATCTGACCACCGGTCGCTCCGCCGTCGTCGCCGGCAACGGAGAAAAGGGCCTCCCCCCCGACGGCGCCGTCGCCACCGCCGCCCCCCTCGTCGATCCCCGCGCCGCCGCCGCCGACCGCCAGGGCAACCTCTACCTCCTCGAACGCGGCGGCCACGCCCTCCGCGTCGTCCGGCCCGACGGCCGCATCTTCACCGTCGTCAACGCCGCCGGCCGCAAGGGCGCCACCGGCGACGGTGGCCCTGCCCTCGCCGCCACCTTGAACGGTCCCAAGCACCTGTGCCTCGACCGCGACGGCTCCATCCTGATCGCCGACGCCGAGAACCACCTCATCCGTCGGTACGTGCCCGCCACCGGGCGGATCGAGCGCGTCGCCGGCACCGGCCGCAAGGGCGCGGCCGGCCTCGGCGGTCCGCCGCTCCAGGCCGAACTCGCCCGCCCCCACGGCGTCGCCGTCCACCGCGACGGCACGCTCTACCTCACCGACAGCTACAACAACCGGATTCTCAAAGTCGTCCCGTAGACCCCGCCCGCATGCGCATCCTCGTCGTCGAAGATGAACGCCAGCTCGCCGGCCACCTCACCCGCGCCCTCGAACGGCACGGCCACTTCGCCCGCGCTGTGCACGACGGCGCCGAGGCGCTGCGCACCCTGCTCACCGACCCGCCGGATCTCGTCGTGCTCGACCTCAACCTGCCCGGCCTCGACGGCCTCTCCCTCCTCGCCCGCCTGCGCGCCGCCCACTCGCCCACCCGCGTCCTCATCCTCACCGCCCGGGGCGAAGTCGAACACCGCGTCAAGGGCCTGCAGGCCGGCGCCGACGACTACCTCACCAAACCCTTCTCCATGGAGGAGCTCGCCGCCCGCGTCGCGGCCCTCGGCCGGCGCAGCGCGGAGGTCGTGCCCGGCAACGTTCTCCGCGTCGCGGATCTGTCGATGGACATCCACCACCGCCGCGTTTCCCGCGCCGGCCAGGCCATCGCCCTCTCCCCCCGCGAATTCGATGTTCTCCAGATCCTGATGCAGGAACCCGGCCGCGCCTTCACCCGCACCGAACTCTGCGAACGCGTCTGGCAGCGCGACCACGAGTACGATACGCGCACCGTCGAGATCTTCATCACCCGCCTGCGCCGGAAAATCGAGGTGCCGTCCGCCGCTCCGTTAATCCACACCGTGCGCGGCGTCGGCTACGCCCTCCGCGCCCCGGAGTAGACTCACTCGGCGCGGGCCGCTGCCATCATGGCCCCCTTTGTCTCGTGGCCCGCATCGGGAGAAGCGGGACGGCAAGGGTCCAACCGCCGCCTCGCCCCCGCCCCTCCCGCCCGGCCGCCCCGGGCTTGCCCGGCCGAAACCGCCCGCCTACACGGTGGGGCGCTCCCCCCCCATGAGTCTGCCCCGTTTCGCGCTCCGCGTCACCCTGTTCACCTGCTGCCTGCTCACCGCCGGCCACGCCGCCGCCGCCACGCTCGAGGGGCGCGTCACCCTGCCAAAGGCCCGCTCCACTCCGGTCGTGGCCCAACGCTACGAAATCGTCTCCCGGTCCGGTGTCCTCTCCACCAATCCTCCGGCGGCCGTCGTCTACCTCGACGGCACGTTTCCCCGCCCCGCCCACCCGCCGGTCGCGGAAATCCGGCAGAAAGACCTCACCTTCCTCCCGTCCTTGCTCGCCGTGCAGGTGGGCACGCGGGTCGAGTTTCCCAACCTCGACGACACCTACCACAACATCTTCTCCTTCTCGCCACCCAAGCGGTTCGATCTCGGCCGCTACCGCGCCGAGGAGCGGCCGGTGCCGTCGCAGGTGTTCGACGTCCCCGGCCTGGTCACGCTGCGGTGCGACATCCATGAGCACATGCGCGCCCTCGTCCTCGTGCTCCCCACCCCGCACTTTGTCGTGACCGATGCCGAGGGCCGCTTCCGCCTCACCGGCCTGCCCCCCGGCCGCCACACCCTCAAGGCCTGGATCGACAGCCGCACCACCCGGGAACAGGTCGTCGTCCTGCCGCCCGGCGACGCCGCGGTGCGCGCCGATTTCCCGTGAACCGCCCCCCCGCACCGCCCCCGCGCCGCCTCGCGGGGTTCCGCCGCCGGGTGTTCGCCGCCCTCCTGCTCGGCACCGCCGCCACCACCCTGCTCGGCCTCTACCTCGCCGAACGCAGCCTTCGCGCCCACACCACCGAGGTTTTCCAGCGCGAATTCTCCGCCGAACTCGCACGCCTGCAGATCTCGCAGGAGGTCCGGGGCGCCGCCCTACTGGAACGCTGCCGCACCCTCGTCCGCCGCCCGCGGATCCGCGCCGCCTTCGAGGACGACGCCCTCGATCTCCTCTACCCGAACGCCAGCGACGAATTGCGCGACATCCTCGCGCGCGGTGGTGAGCCCGGCGCCTCGTCATTGCACGCCCGATTCTACCGCTTCCTCGACGCCCGCGGCGCCGTGCTCTCCCCTCCCGACGTGCGCCTGGCCGGCGCGCTCCCACCCGCCGCGGAGGCCCGCCTGGCGCTGCCGCGCCTCCCGGCGTCACCGCAAATCGGATACCTAGTCCGGCCGGAACCGGGGGCCGGCGCGGTCGCGATGCTCATGGCGATGCCCATCATCTCCACCGAGTCGGGCGAGCCAATCGGCGCGCTGGTGCTCGGCTTCGACGATCCGGAACGCAGCGCCGGCACCGGCGGCGGCCTGCGGCGCGGCCTCTGGCTCGACGGCCGGCTGCATTCCGCCGCCCTCGCGCCCGCCGCCCGGGAGGATCTCGCCGCCCGGCTGCCGGAACTCGCCGCGCCGCCCGCCCCCGACCTCCCGCCGCTCCGCCTCGACCTCGACGGCCGGCCCCACCTCGTCTTTTCCCAACCCCTCAACCCCGGCTCGCTTTATCCGCCCGCCCACGAGGTCGGCGCGTATCCTCTGGATCAATTCACCCGGCGACAGCGCGAGCTCCGCTGGCGAATCCTTGGCACCGGAGGTCTCCTCCTGCTCGTCGGCCTGGCCGCCAGCCGGTTCGCCGCCGGGCGGCTCTCGCAGCCGGTGGAACGCCTCGCGCAGGAGGAGGCGGAAAGCCGGCGCGAGCGGGCCCGAGCCGAGGCCGCGCTCGAATTCACCCACGCCGAACTCCAGCGCTCGGCCCGCTTCTCCGCTGATGCCTCCCACCAGCTCAAAACCCCCGTCGCCGTGCTCCGCGCCGGCCTCGAGGAACGGCTGGCGCGGGATAACCTTCCGCCCGCCGAGTGCCTCGAACTCTCCGCCCTCATCCACCAGACCTACCGGCTCTCCAGCCTGATCGACGATCTGCTCCTCCTCTCCCGCCTGGACGCCGGGCGGCTCGAACTCGACCTCGGTCCCGTCAATCTCAGCCACCTCATCGCCGCCGCCCTCGACGACCTCAGCGCCCTGCCCGACCATCGCGCCGTCGCCGTCGACACCGACTTCCCTGCGGATCTCCTCATCGCCGGGGAAGGGCGCTACGCGGCCATCATCCTCCACAACCTGCTCGACAACGCCCGCAAGTACAACCGCCCCGGCGGCCGCATCGAGGTGCGCGCCGCCGACACCGGCGCGTTCGTGCGCTTAACCGTGCGCAACGACGGCCCGCCGGTTCCCCCGGAAGCCCGCGCCCACATCTTCGAACGCTTCCACCGCGGCCCCCAAGGCGAGAACATCGCCGGGCACGGCCTGGGGCTCAACCTCGCCCGCGAGCTCGCCCGGCTCCATGGAGGCGAACTGCGCCTCCTGCGCTCGGACGCGCACGGCACCGAGTTCGAAGTCACTTTCCGCGCGGCCCGCACCCTGCTACCGGCGGCCGTCACGGCATGATTCCGCTCCGACCACTGCTCGCTTTCCCCCTGCTGGCGGCCCCCGCGCTTCCGCCGGGCCACGCCTCCGAGGCTCTCTTCGACCGCGTGGCGGAGACCCTCACCCTTGGCACCGCCGACGGCCGCGTGCGCGCCCGGCTCAGCGGTTTGCTCGACGTGGAGGGCTATCGCACCCAACTGCCCGCGCCGGGCGTGCTCGCCACTCCCGATGGCTCGTTCGTCGAACAGCGGCTCACCCTCTTCCTCGACGCCCAGTTCGGCCCGCGCGCCTACCTCTTCGCGCAGGCTCGCGCCGACCACGGCTTCGACCCCGGCGAACGGAGCGCTGCCGTGCGGCTCGACGAGTTCGCCCTGCGCCTCGCTCCGGGCACGCGCGGGGAGTTCAACGTCCAGGCCGGCCGCTTCGCCACCGTCGTGGGCAACTGGGCGACGCGGCACGACTCGTGGACCAATCCGTTCATCACCGCCCCGCTGCCCTACGAACACCTCACCGGGATGTGGGACACCGAGGCGGTGCGCTCGAGCACAACCCTCCTCCAGTGGGCGCACCTCCGCCCCGGCCAGCCGGACCACGTGACCGCGATCGAGAAATCCCTCCGCCTGCCCCTCCTCTGGGGCCCGGTCTATGCCGACGGCGTCATGGTGGCCGATGCCGCCGGACCGTTCCGTTTCGCCGTCGAGGCCAAGCTCGGCTCGCTCTCGTCCCGCCCCGAGGCCTGGCGCCACGGCCGCGAACAGCGCCACCATCCGACCTACAGTGCGCGCCTCGCCTACCGGCCCAATCCCGCCTGGCAGGCCGGTCTCTCCGCGAGCCGCGGTGTCTACCTGCGCGAGTTGGCCGAGGACTCCCTCGCCCGCGGCTTCAGTCGCGGCGATTACCGGCAGTGGGTGATCGGCGCCGACCTGGCCTACGCCCGTCGCCACTGGCAGTTCTGGGCCGAGGTGTTTGCCGCGCGCTTCACCCTCCCGCGCGTCGGCGACGCCGACACCGCCGCCTGTTACGCCGAGGTCCGCCACCGTTTCACGGCCCGCTGGTCGGGCGCCGTGCGCTGGAACCAGCAGCTCTTCGCCCGGATCCCGCATCGCGGCGCGCGGACCCGCTGGGGACACGACGTGTGGCGGATCGACGCCGCCCCCGCCCTCCGCCTCTCCCCCCACGCGCAAGTGAAACTCCAATACAGCCTGCAGCGCGGCGACGCCGGCCCCCGCGACACCACCCGCACCCTCGCCGCCCAGGCCACCGTCCGGTTCTGAACACCGGCCGGAGCACCGCCCCCGGCTCCGACCCGGCAGGCCGCCCGCCCGCTGCCGGCCCCGCCGGGGTTTGGGATTCTCCTCCGCGCGCCAAGCCATCATGCTGCGGGGCATCGTCCGCCATGAACCCCCGCCCCCTGCTCCCCGCGTCCCCCGCTTCCGCCGCCGCCCCGCTTTCGCGCCGCGGCTTCCTCCGCGCCTCCGGCGGCGCCGCCGCCGCCGCCGGCCTTGCGTCCGCCCTGCCGGCGGCCGTCCCCAGGGCCACCTCCGCCTCGATCGTCAGCCCGGTGCCGCCCGCCGAGCGCGTCCCCCTCGCCGCCGTCGGCGTGGGCGGGGTGGGCTTCAGCCAGTTGAAGGAGCTGCAACGCGCCGGATTCGAAATCGTCGCACTGTGCGACGTCGACGACGTGTATGCAAAGAAGGCATACGACTTCTGGCCGGAGGCCCGCCGCTACCGGGACTTCCGCCGCCTGCTCGCGGCGGAGGACTCCCGGGTCGCCGCGGTCTACGTCGGCACTCCGGACCACACCCACGCGATCATCACCCTGGCCGCGCTCCGCCGCGGCAAGCATGTCTGTTGCGTGAAGCCCCTTACCCGCACCGTCGAGGAATGCCGCGCGGTCGTGGCCGCCGCCCGGACCGCGGGGGTCGCGACCCAGGTGACCGCCTCACCCAACACGAGTGAGACCGCCTGCCGCACCTGCGAACTCCTGCGGGCCGGGGCCATCGGCACCGTGCGCGAGGTGCACATCTGGTCGAATCGCCCGCTCTGGCCCCAGGGCATGTTGCGGCCCGAGGGCGCCGACCCGGTGCCGGCCACGTTCGACTGGGAGCTGTGGCTCGGCCCCGCCCCGCGCCGCCCGTTCAAGGCCCGCTGGGCCGACCAGGATTATGCCTTGCAGCAGGTGAACCTGCCCGCCGGCCGCACGCCGGGGCAGCGCGGCGTGTACCATCCGTGGAATTTTCGCGGCTGGTGGGACTTTGGCACCGGCGCCCTCGGCGACATGGGCTGCCACTACTTCAATACCCCCTTCCGCGCCCTCCAACTCGACCATCCCGTCCGCCTTCAGGCCTCCGCCAGCAAGGTGACCGCCGAGACCGCCCCGCTCGCGTCGGTGGTGACCTACGACTTCCCCGCCCGGGCCGCCCGCCCGTCCGTGCGACTCGTGTGGTACGACGGCGGTGTGCAGCCGCCCCCACCGCCCGAAATCACCGATCGGCCCATGCCCGCCGACGGCGTGCTCTACGTCGGCACCAAGGGCCGCATGCTCGGACCGAAGATCCTCGACCCCCGGCTCGCCGCCGAGGGCGAGGCTGTTCCGCGCACTCTGCCGCGCCGCGGCGGCACCTGGGAGGAATGGTACCGCGCCTGCCGCGGCGGGGAACCGGCCGGCTGCCCTTTCGAGTGGGCCGGACTGCTCACCGAGGCCGTGCTCCTCGGCAACATCGCCCTCCGCACCGGCAAACCCCTGGCTTGGGACGCCGCCGCCATGCGCTTCACCAACGACGAAGCCGCCAACTCCCTGCTCCGCGCCTCCTATCAGAACGGCTGGACGCTCTAGCCGCGCCGCGCGTCCCGCGGTTCCCTTCCCCGCTTGCAACAGTCACCCCGACCGCCAAGAAGCGCCGCTGCTGGCGCGCCGCACGGTTCCTAAACTCTTGCGCGCCGCGGCGCCCCGGCGGGGAAACCCCTTGCCCGGGTATTTCCGCGGCTGTTACAACCCGCGCCCGCCGGCCGGCCCGCTCCGCTCCCCGCCTCCCCAGCCTTTCCCCCCAACGACATGACGCCCTCCACCGCCTCCGCACCGACCACCCGTCGGCAGTTCCTCCACCACAGCGCCTCCCTCGCCGCCGGCGCCGCCACGCTCGGCGTGCTGCCCGCGGTGCACGCCGCCGACGACCACACCATCCGCCTCGCGCTGATCGGCTGCGGCAACCGCGGCGCCGGCGCCGTCTCCGACGCCCTCTCGGTCAAGGGCCAGGGCCCGGTCAAACTCCACGCCATCGCCGACCTCAACGAGGCCCGCGTCAAAACCGTGCACGAGGCGCTGACGAAAAAGTTCGGCGCCCAGATCGATGTGCCGCCGGAGCGCATCTTCCTCGGTTTCGACGCCTACCGCCGCGCGATCGACATTCTGCGCCCCGGCGACGTCGCCATGTGCACCACCCGCGCCTACATCCGGCCGGTCCACGTCGAATACGCCGTGCGCAAGGGCATCAACGTCTTCATGGAAAAGCCGTTTGCCTCCGACCCCGTCGGACTCCGGCGCATCCTCACCGCGGGCGAGGAGGCAGATCGCAAGAACGTGAAGGTTCTCGCCGGCTTCCAGTGCCGCCATTCGCCCGCCCGCCAGGCCCTGATCGCGCAGATCCGGGAAGGGAAGATGGGCGACATCACCCTCATCCGCGCCAACCGTCTCGGCGGGGCCGGCTGGCTCGGGAATCAGGGAGAGAAGGCCAACCGCCTCCTCGACCAGCTTGTGTTCGGCAAGTCGCACCTCTACTGGATCGGCTCCGGCCACATGGTCGACAACCTCATCCATCAGGTCGACGAATGCTGCTGGATCAAGGACTCCTGGCCAGTGTCGTGCGTCGGCCTGGGCGGCCGCGTGCCGGGCAGCAAGGACTGCGGCCAGAACATCGATGTGTACTCCATGGAGTACACCTTCGCCGACGGCACCAAGGCCTTCTGCGGTTTCCGCCGCATGGCCCGCACCCGGACCGATTTCGCCACCTACGTCCATGGCACCAAGTGCGCGGCGCAATTCTCCGGCAACGTCCACGCCGCCACCGTCCATCGCTTCAAGGACCAGCGCATCGAAAAGGGCAACATCGCCTGGACGCCGGAGCCCGACGCCCACAGCCCGTGGCAGTACGAGTGGAACGAGTTCATCAAGAGCATCCGCACCGACCGGAAGCACAACGAGACCAAACGCGCCATCTACTCCGACTTCGCCACGATCATGGGCCGCGCCGCCTGCCACACCGGCCAGCTCGTGACCTGGGATGAGATCTTCAATTCTAAATTCCAGTTCTGCAACTACCTCGACACGTTGACCGCCGACAGCCCGCCGCCCGTGAAGGCCGGCCCCGACGGCCAGTTCCCCGTGCCCGTCCCGGGCCAGTGGAAGGAAGTGTAAGCGAGCGGGGGGCGCAAGCCGCCCTGAATCGTTCCTCGTTCTCGTACTCGTTCTCCTCCAGAGGACGGCAGAGAGAACGAGAACGACGAACGATTACGAGGAACGAGGAAAGCGCCGACGTCGGAAGTAGAGACCACACCCGATCCACGAAGCGAGACCCGCCTTCGCCAAAGGCTACGACGTGCAGGCTGCCTTGTCCACGGCTGGAGGCGGCCAGAGACAAAGGTGGCTGAGGCGTCCCGCCTCAGTCTTCCGGTCGGCGATGGGGTGGCGAAGGAGGGATCGTTCTGCGGGTGCAAGTATCCCTGGATGCACCCTGAGGTGTATCCTCCTTCACCTGTCCGCGCGCTTGTCTCCCCGCCGCTCCGGCGCGCAGACTCGGCCCCGCTCCGCCCGCCATGAAACCCTTCGCCACCTTCGCCCTTGCCGCGCTCGCCGCCCTCTCGCTCCAGTCCGCCGCCCTCGCCGCGGCCGCTCCGGCGAAGCCGAACGTCCTGCTCATCGTGTCCGACGATCAAGGATACGCCGACGCCGGCTTCCAGGGCGCGAAGGACATCCCCACTCCGCACCTCGACCGACTCGCCGCCTCGGGCACGCGCTTCACCAACGGCTATGTCTCGCACGCGTTCTGCAGTCCGACCCGCGCCGGCCTGATGACCGGCCGCTACCAGCAACGCTTCGGCCACGAACGCAACCCGTTCTATGACCCCTCCGACCGGCGCGAAGGCCTGCCGCTGACCGAGACCCTGCTGCCGCAGCGCCTCCAGCCGGCGGGGTATGTCACCGGCTGGATCGGAAAGTGGCACCTCGGAGCGGCGCCGGGGCTGCGGCCGGAGCAGCGCGGCTTCGCCGAGACCTATGGCTTCATCGGCGGCGGGCACCGCTTCCGCGACTGGCAGGAAAATATCGCCGTCGAATACACCGTGCCCATCGAGCGCAACGGCCGGCGCGTCGCGGCCCCCGCGCACCTCACCGAGGCCTTCGGCCGCGAGGCGGCTGCGTTCGTGCGCCGGCACCCCGCGCAGCCCTGGTTCCTGTACCTCGCCTTCAACGCACCCCACACGCCGCACGAACCCACCCCCGAGCGGCTGGCCCGCTTCGCCGCCATCGCCGACCCCGTCCGCCAGAAATACGCCGCGCAGGTCAGCCTGATGGATGACGCCATCGGGGAAACGCTCGCCGCACTGCGCGAGACCGGCCAGGAGCGGCGCACGCTGGTGTTCTTCTTCAGCGACAACGGCGGCCCCATCACCGTCAACGGTTCCCGCAACACGCCGTTGCGCGGCGCCAAGGGCCAGGTCTACGAGGGCGGCGTGCGGGTGCCGTTCCTGCTCGCTTGGCCGGAGCGCCTTCCCGCCGGGCGAACCGACGACCGCGTGGTGAGTTCGCTCGATGTTTTCGCGACTGCGCTCGGCGTTGCCGGCGTGCCGATGCCCACCGATCGGAAATACGACGGCGTCAACCTCGTGCCCTTCCTCACCGGCGATAAGTCCGGCGCGCCGCACGAGCGCCTCTTCTGGCGCAACGCCGCCCTGCTCGCGGTCCGCGAGGGCGACTGGAAACTCGTCCGCGGCGCCGGCCCGCGGGACGAGTTGTACCACCTGAAAACCGACATCGGCGAAACACAGGATCTCGCCGCCGCGCAACCCGCCATCGCCGCCCGCCTGGCCGCCGCCCTCGATGCCTGGAGCCGCGAGCTGATCGACCCGGTGTTCCAGGGCACCGCCGGCCGCACCAACAAGGCCAAGAAGGCGAAAGCGAAGAAGCAGGGATGAACGCGAGCACTTCACTTTGCACTTTCTCGCGATGACTCTTCAGATCGCGTAGCCGCGTTGGAGCGAAGCGACAACGTGGCTGCCCGTACGGCCACGCTTTCACTGCGTTCAAGCGCGGCTACAGTTCCAAACGCCAGCCCCGCCGTCTGCTCCGCACCCCTCCTGACCATGCCTCTGCCATTCCCTCCGCGCCCCCCCGCCGCACTGGCGGCGATCCTTCTCGGCGCCGCATCCCTGGCTCCGGTCCCGGCCCTTGCCGCCGCCGCCCCGGCCCGACCCAACGTCCTCTTCTTCCTCGTCGACGACATGGGCTGGATGGACTGTGGCGTGTATGGCTCGAAGTACTACGAGACGCCCCATATCGACCGCTTCGCCGCCCGCGCCATGCGGTTCACCGACGCCTACGCCCAGCCGCTCTGCTCCCCCACCCGCGCCAGCCTGATGACCGGCAAGTACCCCGCGCGCCATGGCATCACCACCGCGTCCGGCCACCAGCCGCCGCAACCGACGGGGCACGTTTTCCGGCCCGCCACCCTGCCGGCCCACCGGCCGATGCTCGTGCCCGAAAGCAAGAACTACCTCGACCCCGCGGAGCACACCTACGCCGAAGCCCTGCGCAACGCCGGTTACCGCACCGGCCACTTCGGCAAGTGGCACCTGGGCCTCACCGAGCCGCACTGGCCGGAGCGGCAGGGGTTCGACGCCGCCTGGCATTGCCACCCGGACCCCGGCCCGCCCGGCGGCTATTTTTCCCCGTACGGCGTCGTCGCGACCGGCACGCCGCGCGGCCAGCAGCGCGTAGGCAACATCACCGACGGCCCGCCCGGCGAATACATCGTCGACCGCCTGACCGACGAGGCCATCCGCTTCCTCGAGGCCAACCGCGACCGGCCGTTTCTGCTCAATGTCTGGCAGTACGGCGTGCACGGCCCGTGGGGCCACAAGGAGGCCTACACGCGCGCATTCGCCGCGAAAAAGGATCCCACCGGCCGCCAGGGCAACCCGATCATGGCCTCGATGCTGCGCAGCGTCGACGAGAGCTTCGGCCGCCTCCTCGCCGCCCTCGATCGCCTCGGCCTCGCGGACCACACGATCGTGATCTTCAACTCCGACAACGGCGGCAACGTGCACAGCAACGTGCCCGACACCGCCAAGACGGCCAAGGCGGAGAAGGCCAAGTCCGGCGCGCTGGCCGACTGGCGCAAATGGGCGGGCCCCCGGCCGCCGACCAACAACGCCCCCCTCCGCGATGGCAAGGGCACGCTCTACGAGGGCGGCACGCGCGTCCCCCTGATGTGGGCCTGGGCCGGCCGGATCCAGCCGGGCACGGTGAACGACTCCGTCGTCGGACACATCGATTTCTATCCGACGCTGCTCGACCTCCTCGGGCTGCCGCGCCCCGCGCCGCAGGTGATGGACGGCCGCAGCTACGCGCGCACGCTCCTCGCCGGCGAACGCTTCACGCGCCCGGCCTTCTTCAACTACTTTCCCCACGCCCGCAACGGCGGGGGCGTCACCGTGCGCGCCGGCGATTGGAAACTCATCCGCTGGTTCGATCCGGGCACGCCGCGCGAACTCTACGATCTGCGCCATGATCTCGGCGAGGCGAACAACCTTGCCGCCACCCAGCCGGCGCGGGTGGCGGAACTCGATGCGTTGATCGACCGCTTCCTGCGCGACACCGGCGCGCTCGCGCCCATTCCCAACCCCGCCTTCACCGGCGCCGCCGCGGCCCCAGCCCGCCGTGCCGCGAAAGGTTCACCCGCCTCGGGCGCCGCCTTGCGCGGCTGGGTGCCGAAGGGCGCCACCGTCACGACCGCCGACGGCGCGCTCGTGATCGAGGGCGAGGGTCGGAGCCCCTTTATCGCCATGACCAACCTCAAGCTCGCCGGGCCCGTCGCGCTGCAGTTGCGCGCCCGGTCCGCGGGCGGCCCGGCCCGGGTGCAGTGGCGCACGGCCGGACAGGCGGAATTTCCCGCCGCCGGACAGATCGTGGAATTCGCGCTGCCCGCCGCCAGCGACTGGAGCGAGACCCGCGTCAACCTGCCGGTGGACGGCTCCCTGCTCCACCTGCGGCTCTACCTGCCAGCGCAGAAGAATCCGGTCGAGCTCGACTGGGTCGAACTCGCCCCCGCCGGCGGCCAACCACAGCGCTGGGATTTTTGAGGGAGCGCGGGCGTATCGCCGGAGGCGATCGCCCGTCGATGCAGGCGAAGCTGCGCTTACGCCTGCGCTCCCGCCGGTGGGCCGCTCTTTCAGCAGCGGGATGATTCCAGGCTTCGCTCGTCGAATTGGCTCGCCCCGCCCGCACCCGGATTTCCCACTCTTACCCTCCGCCCCGCCATGACCTCGCTTCGCCCGTTCCTCCTGCCCATCGTCGCACTCAGCATCGCCGCCGGCCCGGCGGCGCCCGCGGCCGCCGCGGACCGCCCCAACATCCTCCTGCTGCTCTCCGACGATCTCGGCGCCACCCTCGGCAGCTACGGCTACCCGGGGGCGAAGACCCCCCACCTTGACGCCCTGGCGAAACGCGGCGTGCGCTTCGACCGCGCCTACTGCCAGTTCCCACACTGCAACCCCTCGCGCGCCTCGATGCTCTCGGGCCTGCGACCCAACTCGACGGGCGTCACCGTCAACGCCGACAACCTCTACCAGAACGTGCCCGGCGTGGTCACGCTGCCGACCCTCTTCCGCCGCCATGGCTACACCACGGCGCGCGCCGGCAAGATCTTCCACCTCGGCGTGCCCAGCGGCAAGGAAAGCATGGACGACCCGCAGGCGTGGGACTTCGGCACCCCGTTCCGGGACGAGCGCCCGTATCCGCCCCAACGCGACAGTGCCGTGAAGGTCGCCACCGGCCGGCGCGCCGGCCTGCCCTGGGAGGAGTCGCTCTGCGCCGACGACGACCTGGTGGACGGCAACTTCGCGAAGGAGGCGATCGCCTGGCTGGAGCGGCGCGACCGGAGCAAGCCGTTCTTCCTCGCGGTCGGGTTTCACCGCCCGCACCTGCCGTTCGTGGCGCCGGCGAAGTACTACGATCTGTATCCCTTCGACTCGATCCGCCTGCCCGTGGAGCCGGCCAACGACGTCGACGACATCCCGCTCCCCGCGCGCAACGAGGCCGTGCCGCAGTACGCGATGACGGCCACGCCCGACCAGCGGCGCGCCGCCATCCGCGCCTACCTCGCCACCGTGAGCTACATGGACGCGCAGGCCGGGCGCGTCTTCGCCGCGCTGGAGCGCCAGGGGGTGGCAAAGAACACGATTGTCGTCTTCACCGGCGATCACGGCTGGCACCTCGGCGAGCACGGGCTCTGGCACAAGCGGAGCCTGTTCGAGGAGTCGGCGCGGGTGCCGTTCATCGTGTTCGCGCCGGGGGCGAAGGGCAACGGGCGGGCCAGCGGCAGCGTGGTCGAGATGCTCGACGTGTATCCGACCTTATGCGACCTCGCGGGCGTGCCGGCCCCGGCGGTGCTGCAGGGAAGGAGCCTGCGTCCGGTGCTGGCCAATCCGGAGACCACGCTGCACGCCGGCGCATTTACGCAGGCGCGCCGCGGTCCGAAGGCGGAGCACTGGGGCCGCAGCGTGCGCACGCCGCGCTGGCGTTACACCGAGTGGGACGAGGGGCGCAACGGCGCCGAGCTGTACGACCACGAAGCCGACCCGCGCGAGTTTACCAACCTGGCGAAGGATCCGCGCCACGCCGGCGTCATCCGGGAGCTGCGCGCCCTGCTCGAACGCACCGTGCCCGCGACGCCGCGGCCGTAGCGCGGCGGCCTGGCCGTTGCCGGCGGAGCGACCCCGGCGGCAGGATTGGGTCGGGCAGGGCGACCCGGCCCGCGGGAGGCAGAGCCGGGACGGCTCTGCCACCATGGTCCCGGCCGGGAAATGTCCCGCTCTAAACGCCGCCCACCACCGTAAACTCCTCCCGGTCGTGGTACAGGTGCCGCACGATCGCCCCCGGGGCGTAACGCGACCATGGCGACGTCTCCGCCCCCAGTTCGCGCAGGAGCGCCACCGGGTCGACGCGGCCGAACTTCAAATTGACCACGAACCGCCGGCACCAGCCGCGCGCCAGCCACGGCGCCACGAGGTGCTGCACCACGTGATGCGGCTCCTCCACGAGATCGCAGAACAGCCAGTCGAACCGCGTGCCCTCCGCCGGCGCGAACCGGAAGGCATCCTCGCGCCGGTGTTCGATCCGGGGGTGCCCCAGCGCGCCGCCCTTCAAGGGACCGTTGTCGACCGCGATCACCTGCGCCCCGCGTTTTGCCGCGCTGTAACTCCACCCCCCGGGCGCCGCCCCGAGGTCGCACACTGTCTCCCCCGGCTGCGGCTCGGCGCCGAGCAGCCCATACGCCTCCTCGACCTTGAGGTACGAGCGCGACGGGGCGCGCTCATCGTCCGCCATTCGCCGCGGGCCGTGCAACCGCGCGTCGCGCGCCACCCACACCCGCCCGAAGTCGGCGAAGAACACCCATAGTCCGCGCACCGGCCGCCCCGCGGTCGCCCGCGCCGGCTCCGATCCCGCCAGCCGCGCCACCCGCGGCAGCCTGCGTTTCAGCCGTTCGAAAAACGCCCCCTCGACGGCGCCGATCCGCCGGCCCAAGCCGACGAGTTCCGCCGGTCCGGACCAGACGGAGGGCCACGCCGCCTCGATGCGTTCGCCGTGCAGGCTGGCGAGAAAATGATCCGCGAGCCGCGCGGCGAGGGCGTTGACCGAGTCTCCGCGGAGCTCGACCGGATCGAGCAGCGAACGGTGGGCGAAGGCTGGCTCCAGCGGTGGTGCCCCGGTGGGTGCCGGCGCCGGTGCGGGCAGGCGCACCCAGCCCGGCCCCTGCTCGACCGCGGGACGCGCGTGCAGCTCCGCCAGCTCGCGGGCGAGGAGCGTTTCGTAGCCGGACTGGCAGGTGAGCAGCACGCCGGCGAGTGCGCCCGCTTCCAGCGGCGGCGGCGATTCAAAACTGGCCCGGAGGCGAACTCCCGGCCGGCGCCCCGTCCCCGCGCGACTGCCGACGCAGGCCACGGGAATTCCCACTCCGGGCCTGGTGGCCCGCCTGGTGAAAGGCGGAACTTACGCGGTCACCCGCGTCCGGGCCTCAAAACGTGTCGAAGAAGTTCACGATGCCCGGTCGAGGGAGGGCGCCGGTCCCTCGGTGCCGCAGGTACGTTCGCGGCGGCGACCGAGCGCCGCCCTCCACTGAATGGACACCTTCTCAAAACGTCGCGCGCACGCCGGTCGACCAGATTGCCCCGGTCTCGACCCAGCGCGTCCGCAGGTCGGAACGCAACCGGTACGTGCCGCCATCCTGGTTGAGGATGTTCCGGGCGTTGAGGAAGAAGTCCATGTTGCGGCCGAAACTCCACGTGAAGTCCATCGTGTGGGTCAGGCTCTCACGCACGTGGTTGGGCCAGCCGTTGCTGGCGGTGACCACCTCGGTGCGGTAGCCCGGCCGCCAGTTGGTGTTCCACTGCAGGCGGAAGGCGCGGTAGGGGAGGTACCAGCTCAGGTTCGCGACGTTGGTCGGCCGGTAGTAGTTTTCATACGTGTCGTAGCGCATCCGCGTGTAGTTGGCGTTGACGCGCACGCGGGCCAGCGGGCCCGGCAGGAGGTCGAGTTCGCGCGCAAACGAGATCTCGACGGAGCTCATGTGCGCCTTGCCGACATTGTCGACCGTGTTGATCTCCCAATCCTCCGGCGACACCGTGCCGGGCAGCGGCTCGCCGTTCCACGATCCTCCCGCGGGCACGAGGTAGACGCGGCTGCGGATCAGGTCCTTGAAGTCGCGCCGGTACACCGAGAGGGTGACGTGGCCGATGCCGCGGGTGTAGTATTCGAGGGTGGCGTTGAGGGTCTTCGACAGCTCGGGCTGGAGGTCGGCGTTGCCGGCGTTGGCGCGGTTGGGCAGCGGGTTGTTGGGGTCGTCGTTGGTCACGACCAGGCCGCCGATCAGCCGGTTCATGTCGGGCCGCGAGATGGCCTGATTCCACGAGGTCTTCAGGACGAGGTTGTCGTTGAAGCGGTAGGTGGTGTGCAGGTAACGCAGCCAGGTGTCGTAGTTCTGGGTCGCATAGCGGCGCCCGCCACCGTAGCGGGTCGTCAGGTACTCGGCCGTGGTGCGGTCGACCGGGGGGGTCGGCGCGGTGGTGCCAAAGATGCGGCGGTCGGTCTCGCGCTGGCCGAGGTCGGCCGGACCGGCGGCGCGGCCGCGGGTGCGCTCGAAGCGCACGCCGGGGGCGACGGTGAGGCGGCGTCCAAAGCGCAGCACGGTCTGCTGGTAGAGGGCGTCGATCTGCTCCTGGGCATCGCGGGCGTTCTGCAGCTTGAAGCCGACGACTTGCGCCGGGCTCGGCGGGATCCAGGCGTTCGGGTTGTCCTGATAAACCTTATACGCCGCCCAGCGGTCGACGTTGGGCAGCCCGTCGACGTTGCCCCCGAAATCGAAGTTCATCCGGTAGCTGCGCTCGGCATACGCCGCCAGCGACTCGTCGGCCGAGGCGGCCACGCCGTCGCGGCCGCGGAAGGCGGTGACGTAGTTGGCCACCGGCCGGTCGGCGTTGTTGACCCACTGGCTGACGTGCACGCCCCACTTGAAGACGGCCGGCACGCGGGCCTGCAGCGTGTACTGGAAGTCGCTCTTGAACTGGTAGCGCTGGTCCTCGCCCTGGCGATCGTTCATGCGGGCCGCAAAACCATTCGGATGGTTGGCGAGGTTGCGGTAGTCGGGGCCGGCGGTCTGGGTGATGAACAGCGCCGGATCGGCCGGGCCGTGGCGGTTGAAGCGCAGGCCGAGGTTGCCGAGGGCGGTCGGCTCGATCGACCAGAAGAAGCCGAACTGCTGGTCCTTGTACCACGTCATCGAACGCGACATGCTGGCGGAGGTGTCGACGCGGAAGGCGCCGCGCTTGTAGTAGGCCGCGAGGCCGAAGTTGGCGGTCGAACCGTACTTGTTGGTGCCGCCGCCACCCTGGTTGACGAGCACGGTGCCGACCGTCGCGGTCTGGCTGCGGAGGGAGTACTCGACGCCCGGCACCACCGGGCCGGCCACCGCCGCGCCGGCGCCGTCGGGATCGGGCGAGTTGGCGGTGGTGGTGAAGTTGAAGTTGAGATCGCGGCTGAAGAACTTGGCGTGGTAGCGGTTGTATTCGGCGCGGGCAGACACCCAGAGATCGGGCGAAAGCTTGTAGTCGAGGCGGAGGTTGCCGTTGTAGCGGACGGTGGGCTTGGGCGAGTCGCGGAAACTGAAGCTGGTGACGCGCGGGATCTCGGAATCGTTGTTGGTCCGATCCGTGTCGAAGGCGTAGTTGACGACCTCGGCCTTCTGCTCGGCGAAGGTGTACGAGTAGTTGTAGCCGGCGCGCACGCCGAGGCGGCGGTCGAGGAAGACGTCGGAGTAATCGACGCCCCAGTTGGGCTGGAGGCGGTAGTGGTCCTCATCGTCCCAGCCCGGCTGCTTTTTCCAGAACCGGCCGCTCATCGAGTTGAAGGCGAAGCCGGCGCGCACGCCGATCAGGCGCCCGGCGCGGTCGAAGGCGCCGCGGCTGCGGAGGTTGACCACCCCGGCCAGCGCGCTGCCGGCGTTCTCCGGCTGCGGCGTGCGGCTGAGCTCGACCGTCTCGATGCTGTTGATCGACATCTGCTCGAACTCGAAGGCGCGGTTGGCCCCCGTGCCGCTGGCCGCGGCCATGCCGGAGCTGGCGATGGGCGCGCCGTCCAGCGTGACCGAGGTGTACTTCGGGTCCAGGCCCCCGAGACTGACGGAGCGGGCGTCGGCCTCGACGTAGTCGATCAGGACGCCCGGCAGGTACTTGAGAAACTCGCCGACGTTGCCCTCGGAGATGGTGCCAAACGTATCCGTGGCCAGGACACGTTTCGACTCGATCGCGTGCTTCTGCTCCATGATCGCCTTGGCGTTGCCCTCGCGCTCCGAGGCGACCACGAACTTGCCGAGCTGGACGATGGTCCGATCGTAGGCGGCGCTGGTGAGCCTGACGTCGAGGGTGACGGCCTGGCCCGGGAGAATCGTGACGGTTTCCTCCCGCGGATCGAGGCCCTCATAGGTGAAAAGCAGCCGTTGGAGGCCGGCGGGCACGCCGGGGAGGGTGTAGGCGCCACCAGCCTCGGCGGTGACGGTGCGCGTCGTACCCACGACGGTCACGACGGCGTTGCGCAGGTATTCGCCCGTACCCTCGTTCAGGATACGCCCGGTGACGGTGCCGGCGGCCGGCTGGGCGGAGGCGGCGGGCGTGAGCAGGGCGCCGGTGGCGACGAGCAGGAGCACCCGGAGAAGGCGGGGCAGCGGGGACGATTTCATGGTGTTGGGAGGGACGGCCATCCGGGAGCTCCACGGCGCCGGCTTTCCGGCAACCAACCGCGCGGCCGGGTCCGAAGCGACCCGCGGCCGGGCTGACAGTCCGGCGGCGGGCGGCGAAGCGCAGCCGCCGGGCCGCTCGTTTCCCCCGAATTTCAGGGTAAGGCCGGCCTTGGCGTCGCCGGACCGCGGCCCGAGGTTGCGGTGCGCCGCGGCCGGCCGCTTCCGCCGCCCGCCGCCCCGCGATGAAAGCCCGCCCCTGCTCCGAAGTCGTCTCCGCTGCCACCGTCACCCCTGGTCACCCCGACTGGCCGCCGCGGCTCGCCGCGCGGCTCGGGGCGGACGCACCGGCCAGACTCCACACCCTCGGTCCGCCCGCCCTGCTGCGGGAGCCGCTGATCGCACTGTTCTGCTCGGCTCGCTGCCCGGGCGAGGCGATTCTCCGCGCCTACGACCAGGCGGCCCACTGGCGCGACACCGGGCGCGGCGTGATCAGCGGCTTCCATTCCCCGATGGAACACGAGTGCCTGCGCATCCTGTTGCGCGGTCCGCAACCGGTGGTGATCTGCCCGGCGCGGGGCCTGCCGCTCCGCCTCCCCTCCGCCTGGCGCGAACCGCTCGCGGCCGGCCGCCTCCTGCTCGTCACACCGTTTCGCCTCCTGGAGCGCCGCGCCACGAGCGAACTGGCCGACCGCCGCAACCTGCTGGTGGCCGCCCTCGCCGCAGAGCGGTGGTTCGCGCACGTCACGCCCGGGGGCCGGATGGACCGACTGGCCCGGCGCGCCGCGGCGTGGAGGTGACCCAGCGCGGCTCCACCGCCGGTGGCTGCGCGCCGACCGCATTCCGGATCGCCCCGCGACTCGTCATGCGGACGGCGGTTTTTTTTGGGGGCTATCAGCCACGAAGCACCGTTCCCGGAGCCCGCCAGGCGGCAGAGGAGCGTTCCCGTCTTGGTCTGCGGCAGGATGGCCCGACCCCCGGCTGGCGCCAATCACCCGAACGTGGGTGGCGCCCTACCGGCCGGATTCATAGATGCTTCTCATCTTCCAGGCCTCGATCGATCTCACCCGGGTATCCTTTCCCTGCGAACGCAGCGAGACCCCCACGCTGTCGGCCCGGCCCGGATACACGCGCACCGCGGCGTACTGCCGGCCGTTGGCGAACACCTCGACCACGCTGCGATCGACAAAGACACGCAGCTTCAAGGGTTCGCCAGTCGGGATGAAGACGTCCGCCGTTTCCGGCGCGCGCGGGCGCACATCGGGCAGGAGCGACGAATGGGACGTGTCGATGGAAAAACGGGTGGGAGACCCTCCTTTCCGCACCGGGCGCTCCTGAAAACCCCGGCCACCATAAAACACGAGGCGAGTGACCTCCTCCCGGCCGGGGGAACGGAGAACGTTCAGCTCCAGCATCGACGCATCCTTCAGTTCGATTTCCGCGGCGAGTTCGAGGGCGCTGCCCTCGATCCCCTCCAGGACGATCTCCCGGTTCGCCGGCAGGGTGAGCGGCCCGCGGTGCTGGTGATCGTAGCGCAGCGACTCGATGTCGCCGGCCGGCTCGATCCCGAGCTCGTCGCGGCCGAGCAGCGTCAGGCGCTGGGGCAGGGTCATGATCTGGTTCCACCCCTTGGTCGACCGGCCGGGGTTCATGTTGAAGATGGTCACCACGCCGCCGCGCCCGTCCGGGCATGCGGACGGCGCATGCACGCCCGAGGGGCGCGCCGGGCCGTGGTTGAAATCGCCTCCGGCCGTGACGACGAACTTCTGGCGGCGGGTGTCGTAGTCGCCGAGGAGGTACTTGCCGCCGCTCAGGTGGCTGAAGTGGAGCAGGAGGTGGCGATCGCCGATCGGCCAGAAGTAGGGACAGGCTCCATCGTCGCCCACGCGCGAGAAGTCATAGCCGTCGATGAACTCGTGCAGGTATTCCCAGTTGGCCAGGTCCTTGGAGCGGTGCAGGAAATTCGCCCGCACCGGCCTGCCGCCGGGGCCCTTGGGCGAAGTGCCAGCCGTCAACGCGTAGTAGGTGTCGCCCAGTTTCCAGAGGCAGGGATCGAAGATGTTGTAGGGCGGGGCCGGCTCGCCCGGCTGGGGAAAGGGGATGACCGGCCGGCCGGTGACCTTCTCCCAGTTCAGCAGGAGCGGATCGCTGGACACCGCGACCATGGTGCCAGCCGCGGTGCCGTGATACATCGCGATCACGCGGTCGGACTCCACCAGGGTCGAACCCGAATACACCTTTTCCTCGGGATGCGGGTAGATCGCGGGCGGCAGATCGCGCCAGTGTATCAGATCGGTGCTGACGGCGTGCCCCCAATGCTGGCGGGGATCCTCGGGCGGATAGGCCTGATAGAAAAGATGCCAGCGGCCCTGCCAGAAACAGAGCCCGTTGGGGTCGTTCAGATTTCCCTCGGGGTTGACGTAATGGTAGATCGGGCGGTGGGGATCGGCGGCCTGCTGGCGGCGGGACGCGAGCATGCGCTGCAGCAGCGGATTGGCGGCGAGTTCCCGCTCCTGCGCTTCGAGCGTGGAGCTGAAGGTGTACTGGGGCACCTTGGAGCGGAAATCGCGCGGTGCGGTGGCGGCGCCGGCGAGCGCACCGGCGGCGGTCGCGAGCACGGCGAGGCCGGCGGCGCGGGCGACTCGGGAGGGGACAGGGACTTTCATAGGCGATTGTTGGGGGGAGAAAGTGCCGCAGCCAGACCACCGGAACACGGCACGGATTGGGGAAATGCTCCGGGGAACTTTACTGCATGCGGCGTGGCGCGGGCGAGACGGAGAGATTGGCGCCGCGCAGGAGCAGGAACCGGCCGGCTTCGTTGCCCACGAGCAGGTTGGGGCCGCCTCCGCCCAGGCGCGTGGCGACGGCGCCGCTCTCGTGCGCGCCGCCCGCCTGCACGACGCCCATCGTCGCGTGGGTGAACGGAACCGGGTGCTCGAACACCGGCTGCGGATTGGTGCCGACGTTCCGCATGAAGAGCACGGTCGCCAGCGGCTTCGCGCCGAGCGCGGGCTGCGGGAATCCCGTCCGGCGGTTGGGGATCGCGTTCGAACGGCAGGTGCCGATGACAAGGTCGAGGCGGCCGTCCTGGTCCCAGTCGAAGAAGTCCAGCTTGCAGCGGCCGGTGAGCCCGCCGGGACCGCTGCTGGCCGAGATCAAGGTGCCGTCCGCGAGGCGCAGCTTGCCGGCATCGGCGACGTTGAAGTCATCGATTTGTCGATACAGGTGGAAATGGTCGTCGCCGTCGACGAGCACGAGGGCGTTGCCGTCGCCCAGGCGGGCGACGGCGGGGCGCACCCGCCACCTGCCGTGGAGATCGAGGCCATCGCAGTAGATCGGGCGGGCGGCGTCGAGGGCGGGGGCCTGCTTCGTGCCGCGATTCAGGTAGACGGTGAGGTTTCCGGTGATGTCGCCCATGACGAGGTCGGGCAGGCCGTCGCCATTCCAGTCGACGGCCGTGGGGGACGCGTAGCCCCAGCGGGCTTCCTGCACGCCCTGCACGCTGCCCTTGTAGCCGGCCTGAATGTGAAGGGGGCGCCCGCCCGCCGCGACGGCGACACCCGGCAGGAAACGCGGGTCGTCGTCGCTGCCGGTGTTGGCGAAGAACAGCACGCGGCCCTCCGAGTTGCCGGCGACGAGGTCGAGCACGCTGTCGCCGTTCCAATCGATCACCGTCGGGACGGGCAGGGAGCCGGCGTAGAGATCCGCCTGTTCCTGGAGCACCGGCACCGGCGCGCGGAAGACCGGTCGCCCGTCGCCAGTGAATCGGCCCGTGAAGGCATAATAAGTGAGAGCGCCTTCGCCGCCGACGATAAGGTGGGAGAGGCCGCCGGCCGCGGCCGGGAACGCGACCGCACCCGCGCTGTTGCAGGGATTGCGCAGCGTGATGCCATCCTCGCCGGCCGCCCAGCGACGCTCGGCGAGCGCGAGGCCGGTCCCGGCGCGGTTGGCGTAGTAGGCGAGCAGGCCCTGCCGTGAACCCGTGATCACGTCGCGCCCGTGGCCCGCGCCCAGATTGACCGCAGTGATCTGGTACATGCCCAGGTAGACCTCGCGCTGCGCCGCGGAGACCTGCCGCGCCTGCTCCATCGGTCCTTCCAGCAAGCGCGGCAGCCGGGCGGCGTAGAGAAAACGGTAGGGAAACCCGCCGGTCCAGATCCCGGCGGCGTCGTAGGGCCGCCACTCCTCCGTCCAGGCATCGCCGTTCTTGCCCCTTGTGCCGTCCGGCACCTCGAAAATCACGTTCCAGCTTCCGTCGGGATTCGGCAGCAGGGCGAGGCTCTCGGGCGGCCGCGGCAGGCCGGTGATGCGCACGCGACCGACCTCGTGCCAGGCGAGCGCGGCGCGATCGAAGATCGTGTGCACGATGTGGCCCCCGTCGATCCAGCCGGCGTGAATGCTCCCGTCGGGGAGTTGCACGATTGCGCCCTTCTCGGTGAAGGCGCTCCTGACCTTTACCGGCGGGGCAAACACCGGCGCGCCGGCTTCGCCCGCCCGCAGCCAGCGACAGAGAAACAGGGCGCGCGGTCCGCCCTGGCCGGCCACGAACAGGTCGGGTTGCGCAGAGCCGTAGACAAACGCGCTGCCGAGCAGGCGGTGTCCGAGATTGGGCAGGGCCAGCGGACCGAGGCCGGCGGGAGCGGCGGATTTCAACGGCTCCAAGTCAGCCGAGCGCGGCGCAGCGGCCTGGGTGGGCAGGCTGGCCAGCAAGGCCAGGGCGAAAGAGCGGACGAACCGTGGCAGATGGAGTCTCATGCGGTTGCGCCTCGCCCCGTGGGGTTAAAACCGGCCTTTCACGTCCAGGCGGATCGCGCGGCAGTAGATCCCGGAGCGCTTCGCCCAGGCCGGCGCCGGTTCGATACCCAGTTTGCGCTGCCTCTCGTCGAATGATATGCCCTTGGTCTCGGGCACCATCAAGTGAAACCAGACCAGTTGCAGCACCATCATGCCGCAGAAGAACAGGAAACCCGCCAGGGCGGACACCGCGGACCAGAGAACAAGGCGCGAATTCATGGGGTTGGTCTCGGACCGAGAGAAACTCCCTCCCGGGCGAATTCAACCCACCAGGCTTCCCCCATTGGGGGGGAAAAGCGGCGGCGGTCGGCCGATGGGTCCGCTGATTGCAATGTCGGAGGCCGAGGACAGTGAATCCAGCCGTTTCGCCATGGAAGAGTTCCGGGACGCGCGCAGCTCAGTGAGCGCGAGCGAGCGCGCTTGACTCGTGTGTCTTGTGATACACAGTCGTATCACTATGCCTGCCACCGCTTCTGTCCGCGACCTGCGCAATAGCTTCCCTCGAGTGCGTAAGATCGTCGAAGCCGAAGGAGAGGTTTTGCTCACCGAAAGCGGCAAGGCAAAATATCGCCTGATCCTGCACACTCCACAGCCCAGAAAAGCACCCGCGCCGATTGATTACTGGGGTCGGTTGACAGCCCATCAACCGAACCCGCTCTCCGCTGAGCAAGCCCAATCGCTGCATGACGTGAACCGTGGCGACCGCTGATACCATCTACGTCGATCCAAGCGCGCTCTTAAAGCTCTACCTTAATGAGCCCGGGTCGCGCGCCATGACTGCATGGAGAGCGCGGTTGGGGCGTCCACTTTCGGTGACCTACCACGGTCGCGTGGAGTTGATGAACGGCATTGCCCTCGCGGCCTATCGAAAGCTAATCACCGAAGAGGCGTTCGCTGCCGCGTTGGCGGCCCTTGACGATGATTTCGAGCAGGGACGGTGCATACTTGCCGATGTTCTCTGGCGGGCAGCTCTGAAACGAGCGGCAGACCTGAGTCGCACCTACAGTCGCATGCTCGGCACCCGGTCATTGGACGTGCTCCACGTCGCATGCGCATTGGAACTAGAGTGTCGCACTTTCGTTAGTTTTGATAGTCGGCAACAGGATCTCGCCCGCGCCGTAGCGCTGAAGATTGTTGTGCCCGGCAGTTGATCCAAACGAGGAGGGCTTGGTTCTTCGATCGGGGGCAGCAACCTGGGTTCGCAACGAGCGGGCGATGGCGATCTTCCATTCCGCGGTTGATGACATGATAACGGGCTCCCGGGTATTGAAGTTGGTGGAACACCGCCCCGGCCGCCGCCCGGTTCAGCGCTTCCGCCCGGCGCCCGATCTCTCTTTCACGTAATCCGTGAAGCGTGCCCTTATCGCGGCAGGCCGAAGGCCTCCAGCGGGTAGGCGGTGATCTCGATGTCCTCCTTGTTGGTCGCGTAGATGACCCAGAGTTTTCCGTCGTGCTCGATGGCGTGCGAGTACTGGAAACTGTGCGTTCCCTTGGCCCCGCCCTTGTAGCGCAGCGGGGGCGCGTTTTTCCGCAGGGCGCGCGGGTGCGCGAAGGTCCAGCCGTCGCGGCTGAAGGTGATGGCGAGCGGGTCGCGGGGGTTGGCGCCGGAGTCCTTCGGGTTGCTGATGAGGTAATACCAGCCGTTCGAGAGCCGCCCGCTCATGTTTTTGCTGACCGCGTCGGGGTAGTTGGTCTTCACCGGAATCGTCCAGGTGCCGCCGTCGTCGTAACTGAGGGAGCGATACAGCCGGCGGGTGTAGCCCTGGTCGCGGATGATCAGATGCACGACGCCGGCGGGGTCGACGAAGGGGCTGGTCTCGCTCATGCGGTAATCGGGCAGCGGCCCCGGTACGCGGCGCACGTCCCACTGGTTGGTGCCGGCCGGCGCCAGGGCGGTGTAGAACCAGGCGCGGCTGTCACGCCAGACGTGGAAATCGCGGCCGGCGATCCGCAGCGGCGGAAAATACACCACGGCGTTCTCCGCCTCCACGCGATCCTCCCGCCACTCGGCACCGGTCCAGACGTAACGCACGAGCCGGGCATGGGACCACGGGCCGCCGGGCGGGCGGTTGCCCTGGTTGAGAGAGCCGAGTGCGTAAAGTTTGCCGCCTTCGGTGTAGATGCCGCTCGCCATCCAGCGCCACGGCCCCGCTTCGCCATCGGGGTCCGCCGCCAGCACGCGCGACTCGCTCCAGGAAAAACCGTCCGCGCTGGTCGCGCAGCGGAGGAACTGGCTGCTGCTGTCCTCGTCGACGCGACCCGAGGACCACACGGCCCAGAACCTCCCCTCGTGGTGCGCCACAAACGAGTGCAGGTTGAACTGCCAGCCGCCCTGCTCCGCGCGGTAGATCGTCGCGGTGCGTCCCGGCACTTCGGGCAGATCCATGGGCGAAGCGAGGAGCACCGGGTCGGCGAGCAGGCGCGCGGGGTCGCGCGATTCGCCAGGGGGCAGTTCCGCCCAGGGCGTCGAGCGGCTGAAAAGGGCGCGACGGAAGGGCCCGGCGAGGGCAGACGCGGCGCGCTCGGCGCCGACTTCGGTCCACTCTCCGCGGTCGGCGCGCCAGACGGCAGGGTCCGCGACGACTGCGCCGCGCAGGTCTGCGATTTCGACGTGGCCGGCGCGCATGACCTGGCGGATCGCATCGTTGGCCTGCACGGTGGCCAACTCATCGCCGCGGCCCGGCCAGGTGCAGGCCAGTACGACCAGCCGGCGTTCCTGCAGGGTGCGCACCAATGCCTGCAGGCGCGTTACCTGATCGGCGCGGTTGGCGCCGGACGGCGCGAGGGCCAGCACGACAAGGTGCCAGGAGCGGGCCTTGAGCCAGGCGTCGAGCCCGCGTTCGGCGGCGGCAAGGTCAGGGACGGGTGTCGCGGGGCGGAAGAACGCCGCCTCGTCGCTCCAACGCGCCTGCAGCCGCTGAGCCACGGCGGGCGACAGGGCGTCGCCCAGCAGGAGGACGGCGGCGCGGTTGCGCGTATCCGGGGCGTAGCCGGTCAGGCCGGCGGGGGTGGTGGATTGCGCGGCGCAGGCGGATGCCCACGGCAGCAGGAGCAGGCCCGCGAAACCCAGCAGGCGGCGGCGTGGTGAGTTCGTTTTCATGAAGTCATGCCCCTCGTGGCGATTTCCCCGGCGGCGCGGCGCCGTGTCCAGACGGTGAGATTCGTGAGGTCGCGCGTTCTCACGGGCAGCAGGCGCGCGGCGAACCAGCAGGTGGCGAACATCACGAGGTTGCCGAGGATCGAGGTGTAGTAGGAATTGAAGAACCGCGGCACGAACCCGGCCTGGGCCAGCGTGGCGTAGAGCGTGAAGCCCACCGTGGCGGCGATGCCGACCAGCACGCTGCGGGCGTCGCCCGAGCGGGTGAGGATCCCGAAGAGAAACGCCCCCGAGATGCCGCCGCCGACCAGCGCGAGCAGGATGATCGATAGCTCCATGATGGTCGCCGCCGTCGAGCGATACAGCAGCCAGGCCCCGCCGGCCATGAGTGCCGCCATGGTGAACGAGGCGAGGCGGCCGATGCGCAGGTAGTGGGCGTCGTCGCGGTCGCGCGCGAGGTAGAGCCGGTAAACGTCATTCACCCAGACCATGCCCGAGGCGTTGATGCTCGAGCTGAGCGCGCCCATGGCGGCGGCGAGCGCGGCGGAGATGACGAGCCCCGCCACGCCCGGCGGCAGCACGGTGACGATAAAGTGCGGCAGGATGTCCTCGGCCTTGCGCGTGCCCGCGAGGACGGCGGCGGCGGTCTCCGAGGGGAAATGCCGATAATAGACCCACAGGCAGGTGCCGAGGAACATGAAGGTGGTCCAGATCGGCAGCGCGCCGAGCCCGAGCACGATCATCGACTTGCGGGCCTCGCGGTCGGATTTCGCGGAGCACCAGCGCTGCACGGTGTCCTGATCGAGCTGGCCGGCGATGTATTGCGCCGCGCCAACCAGCACGAACATCAGCGCGGTTTTCTCCGCGAGGGAGAAGCCGGTGCCGACGGGTTCCAGCACGCCGGATTTCGTATTCAGATCCTGGAACGAGATCTTTCCCGCCGCCCAGGCCTCGGAAAAGACCTGCCCGAGTCCGCCGGGCAGCGCGTGCGCCACGACGGCGATGCACGCCGCGGCGCCCAGCAGCAGCACGAGGGTCTGCATCACATCGGTCCACACCACCGCGGTGAAGCCGCCCTTGACGGTGTAGAGGGCGGTGATGCCCGCCGCGACGAGGATGCAGCCCGGCGTCGGCAGGCCCGTGAGCGACGCGAGCAGCACGGCCAGCAGGTAGGTGATGGTCGCCGTGCGCACGAGCTGGGCGCAAAGGTAGACCGCGGCAGCGTAGACTGCGACCGACGGGCCGAAGCGCAGCGACAGGTAGTGATACGCCGAGCGCACCAGCCCGCTGCGGAAGAAGGGAATGAAGACCAGCCCCGCCAGCGTCACCACCAGCGGAAACGCCAGGTTGGGCAGCAATCGCACCCAGGCTGTTTTGAAACTGTCCGCCGGATACGCGATGAACGTCACCGAGCTGATAGTGGAGCCGATGAAGCTCAGGCCCACGGCCCAGCCGGGAAAGTCGCGCCGGCCGAGAAAGTAGTTTTCGGTGCTCCGGTTGCGCCGGGCGAAGCGCAGGCCGAGGGCGAGCACCACGCCGAAGTAAACGGCGACGACGGCGAGATCGGCGGGGTGCAGGGTCACGCTCAGTACACCAGATCGCGGAACTGCCGCACGCGATGGAGGGTGATCAGGTTGCCATCGTGGGCGCTGCTCGCCCGCGCATCGCCGCTGCGCGACAGGATGACGAGATCGTCGCCGTCGATATCCATGCCGGCGTAGTGGCGCGACTCCGTCGCGGTCGCGCCCGTGGCGACCAGGCCGGCGAAGCACCAGTCGACGAGGTTGCGGGAATAGTGCAGCACCATCCGGTGGCGCTCGTTATCGCCCCGCCCGTAGCGATCCTTCGGCAGCCGATCCATCTGCGTCATCGAGTCGGTCGATTGCGAGCCGACCATCCAGTAGAGCCGGGTGGTGGCGTCGTACACCACATGGAAGCGCAGGTGCCCGCCCGGCATCGGCAGGAAGAGCATCGTCTTGCCCGAGGGCGCTCTTTCCAGGGAAGTCGTCATCGTACCGTCGGGGTTCTCCGTCACCTTGGCCAGGGCGGCGTAGTTGGTCAGGCCGGTGTGGGCGCGGGCAAGCAGGTGGAAAGTGCGGCCCTGCGGGTCGTACCAGACGTGATTCGGGTCGACGATCTGCACGACATTGGTTTCGAGCCAGCCGAGCGGCGGGAAGGTCTGCCCGCGGCCGATCGGCGTGCCGCGTGGGAACGACTGCGGGAAGAACGGCACGCCGAAGAAATCCAGCCCGAGGCGGTTCTCCCGGTAGCCCGGGATCAGATCCTGGAAGGTGAGCTCGCTGGCGTAGGTCCACGCCTCCGGGCGCGTGAGGTCGTCGGTCTCGCGGGCGCGCATCAGGACCGGCGCCAGCGCGCCGACGTACCAGCTCCGGATGTTGTCGACGGTGAGCCGCTCGACGACAAGGTACACGCGGCCGCGGGTCCGCCAGGTGTTGGCCGCCGTCTGGTGCCAGGTGCGGGCATCGAGATTGGACGGCTCGCTCCAGGTCTCCCCGCGATCGCGCGAGCGCTGGATGCAGAGGGGTTCGCCCTTGGGGTTGCTGCCGGGCCGGATGTAGAAGCGCGTCGCGAGGTAATAGACGGAGTCTCCGGCGAGGAAGAGGCGCCCCTGGTTGGTTGGCGACGAGGCGCGGCGCGTCCAGGTGCGCCCGCCGTCATCCGAGGTCAGGATGAAGGTCTGGCCGTGTTTCTCGATGCGGTTGGTCTCGGTGTGACTGGCGACCAGTCGGCCGCCGGGCAGGGCGACGATCGACGGCGTGTAAAGGGCGGTGGTGGCGGGCGCCGGCGACTCGCCCACGACAAGGTGATCGTTCGCGAGGGCGCGGATCGGGCCGCCCGCGGAAGCGGCGGCGAGGGGCGCGGCCAGGGCCAGCGCCAGCCAGAGGCGATTCCAGCGGGGGTTCAAACCGCGGCCGATTGCCGCAGCCCAGCGTGTAGCCGCGCCTGAACGCAGTGAAGGCGTGGCCCGGCGTGAGACCACGTTGTCGCTACGCTTCAACGCGGCTACGGGAGGCGAGAATTCCTCGCGAGACGATGCGAAGGGGATCGCGGCGCGCATCGGGGATGAGGGGGAAGCGGCGTTACCGCGCGTGCGCCTCGGCCGGCAGGATTTGTGGGGCCTGATCGCCCGGGCCGTCCCACGGCGGGCCGAAGTCGGGGCCGGCGGCAAGATAGGGAATCTGTGCCCGCACCCACTCGCCGGGGATGTCGGCCACGGCGACTTTGCGCTGCACCGCCTCCGCCGCCGCCAGGCCGGCCGCCTCGCCGAGACCGTGCATCGTGGCCATCACGCGCACGGCCGCCGAGGCTTCGTGGCTGGCGGAAAGGGCGCGGCAGGCCACGAGCAAATTGGGGCAGTCGGGCGCAACCACGCAGCGGAACGGCACCTCGTAATAATCGCCGGGCGGCGGGCTGAAGTCCGCGCGCGGCGCGCCGCGGGCACCGGCCTGCTGATGCACGTCCTGGCTGCCGACGGGATTATGGATGTCGATAAAGTAGCAGGAACGTACGACGCCATCGGGGAATTTGCACCCGGCGGTGATGTCCTCCTGCGTGAGCGTGTAGCGCCCGTGGATGTGACGCGTTTCGCGCACACCCACCTGGCAGGCGACCTTTTCCACGTACGCGTGGCGGAAATACGGCACAGCCTGCATCAGCCATTCGCCGATCAGGTACGCCTGCCGCCGGCCCTCGATTTCCGCGGCGGTGAGATCGGCGGCGGAGAGGCCGCTGACGCGGTTGATGCGCGTCATGTTGAAATGCAGCACGCCCGGGCGCGGGTAGTCGTAGAAGTGGACGAAGTTCCGGTACGGGTAATGCAGCTCACCCGAGGCGAGCGCGGCCTGGAAGTACGGTTCGACCAGCCCGCGGGCGTCGCGCAGCACGCCGGTGGCGAGCATCGCCTCCTTGTCGACGTTGGCCATGCGGAAGCTGACCGTCATCGCCTGGGTGAGGCCGTCGGCGGGACGGCCGATGGTGAACGGCAGGCCCGCGAGGGCGGCGACGTCGCCGTCGCCAGTGCAGTCGACGAACACCGGGGCCGCGAAGACCTCGCGTCCGCCCTTGGAGAGCATTTCGACGGCCACAACGCGCGGGCCGTCCCTGCGCACGGCCTGCAGGTAGGTGTGGTAGCGCACCGTGACGCCGGCGGTGACGAGCAACTGGTCGTAGACGTGCTTGAGCAACTCCTCGTCGAAGGCCGAGGCGGAGAGCGTG
>CAZDGC010000066.1:0-13684 GCA_964504885.1 uncultured Opitutus sp.
ACCGGCGCGGTCCTCGTCGAAATCTACGAACTGCCGTAGCTCACCAACGGGGTCAGGGGTTGACTCTTGACACGTCACCTCATCGCGGCCGGCCGAATGAATTGTCTGTCAAGAGTCAACCCCTGACCCCCTTGCTGAAGCCCCACGTCCGCGACCATGACGGCAACCGCGCAATCAGGAGGTCGCCTCATGACCGCCAAACGATGAGCTAATCCGCCCAGCCGCGGTGACGGCGCCGGAGGCCGGTCGGGAACGGGCGCAATCGATCGACCGGAGCTGGCCGCCTAACGCCGCAGGGCGGCGGCGGCGACTTCCTGAAATCCCCGGCGCACATCCGAGGCGTCGCTGTTCGGGAAATTCGAACGCTGCACCATCAGCACGTAGGCGACACCCTTCACCGGGTCGATCCAGGCCTGCGTGCCCCAGGCGCCGCCGTGGCCATAGCTCCCGGGCGACAGCATCGCCGCCACCCCTTCGTGCGGGGTGCGCAACACACAGGTGCCGATCCCCCAGCCGTAATTCCTGCCCCGCTGACCGTGGGCCGCGTTCTGGAAAAACCCGGTCGGCAGGTCGCCCGTGTGCACCGAGGAGAGCATCCTCACCGCCGCGGGACTGAGGTAGCGCCGCCCCGCATACGTGCCCTGGCCCAGCAGCATTTGGCAGAACCGCGCGTAGTCGGGCGCGGTCGAGAAGAGCCCGCCGTTGCCCTGCGGCGGACGCCGGCGATCGCCGAAATCCGCGCGGGGCGGCACCGGTTCGAGCGCGCCAGTCTCCTTGTGCTTCGCGTAAGCCGTGACCAGTCGCGACCGCTGCGCCGCGGTCGGGTAGAAGGTGGTGTCCTTCATCCCGAGCGGGTCGAAGAGACGGGCCTGCAGAAACGCGTCGAAGCTCTGGCCGCTGACGACTTCGACGATGCGGCCGGCGAGGTTGATGCCGGACTGGCAGTACTTCCATTGTGCGCCGGGCTCGAACTGCATCTTTGCGGCGAGCCACACCGGCACGAGGTCGGCCAGGGTGCGGGCGGCCTGGGCCGCCGGGCCCGAGGCTTCGCCCAGGCCCGAGGTGTGCGTGAGGATCTGCGTGATCGTGAGATTGGCGGGCCGGCCGGAGGGGGTCTTCAGGCCCGCAAACTCCGGGAGGTATTTCGCCACCGGGTCGGCGATCGAGAGGCGGCCCTCGTCCTGCAGCATCAGGATCGCCACGCCCGTGATCGGCTTGGTCATCGAGGCGATCCAGAAGAGCGTATCCGACGTCATGTGACGCCCTGTCGTGAGGTCGGCGTGGCCGGTGGCGGCGAGGTGGAGGGTCGCGTCCTTCGTCACCACAGCGGTGACGGCGCCGGCGATCTCGCGCTGCGCGATCTTTGCCTGCATGGCCGCTTCGATGCCGGGCAGTTGCGGCGCGGCAGCGAGCGGCGCGAGGAGGCCGAGGAGCGGAAGGAGCGGGGGCAGGGGCAGGGGCAGGCGGAGGCGTTTCATGGGGAGTGCCGGAGGTGGCTCTGGGGTGGGGCCTCTCTGCGCTGCTGGTGCCTCTTTGCGGCCATCCGCCCGGGAGGCCGCCCGCCTGCCACCAGGCGGGCCACGGAACCGGGCGCGTCAGCGGGGCAGGAACATGCCCTCATCACTTTTTCTTTCCCGTGCCGAGGAAATCGACGTCGATGTTCAGCTTGATTTCCAGCGGGCGGTCCGGCTCGGGCAGCACATTCGCGACGCGGTACGGCAACGCCAGCGTTCGGCGGCCGGCGGGCGCATTCACCTTGGCGCTCAGTTCGACGATCACCGTCTTTCCGCCGGGCACGATCACGGTGGCGGGCGCCGTGACCTCGGGCAGTTCGCCGGCCCGCTTCAGCTCGAAGTCGACGTCGGAGACATTCGCCACCTGCAGGAGCACGCGACCGCGCGGCGTCACGCGAAGCCGCGGGGTCTTGACCACCAGCGCGCCCTCCACAATCGGTCGCACGAACCGCTCGTCGCCGTAGAGCTGGCCGCCGGCGAGTACCGCGGTCTGGCGCGCGAAGAGCGCCGCCTTGAGAGCATCCGGGGTCCGCGCGGCGGCGAACACCAGGGTCACGGGGCGCCGGTCGCCGGCGTGGTGGGCATAGTCCATGCCGGTCGGCTGGTGCACGTCGGAGTTGCCGAGAATGGCGAGCTTGCGTTCCAAGGCCCAGCGGTGGGCCTCGGGGTAGTACGAGCGGCCGTTCGCAATCTCGATCCCGTGCAGCCGGCCCTGTCCGAGCAGCTCGGTGTGCTCCGGGAACCACTGCACCTTGCCGTCGATAAGCTGGCGATCCCAACCGGGATGGTTCCAAAAGATGAACGCCCCTTGCTGGTGGGCGGCCCCGACAGCATCGCGCCATTCCGGAGTCTGCAGCGCCTTCGAGTCCTTGAGAAACACCGCATTGAGATGCCCCGGCGGCATGCTGCGCGTGATCTCGGAGCCGCGCACCACCAGCACCCCGAGGCTCTCGCCCAGCGGCCGCGCGACATCGTGCGCCCGGTTGTGGTTGGTCGGCAGGTCCGCCTTGTGGGGCTGGTATTCGATATGGTCGGTGATCGCGATCGCATCGTAGCCCTCGCGCCAGGCCTCATCCGCCCGCACCGTCGGCCACACCAGGCCGTCCGAAAAGACCGTGTGCATGTGCAGGTCGCACCGCAGGGTCACGAAGCCGGGGACGTCGGGCAGCCGCAGCTCGGTGCGGGCCTTCATCAAGGGGACAGGGCGATGGGCGAAGAGCGGGGACACCAGCCCCAGCAGCACTACAATCGGAAGGAGGGAGGAACGGGTGGACATGGAGCAGCAGAGGAAAATTCCGGACCACCATGGGTTGGCGGAAAAAGGAGACGGGCGCGAGGAAAAGACCCGCGGCTCGGGGTGTCGCGCACCCAAATGGCCTCGGCCTCACGGGTGCCAACTCAGGCCGTGGCCGCTCGCTTGCCGCGTTTCATCCTCCCGCTCCGAACGGCATACTGACCGGGCGCCTCGAACCTCGTCGTTTGCTGGACGGTCGCATGGGGTCGGATCGCAAATCGCGACTTGGTATCCGCGGTTCGATTCGCGTTTCGCGACCTGACCCCGTCGCTCCGGGCGCTACGCCTCCCACAGCCGCGCCACGTGGTGCGCGGGGACCGCCAGGATCTCGTTGCGAGGGTCGGCGAGCAACAGGCGCCCCTCGCCATCGATGCCCCGGAAACGCCCCCGGACCGGTGCGCATCCCGAACCGATCGCCGGTTCGATTTCCACCTCCCGCGAGGGTCCCCAGCACTCGGCGAGCAAGCGCACCATTCCCGCGAGCCGCTCGCGCGCAAAGGTCTCATGCGCCCGCCCCACCGCGCCCAGCACGCGATCCGCCAGCGGCTCCGGAGCCGGCACGGCACCGGCGGGCAGGACATCCGCCAACCGGCCCGCGATCGCCGCCAGCTCCGGTTCCTCGAGCCACGGCCGGTTGGTGACGTTGAGGCCCACGCCCACGAGCAGGGTGTCCGGCCCGCCCTGCTCCACCAGAATGCCGCCGACCTTGCGCGCGCCAGCCATGAGGTCGTTGGGCCAGCGCAACCGCAGCTCCGTTGCCCCCAGCTCGCGCAGCGCGCCGCACAACGCCCAGCCAACGGCGAGGGCGAAACCCCGGCTCGCCAGCGCATCACCGTCGTAGGGCAGCACGGCGGTCACGTAGAGTCCGCCAGGGTCTGAGACAAAACTCCGCTCCCCCTGGCCCCGGCCGGCGGTCTGCTCGCGCGCCACCACCGCCGACCAGGCCGGCCGGCGGTGGGCCCGCGCCTGGGTCGAGGAGACGCGGTCGAGGCGTTCGATCTGCCAGTCGGGGGCGGGCATCAGTGGTTGCCTGCTCAAGGATCGTATCTGGGAGGCGCGGTGCGCACGGGGACGTGCCCCCTTGCCTCCACCGGAACTCCTCGCGGCATCCTCGCGAGCAACGGGCCGCCGCGCGGAAAAAAACGGCACGCCGCGTTCAATTGCCGAGGGTCGACAGGAAGTATCCTGCCGCGACGGCCGTGCCGATCACGCCCGCGACGTTCGGCCCCATCGCGTGCATGAGCAGGTAGTTGCCCGGGTCATACTTCTGGCCCTCGACGTGCGACACCCGCGCCGCCATCGGCACCGCGGAAACGCCCGCCGAGCCGATCAGCGGGTTCACCGGGTTTTTCGGCGAGAGCACGTTCATGAGCTTCGCCACCAGCACGCCACTGGCGGTGGAAAAACCGAAGGCCACCACGCCCAGCACGATGATCTTCAGGGTTTCGGTGGCGAGGAAGCTCTCGGCCCGCATCGTGATGCCCACGCTGGTGCCGAGGAAGATCGTGAGGACGTTGATGATCTCGTTCTGCGAGGCCTTCACCAGGCGCTCGGTGACACCGCACTCGCGCAGGAAATTGCCCAGCATGAGCATCGCGATCAGCGCCGACGCATCGGGCACGAGCAGGATGCAGATGATCATCACGACGACGGCGAACATCAGCTTTTCCAGCTTCGAGACCTTGCGGAGCGACTGCATGCGGATCTTGCGCTCCTTGTCGGTCGTGAGCAGGCGCATGATCGGCGGCTGGATGAGCGGCACGAGCGACATGTAGCTGTAGGCGGCCACCGCCACCGCGCCGAGCAGTTCGGGCGCAAGCTTGTTGGTCAGGAAGATCGCCGTCGGGCCGTCGGCCCCGCCGATGATGCCGATGGAGGCCGCCTGTTTCGAGGTGAAGCCCATCAGCGTCGCCCCCATGAAGGTGATGAACAGGCCCATTTGCGCGGCCGCCCCCAGCAGCAGCGTGCGTGGCATCGCGATCAGCGGCCCGAAGTCGGTGAGCGCCCCGACCCCCAGGAAGATGAGCGGTGGGAAGAGTTCCAGTTTGATGCCCTGGGAGATGAAGTCGAAGAGCCCGCCCTCCACCTTTTCCACCTTCAGCACCTGCGGGTGCCCGGCCGGCGCGGCTCCGGGGGCGGCCGGAGTGTGCCCGTCCGCGTGAGCGGAGGGCAGCACCTGGCCCTCGATCTTGAAGATGGCGCTGTCGTAGACGCCGTTGGGCTTCACCTCCGTAGTGATCACCCCGCGGGTCGGCAGGTTGGCGACGAGCGCGCCAAAGGCGATCGGCACGAGCAGCAGCGGCTCGAAACCCTTGGCGATGGCGAGCCAGAGCAGCACGCCGGCCACCGCCCACATCACCAGCATCTTCCAGGTGATGAGCGCGAATCCGGTCGTGGAGAAGAAATCGATGAGTCCTTGGAGCATGGGAGGAGGATCAGCGGACCTGGTGGGAGGCGAAGATCTGGCGGCGGCCTTCGCGCGCCCAATCGGAACTGGGGCCGACGGGCACGATGACCTCGATGCGATGATGCGCGCCGACCGCGGCGTGCACCGCGGCGGCAATCACCGCGACAGTCTCCGGCGGAATGCCGGCGGCACCCGGAGCGGGAGTGGCGGGAACGGGCGCGTTCGCCACCGGTTTCGGCGCCGCGGCCTGGCGGCGGAAGAACTGGCCCGTGAGTTCGAGCATCGCCCAGATCGAGCCGAGCGCAATGAACACCACGACCAGGCCGGTGAGCTGAAAAACAATACTCTCACCCAGGCTGGGCTGAGACGGCAGGGCGGCGGCCAGCAGGGGTGGGAGCGAGGAGAGGCAGGAATGCATGAGAAGAGGCGGGGAATGCGCCCGGCCGGCCGCACGGGTCCGCCGGGCGCAGCAGTTCAGGCAATCGTGAGCAACGGAGCGCCTTCCTCCACGGCGTCACCCGGATTCACGTGGACGGCGGCCACGGTGCCCGCCTTCGGCGCATAGACGAACGTGTTCATCTTCATCGCCTCGAGTGTCACCAACTGGGCGCCTTCGGCCACCTCGGCGCCCACCTTGACATCGATGGCGACCACCTTGCCGGCGAGCGGACTGACGACTGCGCCGGCGGCGGGCGCGCCCGGTGTCGGAGCTGCGGCCGCGGCGGGTTCCGCGGCGGAAGCCTTGGGCGCGAGGGCCGACGGCGGCGGCGGCGGCGTGGGCGGAGGCTGGTGGTGCGGCACCCAAGCCGACGGGTAGACGGCCTGCGGATGCTCCTCGAGCATCTCCACGGTGACGTCGTAAGCTTTGCCATCCACGGTTACACGGAGCTTTTTCATGAGGGAGCGGAAGTCAGGGACGGTTGGAAAGTGAGACGGTTAGAGTGGCATGTTGCCGTGTTTCTTGGGCGGGCGCGTCTCGCGCTTGGAGAGCGTGGTGCGGAGGGCCATCGCCACCACGCCGCGGGTCTGCGCCGGCTCGATCACGTCGGTGATCATGCCCTTGCGGGCGGCCTCGTAGGGCGAGGCGAACTTGTCACGATACTCGGCGGCGAGCTTGGCTTCCTTCGCCTTGGGATCGGCGTCGCCCGAAATCTCGCGCTTGTAGAGCACCTTCACCGCACCCTCCGCGCCCATCACGGCGATTTCCGCCGTCGGCCAGGCGTAGACCATGTCGGCCCCCATGTCGGAACTGCACATGGCGAGGTACGCGCCGCCGTAGGCTTTGCGCAGGATGACCGTGATCTTCGGCACGGTGGACGCCGCGTAGGCGAAGAGCATCTTCGCGCCATGGCGGATGATGCCGCCGCGCTCCTGGGCCACCCCAGGCATGAAGCCCGGGATATCCACCAGCGTGACCAGCGGGATGCTGTACACGTTGCAGGTGCGGATGAACCGCGCCCCCTTGTCGGAGGAATCGATGTCAAGGGTGCCCGCCTTGACCATGGGCTGGTTGGCCACGATGCCGCAGACGATGCCCTGGATGCGGCCAAACCCCACCACAAGGTTCTTGGCCCAGTCCTTCTGCACTTCGAGGAAATCGCCGCCGTCGACGAGGCGCGCGATCGCGGCATGGATGTCGATCGGCGCCTTGGCGTCCGCGGGCACCAGCTCGTTCAGTTGCGGGTCGAGCGACATGTCGAGCGCGGGCGTCGGCCGGTGCGGCGGATCCGAGATGTTGTTCGTCGGCAGGAACGAAAGCAGCCGGCGCGTCAGCGCGAGGGCGTCGGCGTCGTCCTCGGCCACAAAGTGGATGTTGCCGCTGACGCTCGCGTGAGCCTTGGCGCTGCCGATTTCGTCCATCGTCACCGTCTGACCGGTGGCCGCCTTGATCACGTCCGGGCCGCAGATGAACATGTTGGCGTTCTTCCGAGTCATGATCACGAAGTCGGTGAGCGCCGGGCTGTAGGCCGCGCCGCCCGCGCAGGGGCCGGCGATGACCGAAACCTGGGGCACGACGCCCGAGGCGAGGACATTGCGGAAAAAGACCTGACCGTAGCCGGAGAGCGAGTCATCGCCCTCCTGGATGCGCGCGCCGCCGGAGTCATTGATGCCGATGATCGGCATGCCGGCTTTCATCGCGTACTCCATCAGGTCGCAGATCTTCTTGGAATGGATCCGGCCCAGCGAGCCGCCGCAGACCGTGAAGTCCTGGCTGAACGCCGCCGCCGGCCGGCCGCCGATGTAGCCGATGCCGGTGACGACGCCGTCGCCGGGGAACGACTTGTCCTCGAGCCCGAAGTCGTGGCAGTCGTGGTCCGCGTGCATGCCCCACTCGAGGAAGGTGTTGGGGTCGAAGAGCGCGACGAGGCGCTCGCGGGCATTCATGATGCCCTTGTCCCGGCGGGCCTGGAGTTTGTCCTTGCCGCCGGCGGCGAGGGCGACGTCGCGGCGCTTGGCGAGGCGTTCGAGAAAATGGGGGGCGATGGCCATGGCGGGTCTCCGGTCAATGGGCGCTCGTCGCGCCGGGCTTGAGGGCGCAGAATTCCGTGAGGACTCCGCGGGTGGACTTCGGATGGAGGAAGGCGACCAGCTTGCCGGCAGCGCCCTCGAAGGGCGTCTCGTGGATCAGGCGCACGCCGGCCCCGGCGGCCTGCTGGAGCTGTCCGCCGATGTCATCCGTGCGGAAAGCGACGTGATGGAAGCCCTCGCCGCGGTCGGCGATGAACTTGGCGATCGTGCTGTCCGGCGACGTCGGCTCCAGCAATTCCAGATGCACCCCGCCCGCGTCGAAAAACGCGGTGCGCACCTTCTGCGCGGCGACCTCTTCGCGGCCAAGGCAACGGAGGCCCAGGGCCTTTTCGTAGAGCGGCACCGCCTCGTCGAGCGACTTCACGGCGATGCCCAGGTGATCGATGGATGTAATCATGGCAGAAAAAGGACGATTCCGAACGCTGAGTATAGAGTGCACCTCAGAGGGGAACTCCGCAGATTTTGCGAACACCTGCGCCTCCAGTAGAAAATCTTCACGCGCGAAACCCCGCGACACCCAAGAGGCGGCGGGCGGCCACTGGGGCCGGCAGGAGCCCGGCCCCGACCTGCGACTCCAATTGCGCCCGCAGCGCCGCCACTCCGCGCTGCCCGGCAAAGGCCTCGCGCAGCCCCTCGGCGACCAGCGACTCGAGCCAGGCAATCGCCTGCGACCGCCGCCGCCCCGCGAAGGCCCCGCTCTGCCGGCCATGCGCAAAAAACTTCTCCACCGTCTCCCAAACCTTGGCGATGCCCTCGCCCGTCACCGCCGAACACGTGAGCACCGGCTGCTGCCACGCGCCATCGGGGCCGGCGAGGTAATGCAAGGCGCGACTGAACTCCCGGCGCGCCGCCTCCGCCCGCGCCCGGTTGTCGCCATCGGCCTTGTTCACCGTGAGCACGTCGGCGAGCTCCAGCAGACCCTTCTTGATGCCCTGCAGCTCATCGCCCGAGCCCGCCAGCAGCAGCACGAGGAAACAGTCCACCATCCCGCGCACCAGCACCTCGCTCTGCCCCACCCCGACGGTCTCGACCAGCACGACCTCGAACCCCGCCGCCTCGCACAACACGATGGTCTCGCGGGTGCGCCGCGCCACGCCGCCGAGCTCCCCCCCGCTGGGGGACGGTCGGATGAAAGCCAGCGCCTGGCGCGACAGATTTTCCATGCGCGTTTTGTCGCCCAGGATGCTGCCGTGCGACACCGGGCTGCTCGGATCGACGGACAACACCGCCACCCGCCGGCCCTGCCCGCAGAGATGCACGCCGAGGGCGTCGATGAACGTGCTCTTGCCCGCACCCGGCGGGCCGGTGACGCCCACGCGCATCGCCCCGCCCGCCGCGGGAGTGAGGAGGTGCAGCAGGGTGTCGGCTGCGGTGCGGTGCGAAGCCGCGCGGCTCTCGATCAGCGTGATGCCGCGCGCGAGCGCCCCGCGATCCCCGGCGCGGATGCCCGCCGCGAGTTGCTCCGGACTTTCCGCGCCGCGGCGCCGCACCGGACGCTGGTCGGGCGCCCGCACCGGCGTGCCCGGGACGATCCGGGTGGCAAACTCGCTTCCTGCCCCGGCCGGAACCCAGGCGGGGCGCTGTTCGGATTGGGACATCGCGGAGGGCGACGACGGACCCGGTTCAAACCGCGCCCGTGGACGCAAGGCCGAGCTTTTCCAGGAGGAGGGCGGCCGAGTGCGGGATGGGCGTGCCCGGCCCGAAGACCGCCGCGGCGCCGTGTTCGTACAGGAACGCGTAGTCCTGCGCCGGAATCACGCCGCCGGCGACCACGAGAATGTCCTCGCGACCGTGGCGTTTGAGCTCGGCGACGAGTTGCGGGAGCAGCGTCTTGTGCCCGGCGGCGAGCGAACTCATGGCCACAATGTGCACGTCGTTCTCGACGGCGTCTCGCGCGGCCTCCTCGGGGGTCTGGAAGAGCGGCCCGACGTCCACGTCGAAACCCATGTCGGCCATCGCGGTGGCGACGACCTTGGCGCCGCGGTCGTGGCCGTCCTGGCCGAGCTTGGCGATGAGGATGCGCGGCCGCCGGCCCTCGCGTTCGGCGAAGGCGTCGGCCATCGTCCGCACGCGGGCGACGTCGTCGTGACGGGCGAAGGCGCGGTGATAGACGCCCGAGATCGAGCGGATCTGCGCCTGGTAGCGGCCGTAGACGACTTCGAGGGCGTCGGAGATTTCGCCGAGGGTGGCGCGGGCGCGGGCGGCCTCGATGCTGAGGGCGAGCAGGTTGCCCTGGCCGGTCCGGGCGCACTCGGTGAGGGCGTCGAGGCAGCGGCGGACGGCGGCGCCGTCGCGGGTGGCCTTGAGCTGCTGGAGTTGCTTGATCTGGGCCTCGCGGACGGCGGTGTTGTCGACCTCGAGGATTTCCATCGGAGCCTCCTTCTCGAGGCGGTGCTTGTTGACGCCGACGATGGTCTCTTCACCGGAATCGATCAGGGCCTGGCGGCGGGCGGCGGCCTCCTCGATGCGGAGCTTGGGCAGGCCCGTCTCGATGGCCTTGGCCATGCCGCCGAGCTTCTCGACCTCCTCGAGGTGCGCCCAGGCCTTCTGCGCGAGTTCGTGGGTGAGGCGTTCGACGTAGTAGCTGCCGCCCCAGGGGTCGACGACGCTGCAGAGGCCGGATTCGGCCTGGAGGTAGAGCTGGGTGTTGCGCGCGATGCGGGCGGAGAAATCGGTCGGCAGGGCGATGGCCTCGTCGAGCGAGTTGGTGTGGAGCGACTGGGTGTGGCCCAGGGTGGCCGCCATCGCCTCGATGCAGGTGCGGGCGACGTTGTTGAACGGGTCCTGCTCGGTGAGGGACCAACCCGAGGTCTGCGAATGCGTGCGCAGCGCCATCGACTTCGGGTTCTTCGGGTTGAACTGCCGCACCAGCTTGGCCCAGAGCAGGCGGCCGGCGCGCATCTTGGCGACCTCCATGAAGAGGTTCTTGCCCTGCGCCCAGAAGAACGAGAGCCGCGGCGCGAAGGCGTCGATGTCGATGCCGGCCCTGATCCCGGTGCGCAGGTACTCGAGGCCGTCGGCCAGGGTGTAGGCCAGCTCGAGGTCGGCGGTCGCGCCCGCCTCCTGCATGTGATAGCCAGAGATCGAGATCGAGTTGAACTTCGGCATCTGCTGCGAGGTGAACGCGAAGATGTCCGCGATGATGCGCATCGAGGGGGCGGGCGGATAGATGTAGGTGTTCCGCACCATGTACTCCTTCAGGATGTCGTTCTGGATCGTGCCGGAGAGCTGCTCGAGCTTCGCCCCCTGCTCCAGCGCGGCCACGATGTAGAACGCCAGCACCGGCAGCACCGCGCCGTTCATCGTCATCGAGACACTGATCCGGTCGAGCGGGATGCCGGCGAAGAGCGTCTGCATGTCGAGGACGGAGTCGACGGCCACGCCGGCCTTGCCGACGTCGCCCACGACGCGCGGGTGGTCGCTGTCGTAGCCGCGGTGGGTCGCGAGGTCGAACGCCACCGAGAGGCCCATCTGGCCGGCGGCGAGGTTGCGCTTGTAGAACGCGTTCGACTCGGTGGCGGTGGAGAACCCGGCGTACTGCCGGACCGTCCAGGGCTTGAGCACGTACATCGTCGCGTAGGGGCCGCGCAGATACGGGGCGATCCCGGCGGTGAAGCCCAGGTGCTCCACGTCGCGCAGGTCCTCGGGGCGGTAGACGGGCTTGACGGGGATCTGCTCCATCGTCTGCCAGTCGCCGAGGGCGTCGGGGCCGCCGGCGGTGGCGCGCGCGGCGGCCAGCGCCTCGGCCTCGGCGGCGGCCGCCCGGGTGGCGGAATCGAGGGCTACGGTGGTGTAGTCGGGAAAGTTCATGGGAGGAACGGAGGGATCAGAGGCCGAGCTTGTCCTGGAGGGCCGCGAGCAGCCGGGCGCAGTTCGCGCGGAGGTGGATGAATTCGTCGACGCCGGCGGCCTTGAACTGCTGTTGCAGTTCCGGCGCGGCGGGCAGGCCGGCGAGCACGACCAGCGGGGGCCTGGGCGCCGCCTTCAGCGCCTGCGCCGCGGGCGGCACCAGCGCCGGGTAGGTGTCATCCGTCGAGCAGAGGACGACGACGCGCGCCCCGGACTCGAGGGCGGCCTTGACCGCGGCCTCGGGGCCGTCGAAGCCCTTGCCGACCACCGGCTCGAAACCGCCGGCGGCGAAGAACGCGCTCGAGAAGTCGGCGCGGGCCGCGTGCTGCTTGCGCGGACCGAAGCCGGCGAGGAACACCTTCGGTCGCGCGCCCGTGCGCGCGAGGTGCGCCTCGGCGCGCCAGCGCAGCGCCTCGAAGGGCTCGGCGCGGCGGCGCGGCACGAGCGGCTTGATCGCGTCCCCCCCCCCGGGGGCGGGAGCGGCGGCGGGGACGACGGGCGCCACGGCCGGCAGTTTCTCACGCAGATTCGGGTGCAGGTTGGTGCCGATGACGCCGTCGCGCCGCTGCTCGACCGCGGCAACGCGCTCGGCGGCGGTTTTTTCCACCAGCGCCTGGGGATAACCCTCGCGCAGGGCGGCCGCCATGCCGCCGCGGCGTTCGATGTCCTGGAAGAGCGCCCAGGCCTTGGACGCGACCTGGCGGGTGAGCGTCTCGAGATACCACGAGCCGCCGGCGGGATCGACTACGCGCCCGAGCTGGCACTCCTCGGCGAGGATGATCTGGAGGTTGCGCGCCAGCCGCCGCGAAAACTCATCCGGCGCGCGGAAACACTCGTCGAACGCGCCCACCTGCAGCCCGGCGCAGCCGCCGACCACGCCCGCAAAGGCCTCGGTGGTCGTGCGCAGGAGGTTCACGTGCGGATCGAGCACCGTCTTGTTCCAGCGGGTGGTGCGCCCATGGCAGACCAGTCGCTGCGCCGCCGCGCCACCGCCCGCCGCCTCGACCGCCCGGGCCCAGACCAGCCGCGCCGCGCGCAACTTGGCGATTTCCATGAAAAAGTTCGAACCGAGCCCGAAGGTGAACAGCACGCGCGGGGCGGCATCGTCGATGCCGAGCCCGCGATCGTGGAGCGCGCGCAGGTACGCCACGCCGGTGGCGAGCGCGAACGCGAGCTCCTGCACGGCGTGCGCGCCGGCGTCCGTCCAGAGCGCGGCGTCCACGCCCAGCGTGCGCAGATCCAGCCCGTCCTGCCGCACCTGCGAGGTCACCGCCGCCAGTCCGTCGAGGGCCGCCTCCCACGCCACCGGCAGCGAGCCTGCGCGCAGCCATTCGGCCACCGGATCGCCCGTGATGGCACCGCGCAGGCCGCGCGCCGACGCGCCCGACTTCGCCTGCCAGGTGCGAAGGACCGCCAGTACGGCGGGGGCCGCCACGCCGGCGGCGGCGAACACCGGCACCGCCCCGAGGTCGACTCCCCGCAGCAGCGCATCGGCATCCTCGACGGTGCGCAGCGTCACGCCGCCGTCGCGCAGTTGCGCCGGCGCGGCTTGATTCGCCGCGAGCCCGAGGCGCGTGGCGGTGTCGAGCGGCAGCACGACCGCGTTCTGGCCGCGGTTGAGGTCGGCACCCAGGGCGGCGTTGAATTCCTCCGGCGCGAACACTCCGGGATGCTGGCAGATGAACCAGCCCGCGGCGCGGCTGCCGAGCGGGTCCGCCCCGCGCACGTACGGCGGCAGGCCCGGCCACGCCTGGTCGGGACCGAGCTTCTCGCCCTCGGTGCGGGAATAAATCGGCTGCAGGTCGATCCCCTCGGGCGTGCGCGTAACCAGTTTCTTCTCGAACGGCGCTCCATCGAGCGATTCCTCGGCGGCCTTGCGCCAGTCGGCGTCGGTCGCCGGCGGAAACCCTGCAAAGAGCGGTGCGGTGGTGGTTGAGCTCATGAAAACGGTCACCCAACCTCTTCGACGGTGGTCTCGTAACGGCGCTGGTTGAGGGTGAGAACCATGCGTGTGACCTTGCCCTTGGGCCCCGACGGCGCCGGATGCGGGTGGGCGTGCCCCGGAGTGGGCGTCGGAGCCGGGGCCGGGGC
>CAZDGC010000066.1:13784-38110 GCA_964504885.1 uncultured Opitutus sp.
GCGCCGGATGCGGGTGGGCGTGCCCCGGAGTGGGCGTCGGAGCCGGGGCCGGGGCCGACAACGCGGGCGCATTCGCTCCCGGCGCCGGCGCGTCGGACTTCGGAGTGGACGCGGCGACCGCGGGCGCAGCGGGGGCGGGCGCCGCGGCAGCCGGGGCCGGCTTGTAAAACGCCTCCGTCTCGCGCGGGAACATCGCGAACAACACCGCATTCTCGTCGGACACCGGCAGGCCCCTGGCGGCGAGTTCCTCACGCAGCTTTCCCATGCGGGGGGCCAGGAGGTCGGCGGGCCGACCCTCGACGGGATCCTGTTTCGCCTGCTTGCGGGCGAGGGCGAGCACCTCCGGATTGATCGGGCCAGGTGTGCGGCCGTACTTGCCCAGCGCGATGTCGACGCTGGCCTGGGCGAGGTTCTTCCAGCGGCCGAACTTCACATTGAGCACCGCCTGCGTGCCGACGATCTGCGAGGTGGGCGTGACCAGCGGGATCCAGCCCAGCGCTTCGCGCACCACCGGCACCTCGGCCATCACGTCGTTGAACCGCGACTCCAGCTTCAGCTCGGCAAGCTGCGTGCGGAAGTTGCTCAGCATCCCGCCCGGCACCTGGTAACTGAGGGCGTCGCTGTCGACGCGATCGTTGGCCGCGCTCATGAACTTCGCCAGCTCCGTGGCCACGCCCTCGAAGTACTTGCGCAGTTCCAGCAGGACCTGGGTGTCGTATTTCGGCGCGCGCGGATGATCGGTCATCGCGGCGAGCATGCGGACGGTGTCGGGCTGGCCGGTGCCATTCGCGAAGGGCGTGATGGAGGTGTCGATGACATCGGCACCCGCGTCGATCGCCGCGAGGTAGCTCGCCACCGCCATGCCGGCGGTGTCGTGGCTGTGCACGACCACCGGCTGCGAGTGCCGCTGCTTGATCGTCTTCACCAGCTCGTAGGTCACGCGCGGGGTCAGCAGACCCGCCATGTCCTTGATGCAGATCGAGTCGGAGCCGAGTTCGACCAATTCGTCGGCCAACGCCGCCAGCTTGGCCGGCGTGTGCACGGGGCTGGTGGTGTAGCAGATCGCCCCCTGCGCATGTTTGCCCATCGCCTTCACGGTGCGGATCGCCGTGCGAAGGTTGCGCGCGTCGTTGAGCGCATCGAAGACGCGAAACTTGTCCATCCCGTGGTTCGCGGCGCAGCGCACGAAGGCCTCGACGACGTCATCGGGAAAGCTCGTGTACTGGACGATGTTCTGCCCCCGCAACAGCATCATGTGCGGAGTCCGCGACGCGGCCGCCTTGAGCTGATCGAGCCGGTCGAAGGGGTTTTCCTTCAGGAAACGCAGGGTCGCGTCGATCGTCGCTCCGCCCCAGGTTTCCAGCGCGCCAAAGCCAAGCCCGTCGAGGCGGGGGGCGGCCGGGAGCATCTGGGCGGTGGTCATGCGCGTCGCCGCCAGGGACTGGTGGCCGTCGCGCAGGACGGTGTTGTTGAAGATGACAGGCTTCATGCGAAGGGATCCGAGGGGTAACGCCCACGCACCCGTTCCCCCGCGCCTGTGCGCGCAGGGGGCGGCCACCGCCGTCCGTTGCTCGGAAACCGATTCATGGGAACAGTCAGCTTAGAGATCGGGGCGGGGACCGACTCTTCCGATCTTGTCGACCACTGTGCAGGTTTTGCGACGCCATTAGAGCAGTTGAACATCCGGCCCCAACCCGGAGCTCCCCGGTCTCCCGAATCGCGGCCTCCACCCTGCGGGAAATTAACCTTTGCGCCACGGCGCATTTGTTGCCGCGCTCCCGCCATGCGTTTTCTGGTCACGAACGACGACGGGATCGCGAGTCCCTTCCTGCACGAACTCGTGCGCGCCCTGCGCGAGGCCGGCCATACCCTCTACGTGGTCGCCCCCAAACACGAACAGAGCTGGATTGGCGCGGCGAAGTCCCGCCGACGACCAGTCCATGTCGCCCACGCCGACTGCGGGCTGGCTTGTCCCACCTGGATCGTCGACGGCACGCCGAGCGACGGGGTCAACATCGCCGTCGGTCATCTGCTCCCCCGCGAGACGCCCGTCGACGCCGTCGTCAGCGGCATCAACATCGGACTCAACGCCTCGCTTGGGTTCATCATCGCGAGCGGCACGATCGCCGGGGCCTGGGAGGGTGCTCTGCACGGCCTGCCCGCCATCGCGCTTTCGCAGGACCTGACTCCGGAAGCCTACGAGGCCCTGAAGGCGGCGGGCGACGTCCCCGGACCGGAGTTGCACGCCGTGCTCCGGGTATCCGCCTGCCACGCCGCGCGGCTGGTGCCTGAACTCGCGGCCGCGACCCGGCCGCGCAGTTTCATCGTGCACAACGTGAACTTCCCCCTGCCCTGCCGGCCCGACACCGTCGTGCGCCGCACCGTGCCGGCGCGGGTGGTCGTGCCAGGGCTGTTTACGCCGGCGGCCGATGACGGCACCCACCGGCTGATCTTCCGGCTCGGCGACGATCTGTCGCCGCCGGAGCCGCTCACCGATCGCGCCGCCCTCGCGGCCGGCTGCATCAGCCACTCGGTGCTCGACTACAAAAAAATCGGCCAGTAGTCGCCGGCCGCACCGGTTCTTCGCGCTCCGGCGGCGCGGAAATTTCACCCGGAAACGAGCTGCGCCGGCGGCGGTTTTCCCGAGGGAATTTACCTCTGAAAAGCGCCCTGAAATTACAGGAAAATTACGGGGCGTTCATTGGGCCTTCCCGGGGGCGCTGGTTCCTCAGTTTCATGGACACCCCCAACCCCGTCCGCCGCCCTCACGTGCTCATCCTGAAGGGCGATCGTCTCTACGCTGAGGCGCTGCGCCGCGGCACCCTCGCCGCCCTCCCCGCCGCCCGCGTGTCCCTCGCCGCCACCGTCACGACCGCCCGATCCGTACTGGCGGACACAGCGGTCGACCTGCTCGTCAGCGGTCTCGGAGAGATCGAAGAGGGCGATGTCCTCGACCTGATCGCCGACTGCACGCGGTCGCCCCGGCGCGCCGCCCGCGTGCTCGTGGTCACCGTCCGCTGCGAGTACCGGGCGCTCGCCGCGCTGCGGACCCTGCCGGTTGATGGCGTGTTCGACGCCCGCGATGAGGCCCCGGACTCCTTCCGGCGGGCCGTCGAAGCGGCCGCGGCCGGCCGCCGCTACTGGAGCCCTGGAATCGTGCAACGCCTGCAACAGCTCGCCGCCAAACCCACGGCACTGTTTCGCCTGCTGACCGATTTTGAACAGCTCGCGCTCAGCGTGATTGGCGCGGGCTGCGACGACGCGGAAGCCGCCGATCTGCTGCAGCTCAGCCCCTCCACGATCTCCTCGGTGCGTCGCGACCTCCACCGCAAGCTCGGCGTCCAGCACCGGGGCGAACTGGTCCGGATCGCCGCCCAGTCCGGCTTTGTGCGCTTCACCCCTGGAGGAGTCGAACGCCCCGGCTTCAACCTCCTGGCCGCCGCCTACCACCCGCGGCACGTTCGTCGCCCCGTGCCCGAACTCCGTCAACCGACGGCACGCTGACCCAGCCGGGACCGGCCGACGCAGGAGGCAACGCGCCCGTTTCTGCCCCCGCCGGTCATCCCGACCGGCGGGTCGGCGGGGCGCCCGCCCTGCTGAAGGCAGAACCGGCGACCGGGTGTAGTGCGCCTCCGCGAGGCCGCGCCTGCTTTGGCATTGTCGCCGGGACCGGCCCGCCGCGACACTCGGCTTGCCGCTCCCGCCATGCAACTTTCCGGACTCCACGTCTACCCCGTCAAATCGCTGCGCGGCTGCGCCGTCCCGGAAGCGGATGTCGATGCCCTCGGGATCGCCGGGGATCGCCGTTTCCTGGTCGTCGATCAGGACGGCCGGTTCCTCACGCAACGCACGCTGCCACAGATGGCCCTGATCGCGACCACGCTCACCGCGGATACCCTCGTGCTGTCCGCCGCCGGCGCCGGGGCAGTCGCCGTGCCGCGCGCTCCCAATGCGCGCGCCCCGATCCTGACGGTGTCCATTTGGAAGAGCGAAGGGCTGCAGGCCGAGGACTGCGGCCACGACGCCGCGGGCTGGCTCAGCGCATTTCTCGGCTCCCCGTGCCGCCTGGTGCGACTCGGACCCGCCTTTCACCGCCCGGTGCGGCGCCTCCCGCCCGGATGGCAGGCGCTCTCGGGAAGCGGGGTGCCGGTGGTCGCTTTTGCCGATGCCTACCCGTTCCTGCTGATCAGCGAGGCCTCGCGCGCGGACCTCAACGAACGCCTCGCCGCGCGCGGCGAGGCGGCTGCTCCCTGGGACCGATTTCGCCCCAACCTCGTCATCACCGGCTGCCCTGCCTTCGCCGAGGACACCTGGCCGCGGCTGCGGATCGGGAAAATCCTCTTCCGCGCCGCCGGACCCTGCGCGCGCTGTGTCGTGACAACCACCGACCAGCAGACCGGCACGCGCGGAAACGAACCACTCCGCACGCTCGCCAGCTACCGCCGCGACCCGGCCGACCCCACGCTCGTGAACTTCGGCCAGAATCTACTCCACGAAACCATCACCGGCCGGCTGCGCGTCGGCGATGCCGTGGCGGTGCTCTGATCCGTCCCGCCCCCGTCCCCGTCCCCGGCCCAATCCCAAGCCCCCCCCCGTCGCCGCCCGCGTCATACACCGCCCGCGCGCCGCCCTTGGCGCCCGCGCCGCCGCGCCCGCCACCCCCGCGCCTCCCGCCCCGGACGAAACCACCCGCTGGGCGCGACACGCGCAGGCCGTGACCATCCACCGCGACGCGTGGGGCATCGCCCATGTCTACGGGCACACCGACGCCGCGGCCGTGTTCGGAATGGTTTACGCGCAGGCTGAGGACGACTTCAACCGCGTCGAACTGAACTATGTCGACGCGCTCGGCCGCACCGCCGAGATCGAAGGCGAAGCGGCCCTCGTCCGCGACCTGCGGCAGCGGCTCTTCATCGACCCGGCCGACCTCCGCGCCAGGTTCGCCGCCAGTCCGGCCTGGCTGCAGGCGCTGATGCAGGCCTGGGCCGACGGCCTGAACTTCTTCCTGCACACCCACCCCGCGGTCCGCCCCAAGCTCCTCGCGCGCTTCGAGCCGTGGATGGCGCTCGCCTTCACCGAGGGCAGCATCGGCGGCGACATCGAATCGATCGCCACCGGCCCGCTGGCGGAGTTCCACGGCACCGCGCCGGCCGCCGCCGGGCCCGCGCCGCGCCACGGGTTGCCCGAGCCCCGCGGTTCCAACGGCTTCGCGATCGCGCCGGCCCGCAGCGCGTCGGGTCACGCGCTGCTCATGATCAACCCGCACACGTCGTTCTATTTCCGCCCCGAAATCCACGTCGCCAGCGACGAGGGGCTGAACGCCTACGGCGCCGTCACCTGGGGGCAGTTTTTCGTGTATCAAGGTTTCAATGACCGCGCAGGCTGGATGCACACCTCGGGCGGAGCCGACGTGATCGACGAGTACCTGCTGACCGTGGTCGAGCGCGACGGCCGCCCGCACTACCGCCACGGCGGCGCGGAGCGGCCCTTCACCGCCCGCGAGATCTCCCTCGCCTTCCGCCAGGGCGGCGCGCTCGCGCGGCGCACGTTCACGGCCTGGTTCAGCCACCACGGCCCGGTCATCCGCCGCGAGGGTGACCGCTGGGTCGCGGTGCGGATCCTGCAGGAGCCGATCACCGCCCTCACCCAGTCGTACTTGCGCACCAAGGCCCGCTCCTACGCGGAATTCCGGCGCACGATGGAGCTGCGCACCAACTCCTCGAACAACACGGTCTACGCCGACGCCGACGGCAACATCGCCTACTGGCACGGCAACTTCGTCCCCGTGCGCGACCCGCGCTTCGACTGGCGCCTCCCCGTCGACGGCGGCGACCCCGCCACCGACTGGCAGGGCCTGCACCCGCTCGACGATCTCATCGCGCTCTTCAACCCGCCCAATGGCTGGATTCAAAACACCAACAACTGGCCGTTCTCGGCTGCCGGCCCCGCCAGCCCGCGCCGCGAGCATTTCCGCCCGTATATGTGGAGTCCAACCAACCCCGGCTACGGCGCCGAAAACCCCCGCGGCCTCCACGCCGCCCGCGTCCTCGCCCGCGAGCCCAAGTTCACCCTTGATAGCCTGATCGCCGCCGCCTACGACCCCTACCTGGCCGCCTTCGAGACGCTGCTGCCGCCGCTCTTCGCCGCCTTCGACGCCCTGCCCGCCGGCGACCCGCTCCGCCGCGACCTCGCCGATCCCCTCGCCGCCCTCCGCACCTGGGACCGCCGCACCGGCGTCGATTCCGTGCCCGCCGCGCTCGCGATCCTCTGGGCGCAGGCGCTGGCGGACCAGTTCGCCGCCACGATTCGCGCGCAGCGCGCCGTGGTGCACGAGTTCCTCTCCTGCCGCGTCACCGACCGCGAGCGACTCGACGCCCTCGCCCGCACGCGGGCCCGGCTCGAACGCGACTTCGGCTCGTGGCGCACCCCCTGGGGTGAGATCAACCGCTTCCAGCGCCTGACCGGCGAGGTGCGCGCGACCTTCGACGACGCGCAGCCCAGCCTGCCGATCGGCTTGGCGCCGTCCCTGTGGGGCGCTCTCGCCGCCTACGGCACCAGCGCCTCCGCGCCGCCGTCGCGCACGAAACGGATCTACGGCACGCGCGGCAACAGCTTCGTGGCCGCGGTCGAATTCGGCCCCCGGGTGCGCGCCAAGAGCGTCCTCGCCGGCGGCGTGAGCGGCGATCCCGCCTCGCCGCACTTCCACGATCAGGCGGAGCTCTACGCGCAGGGAAAGTTCAAGGACGTGCTCTTCCACCGCGACGAGGTCGAACGCGGCGCCCGCCGCACCTACCGACCGGGCGCGCGCTGAGCCCGCCCCCACCCGCGACCGGCGCCCCGCGCACCAGTTCGAGGCTGACGCCAGCCCCTGCGACGAGCCCCCGGCGACAGCCTGTCTCTTTCCAACACCGCTTTCCTCCCGCCCCGCTCTCCCGACTTTAACGGCCGTATTCTTGATACGATCGTATCATTATTTGGGCCTTTGCAAGAGGAACTACTCCGTCACGGGAACGAAGCAGATACGTCCGGCCTCCATTCACCCTCCCGATCTTTACGGCATATTCTATGATACGATCGCATCATATTATGTGACGCTGCGGGTAGGAGCATGCCGCGTCGGGAACAACGGCACGGGAAGCGCTGACCGCGTTGCGCGGAAGGACGTCGGCACCCGCGCGGCCGCGATCAACTTTCTCAGCACACGCGGGGCCTGCGCCGAGGCCGACCGGCACCTCGCACCGGCGATGGTGTTCCGGGGCCTGGGCTGACCTGGCCCTTTGCCAACCAGATCCTCCCTCGTCTGGCAGGGCGCGGACGCCGCAGCGGCGCTTCGCCTCGCCAGGCGGGCACCTGCCGGGCGGAATGACCGCCCCCGGGGTGCGCACCGGGCACCCTACCGCCGCTCGTTCGGAGCCGCCTGGTGGGCGCCGCGAATCCGCCAGGCGGCCAGGCCGGGGCACTCGCCGCCTTGGAGCAGACGCCTCGGACCCCGCCCCACTCCCGATGCTCCCAGTGGCCGCCCCGCCCGCCCGTCACCGGTGCGGCGCGGTCGGCGGCGTGAGCTCCGCCGCCCGCCGGTAGTGCCGCTGCGCCGCCTCCCTGTCTCCGAGCATCGCATACACGTTGCCGAGATTGTGGTGCGCACTGGGGTTGTGGGGCGCGATCTGCAGCGACCGCTCGATCCGCACCCTCGCCTCGGTGGGTTTGCCCTGCATCGCCAGCACGACGCCGGAGCCGTTGAGGGCGTTGGCGTGACGGGGCTCGCGCGCCAGCACCCACGCGTAGTGCTCCATCGCCTCGTCAAGCTGGCCGGTGTCCGAGAGGGCATTGGCGAGGTTGTTGCGCACCTCGATCTGCCCCGGCTGCGCCCGCAGCGCCACCCGGTAGTACGGAATCGCCTCCGCGGGCCGGCCGAGCTGCGCCAGCGCGTGCCCGAGGTTGTTGTTGGCGTTCAGATACGCCGGATTGATCGCCAGCGCCGCCCGGTAGTCCGCCAGGGCCGCATCGATCCTGCCCTGCTGGAAACGGTGCAACCCACGGTTGTCATGCGCCACGTAATTGCGCTCCGTCACGGCCAGGGCATGCGTAAACAGCGTCTCGGAATCGCGCCACACGCCCTGCTGCCGCCAGGTGAGCACCGCCAGCGCCGCCAGCCCCACTGCCGCCGCCCCCGCCGCCACCCGGCGGTCGCCCGGAGTCGTCACCCACCCGCACAGGGTCCAGAGCACCGCCACCTGCACGCCGAACAGCGTCAGGTACGTGTAGCGATCCGCCATCGCCTGCAACCCCACCTGCACCAGCCCGATCACCGGCACCAGCGTGCCGAGGAACCAGCACCAGCCGATCGCGATCCACGGACGCCGCCGTCCCTGCCAGACTGCCAGCGCCGAAAGCCCGGCCACCACCGCCAGCGCCGCGACCACCGGCCGCGCCGGCCACGATCCGGGATGTGGATACAGCACGGCGAGTTCCACCGGCACGACGAACTTGCCCAGGTAACGCACCACTGCGATCACCGCGTTGCCCAGCCGATCGCCCGGCCCCAGCGCCGCCGACACCGATCCGCCCGCCTGCTGCACCCGGTACGTCACCACCGCCGATATCGCCACCAGCGCGAAGAACGGCACTTTCTCGAGCAACAACCGGCCGATTTCCCCTGTGGTAGGAGCGTCACGCCGCGACCCAGCCGGATCCGCCTCCCTCCCTGATCCTCCGCCGGCAGCCCGGCGCGAGGCCGCTCCATCCGCCCCGGCCGGTCGCGGGGGAAACCCGCTCCCAACCTGGCCCGCCCAACCCACCCGTCGCAGCGGCCAGACGTCCAGCAGCAGCAGCACGCACGGCAGCGTGACCAGCATCGGCTTCGCCATCAGCCCGAGGGCGAAGGCCGCCAGCGTGAGCGCGTACCACGCCGCCGCCCCGCCGCCGCCCGCCCGGCGCCGCTCCACGTATCCGGAATATAACCACAACACGGCGAACCACCAGAAGCCGCTCAGCACGTCCTTGCGTTCGGCCACCCACGCCACCGACTCCACCCGCAACGGGTGCCAGGCAAACAGCGCCGCGCAGCACGCGCTGGCCCAGAGCGCCCCGGTCAGCCGCCGCAGCGCGAGAAACGCCAGCGCCGCGTTGAGCGCGTGCCAGGTCACGCTGGTCGCATGGTGCCCCCGCGGTCGGTCGCCGTACAGGGTGGCATCGAGCTGGTGCGACAGCCAGGTGAGCGGATGCCAGTTGGACGCATGGCCCGTGGTCAGCGCCCAGCGCAGCCCTTCCCCGCTCAGGCCCGCGCGCACCTGCGGGTTCGCCGTCACATAGTCCGGATCGTCGTAGTTGACGAAGTCGTTTCCCAGCGAACGGCTGAACAGCAGCCAGGTGGCAACGAACAGCGCCACGGCGAGGAGCGCCCGCCGGCGCCCGTCGTTTCCCGCCCGAGCGTTCATGGCTCGCCTCCACCCGCACCCGCCGACGCCACCGCCGGCTCCCCCGGCCCCGCGGCCCGCCCCCGCCCCAGGGGTCGCTCCAGCAGTTGCCGGTACCACGCCCACCCCCGGTACGCCACCACCGCCACCGCCGCACCGGCCGTGTCCGCCACCCAATCCTCCACCTCCGCAAAACGCCCGGGCACAAAACTCTGATGAATCTCGTCCGTGGCCCCAAAAGCCGACACCGCAACGAAAGCCCACGCCGCGCCCCGCCACCCCCGCGTCTGGCGGCACACCAGCGTCGCCAGCAGGCCGTAGACGCTGAAGTGGGTCACCTTGTCAAAATTGGCGATCTTCGGACCCGCCACCGTTGACTTCGCCGAGGCCGAGAAAATCAGCACGACGATGGCCAGTGGCCACAGCCAGCCGCGCACCCGGGACGAAAGACGGAATTCCACGCGCTGCGAGTCACCCGCCCGGAGCTCCCGGCGCAACCTGAAACTCGCCCTCCCCCCCGATCGCGAGCAGACTGGCCCGGCCTCAAAGTCCTCCTCTCCCCGTTCTCCCACTCTTCCCCTCCCCGTCTCCTCCTCTCCCATGCCCGCCGCCCCGCACGTTCTTCTCGTGATCCTCACCCTGACCGCCGTCCTGCCGGCTTGCCGTGCGGCCAAGCCCGCCAAGGATCGCTTCATCCCTCCGGCCGAGCCCGTCGGCGGTCGTGCCTCCGAACTCGCTTTCCCCGGCGCCGAGGGTTTCGGCGCCTACGCCCGCGGCGGCCGCGGCGGCCGCGTGCTTCAGGTGACCACCCTCGAGGACCACGGCCGCCCGGGCAGCCTGCGCTGGGCCGTCAGCCAGCGAGGTCCGCGCCTCGTCGAGTTCACCGTCGCCGGCGCCCTTTCGCTGCGCAGCAACCTCACGATCGAGGAACCGTACCTCACCCTCGACGGCTCCACCGCCCCCGGCGGCGGCATCACGCTTCGCGACGCCGGCCTGCGGCTCTTCCGCACCCACGACATCATCGTGCGCCACCTGCGGATCCGCCCCGGCGACGAGGCGCAGCTCGGCAAAGGCGCCTGGCGGGGCCGCGCCCGCGAAATCAAGTCCGGCGACGCTGTGACGGTGCAGGAGTCCGCCGACATCATCCTCGATCACCTCTCCGCTTCGTGGGCGACCGACGAGACCATCTCCGTCACCCACAGCCGCCGCGTGACGGTGCAGTACTGCTTCATCACCGAGCCGCTCGCCAACCCCGCCCTGCACGTCGAGAACGGCGTGCCCATCTCGCACGCCTACGGCGCGCTGCTCGGCGGCGACGGCGTCGCGTACCTCAAGAACTACTTCGCCTATTTCAAGATTCGCGGCCCCCAGATGACCGGCGGCAAACCCGGGCTCCCGTCGCGCACGGCCGCGATCAACAACCTGGTTGCCTTCTACGAAAACTCCGGCACCCGCGTGAAAGCCGCCCGCGAGTCCTCCGATTACATCGTTCTCCACAACGCCTACCGCCGCCCGCTGAAGCCCGGCGCACCCGACATCCACCTGCTCGCCGAGCGCGAGGAGAAAGCCGGCGACTCCTTCATCAAACCCGAGGTCGCCGTCGGCCGCACCCGCGTTTACATCGGCGGCAACCTCGGCCCGCTGCGCCCGCGGGCCGACCTCGACGAGTGGGCCTCCGTCAAGGTCGACTTCCCCGCTCCCGTCGTCGCCGGCCTCCGCGCCAGCCAGCCGCCCTTCACTGTCGCCCCGCTCGCCCTGCTCCCGACCGCGGAGGTCGAGGCCCACGTGTTGGCCCGGGCAGGTGCGACGCGCCCGCGCCGCGACGCGATCGACGAACGCCTCGTCCGCCAGTTCCAAGCCGGCTCGGGCAAGATCATCTTCAGCCAGGACGACGTCGGCGGCTTCAACGCCAACGAGAGTCGTTGAACGGCGAAACGTGGTGTCGACAGGTCAAGTGTTCCAAGCCCTCGACCACGGATTACGGGGATGACCGGGAGATGCGCCCGGCGCGTCCCGGCGCCGGACTTTTCTCTCGGCGCGGGGCACCCACACTGTCTGGCTGTTCACCCTGCGCGGCCACAGGGTCCGCAGCACCCTGCCACCATGAACCTCCGCCTCAATCCTCCCTCCCGGCCCGGCCTCCTGCCTCCCCATCCCCCCGTCCTCCTCCTGCTCGCCGCGCTCGTTGTATCCGGGCTCTCACTCCATGCCCAGCCCCGGAGCGGCCGCCTCACCGGCACCGTCAGCAACGCCGCCACCGGCGACCTGCTCGAGGGCGTGCGGGTGAGCGTCCCCGCGCTGGATCGAACCGTGCTGACCGACAACTCGGGCCGCTACCTGCTCACCGATCTCCCCGCCGGCACCCACGCCGTCGCGGTCTCCTACACCGGACTCGATTCGCTCCGGCAGGAGGTCACCGTGATCGCCGGCGGCACCGCCACGCGCGACTTTTCGCTCACGAGCCAGATCTATCAGCTCGAGGCCTTCACCGTCGCCGGCGAGCGCGAGGGCGGCGCCGCCGCCATCACTGCCCAGCGCAATGCCCCCAACGCCAAGAACGTCGTGGCGATGGATTCCTACGGCAACCTGCCGAACATGAGCGCGAGCGAACTCGCCATTTTGCTCCCGGGGGTGACCGGCGCCCTCAACCTCGAGAACGGCATCGACGGTTTCGCCGTGCGGGGCATGCCGTCGGGCCAGAACACCGTCACGATGGACGGCGGCATGATTTCGACGCAGGGCGCGTTCAACCGCGCCGTCCGGATCAACAACCTCACGGGCGCGATGTTCGAGGGCCTCGAGGTCATCAAGGGCCACACCCCCGACAAGGGCGCCGATTCCCTCGGCGGCACCATCAACCTCAAGAGCCGCTCCCCCCTCAGCATGCGGGAAAAGCGCCGCCTCACCTACAATGCCACCCTGCGCTGGGCCCCGCCGTTCTTCGAGACCATCCCGCTGCGTGAAGGCCACCGCCTGCACCCGCTGCTCAACGTCGGCTACTGGGAGGTCTTTGATGTCGGCGGCGGCAGCCGCAACCTCGGCTTGGCCGTGAACACGTTCTACAGCGAGAACGTCGGCGCCTCCCACAGCACCACGCGCGAATTCGAGGCCACCTTCAGCCCGACGGCGTTCCTCTACGATTACAACACCTTCGACCAGTATAACAACCGCAAGCAGGCCAGCGTGAACCTGAAGCTGGAGTACCGCCTCACACCTTCGACGAAACTCATCCTCAACTCCGTCTACAACGACGCCAACGAGATGGGAAAGCTGCGCTTCACCACGCGCGCCTTCACCAACCAGGTCGTTGGCACCACCGGCACCGCCGGTATCCTGCCCGGTTATACGGAGAAGATCACCCAGGTGCGGCCCTCGACCGCGTCGAACTTCGACGTCGCCACCATGGGTCCCAACAACTTCTTTCTGCGCATGCGGCACCTCGACCTCGGCGCCGAGCACCGCTGGGACCGCCTCCAGCTCGATTACAGCGCCATGGCCGCCCGCACCTACATCGAAAACGGCAACGGCAATGACGGCGGCCAGCTCACGATGCGCGTCAACGCCGTCGGCTGGATCCTCGATCGCACGGGCTCCGAGATGTACCCGCGCTTCACGCAGACCGCCGGCCCGGACATCTCGCGCCCGGAAAATTACCGCGTGAACGGCTTCTTCCGGAACAACAACCAGGACAACGACCACGATGTCCGCGAGATCCGCGCCAACCTCAGGTACTCGCTGCCGGTCTTCCACGCGTCGCTCAAGACCGGCCTGTTCTGGCGCGAACAGGACGTCGAGAACGACGTGCGCGACCGCCGCTGGAGCTACCTCGGCACCACGCTGCCCTCCGACCCCTCCATCACGATCATCAACTCCCGCGAGACCGGCCGCAGCGTACCTTTCTGGTATGCCTCCCAGCTCTTCCACGATCGCAATCCCATCGACTCCGCCCTCTGGCGGGAGGACGTTTACTGGCGCCGTCAGATCCAGCTCCAGAATTCCCGGGGCGTGACCGAAGGCGTCCAGGCCGGTTACGTCATGGCCCAGGGCCGCGCGGCCGGCACCGGCTTTCTCACCGGCGTACGGGTCGAACGCACGGAAACCGAGAGCTGGGGCTGGGTGCGCGCCCGCGTGCTGACGACCACCGCCGAACGCAACGCCGACCCGATCGGCGCCGCGACCCGCGACTACGGCCTGTGGCGCGAACTGCAGGGCTCGTACACCAAGGCGTTTCCCAGCGTGCACCTCACCCGCGATCTCGCCCCCAACTGGAAGGCGCGGCTGAGCTGGTCCACCAGCTTCGGCCGCCCGCCGCTGAACTCGCTCGTGCCCAACGAAACCGTGAACGAAAACCTGCGCACCCTCACGGTGAACAACCCGTCGCTGCTGCCACAGACCGCGAGCAACTGGGACGCCTCGATCGAATACTACTTCGAGCCCGCCGGCAGCCTCTCCGTCGGCTGGTTCCGGAAGGAGATCAAGGACTTCATCATCTCCGGCCTCGACAACGGCATCATCCCCACCGGTCCGGACAACGGCTACTCCGGCGAATACGGTGGCTACACGCGCCTGAGCTCCGGCAACGCCGGCACCGCCCACGTACAGGGCTGGGAAATCAGCTACCAGCAGCAGTTCGTCTTCCTCCCCGGCTTCCTCAAGGGCCTCGGCGCCTCGGTGAACTTCACCGCCCTCGAGGCCCGCGGCGACTTCGGCAGCACCAGCCAGCTCGGCACGCGCGACGTCGAGGGCTTCGTGCCCCGCAGCGCCAACGCCAGCCTCTACTGGCGCCACCGCGGCTTCACCTCGCGCGTCATCGTCAACCACACCGGCAGCTTCCTCAACGCCCGCAGCGCCGTCTCGCCCGCGCTCAACCGGTACTGGTTCGACCGCACCGTCATCCACGCCGGCATCGGCTACCAGTGGAAGCCGTCGGTCACGTTCTCGATCGACGTCAACAACCTCACCGACGCTCCCCAGTCCGCCTACCGCGGCGTCAAGGAGCACATGCAGTTCAAGCTCTACGGCGGCACCACGATCACCGCCGGCGTCAGCGGCCGGTTCTGAAACCAGTCCGCGCCCGTGGCCCGTTGCAGGAGAAGCGGGACCAACCGGACCGGCGCCCCGCTTCCCCCGCCCCGACGCCCTACCTCGCCGACGCCGCCATCCGCAGCGCGACCTCCGCCACGCGTTTGCCCACCCCCCGCACGGTCGCGAGGCTGCCCTCGTCGTTCACGAGTGCTTCCTTCTGCGCCTGGATCGTGCCGCCCCAGTGATCGCCCGGCGCACCGTCGCCGACCACGACCATGCCCTGCGACACCATGAACAGGAGCAACTGCTGTACCACGAGTTCCACGCCGGTGTGGCGCCCGCCGCCGACCGCGATCGCTCCGCCCACCTTGTTGCGCAGCGGAAACCCGCCCCGCCCGCGAAACGCCGCCATGCGCTCGAACAAATCCTTCAACGGCGACGCCACCAGCCCCATGTACACCGGCGAGGCCATCAGCACGCCATGCACGTCCGGCGCCACCAGCTTCTCGCGCACCGCCGGAAAGTCGTCCGGCCGGTCGGTGCTCTTCGCGTTGACCGCCACGTACGGATCGAGATTCAGACCCGAGAGCTCGACGACCTCGGTCGCGATCGCGGGGCTGACCGTCCTCGCCGCCTCCAGCGCGAGCTGCATCGCCTGGAAGCTGGTCTTGCCCTTCCGCAGGCTGCCCACCAGGCCGACGATTTTGACCGAACCCGCCGCGGGCGCCGCGGCCCGGGAGAACGAGGGAAACGAGGCGGCCGCCGACAGCGCCGCGGCCCCGAGAAAGGAACGACGATTGAGGTGAAGTGGCTGGGACATGACGCGCAGTCCCCTAATCTCTCCCGCGCGGCTTGGGAAACGAATTCGCCGGAGCGCGGACGGATTGCGGGGCGGCGATCGACCGCGGCCGTTCGCCGTTGTCGATCCCGCCGCGGCCGGGACGACTCACCCGCTCCTACTCACCCGGCGTGAAGCCCGGGACGTGTGGCGCTTCGGAAGACGCGGGACGATCGGAGGCACGCCGACCGTCGAACACCGACCCCCGGTCCGCCTTTGCCGGCAAGATTCCTTGAGGGCATTCCCCGTTGTGCTTTCGTGGCGGCCGCGGACCGCCGCGCCGCCACGCCCCCGGTCCGCCCCGCGTTCATGTCGCTCCTTTGCCGCGCCCTGCCTCCGCCCCGCCTCCCGCCGCTTCACCGGGTTCCCGCCCTCGCCCTGCTGGCCTTCGCCGCCGGCCTGGCCGCCGGCGCCCGCGCCGACGAATTCGACCTCCTGCGCGCCAAGTGGGCCGGCATGCTCACCGGCGGCCCCGGTATCAACCTCTCGGATGCGCGCACCGCCGCCGTCGTCGCCAGCCTCACCACCGCCGCCAACACCCACTGGACCTCGCTCGACCAGTCCCCCGCCCGCCCCCACCTCTGGGCCGACGCCGCCAGCACCACCCGCTCGGCGCACCTCAGCACCAATTTCTCGCGCCTCCGCGCGATGGCGCTGGCCTACGCCACCACCGGCTCAACCCTCCAGGGCAACCCCGCCCTGCGCGCCGACCTCCTCGCCGCCCTCGATTGGATGTACGCCCACCGTTACAACGAGACCAAGGCCCTCTACGACAACTGGTGGGACTGGGAGATCGGCTCGCCCAAGCTGCTCGTCGACACCGCCGTCCTGCTGTACGACGACCTCAGCCCCCCGCAGCTCGCCGCCATCCTCCGCGCCGTCGAAAAATTCGTCCCCTCCGCCACCACCCGCGCGCCGGGCGGTTCGAGCGGCACGTTCACCGGCGCCAACCGCATGGACAAAATCTACGTCGTCGCCATCCGCGGCCTGCTGGCGAAGGACGACGCCAAGCTCCGCGCCGCCCGCGACGCCTTCAGTGAGCTCTTCCTCTACGTCACGCGCGGCGACGGCTTCTACACCGACGGCAGCTTCCTCCAGCACAACCGCCACCCCTACACCGGCAGCTACGGCGCCGCGTTGATGTCCGCCCTGGCGCCCATCCTCGCCCTGCTCAACGGCCCCCACCCCGCCAGCGCCGAGGGCTCCTCCTGGCGCGTCCTCGACCCAAACCTCGCCCATGTCTTCCGCTGGGTCCACGACTCCTTCGAGCCGGCGATCTACCGCGGCGGCATGATGGCCATGCTCCAGGGCCGCGCCATCTCGCGCAACAGCACCAGCGAACACGGCCTCGGCCACGGCATCATGCTCAACCTGCTCCGCCTCTCCGAACTCGCCCCCGCCGACGAACGCGCCCGCCTCCGCTCCCTCCTGCGCGGCTGGGCCGAGTCCGACACCTCCCGCAGTTTCGTCACCTCCGCCCCGCTCCCCCTGATCGCCGACGTGCAGCAACTCCTCGCCGACCCCGCCGTCACGCCGCGCGGCGAACTCCGCGGCAACTTCGTGTTCGGCAGCATGGACCGCATCATCCACCTCGGCCCCGGCTACGGAGTCGGACTCAGCCTGTCGTCGTCGCGCATCTACACCTACGAGAGCATCAACAGCGAAAACCTCCGCGGCTGGCACACCGGCGACGGCCTGCTCTACCTCTACAACGGCGACCTCACGCACTACAGCGACGCCTACTGGCCGACCGTCAACCCGCGCCGCCTCCCCGGCACCACCGTCGACGCGACGCAGCCCCGCGCCAACGGCTCGGGCCAGAGCACCCTCCCGGCAACACCCTGGGCCGGCGGCGTCTCCCTCGGCCGACACGGTGCCGCCGGCCTGGAGCTCGACGGCTGGAACAACTCCCTCACCGCGCGCAAATCGTGGTTCCTCTTCGAACACGAGATCGCCTGCCTCGGCAGCGGCATCACCAGCACCGACAACCGCCCGATCGAAACCACCATCGAAAACCGCCTCCTCACTGCCACCGGCACCAGCGCCTTCCTCGTCGACGGCGCCGCCCAACCCGCCACGCCCGGCTGGTCCGCCACGCTCGCCGCCCCGCGCTGGGCCCATCTCGCCGGCCGCACCAGCGGCGCCGACCTCGGCTATTATTTTCCCACCGCCGCCCCGCTCCTGGCGCTCCGCGAAACCCGCACCGGCGCCTGGTCGAACATCAATGCCAACGGCCCCACCGCCGCGATCACGCGCCCCTACCTCACGCTCTGGTACGACCACGGCCCCAACCCCGCCGACGCCTCCTACGCCTACCTCCTCCTGCCCAACCGCTCCGCCGCGGAAACCGCCGACTTCGCCGCCAGCCCGACCGTCGTCGTCCTGGAAAACTCGACCGCCGTCCACGCCGTCCGCCACCTCACCCTCGGCCTCACCGCCGCCAACTTCTGGACCGACACCCGCGCCTCCGCCGGCGGCATCACCGTCGAGCGCCGCGCCAGCGTCATCGCGCAGGACGACGGCGCCGGCCATCTTGACATCGCGATCGCCGATCCCACCCAGCTCGCCTCCGGCCCGCTCGTGGTCGAATTCGCCACCGCCGCCACCGGCCTCGTCGCCGCCGATGCGGGCGTCACGGTCGCCCAGCTCGCGCCCACGCTGCGGCTCGCGGTTGATGTCACCAACGCCCGCGGCCGCTCCTTCCGCGCCCGCCTCACCACCGGCCGCGTGAAGCCCGTCGCCACCCTCACCAATCTTTCGACCCGCGCCCACCTCGGCGCGCGCGACGACACGATCATCGCCGGCTTTGTCGTGGGCGGCGCCGGCGGCAAACGCCTCCTCGTCCGCGCCGTCGGCCCCACCCTCGCGACCTTCGGCCTCACCGGCGTCCTCGCCAACCCGCGCCTCGCGGTCGTCGACCGCGCCGGCGTCACCGTCGCGGAGAACGACGACTGGGACCGCACGCCCAACGCGGCCGCCCTCGCGGCGGCGTTTCCCGCCGCCGGCGCCTTCAGCCTCACGCCGGGCAGCCGCGACGCCGCGCTGATCGTGACCCTGCCGCCCGGTCCCTACTCCGCCGTCGTGCGCACGGCCGACCCCACCGGCGGCGGCGTGGCGCTGGTCGAGCTCTACGATCTCGACCCCGGCGGTCCCGCGCGCCTCGTCAACCTCTCGACTCGCGCCTTCTCCGGCCCCGGCGAACAGAGCGCCATCGTCGGCTTCGGGCTCGGCGGCACTGCCCTGCAACCCGTGCTGGTGCGCGCCGCCGGCCCCGCCCTAGCCGGCTTTGGCGTGAGCGGCGCGCTCGCCGATCCCGAGCTCCGCGTGGTCGACGCCACCGGCGCCGTGCTGGCGCAAAACGACCACTGGGGCAGCTCCGTGTTCACGACCGAAATTACCGCCGCCGCCACCAAAGTCGCCGCGTTCGCCTTCGCCCCCGCCAGCCGCGACGCCGCCACGCTGCCGTGGCTCCGCCCCGGCAGCTACACCGCGCTCGCCACCGGAGCCGGCACCGGCGCGGCCGCCTCCGGCCAGGTGCTCGTGGAGGTCTACCTCGCGCCGTAGCAGCGGCCCGGCTGCCTCCCTGCCCGTCGGCCGGCCGCCTACTCGTCCGCCGCCCGGCGCCGGTGCGACTTGATGCCGGCGCGATGCTTCTTGGCGGCGATCATGCGCGCCTTCTGGCCGCGGCTCTTCTGCCGCGTGCGGCGCCGCTCGACCTCCCGGGCATCCCGCGCCGCCAGGACGGCATCGCGCGCCCGCGCCTCCAGTTTCGCACACAGCTCGCCCCACGCCAGCTCGCGGTTGGCGGCCTGCGATCGCTCGCGCTGGCAACGCACCTCCAGGCCCGTCGGCCGGTGACACAGCCAGACGGTGGAACTGGTCTTGTTGATCTTCTGCCCACCCGGGCCGGCGCCGCGCACAAAGCGCTCCTCGACGTCGGCCCGGCTGGTGCCGAGCGCATGGAGCCGGGAATCATAGGAGGCATTCATGCGGGTAGACGCAGTGGAACCACGGATGACCGCGGATCGACACCGATCCCGAGGGGTTTCCGCAAGCCCGCAGATTCACCTGCCAGGTGAATGGTGTCTTGCCTGAGCATCCGGGTGTAGCGGTGTCCAGCCGTGATCAGTCAACCTCGCCCAACCCGGCCGGCGGAATCCAGGTCCATCAGCAAGGTCCGGCGGGAGCGGACGCCCCACCCAGCCGCGCGGACGGTGTCAAAGTCGTTCTCGTTCCTCGTAATCTTTCTCTTTCTTCTTTCTCTTAATCTTTCTCTCCCGCGGCCAACCCCCTGACGAAAGAGAAAGATAAAGAGGAACGAGAAAGAGCGGCCCGGTGAACCTGACACCGCCCCACCCAGCCGCGCGGACGCGATTTCCCGCCTTGCCGCCGGGGCGCCGCCCGCGCGGACTGCCTCGCACCACCCCGCCATGCGCCTCCCCGCCGCCGCTTTCGTTCTCGCCCTCGCCACCCTCGCCTGCGCCCAGCAGCCGCCCTACGACGTGTTTCCCGCGGCCGAGCCGCCGTATCACCGAGTGCGATACGAGGCCTCCGCGGACCCCGGCGGGTTGATCTTCCCCGTCAACTACACGGTCTGGATTCCACCGGGCGTGCCGACGCTGCGCGGCGTGATCGTGCACCAGCACGGCTGCGGCGAGGGCTCGTGCAAGTCGGGGCTCACGGGCGCTTACGACCTCCACTGGCAGGCGCTGGCGCGGAAGCACGACTGCGCCCTCCTCTCCCCGGCCTACGAGCAGCCGCAAGCCGCCGACTGCCAGCGCTGGTGCGACCCGCGGCACGGTTCAGGGGCGGCCTTCCAGCGCGCCCTCGCCGATCTCGGCGCCCGGGCGGGCCACCCCGAACTCGCCACCGTGCCCTGGGCATTGTGGGGCCACAGCGGCGGCGGCCACTGGGCCGGCGGCATGGTGCTGCTCCACCCGGAGCGCGTCGCCGCGGCCTGGTTGCGCTCGGGCGTGCCGCTGCTCGCGGCGGATCCGGCCCGGCCCACGATCCGGCCGCACACCGTGCCCGACGCGGCGCTGCCGGTGCCCGTGATGTGCAACCTCGGCACCAAGGAGGGCGTAACGGTCAAAGAGGGGCGCTTCGCCCAGGTGTGGCCGGCCAACGAGGCCTTCTTCACCGCGCTGCGCGCCCGCGGCGGACTGGTCGGCCTCGCCGTCGACCCGCTCACGAGCCACGAGTGCGGCAACCAGCGCTACCTCGCCATCCCGTGGCTCGACGCCTGCCTGGCCGCCCGCCTGCCGGCGCGCCCCGGCGGCCCGCTGCGCCCGATGCCGGCCGCCGCCGCCTGGCTCGCCGCGCTTTCCAGCCGCGAGGCCGTGCCCGCCGGGCGCTTCGCCGGCGATCCGCGGCAGGCGCTCTGGCTGCCGAACGCCGCCGTCGCCCAAGCGTGGATACGCTACGTCACCGACACCGCCATCCCCGACACCACGTCGCCGCCCGCGCCCACCGATTTGCGGGTCGACGGACCCCGCCTCACCTGGGCGGCCGAGGCCGACCTCGAGAGCGGCCTGGCCGGCTTCATCATCGAACGCGACGGTCGGGAGATCGCCCGCCTGCCGGCGCAGCCGAAGAATCCGTACGGCCGCCCGGTCTTCCAGGGCCTGCAGTACAGCGACACCCCCGCGCTGCCGCTCGTGCCGCTCAGCTTCACCGACCCCGCGCCCGAGCCGGGCCGGGCCCACGCCTACCGCGTCATCGCCCTCAACACCGCCGGCCTGACGTCGCGGTGACACGTTGGTTTTGCGCCGGCACGCCGCAAGGAAAGCCGGGCTTGCCGGTGTGCGTCATGGCCGTGACGTGCGGGTGTTGCACCGGCACGTTGAAGCAGCCGCTTCCTCCGCAAGCCCACCAGCCGCGGATCGCGACCCCCGCCAGCGTCCGTCCGCACCGACGCAGCGGCGCGACGCGGTGCCGCGGTGGAAACGCACCAGCGGCCGTGAGGTGAAAGATCCAAATTTCACCCGATCGGGAGTTTTTCTGTAAGGACCACCCGGGGTGCGGCTACTAACCCGGGTACATGAAGCCGTCGTCCGAGTCAGAACCGCTCTTCTCCGCCTGGATGGCGGAGCACGGCGGCATTCTCGACCGCGTCGCACGCAGCCACGCCCGAGGGGAGGCGGAGCGGCGGAACCTGCGGCGTGAACTGGCCTTTCAGGTGTGGTGCTCGTGCGAGCGCTTCGATGGCGCGGCGCGGCCGGCGACCTGGATTTACCGCGTGTGCCTGAACACGGCGCTGACCTGGCGGCGCAACGCCAGTCGCCAGGCGCGCCGCACGGACGGTGAAGTTGACGTGGACGCATTGTCGACACCCGCTCCGGGACCGGCCGCGGTGGCGGAGCGGGGCGACCTGCTCGAACACCTTTACGGCGGATTGCGGGCGCTGTCGGACACCGACCGCTCGTTGCTGCTGCTCCAGTTGGACGGGTTGTCCTACCGGGACATCGCGGACGTGCTGGGGGTGACCGAAAACCACGTCGGCGTCGCCCTGAACCGGGCCCGCCAGCGCCTCGCGGCGCGATTGAAAGGGATCCTCGATGAACTGGAATGAACTCGAACAGGTCTGGCGCACGATGCCGGCCGAAACCAACCTGCCGGTCGATGCGGCGGAATTCGCGGCGCAACGACAGCGGATGGCCCGTGCCCTGGCGCGGCGGGATTGGCTGGAGGCGGGGGTGGGCGGCGGAGTGGCGGTGATGTTCGCCGGCTTCCTGGTCTTCTTCGGCAGCGCGGACTGGCGCGGCTGGCTGGCGGTCGGGCTGGTGCTGGCAGTCAGCGGTTTCTTTGTCGCCGAGCGGCGACGCGCCCGCCGGTTGCGACCCGTGCCGGAGGCGTCGTTGCTCGCTCAACTCGAAGGTGAAATCGCCGAGTTGCGACACCAGCGCCGGCTCCTGCGGCGGGTCGCAGGGTGGTATCTGCTGCCGCTCGGAGGTGCCTCGTGGTTGTTCGCGTGGGCGTTGCTGGCCCACGTGGCTGAGCGGACCGGGCGGTTCGATGCGGGCGCCCTGCTCAAGTTTGGCGCGATCGTGGCCGCCCTGGGCCTCGCAGTCTGGTGGCTGAATCGCCGGGCCGTCGCGAGGGAGATCGAGCCCCGGCTCCGCGCCTGCGAGGCGGCCCGGGCGGAGTTGGCCGGCTGAAACCCGCCGCGCGCGTCGGGCACGCGGTAGGTGGGCACGAGTCTGGAGTCACTCTGGAATGGCGCTACAATCACGCCAAAGTGGCAGACCCGTCCCGGCTCCGTTCACGCTGGGAAACCCAGCGGCGGGACGCTGCTGCCACGTCTGGAAAACCGGCTGACCCGCGGGACCGCTGGCTCAGCCCCCCCTCCGGCCCCCCGCCGGATTTGGGATGGCCAACGCGACCGGGCCTCCACTGGACTGTCCGCCCACCCGATGGCCGGCCGAAACAGTTCGGCCCGGAGCTTGTCGTCGGGCGGTTCAATCGTCTCTGTTTTCACCTCCCACTCCTTCGCCCGTCACCGACTCCCTTCCGTCGCGGCCCAACCGCCGCTCCCTCCGCATGTCCTCCGGTCCCGCCTGGTCCCAGAAAATCCGCACCGAAGTCGCCAAGGCCGTCATCGGCCAGGAAGCCGTCGTCGAGCGCCTGCTCGTCGCCCTGCTCGCCAACGGCCACGTCCTGCTTGAAGGCATGCCCGGCCTCGCCAAGACGCTGCTGATCAAGTCCCTCGGCACCGCCCTGGGCGTGCAGTTCGAACGCATCCAGTTCACGCCCGACCTGCTGCCGAGCGACGTGGTCGGCACCATGATCTTCCAGCCGAAGACCGGCGAGTTCACCGCCCACCGCGGCCCCATCTTCGCCAACCTCGTCCTCGCCGACGAAATCAACCGCGCCCCCGCCAAGGTGCAGAGCGCCCTGCTCGAGGCCATGCAGGAGCGCCAGGTGACCATCGGCGGGCAGACCCACCCGCTGCCGCGGCCCTTCTTCGTCATGGCCACCCAGAATCCGGTCGAACAGGAGGGCACCTACCCGCTGCCCGAGGCGCAGACCGATCGGTTTCTCTTCAAGCTGATCGTCGACTACCCGTCCGCCGAGGAGGAGTCCGCCATGATGCAGCGCTGGGGGCAGGTGACGCGGCAACCCGAGCTCGCCGCCGTCTCCAGCGGCGACGAACTGCTCACCCTGCGCGCCGACGTCGACCGCATCCACCTCTCGCCAGCCGTGCAGGGCTATATCCTCGCCCTCGTCCGCGGCACCCGCGCCCTCGCCGACCCGGCCGGGACCACCAAGCGTTACCTGAGTTTCGGCGCCTCGCCGCGCGCCTCGCTCGCCCTCTACCAGGCCGGCCGCGCCCTCGCCTGGCTGCGCGGGCAGGATTTTGTCTCGCCGGAGCTGGTGCAGGATCTTGCCCCCGACATCCTTCGCCACCGCATCGGCCTGACCTACGAAGCCGAAGCCGAGGAGGTCACGCCCGACCGGATCGTCGCGCAGGTCGTCGAACGCACCCCGGTGCCGGCCGCGGCGCGGAGCTGAACTCCGTCCGCGCGTCCGTTTCGCGCCGCCTCGCGCCCATGCCCGCGCCCGCTGCCGCCTCCGCCACCGCCGGCCTGCCTCTGGCCGGCCCGGCCGACGCCCCCGGCGTCTCGCCCCTGGCGATGCTGCGCCAGCTCGAATGGCGCGTGCGCCACGCGGTGGAAAACGTGCTCAGCGGCGAATACCGTTCCGCCTTCCGTGGCCGCGGCATGGAGTTCGACCAGGTCGTGAAGTACGAGTTCGGCGACGACGTGCGCGACATCGACTGGAACGTCACCGCGCGCCTCGGCGAGCCCTACCGCAAGAAGTTCGTCGAGGAACGTGAGGTCACGCTGCTGCTGGTGTTCGAGGACTCGCCCTCGCTGCACTTCGGTTCGGGCGCGCAGTCCAAGCGCGAGGCGCTGTTGGAGCTCGCCGGACTCGTCATGCTGCTCGGCGCCGTCAACCGCGACCGCGTCGGCTTCGTGCATGCCTCGCCCGACGGCAACCTTTTCCGCGAACCCGTGCGTGGGCGCGGCCAGATCCTCCACCAGGCC
>CAZDGC010000066.1:38120-40780 GCA_964504885.1 uncultured Opitutus sp.
AGGCCGCCACCCTGCTCGCCCGGCCCGCCCCGGCCCCGGAGAGCGGCACCGCGGAAATTCCCTGGCGCTTCCTCGCCCGCGCCGCCCCGAAACACAGCGTGCTGATCTGGCTCGGCGACTTTCCGCCCGTGCCGCGCGGCGGACGCGACGGCGTCCAACCCGAAGGCTGGACCGTGCTGCAACGGCGGTACCAGACGATGGGATTCCGCGTCGACGATCCGTGGGAGCGGGCGCTGCCGCCCGGGGAGACCTTCGCGGCCTTCGATCCCACCGCCGGCCGACTGGTGGTGCTCGACGGCAACGCCGCCGAACGCGCCGCCCACGCCACCTGGGTGCGGGAACGCGAAGCCGCCTGGCTGACACTGTTTCCAGATCCGCTGGCGCGACTCGCGGTCGGCACCGACGAAAACCGACTCGAGGCCCTCGTGCGCTTTTTCCACGCCCGAATGAAGCGGGGCCGGCGCTGAACGCGATGAGCCACCTGATTTTCCACGACCCGATCTGGCTGCTGGCGCTGGTGGCGCTGCCGCTGCTGTTCTGGCTTCGCGGCCGGCGCCGCGTGCCCGTGCTGCTGGTGCCGTTTGCCGCCGCCTGGTACCGGCCGTCGCTCGCCGCGCCGTCGCGCTGGCCCTCGGTGCTCACCACCGCCGGGCTTGCCCTCCTCATCGTCGCCCTCGCCCGGCCGCAGCGCGTCGAAGACAAGCGCGAGGTGCGTTCGGAGGGCTACGACATCATGCTCGCGATCGATCTCTCGACCTCGATGCGGGCCGAGGACTTCGAGAAGGACGGGGAGCGCATCAACCGCCTCCAGGCCATCAAGCCCGTCATCCAGGCCTTCATCGAGCGGCGGCCGACCGATCGCATCGGCATCGTGTTGTTCTCGGGCCGCGCTTACACCATGGCGCCGCTCACCTTCGATCACGACTGGCTCGCCCGCCAGCTCTCGCGGGTGCGCATCGGGATGATCGAGGACGGCACCGCCATCGGCGACGGTCTCGGCGTCGCCCTCACCCGCCTCGAACAGGCCAAACGCGACCGTGCGGGCCGGCGCATCGGAGCCTTCGTGGTGCTGATGACCGACGGCGCCAACAACCGTGGTTCCCTCCAGCCGATGCAGGCCGCTGAAATCGCCAAGTCGCGCGGCATCCCGGTCTACACCATCGGCTCCGGCAAGGAGGGCTACGTCCCCGTCCCGATTTACGACGATCAGGGACGCAAGGTCACCTACCGGCGCATGCTCTCCGACCTCGACGAGGGTACGCTGCGCGAAATCTCCAGCCTCACCGGCGGGAGTTTCTTCCGCGCCTCCGACACCGGCACGATCGAACGCGCCTTCCGCGCCATCGATCGCGCGCAGAAGGTCGAGTTCCAGGCCAAGAGCTACCTCGTGACCACCGAACTGTTCTGGTGGCTGGCCGTGCCCGGCCTCGCCGGGCTCGCCGGCGCCGCCCTGCTCGCGCGTTCACCGTTTCGCCCGGAGGCCGTCGTATGAGTTTCGAGTGGCCCCACCTGCTCTGGCTCCTCGCTGCCCCCCTCGCCCTGCTGGGCTGGGAATTTCGCCATCGCCGCCGGGTCGAGAGCGTGCGGCGGCCCAAGATCCTGCGTGCGGAAGCCGGCCCGAGCTCGCTGCAGGTCGTCGACGCCCTCCACGCGGGCCGGACCACCGCCGATCTCCGGCCGCGTTACTGGCTCGGCGCCGGGCTCGGCCTCGCCGTGATCGCGCTCGCCCGCCCGCAATGGGGCCGCCTCGAAGAGCCGGTGTTCGACCAGGCGCGCGAAATCCTCCTCGCCGTCGACCTCTCGCGCTCGATGCTCACCCCCGACGTCAAGCCGTCGCGCCTCGCCCGCGCCAAGCTGCTGATCCAGTCCCTGCTGGAAAAACTCAGCGGCGAGCGCGTCGGCCTCGTCGTGTTCTCCGGTACGTCCTTTCTCCAGGCTCCGCTCAGCGCGGATTACGAAATCCTCCGCGAGTTCCTGCCGGCCCTCGGACCCGACTTCCTGCCCGAAGGTGGCACTCACTACGGCGCCCTGCTCGACACCGCGCTGCAGGCCTTCGGCACCGCCTCCGCCGCCGACCGGTTCCTGATCGTCCTCAGCGATGGCGAAGCCACCGACTCCGACTGGAGGAGCCGCTTCGACGACCTGAAGAAAAAGAACGTGCGCGTGATCGGACTCGGCGTCGGCACAGCCGGCGGCGACATGATTCCCGACGGCGCCGGCGGGCTGGTGAAGGACGAGCGGGGCGCCGTCGTCCTCTCCAAACTCGAAAGCTCCACCCTGCAGGAGCTGGCCCAAGCCACGGGCGGCACCTACCGCGACGCGAGCGCGTGGATCGACCTCGCCGGCCTGGTCGAGGAGACGATCGAGGCCGGGCGCCGGGGCGAGTTTGTCGAAACGCGCACGGTGCGGCTGGTCGAGCGCTTCCAGTGGCCGCTCGCGTTTGCCGTCTGGTGCCTCCTCGTCAGTTTCTATCATGAATTTCCCGTCCGCCCCAAGCCGCGCCCCATCGCCCTGCGCCGCGGCCCCGGCCCCGGCGCCAAACCCGCCCCCGCCACCTCCTCCATGACCACCGGTTCCACCCCGGCCCTCGCACTCCTCGCCGCCGCCGCGGCGCTCGGGCTGCCCCGGCCCGCGGCTGCCCAGATGAAACTCGCTCCCGC
>CAZDGC010000067.1:0-39702 GCA_964504885.1 uncultured Opitutus sp.
GCTGAGCGCGCCGGCCACGCCGAAGGCCCCCAGCGTCGGGCCGACCGCGCGGATGAGCAGCGGCTTGGGTCCGGTGCCGGCAAGCGTGAAGCCGGCGATCAGGATGTCGTCGCCGGTGCCGACGCGGTTGAGGGCCGAAACGTTGACCATCCGCGCCGCGGTCACCGCTCCGGTGTCGTAGGCCTCCACCAGCACGACACCCGCTCCCGTGCCGCGCACCTGCACGGAATAGTCGGCGTCGAGCGCCTGGACGAGCGCGGCGTCCCGGCTGTTGCCCTGGAAACCGAAGGCCCCGACCGAGGCGAACAACGGCGCCAGGCCTGACTCCCAGTTGTCGTTGCCGGCGCGGCGCGTCTGGCCGCGGTAGATATCCAGCGACGGATCGGTCATCGCGCCGTCGAGCCCGAAAAGGGAGGCGAGCGCGGGGCCGGCGGCGCGAAACAGGATTTGGCGCGAACCGTCGGCCACGACGACGCCCACGGTGAGGAGGCCGCCCGCCGCCAGGGTGGTGCGGACCGACAGGTTGGAGAGACGGGCGTCGGGATTCGGTGAATACGTCGTCAGCGTGGCGGCGCTGCTGGTGGCGCTGCCGCCGGAGTTGCTTGCGACGACGGAATAGGCGCCGGCGTCGCCGGGCTGGACATTGGGCAGCGTGAGAGTGTCGGCGGTGGCGCCGGCGATCGGCTGGCCGCGGCGCCACCACTGATAGGTGGGCGCCGGGGTGCCGGTGGCGGCGACGGTGAAGGTCGCGGTGGCGCCCGCGCGCACGGTCTGGCTGGCGGGCTGGCGGGTGATCACCGGGGCGACGGCCGGAGCGTCGCCGGTGATGGTGAAGTTGAGGGTTTCGGGGAGGCCGTTGCCGCCGACGCCGAAACCCTGCACGGTGACCGAGAAATTTCCGGCCTGGGTGGGCGTGCCGGTGATGGTCACCGCCGGCTGGCGCCGGGTGTCGATGTTCCCGTTGACCGGCGCGGGGGAGTAGGCCAGCCCGGGCGGGAGCGTGCCCCGCACCTGGAAGAACTGCGGGGCGCTGGGCGTGCCGACGTAGGTGAAGGTCATCTGGAAGGGCGCGCCGACGTTGCCCGGGACGGGGTCGACGGAGGGATTCTTCACGAAGGTCGTGGCGCCGGCCCGGCCGTGGATCGCGCCGAGGGCGGCGGCGGTGAAGATCGAGCGCATGAGCTGGCCGGCCGGTGAAATCGCGCCGCGCTCAATGCCGCCGGCGAGCACGCGCAGCACCGGTGTTCGCTGGAGCAAGGCGAGGAGGAGCAGGCCGGGCAGGCCGAGGAGGCGGAAACGGAGGAGGAGGGTGGGAACCATGGTGGGAGCGGGAGGAAACTTGAATTTTTTGAGGGCGGCGCTCCGCCGCTGCCACCCCGGTGCAAGCGGCGCTGACGGCGCCGTGCGCTCCGAGGCAGACGGTTGTCCGGGGCGTCGCTAATTGCAGCCGCAGCCGCTGCCGCCGACGCCGCGGCCGCCGGTGGCGCTTTCGCGGGAGAAGAAGGTGTGCTCCATCATCGCGGTGTGGAGGGGATCGCGGTCGGGGCGCAGGGCGTAGCTGGCGAGTGTGGCGCGCTCCCAGGGTTTCACGCGTGCGAGGTTGGGGTGGGCGCAACCGGAGAAGAGGGAGCCGGCGGCGGCGAGCAGGAGGAGGGCGGCGAGCGGGCGGGGGAGCATGGGAGTCAGGGAGTTTCGGCGAGCAGGGCCTCGATCTGCCGGCGCAATTCGCGTTCGGTGCGTTCGCCGTGGAACCCGGCGTGAAGGTGGCGCACGCGACCGTCGCGGCCGACGAGGTAGCTGGTGGGCATGGCGGGGGGCGCGACCCGCGGCACGAGGCGCTGGCCGCGGTCGTGCAGGGTGGGGAAGGGCGGGGCGAGTTTCCTCACAAACGCCGCCGCCGCCTCGGGTTTTTCGTCAATGCCGATGGCCGCGATCACGAGGCCGCGGGCCGCGTAATCGCGGTGCAGCGCCGCCATCATGGGAAACGACGCCTTGCACGGCGCGCACCACGAGGCCCAGAAGTCGATCAACACGACCTTGCCGGCCGTGGCGGGCAGGTCGCCGCCGGCGAGGCGCACCAGCCCGGCGGTGGCGAGAGCGGGGAACGGGGCGCCCACTTTCACCTCGGCGCGCAACGGCACGAGGGCGAGGAGGACGACGAGCGCGAGCGCCCGCCCCAACACCGGCCCGCGGCGGGAGAAGCGGGCAGCGATCAGACTGTATTCACGAAACCACATACTGGAAAAACCCCCGCGTCTGCGCCCGGGCCCGCTCGCTCACGAGCAGGCCCTCGGCCCCGGGAAACGACTGGATGAACTCGAGGCCCTTGGGCACGCCGAGCACGAAGGCGGTGGTCGACAGCACCCCGGCTTGCAGGCAGGTGCCGGCGATCACCGTGGCCTGCAGGCAGCCATGCGCCACCGGCCACCCGGTGCGCGGGTCGAGGATGTGTCCGTAGCGCCGCCCGCCGATCACGACGCGGCGGAGGTAATCGCCCGACGATGCGACGCCGCGGCCGGTCACCGCGACGCTGCCCGCGGTTTCGCCCGGGCGCAGCGGATCCTCGAGGCCGACGTGCCAAGCCGGCCGGCCCGGGGGCTGGCCGATCGCGCGCAGGTCATGGCCGAAGTCCACCAGGACGTGGGCGAGGCCGTGTTGGGCCGCGAGCTGGGCGGCGAAGTCGACGGCGTATTCCTTCCCGAAGCCGCCGAAATCGAGCGCCATGCCGGGCTCCGGCAGGAACACCCGGCCCGGGGCGCGCTGCACCTTTTTCCAGCCGACCCGGGCGCGCGCCGCCGCGAGGTCGGCCTCGGCGGGCAGCCGTGCCCCGGTCTCCCCGGGGCGGGGCCACAGGCGCAGCAGCGGGAGCGTCGTGGGATCGAGGATACCCTGCGTCATGAAATGCAGGGTGTCGCAGAGCTTCAGCATGGCCTCCATCTCCGCGTCGATCTCGACCCAGGCGCGGCCGGCGGCGGCGTTGATCCGGCTGATCAGGCTGTCGGGCCGGAAGCGTGAGTACTTGGCCTCGAAGTCCTGCACCCAGGTGACGACGGCGCGTTCGAAAGCCCCCGCCTGGCGATCGCCGCCGGGCGCGGCGTAACTCACGGCGCATTCCGTGCCGAGGGCGGGAAAGGCGAGCCGCCGCAGGGGCAGATCGCCGCCGGTGCCGGCGGGGACCGGCGGGGGCGTGCGGTGCGACTGGGCGAGGAAGGCCATGTCAGAACGAGTGGACCCCCAGGAGGGCGTCGAAAAAGTCTCCGCCCGCAGGAGGCGGCGGGCGCCGCTCCGTCGGCGCCGCGAAAGGTGGACGGAGTGGCGAACCGGCCGGGCGGCTGCGACGGAGCGGAGCCCTCCGAGGAAATGAGGCCCGGTCGACCCGCTCATCGGGCCGCGGCGCTTTCCCTGGGACTTCAAAAGGCATAACGGGCTCCGAGGGTGACAAGGTTGGCACGGGCGTAGGCGCTTTGGGGGGTGACGCGATCGGTGCCCCGCATATCGTAGCGTTCGAAGGCGGCGTCGACCTGCAGCGCCGGGGAGAGGTTCCAGACTGCCTTCAGTCCGTAAGTGAAGGTTTGCAGTGCGGAGAGCCGGTAGTCCGAGGAATAAAACGGCCCCGCCGGCCGCGGCCCGCCGGGGGCGGGCGCAATCGCGGTGCCGTCGAGGCGGTAATGATAGAAACTCGCGGCACTTTGCGAGTGGACGCGGAACCCGGGCCGCAGGATCAGGCGTTCGCCGGCCAGGTGCTGGAACCAGGCCGCGTCGATCGTGTGGGCGGTGCTGTCGTAGCTGTCCCGGTACCAGCGGTAGCTGAGATCGAGGGCGCCGCGCAGCTCCGCCACGCTATGGTTGAGCGCGGCGAGCACCACGGTCTTGTCGCGCCGGTCCGGGCGGTTCTCGGGAAACGTGAGGGGAAGCGAGAGCCCCGGGAGAATCTCGGTCTCCTTCTGCACGAGTTTGTAGGGGTCGGCCAGATACCCGCGCTGGCGGCCGCGGGTGACGTTGAGGGTCGCGGCGGTGTGCGGGCTGAGGAGCTGCGTGATCCCCACGAGGAAGTCGCGCGTGCGCTTGCGCTCCCAGGCCGTTTGATGGAAGACGCGTACGTCATCCTCCGTGCCGGCCGCCCCGGCGAGCACGGTGGTGTTCTTCTGGTTGAAATCGGCGAGGAGGTTGAGCGAGGCGCCGTCGGAGTGGTAGTCGCTCTCGCGGGAGCGGCCGGCGCCGAGCGCGACATTGAGGCGCGGGAATTGGCGGGCGAGGGAGACGTTCCAGGCCTTCCGGCGCTCGGTGAGTCGCGCGAGCGGCACCTGGTCGCTGCCGGCGGGGGCCGGCCGGCCGTCGGGACTCGCGCCTGCGATGGCGTCGATCACGCCGTCGGCCTTGAAGAGCAGATCGGGGCCGAGTTGCTTCTCCACCGCGGCGCCGTGGACGCGGACGCCGATGCGCCCGCCGGTTTCATGGTAGTCCTGAAACTTGTAGCGCACGGCCTCCTCCGCGCGGACAGGGCGGGGAGCAAGCCAGAGCAGCAGGAGCGGCAGCGCAGCGCGGCGCGCCAGGGTGGGAATGGGGTGGGCCATCGAGTCGCGACGGAGGACGTGGGAAGGGGAGGGGGAGTCAGCTACGGGAGAGGGAGGAGAGCGCGGCCCGGGAGCGGTCCCGGCTGTCCCCAGCCGGGACAGGAAAGCGGAGCGGGTCGCGGGGCGGGGTGGCGTTCGAATTGGGGCCGTGGGCGGGTCAAAGCTGCCTCCGTGGTCCGCTTTCCTCACCTCACCCGGGTGGCGGTGGGGGCGAAGTGTTTCTGCCCGCACTCTTCGCAGATGCCGTGGGTGAACTTCACGTGGCCGTGCGACTCGAAGTAGTGCTCGAGCTGCTGCCAGTAGCCGTCGTCGCTGCGCACTTTGCGGCACCAGGCGCAGATCGGCAGGAGGCCGCTGAGGGTCTTCACTTCGCCCAGGGCCTGCTGCAGTTCCTCGTTTCGCCGCTGCAGGTGGGCGATCAGGAGACTGACGAACAGCGCCACCATGAAGAAGCTCACCTCCAGATCGCCGATGGTCTGCAGCAGGGCGTTGCGCTCGTCCCTGACGGCCAGCACGGTCGCAAAGGTCACCCTCAGGCCGTGAAAAGCGGCGTGGAGCAGGAAGACCAAAGCGGGGATGAACAGGGCCGCGCGGTGGGCGGTGTCTGCATACCGCAGCGCCAGGTAGGACGCGATCGAGAGCCCGCCCCAGATCAGGCCGTTGCACACCATGCGCCACTGTGACGTGCCGCTCACGAGGAGGAAGATCGCGAGCAGGCCGGCATGGAGCAGGACGAGGGCGAGCACCGGTCCGCGGCTCATCGGGCGCCCCGCGGTCTTCTGGGAGCCCAGCAGGAGCACGCTGTGGCCAAGCGTCACACAAAGCGGCGGGAAAAAGCGCCCCATCCAGTAGGGCAGCTCCGCGCGCGCGGCAAACAGGGCGTCCGCCGCGGTCATCACCCAGGCCGCCACCATCCAGTATCCGAGCACCGAGCCCCGCCCCGATTGCCGCCAGTGGAGCGTCATCAGCGCGGCGAGAATCGCGCCGATAATCAGGTTGACGAGGTAGACGACGGTTTCCTGGGACATCGAAGGGGGGGAGCGTTGGGGGGGGCGACGCAGGAGTTAAAGCCAAAGTTTGTGACAGGACGGTTGCAATCGGGCGGAGCGGAGCTGGGGCCGCGCCCTACCCGGCCGCCGCCGGAGCGGGAGCAAGCGGGTGCGAAAGGGGGGGCGTCCGCCGGCCCGCTTGACCACGGCGCGACGGGTTCCACACTCGCCGGCAACCCAACTTCTGATGGATACCTTTCTCATCGACGTCACCATGCCCTCGATGGGCGCCACGGTGAATGAACTCACGGTCATCGGCCTCAAGGTGCAGGCGGGCGAGGCGGTGAAAAAGGGCCAGAAGCTGGCCGAATTGGAGAGCGACAAGTCGGTGTTCGATTTCGAATCGCCCTGCGACGGCACGGTGCGGTCCGTGCTCGCCGTCCCGGGCGACGTCAAGCCAGCCGGCGCGCCGTTTCTCCAGATCGAGACCGCCGACGACTCGCTGCGGCACCTCGCTGCCAAGGGTTCCGCCGTCGCGCCGGTGGCGGCCGTCAAACCCGCGGCCGCGTTGGTCTGGACGCCCCGGGCGACCAAACTTGCCCAGGAGGCGGGGCTCGATCCCGCGACCCTCACCGGCATCGAGGCGACGGGCCCCGGGGGGCGCGTCTCCGGCGACGACGTGGCGCGCTACCTGGCGGCCCGGAAATCTTGAGTGGACGTCCGCGCGGGCGGCGCTTTCCCTTCGGGCTCCTTGAGCACACATTCCGAGACGGTTTGCATCGCAGGCGTGGGCCACGCGGCCCCGGCCAACATCCGGCCGAACAGTGAGATTCTGAAGGCGTTTCCGCACCGGACCGAGGACGAGGTCGTGCGGCTGACGGGGATCCGGGAGCGCCGGCATGCGGGGGAGGACGAGACAGCGACCGATTTGGCCGCCGTCGCCGTGCAGCATGCCCTGGTGCAGGCCGGCATGGCGGTCGGGGAGATCGATGGGATCATCATGGCGACGATCATCCCGGATCAGCCGGTGCCGTCGGCGGCGAGCGCGCTGGCGCGGCGGTTGGGGATCCCCCGGGCGCTGGCCTTCGACCTCAACGCGGCGTGTTCCGGCTGGCTGTATGCGCTCGAGGTGGGCCGTTCGTTCATCCTCTCCGGCACGGCGCGGAACGTGATCGTCGTCACCGCCGAACTGCTCTCGCGCATCACCAACCCGCAGGATCATGAGACGGCGTTTTTGTTCGGGGACGGGGCGGGCGCGGCGATCCTGACGACGCGGCCGGGCGGTCATCGCCTGCACCGCATGAGCCTGAGCGGCGATGCGACCCAGTTTGAGTCAATCCAGCGGCCCGGCGGCGGTGCGCGGATGCCTTGGCCCGGCGTGGAAGGCTGCGACAAGGAACATTTTTATCTGCAGATGAACGGGACCTCGGTCTTCAAGCATGCCGTGGTCGGTTTTGCCGAGCAGATCGAGCAGACGCTGCGCCGGGAAAACCTGAAGGCGGACGACATCGCCTGGGTGGTGCCGCATCAGGCCAATGCGCGCATTCTCACCGCGGTGAGCAAGCGGGTGGGAATTCCGTATGACAAATTCGTGGTGACGATCTCGAAGTACGGCAACACGAGCGCGGCAAGCGTTTCGATGGCGCTGGGCTGGGCGGCGGAGGAGGGGATTTTTGCGGATGGCGACCGCATCATCTTCTGCAGCGTCGGCGCCGGCCTCACCTTTGCCGGCGGCCTGCTGGTGTGGTGAGGGGCGCTCAGGGAGCCGCGGCCTGCAGTTCGTAATTCGTGACGCTCAGGGCGTAAGCGGCGGCGGTGTCGCAGCGCAGCACCAGCGGGCCGAGCGTGATGGGAACAAAGCCGTGGGCGAGGGCCTGCGCGAGCTCCGCCGGTGACAGATCCCCTTCGGGACCCACGAGCCAGACGATGCCCCGTGGCCACCGGCCGCGGGCGCGGTGAAACGCCTGCACCACGGGTCGCAGCGGCCCGGCGCCGGGATGCAGGCTGGCGACCAGCTTCAAGTCGCCCGCGTGCTCGGCGGCGATGAAGGCGGCGGCCGTTTGCAGCGGCATAATTTCCGGCAGGAACGGGTTGCCGCACTGCTTGGCGGCCTCAAGCGCCGTGGTCTGCCACTTCTCCACTTTGCGCTCCGAACGCTCAGCCGCGAGGTGAACCTGGGTGCGCTCGCTCTCCAGCGGCGCGAGGCGGGCGGCGCCCAACTCGGTGGCCTGCCGCACGATGACGTCCATGGTCGCGCCCTTGGGCAGCGCCTGACCCAACGTGATCGCGTGGGGCAGGGGCGGGTGGCGGCGGGTGGTGCGGACGCGAAGGGTGGCGGTCTGCTTGGTGGCGGCGGTGAGCTCGCAGAGCCACTCGGTGCCCCGGCCGTCGAACGCCACCACCGGATCGCCGACGCGGGCGCGATTGACCACGACGAGATGATGCGTTTCCGCGGCCGACAGCGTGAGCTCGGCCGGCTCGGCGGCGGCGGGCGGGCAGTAGACGCGGAAATCCGGCATGGTCCCGGCGAGTGTCCGGCGGGTGCGCGGCGCGTCGAGGGGAAAACAGTAAGGGCGCCCGGAGTTGATCCCGGGCGCCCTTGCCGACTTTGACTGCAAACTGGAGATGAACCAAAAAGAACGGGTAACTGACGGGAGGAAAGACGCTCGCGACGCCCGCGGCGTTCAAAGATCGTCGCGTCGAATTTGGCGTGGACACTGTCGCGGGCAGCGACCTACGTTTCGCGTCCCTCCTCCGGCCCGGATGGCGGAATTGGCAGACGCAACGGACTCAAAATCCGTCGCCCTCTAAAGGCGTGTGGGTTCGAGACCCTCTCCGGGCACCAGTCGTGGCGAGTCGCGGCCATCCGGCGTCGGCGCCAACAGACATCAGGGAGCAACAAGTGGTCGGTTGCCGGTTCGCCGACCACGGTCCACCGCTTCACCGCCTCACTGTTTAACCGACGACTGACACCCGACCACCGTCCACCGACGACCGGGCAGTGGAAGGTAAGTCCCAGCTATTTCGTACTCCGTCGGGCAAGATCCGTCAAAAGCTCTTCCGGTGACTGAACAGGCACGGGTCCACCAACAAAGTCCCGCGGATTGCGCGTCACGATTACCGCCACCGTTCCGGCCGCGTCTGCTGACGCGATCTGGACCGCATCTTCAAAGTCACGGCGTCCGGAGCCCAAAGCAGACTTGATCTCCGGATCCCCGATCGGCGTCACCCTTACCAGTCTGTTCAGACGTGCCAGCAAAGCGATCGCAGCCTCGTGCCCTTGCAACCTGCGCAAGACCTAATACAGGTTGCAGAAGGTCAGCGCAGAGACGTGTACTTGGATAGTCTGAGTCTCAGCCAGGGCAAAGATGCGGTGCGCAAACTCGGCGAATGGCTGCCGATCAGCCAGGGGGTCGAAGACCACATTCGCATCGAGAAACACGCCATCGGCACTCACTGGCGGTGCTTGCGCAAGGCCTCTTCTTCGACGATGGCTCCGAGCAGGCGGCCGACACAGGCGGCGTGTTGGGCTAGTGCAAGAGCCGGTCCCCCTGAAAGGTAACCGCAAGCTGCGGCGGTCGAGAGCCAGTGACGTGTCTCCGCCAGTTCGCCGTCCGCATCGGTTAGTTTGCTCAGAAAGTGCGCCGAATATCTCCGTTTGGCCCATGCTTCGGCGAGGTTTGCCCCTACCGAACGCGATGAACGCCGAATCTGGTCGGTCAGCGAATAGGTTTCCTCCTTGGGCCACTCCTTCGTGCACAGGAATACGGTCTGCTGCAGCCGAAACGCCTCCTGATAGACCTCCAACTCTTGAACGGACAACGCTCTCATCCGCCGAAGACGCCATGCGCCGCCCCAGGCTTCAATTGTCGCGTTACCCCGAATTTCGGGTGATCGGTTGTCGGTGGGCGGTGGACCGATCACCGACCACCGACTCACCGTCCACCGACTCACCGATCCACCACGTCCGCCCCGGAAAACACCGCAGCCCGGCGGAACGGGTCCGGCCGGGCTGCGGGGTTCAACGCGACAACCGAATTCAGGATGGTCGTTCCCGGGAGCCCATGAATTCCGGCATGGTGGCCTCCCCGGCGGCACTGATGCCGGTGCGAAAGAGCACCGCCTTCACGGTCAGAAAGAGGATCTTCAGATCGAGCCAGAGACTCTGGGTCTCCACATACCGCACGTCCCACTCGAACTTCTCCTCCCAGGAGAGCGCGTTGCGACCCATCACCTGCGTCAGCCCGGTCAACCCCGGACGTACCTCGTGCCGCCGCGCCTGGCGGGGCGAATACCGCGACAAGTACTGCACCAGCAGCGGCCGCGGTCCGACGAGGCTCATGTCGCCCTTGAGCACGTTCCATAGCTCCGGGAGTTCATCCAGCGACGTCGAGCGCAGGAGCTTCCCGAAGGGGGTCAGGCGCACCGCATCCGGCAGCAACTGGCCCGCGGCATCGCGCTGGTCGGTCATGGTGCGGAACTTCACCATTTCGAAGATCCGCCCGTGCCGGCCCGGTCGCCGCTGCCGGAAGAAGACCGGTGAGCCGAGTTTCAACCGCACGAGCAGGCCGACGACGAGCACGACCGGAACCCAGAGGGGGGCGGCGAGCAATACGACCAATAGATCGAAAAGCCGTTTTGTCATCGTCGCTGGAGAACAGAGGCCGGCGGCCGGCGGCCAGTCCAAGACTGCGCTTCTGGTTGGGTCATCGCCAGAAGGACTCGGGTTGCTGAATCATCCTTCCCAGCTTTCGGCCGATCGCCTTGCATTGGCTGAGGAGCTCCGTGAACAAGTGAGAATCCATGTACCCGTAGGCATTCGCCCGTCCCAGCCAATGCTGCGTCTCCTGCAATTCGCCATCTGCGTCAGTCAACTTGGAGACGAAGTGGGCGGGGTATCTACGTTTGGCCCAACTCTCGGCGATGTTTCCACCGACTGATCGGGAGGAACGACGAATTTGATCTGTCAGTGAGTACATCTCTTCTCTGGGAAAGGACTTGGACGCGATGAAGATGGCGTAGTCCAAAGCGCACGCCTCCTGATAGACGTGCAAGTCTTCAAACCCGTTGATCTGGGCTTTCATCGCCCCATGACCCCGCTACGGTGCTCCCGAGATCAACCGCGGGGTTCACCCAATTTCGGGGCCAATCCCTGCTTGCCAATCTTTCGCGTCGAGTCTCTGCCCAGCGGCCGGACGCCGGATGCCAGTAGCGTCAGGCCGCCGGCCTCCGGTCTCTGGCCTCAGGCTTCCGGCCTCCGTCCATCGGCTTCCGGTCTCTGGCCTCAGGCTTCCGGTCTCAGGCCTCCGGTCTCCGTCCTCCGTCACCGACAAAGCTTCCGCACCACGGCGACCACGCGTTCGAGATCACCTTCCGTCAGGTTCGATCCCGACGGCAGGCACAGGCCGCGGTCGAACAAATCCTCCGCCACCGCGCCGCCGAACTTTGCACACTCGGCAAACACGGGCTGCAGGTGCATCGGCTTCCACACCGGGCGCGCCTCGATGTTCTCCGCCTCCAGGGCCAGGCGGATCGCCTCGCGGTCGGCGCCAAACGCCTTCGGATTGACGAGGATGCACGTCAGCCAGCGGGTGCAGCGGTTCCAAGGCGCCTCGGGCATGAACTCGATCCCCGGCAGGTCCGTGAACGCCCGTTGATAATACGCGCAGTTCGCCCGTCGGGCATTCACCCGGTCCGCCAGCACGTGGAGCTGCCCGCGGCCGATGCCGGCCAGCACATTGCTCATCCGGTAATTGTAGCCGATCTCCGAATGCTGGTAATGCGGGGCCGGATCCCGGGCCTGGGTCGCCCAGAAGCGGGCCTTCTTCATCATCGCCTCCTCCGCCGAGACCAGCATGCCCCCACCGGAGGTGGTGATGATCTTGTTGCCGTTGAAGGAGAAGATCCCGAGCCGGCCGACGGTACCGGGTGCAATCCCGGCGGCCGAAGGCCAGCGGCCGGAGGCCAGCGGCCGGGGGACAAAGGCCGGTGGCCAGCGGCCGGACGTCAGCGGCCGGCTTGATTCCTCCGGCCTCCGGCCTCCGGTCTCCGGCTGCCGGCCTCCGTCCTCCGGCCTCTGGTTTCCGAAATACACCGCCCCGAGCGCCTCGGCCGCATCCTCGATCAACGGCACGCCGTGCTGCGCACACAACTCCGCGATCGGCTCCAGGTCGGCGCATTGCCCGTAAAGGTGCACCGCGATCACCGCCCGCGGGAGTTTGCCCCGTTTCGCTCGATCGGCCAACGCCTCGGCGAGCAGAGCCGGATCCAGATTCCAACTCGCGCGTTCGCTATCGATGAACACCGGCCGGCCACCTTCGTACACGATCGGGTTGGCGCTCGCGGAAAACGTGAGCGTGGAGCAAAACACCTCCTCGCCCGGTTGGAGGCCAACGAGCTTGAGGGCGAGGTGCAGGGCGGCAGTGCCGGAGGAAAGGGCGGCGGCGTGGAGATCGGTGGGCGGTGGGCGGTGGACGGAGATCGGTGGCCGGAGACCGGCGGGCGGTGGGCGGTGGTCAGTGGGCGGAGAACGGAGGACGGAGGACGGAGGACAGAAGCCGGAGGACAAGGACGGTGGGCTGAGCAGGGCGCAGAACTCCCGCTCGAACGCGTCGACGTGCGGTCCGAGCGGCGCGATCCAGTTGGTCGCAAAGGCTTCGTGGACGAACCGCAGTTCGTCGCCGCCCAGGTGCGGGGAGGAAAGGTAGATCTTGGCTGGTTTCACGGGAAGAGGGTGAGACAGCTTGCCGCGTCGAAGGCTCGGCGAAGGCGGGTGAGGCGGTGAAACAGTGAGGCGGTGAGGCGGTGGGAAGGGGCGGAGGGCGGCGGCCAGAGACCGGAGGAAGGAGGACCGGTAGTCAGTGGTCGATTGTCGGTGCTCGGTCCACCTACCACCGCCTTACTGTTGCACCGTCTCACCGCCCCACTGCCGGCTTGCTGTGCCTCTTGCGCCCCTTTGCGGCTACTCTGGATTGACCGCAAAGAGGTACAAGGGCCGCAAGCCGCGGTCGGGGCCGTGCGTGGCGCCTATAGGCGCCGAGGTGGGGTTGAACAGCAGGACGCGGAGAACGCTGAGAGTCCAAGCCCGCGGTGCTGGTCGATTCTCCGCGCTCACCGAACCCTCCTGTTGATTGCTCCGGAAGCATTTTCCACCTGCCTGCGCCTCTTGGAGACAAGCCTCGCTCCGGCCAGGCAGGATTAGCACACGATCAATCCCGCCACGTGATGAAAATGCGCATCGGAAGTACACAACTGGACGCCATGCTGCAGTGCCAGCGCGGCGATCCAAAGGTCATTCGTAGGAATGGCGGTCCCCTGCTTCCGCAACTGGAGGAACACCCGGGCGTAATTTTCCGCGGTTTCCTCATCTGGCGACAATACTGCGACCCGAGGGCTCCGGAGAAATTGGCGGAGGTTGGCGAGGTTTTCGGCTTCCCGGCTGCCGGCGGCGAATCCCGCGCGCAATTCGCCGATGACGATCAACGGCAAAAAGATCCGGGGCGCACGGCGCAAGATATCGACCCGACGTGCCTCGCCCCGCAGAAAGTCGCTGTAGGCGTTAGTGTCGAGCGCGACGTTCATCTACTTCCAAACCTCAGCGTCGACCTGCTCAAATGCGCGCACGGCAGCATCGAAGGCAGGATCCTCGCGCCAAGTGCCGATCAGGGAATCCAAGTCGTGGTGTTCACCGGAAGATGCGGGCTGCCGATTCCGACGGTGTTCAGCCAACCACGCAGCCAAGCGCACCACCTCCGTGTCTGGTAGGCGTTCAATCGCCTGCTCAATTTCAGCAATGGTGCTCATCTTTCCAAAACTGCCCACCTTGCTCCTAGTTTCAAGCGGCAGGTTCAAGCATTCCCTGAAATCCGCCTGCGCCTCTTGCGCCTTTTCGCGGCTAGCTTGGTTTGGCCGCAAAGAGGCACAAGGGCCGGAAGCTGCGGTCGGGGCCGTGCGTGGCGCCGATAGGCGCCGCGGTGGCTTTGGTAGGCAGCCGGCAGCCGGAGGCCAGAGACCGGAGGACGGAGGACTCGGAATGGCGACTGGAATGTTCAGCTTACCAAGTCGGATAACTGCAGGCGTATTTCCCCGACAAATGTCAGTGGAGTCCTGACCTTGAGCCCATAGACCTCCGTACCGAGCAAGTAAGCAAAGTCCTCGCGATCGGGCGTGAGCAGGTACTGGGCACGAGACCCCAATGCCGAGATCAGCACCGGACGGTCCTTGCTCGCATCGAAGACCAAGGGCAGGTCGAACACGAGTTCCGTCGGAAAAATCTCCAAAGCAGGCCGCAGGGTCGACAGCCAGTAGTCAGCTCCAGCTACCCTGTGGATGTTCCGACTGACCTCTTCCTCGCAATAGAGGCTGGTGCCAAACTCCCATTGCAGTTGGCAGCCCTTTCCGAAGAGGAGGCGTGGCAGGCCTCGTTAGCTACCGGCAGCGGCAATCAAGAACGAGGTGTCGAGAAAGCCCCTCAACCACTGCCCTCCCGCAGCTTGGACAGCTCCACTTCCCCCTCAGCAACCCATCGCTCGAGCCGCTCAACCGAAAGATCGCGAGGCTCCAAGGGGGTCAATAAGACTCCCTCAGTGGTAACTTCCGCCTTCAGCAACGTCGCCGGGCGCCCGTCACGAAGCCGGAGTTGGCTCATGACGGCCGCCGGCAGCGTCACCTGGCCTCCGGGTGCAAGTTGAGCAGTGGCCATGGACCCAAACCCTGTTTCGCCGCGAGGCTGGCGTCGAGTGGTCCGTGGTCGGTAGTCGGTGATCAGTGGTCGGTGCACTGACCACCGTCCACCGCTTCACCGCCTCACCGATAAAGCCCCAGCTTCGCCACCGACTCCATCACCGCCTGAAAGCCCGGCTCGCGCCAGAGCACGTCGAAGGACGAGGTCGACGCAATCCGGATGAAATACTGCTCCGGGGGCTGGCGGCGGGCGAACTCCGCCACCGCTCCGGACCACCAGCGCACGGCATGGCGGAACAGGTTGCCGTGCTGCCGGTAGTCGTAAGGCACGCCTTCCACCAGCAACCAGAACAACACCTGATGGGGCTCGCCTGTGTTTCCCGGGGTACGAAAGGTCCGGAACTCGCCCGGCCACAGCGGCCGCTCCTTGAACTCCAGTGGGCGCTGGTTTTCGCGGACGTCGCAAATCCAGCCGTTTTCGACCCAGCAGCGATCCGGCGTGTGCTCGGCCACCAATCGCGTCGGCATCTTGCCCGGCTGCCAGTGGGCCACATATACTGAAAACCACCGGCCGCCTTTCGAGTAGCGGCGAAACACGTAGTCGTCGAAGCGGAGCACGTCTTCGACGCCCGCCTTCACGACTTCGTTGTGTCCCAGCGGTTCGTCGCGCACCTGCCAGGAATCGAGTGTGGCCGGCAATTGCCGGGCCAGCCGGCCTTCCACCTTAGCCTGGGGCGACAGCACCGGCACGGGCCGCCACAGTTGCGCGGCCACCGCTATCACCAGGGTTCCTGCCCCCGCCAGCCACGCGGCATTGCGCCCCCACGGTTTCATCTTGCTCCGTGGCCGCTACCGCCAGTGCACCAGCGCCGCTCCCCAGGAATAACCGACACCGAAGCCCACCAACATCACCCGCATCCCCGGGCGCAACTGTCCGCGCGCCTTCGCCTCGACCAGGGCGATCGGAATGGTCGACGACACCGTGTTGCCGCACTGCTCCATCGCGACGACGAACTTCTCCACCGGCACCGCCAGCTTCTTCCGCAGGTGATCCAGCATGTAACGGTTCGCCTGATGAAACACGAAGAGGTCCACGTCGTTGGCCGTCACGCCCGCCTTCTCCAGCGTCCGCCGCACCACGTCGGGCACGACCCGGAGCGTGAAGTTGAAGATCTCCGGTCCGTTCATCCACAGCGCGTCGCGACCGGTCGCTTCCGCCTTCGCACCCCGCCAGCCGCCGTGGTGGCACACCAGGTTGGGCCCGCCTGCTCCGTCCGTGCCATACACCAGGGGGCCGATCGTCCCGGCCGCCTCCGAGTCGGCCGCCGCCACGAGCGTGGCCGAACCCGCATCACCGAAGATCGTCCGCACCGATTTGTCGGCAGGGTCGAGCAGCTTGCTGTAGGTCTCACCGGTGAGCAGCAACACCCGCCGTGCCTGCCCCGACTCGATCAGGCCCCGCGCCAACCCCAGTCCATAGATATACCCCGAGCAGCCTAGATTGAAGTCCAGCGCCCCCGCGCTCGTCGACAGCCCGAGCCGATGCTGCAACAGGCAGGCCGAGGTCGGCAGGGCGAAGTCGGGCGTCTGCGTGCAGAACAGCAGGAAATCGATCTCCGCCTTGGCCACGACCCCGGACGCCAGAAGCTTCTCCGCCGCCCGGGCCGCCAGATCCGCCGAAGTTTCATCCGGACCCGCGATATGGCGGGTCTGGATGCCGGTCTTCTCCGCAATCTTGTCCGCGCCCCATTCGGGGAACTCAGCCCCGAGGTCCGCGTTGGTGACTGCCCGCTCGGGCAGGGCGTAAGTGACGGCGGTGATGGCGGCGTGTGGCATGTCAGGGTAAGATCTGGCGGGCCGGCACGCCCACGACGGTGGCCCCCGGAGCGGCGCTGCGCAGCACCACGCTGCCGGCCCCCACCTTGGCATAGGCGCCCACCTTGGCGCTGGGGATTACCGAGGCATGCGATCCGAGGAACACCCCCTCCTCCACCCGCGCAAAGCCGGTCACATCGGCATGCGGGCTGAGCGTCACGCCGTCGCCCACCCAGGCGTCGTGGCCCACCGTGGCGTGGAGATTCAACACCACCCAGCGTCCGAGTTCGACGTTGGCGGTGACGATTGCCCCCGGGCACAGGATCGTGCCCTCGCCGATCCGGCAGCCCGCCCCGACCAGGCTGGTCGGATGACGGATGACGGGAAACTCCGCCCCCAGTTCCCGCAGCCGCCGGCAGACCTTCAGCCTCGTCCGGGGGTCGCCGAGGGCGCAGACGATGACTTCGTCGGCAGCCGGCACATGATCGGAAAGCCCGCCCACCACTCCGGGAGGATAGTCGAACCGATCCAGCGCGGCCCGGTTGTCGTCGAGAAAGCCCTTGAATTCCCACTCGCGCCCCCACTCGGGAAGATGCCCGAGCCAGGCATACACCTCGCGGCCGAATCCCCCGGCGCCGGCAATGTACAACGGTTTCATGCGTCGGGCTTCACAGTGCGGTGTACCCCCCGTCGACCACCAGGGTCGAGCCGGTGATCCAACGTCCGGTGTCCGCGAGCAGGAACAGGACGGCATGGGCCACGTCCGCGGGGGTCCCGAGGCCGAGCGGGTGCCGCGCCACGATGGCGGCCCACTGTTCCGGCGTAACGTTTGACTTGATACGATCGGACATGCCGGCTTCGACCACCGCCGGGGCGACGCAATTGACGCGGATTCGTTCCCGAGCCAGCTCCACGGCGAGCGAGCGGGCCATGGCCAGCAAGGCTCCCTTGGTGGCGGAGTAAGCCGATTGCGCCGGCTGTCCCCGCAGCCCGGTGACGGAGCTCAGGAACACCACGCTGCCGCCGCCGGCATTCACCCCCGGCTGACGGAAGCCCTTCGTGAGCGCCGAAGCCGCCACCACGTTGGTGGCCAGGGCCGTGGTCCAGTCGGCTTCCGCGAGCACCCGCAACGGACGCATCGGCATGGTGCCGGCGCAATGGACAAGCCCGTGGAGCGGGCCCCACGCCGCGGAGCGCGTTTTCATCCACGGAGCGATGGCGTCGGTGCGGGAGAGATCGACGCTTTCCGCCCCGTGGCCACCGCCCGGCAATTCCGCGCGGGTGGCCTCGAGCCGGCCGGTATCCCGCGCCACGAGGATCAGGCGGGCGCCCTGGGCGGCGAGCCCGCGGGCGATGCCGAGGCCGAGCCCGGAGGACGCCCCCGTGACGAGCACGGTGCGGCCCTCCATGGACAGGGGATTCATGCCGTCACTTCAGCTTGTCGCCGACGAGGGCGGCGAGATCTCCGACGGTCTTGCATTCCGAGATGCGGCTGGCTGGCAGGATGAGACCGAAGTGCTGGTCGAGCAGGGCGATGAAGCCCATCAAGGCGAGGGAGTCCCATTTCGGGAGGGCGTCGAGTGCTTCGTCGCCCTTGAGGGTGCCGGGGTCCTGTTCGAGCAGTTCGTCGAGGAGGCGGAAGAATTCCGGTTTGGTCATGACCCCTTCACCGTCGCGCAACCAGCGGAGGCCAGCAATCTGAATTCCGGGCTTGGATACAGAGTCACACGCCGGCCTCCCCGATGAACCGCAGAATCTCGGTGTTTACCGCGCGGACATCATAATACTCCGCGGCCAGCCGGGCACTCTCGCGGCCGAGACGCTGTGCCAGGTCGGGATCTATGACAAAACGCCGCAACGCTGCCGCCAAAGCCTCGGCTGAACGCGGCGGCACCAGGAAGCCGTTCCTGCCGGCGCGCACCCCGTCCGCGTCCGGCGGTCCGGCCTCAAACACGGTTTCGCGGCAGCCGGGCGCATCGCTCGTCACGATGGCCCGCCCCATCGCCATCGCTTCGAGCACGGTGCGCGGCGTGCCTTCACGGTAACTCGGCAGCACATACACGGTGCACTCCCGCAGGTAAGGCCGGACGTCCGCCGATGCCCCATGATAGCGGACGATCCCGGAACGCTGCCACGTCTCCAGTTCCGTCGCCGCCACCGCCGCCGGGTTGGAGTCGTGCGGCCCAACCAAATCGAACCCCGCCCCGGTGCCTTCAGCGGCCATCCTTCCTGCCGCGGCGGCAAACTCCCGCACTCCCTTGTCCGCCAGCAGACGGGCGATCATCAGGAAGCGCGGCGCGGTCACCGCCGGCAGCGGCGCACGGGGAAAGTCCTCCAGGCACACGCCCTCTCCACGAAGGATCTTCACCGGCACCCCGCGCGTCGAAACGCCCGCGGCCGCCAGGGTCTCCGGATCGTCCGGATTCAGAAACATCATGCCACTGCAGTTTCGCAGGGCGATCGGGTACAGAACGCGAAACACCAATCGCGCGAGGCGGCGTTTGGGATCGTCGCCCGTGTAGGCATACCCCAATCCGCTGAGCAGGCCCCAGCGCCGCTTCGGCCGGTCGCGCGGCGCGGTGAGAAAGGTATAGAGCACCGGCTTGTGCGCATAGGCGATGACATGATCAAAGTCGTGCTCCTGCCAGAAGCGCCGCAGGCGCCGCAAGAGTTGCCAGTCGTGCAGCGGGTTCATGCCGGTGCGGTGGAAGTCAAACCGGATGAACTCCGCGCCGGCGGTCGCGATGCGCTCCGGGTGGTCCGGCGCATCCACCGGGGCCATCACCGTGACCCGCATCCGCCGCCGCACCAGTTCACGCACGAAATCGAGGCGGAATTGGACGACGGAGACCGAGGCCGCCGCAAAGAGGAGAATCCGGGTCATTGCCTCGGCCGGACTGGCACGCAAAAGGTCATTGGTTCGCCTGGAATGTGATCGTCAGCGACCGGAAGATCACGTCCTGGAACTGAACTCCCGTTCCGGTGATCCGAAGCGAGGTGGATTGCTCCAGGTTGAGACTGGCCGTGGCCCAACCGCCCTTCTCCATCTGTCCCGTATTGCCGTCGACGCTCGAGACGAAGAGCTGCGTGCCCGGTCCCGACCGAATCATGCGAAGCTTCAGCAGCAGCACCCGCCCGTTCTCGACGGCACGCCCGGAATCGTACGCCGTGGCGGTGCCGACATAAACCTTCACCCGCTTGAGATTGTCGTTGGCGGCAAACGTGAACACTGCCGTGGCTTCGAGGTAGTCCCCGTTGCGCTTGAGGACGGGATGCTGCAGCGGCACCTGGATCAGATTCGTCTCCACCTCGGGCTCGGAGGAAACCTCGGTCGTACTCGAGTAGATAATCTGACCGGAATTATACTCCTGGGACTGCGGCAGATTATCCGCGAAGTAGTTCAGGCCCGCGTTGATGACGACCGAGCGCGCCGCGCTGGTGTTGAGTGCGGCGTTGCCTCGCACGATGGTGTTGGAGGTACCGTCGAAGAGGCCGACGACGTAGCCGCTTTTCCTCGCGGAGCCGGTGCGCGAATCGAAGACCACATTGTCTTCGACGACATTATGCTGCGATTCGCTCACCCCTGCCGCGCGCAACAGGAGGAACGGTGTCGTAACCCCCGTGCCCAGATCCCAGGCGAGATTCCCGCGCACCACGGAGTGCATGGCTCCGAACAGATCCACCGCCCGACCATCAACCGAACCGTGAATGCGATTGTTCGAGAACGACCCGCGCCTGAGTCCGTGAATGACAATAGGGTTGCCCAGCGACTTCCAGGTGTTGCCCTCGATCACCGCCCCGTCGCAGGTGAAGGAGTTGTTGCTGAGAATGGGATCGCTCATCACGAACGGATTCTCGAAATCCGAGAAGACGTTGCCCTCGATCCGCATGTCGTCGGCGTTGACCAGCCACACGCCGTAGCTCCCGACCGCTTTGCTGCCGGAGAGGTGGTTGTTCTTGAACGTATTTAGCCGGGTCCGCGGCTGGCCGTCGAGTCCGTGGCACTTGAAGCCGTAGCGGACGTTGAACGCCGTGTTGTCGGAAACGATGTTGTTCATCGTGTACGGCAGGTCCGGCGTCGGCTGCGGATCAATCCGGTAGCCGCTCATCAAGTTGCCCGGCCCCACGCCCACTGCGACATTGCCGGTCACCGTATTGCTCTGCGAACCGTTCCAAATCTCGTACGCCGCGCTCAGCGTCGACGGCAGCCCGGTGCCTTCCACGTAATTGTTCACCACCGAGCAGTGATTGGCACCCGACAACTCGATCCCGACATCTAGAACCCCGGTCACGCGGCATCCGCGCACCATGATCCCGTCCGTCGGCCGCCCCAGGTTGCCGTTGGCGCCATTGTTGGCCACCAAGTGGATGCCGTAGCCCGCGGCGTCCTCCACCCACACGTTGATGATCGAGCCGCCGGTCACGCCGCCAAAGACCACCCCATTGTTGCCCGTGCCCTGGAGATCCAGTTTCAGGTCGCGCACATTCACGTCGAAATCGCCCGCGTCCTGCGCCGCCTGATCTCCGTACGAAGCCGCATTGCCGAGACACACCGTCAGTCCCGGGCTGGGAAACCGAATCACGCTGCTCCAACCGGCGCCGCGTAGCGTGAAGCTCGACGGCAGCGTAAGGCCGACCCCGAAGGCATTCGGCGAGACGAAATACTCTCCCGGAGGCAGGAACACCTCCCGGCGCGTGCGCCCTGCGTAGTCGATCGCCGCCTGGATCGGAATGCGATCGTCGGTCACCCCGTCGCCTTTCGCACCGAAGAGCCGCACGTCGACCCCGGAGCCATCGGCCGTGACGTCCGCAAACACGACCTTGTTGGTGACTGCGTGGTAGTCCGCCGGCCGCACGATCATCACGCCGTCCACGACATCGGTCGACTGTTCGGCTCGCAGCATGAAGGCCCGTTGCATCCCCACCACCGTGAGCGTGTGCGTGAAGCCGACGGGAAGTCCGACCGTGACGATCGGGGCGAGCAGCGCCTGCTGCGTCGTGTTCTGCGCCACGAGATTCCGGGTGCCGCTCCACTCGCGCGTCGCCAGGGTGCCAGTCTCGGTCGGAAGCGTGAGGGTGTTGCCGGGCGGAGTGGTCCCCCGTTGCACGGTCGTGCGCGCGTTGGGCGGACCCAGCTCGATGAGACCGGTGCGTGTGTCGATGCGCCCGCCGCCATCCGCTGTCGTAATGTTCCCGCCCGGCAGGGCCCCGCCATAGGTCAGTAGGCTGCCGCCAAAGGCGCCGCCGCCGGTGCCGCCGCTGGTGTTGATCGTTCCTCCGAAGGGCGCGATGCCGCCCGCGACAGGACCGCTCCCGGCATTGAGAAAGACCTTCCCTCCCAGGGCGCCGCTCGCTGCCGGCCGCGACTCCACGATGGTCAGATCGGCGAGGACGACCTTGTTGGTTCCGGCATCGTAATCCGCCGGCCGCACCAGCGACATGCCGTCAGGTACATCGGCGCTGGTTTCCGGCCGGAGCAGGTAGGTGCGAAGCTGACCGTTCACCGTGGCCGTGAAGAGGGTGCCCGCACTGAGGCCGGCAGTCTCCACGCCGGCGAACGCCGCCGCCCCGGTCAATCCGGCGGTGGTGAGGTTGCGGGCGCCGGCCCAGCCACGGGTGGCCAGCACGCCGGATTCGACGGGCAGGAGCAGGAGATTGCCGGCGGCGAGCGCACTCTTCTGCAGCGTGGTGCGGGCCTCGACGAAGCCCAGTTCCAGCAACCCCAGCCGCGTGTCGATCCGCCCGCCGCCGTCATGAGTGAAGATATCGCCGCCTGGTGCAGTACCGCCGTAGGTGAACAGGTCACCGCCCCGCGCCGAGGCCGCCGTGCCTCCTCGGGTAAAGAGGCTGCCACCCCGGGCACTTTCCTCGGCGCCACCCTGCATGAGCAGCGAACCGGACTGCGCGCCCGATCCGCTACCTCCAAACAACAGTACATTGCCACCGTAAGCCCCGGCGCCGCTGCCGCCGCTCAGACTCATGATGCCGGAGTCCGCGGCATGGCCGTTCACTGCCGCACCTGTGCCCGCGTTCAGAAAAATCCGGCCGGTCACCGCCCCGGCTGCGCCGGCCCGCGTTTCGATGACGGTGGTGTCGGCCAGCACGACCGGATTGGTCGTGGCGTCGTAATCGGCCGGGCGCAGCACACTGGTGCCGTCGATCGGTTCGCCGGGTACTTCCGCCCGCAGCAAGTAGCGGCGCTCGCTCCCTTCGATCACGGCGGTGAAAACCGTTCCCGTGGTCACACTCGCGGTGGGCACGGTGGTGAACGCCTCGGCTGCCGTCGCCGCCGCCGTCGTCAGGTGACGCGTGCCCACCCACCCTTGCGTGGCCAGGAGTCCGTTCTCCAAGGGCAGATAGACCGCGTTGCCCGCCGCGCCTTCTGATTTCAGCAGCGAGGTGCGGGATTCGGCCAGGCCGAACTCCATCAGGCCCGTGCGGGTGTCGATCCTCCCGCCACCATCGAAAGTGAACACGTCGCCACCTGCCAGTGTGCCGCCGTACATCAGCAGGTCACCGCCGCGGGCGGCAGGCGCACTGCCGCCTCGGGCATCGAGTTGGCCGCCGCGGGTGTTGCTCTCCGCGCCACCTTGGAGCGTGACGGCCCCTCCGGATGCGCTCACGCCCGCGCCGCCGAAGAGAGAAAGATTTCCGCCAAACGTCCCGGCGCCACTGCCACCGCTGACGTCGATCACCCCCGCGTCCGCCGTCGTGCTCCCGACCGCCGCGCCGCTGCCGGCATTGAGCACCACCCGCCCGGTGCGCGCGCCGGCCGCGCCGGGCCGCGCCTCCACCAGCGTCCCGTCGGCCAGCACGACCTTGTTGGTGGTGGCGTCGTAGTCGGCGGGCCGCAGGAGGCTCGTCCCGTCCACCACGTCCTCGGCCGTCTCGGCCCGGAGCGCGAAGCTCCGGCGCACCCCGGCAACGGAGGCCGTGAACACCGTACCCGCCGGCAGGCCCGCGGTTTCGACTCCGGTGAATGCTTCCGTCGCTGTGGCTCCCGCGACGGTAAGGTTGCGGGAGCCCACCCAGCCCTGGGTCGCGAGCCGGCCGCTCTCCGGCGGAAGATAAACGGTGTTGCCGGCCGCGCCTTCAGTCTTGCGCAGGGTCGTCCTGGCGTCTGGCAGCCCGAGCTCCAACAATCCCGTCCGGGTGTCGAGCTTGCCGCCGCCGTCGAAGGTGAGGAGGTCACCGCCCGGCAGGGTGTCGCCCTGCGTCGAAATGTCGCCACCGCGCGCCAGCGCGACTGCCCCGCCCCGGGTGTAAAGGTTGCCGCCGCGGGCAGCGGCGCCCGCACCACCGGCAGTGTAAACCGTGCCGCCTGCGGCGCCGCTGCCGTCACCGCCGAACAGATACAGATTGCCGCCGCGCGCCCCGGCCCCGGCCCCGCCGCTGAGGTCGAGGTCCCCGGCGTCGGGAAACACCCCTGCCAGGGCGACGCCCGTGCCGGCGTTGAGCAGAATCATTCCGCCCGCACCGCCGCCGGCCTGGTGCCGGGCCTGCAGCAGCTCGCCCAATCCGAGCGGTGTCAGCAACCGGTTCGTCTCCGTGCCCGTCCGGATCGCGGCGGCATCCGCGGCGTTGGCCGCGAAGAAGTTCTCGGGGGCGAGCAGCACGCCACCCTCGTCGGTCGTCACCGTGACCTGCCCGGACCCCGACACCACGGCCAGGCCGGCGAGGATCGCGGACAGGAGCAGGACGCGCGGACGAAGTGACAAACGACTCATGACAATTTCCGGATCGCGGCCGGCCTAGATTTCGACTGCCGGCGCGCGCGCCCCCCGGGCTACCAGGCGGCGCAGCACCGTCTGCGTTTCGTCGCTCATTCGGTCTTCGCTGAAAAACTCGCGGCATCGCACCGCATCCCGCCGAGCCTGCTCCACGTGCGCGGGCCAGCCGTCCAGGATCCTCGTAATCGCCGTCGTCAGTCCCGCCACGTCTTCGCGGGCCACCACCTGCAGGCCGGGAAACACGGCGGCGAGTTCCTGCAGATCTCCCACGTCGGTGGCGACGCACGGCAGGCCCAACGCCAGCGCTTCCAGCAGGGCGTTGGGGGTGCCTTCGATCCGGCTGCAAAGGAGAAAGAGCTGTCCACTTCGCAGGTGGGCGAGCGGATTGTCCACCCGATCGAGCAGGAGCACGTGATCGGAGACATCGTGCTCCGCGATGAGCTGCCGCAGCCGGTCCCCCTCGTGCAGCCGGCCCGCGATCGTGAGGGTGACTGCGAGCCCCGATTCCTTCAGGCGCCGCAGCACCTGGATCGCCAGGTCGTATCCCTTGATATGAATCAGCACGTTGCCGAGCATCACCAGGCGCAGCGGCGACGGGCGGGCACCGAGTTCGACCAGGGGAGCATGTGCGAACGCCCGGTCGAGGGCGTTGTACACCAGGTGGCACTTCGGCTCCACTCCGGGCACCACCGCTGCAAGTTGTCGGATGTTGAGGCGGCTGTTGCTGATCACCGCGTCGGCCACGCGGCACATAAACCGCCAGAATCCTCTCAATTTCCGGATTCTCTCCTCATCCGCGCTGCGCAGTGAGAGGATCGACACCCCCGGCACCGGCCCCCGGATCCCGAGCAGCACCCGGAAGAGATCGGCCCGGTGGCCCCAGGTCCAAAGCATAGGGAACCGATGCCCGCGGAGCAACCGCCAGACGCGATCGCATTGCCGGAGGTCGAACCGGGAGCGCTCCGCCGCCGGATGCCATTGTACGCCCGCGGCCCGCGCCTGCTCCAGGAGATCCCGACAGCGCGGCGACACCTCGGTCCCGTCGAGGGTGAACAGGTGGCATTCCATCCCGCGGCCAGCCAGCCCGCAGGCGGTCAGCAGCAGTTGCTTTTCGGCGCCACCTGCCCCCATCGCATTGATCACGAGAATCAGACGCGGCGGAGCCTCGCCGGTTGCCACCTGGCCGGCGAATCCGGCTCCGTAACACCCCCCATTCGCCCGCCGATCGGTCGCCTGGCAGAATTCCCGATACTGCCGCGCCACGCGCTCGGGCGCCGTGAGCGCCCGCCAGGCTGCGGCGGCCGCACTCCAGCGAGCCGCCGGCAGGGCCAGAGCATCGGCCACCTTCTGCGCCAGTTTTTCCCCGAAGTCGCTGTCATCGAGAAAACACCCGGTGAGGTCGGCTGCGCCCAGCAGTTCGCGCACGCCGCCGCCACCGGCCGCCAGCACCCGGCAGCCCGCGAGCAGCGCTTCGATCAGGGCATTCGGCTGGCCCTCGTAGTGCGAAGGGAGCAGGAACAGATCCGACTCCGCCAGCAGTGCCGCCGGCTCCGCCACAAAGCCGAGAAAAGTCACCGCGCCCTCAATCCGGAGTTCGCGGGCCAGCGCCTCCAGCTCCTGGCGCAGTGCGCCCTCGCCCACGATCCGCAGCGAGGCCGTCGGAAAGCGGCGGCGGACGTGGACAAAACCCTCGAGCAAGCGGGCGTGGCCCTTCTCTGGCGACAACCGCCCGACGGCCAGCAACCGCGGCCCCCTGGATTCGGCCCACGGGCCGGGAGCCACCGCCGCTCCGACGCCCGGACCGCTCGCCGGGACCGGATTGGCAATCACTGCAATGGGAACAGCGCGCACCCCCAGCCGGTGCAACGACTCCCTGGCCGCATCCGACTGTGCCACCACGGCATCGAGCCGCGCGAGGGCGCGCCGGTAGAGCCAGTGGTGTGAAGGCGGGATGTTTCGTTCGGGGGCGCTGCCCTCCCGGTAGACGAGAGGCGCCCGCAGGACTCCTGCCCAACGGAAGGGCGCCAGCACCACCCCGAGGTCGAACCCAAACACCAGCACCGGCACTTCGGGGTGGCGGTTGATCTCCCGCACCAGCCACCACGCCGCGTCGCGCACGCGGGGACGCTCGGCCGACGTCACCCTCACCTCCGGATGCAGACGGTCGAGGAACGCGCCCGTCCGGCGCACCAGCAGCAGTTGCACCCGCCGCCCCTCCTCCGCCCACTGGTTGGCCAGCACCAGGCAGACCCGCTCCGAACCGCCGCCATCGAGCGTGGCGATCAGGAGTCGCAACTCGGGTCTCAACTCCATCGGTGCGTCGCCAGCCACTGCCGCAGCACCACCAGGTGCCAGAGGATTGTTTTGTGATCGCGGGTTCCCGCCTGATGTTGATCCCAGAGACGCCGGATGGCCTCCGGGCGAAAGAAGACCTCCGCGGCCGGCTGGCGCGTGAAGAGCCGCTCCCGCGCCCACTCCCGCAGGTCCGATCGGAGCCAGGACGCCAGGGGAATCGCGAAACCCTGCTTCTTCCGATCCACCAGCTCGCGCGGGACGTGGCGGTAGAGAATCGCGCGCAGCATCCGCTTCCCCGACTCCGGGCCCTGCTTCCACTCCAGCGGAAACCGCGCGGCGAGTTCGTAGAGGCGATAGTCGAGCAGCGGTTCGCGACATTCCAGGCTCACCCGCATGCTCGCCCGGTCGACCTTCACCAGGAGATCGTCAGGCAGGTAGCTGACGGCATCGGTCCACATCATCTGCTCGGCAAAATCGCGGTCCTGCATTCCCTGCGGGATTCCGACCGGCGGGACTTCCGCTTCAAAATCGAGCAGTTCCCTCCAGTTCATTGCTGTCAGCGTGTAATGATACATGGCCGCGGCATCGCGCTGGGAACAGAGCCGCGCCAACCGGATGAGCCGGTACCACAGCCAGGACGGCTTTCCGGGCGCGACTGCCGAAATTTCGGCGCGGCGAAACACGGCGTCGGCAGCGGCCCGCAGCGCGGCCGGCAGCCGGTACACGCCGTGCACCCGGCGGAACATCTGGTACCGCCAGTACCCGGCAAACACCTCGTCCCCCCCGTCGCCAGTCATCGCCACCGTCACCTGACGACGCGACAGTTGGGAGACCAGATAAGTGGGAATGAACGACGAATCCCCGAGCGGCTCGTCCTGCAGTTCGGCCAGACGCCGCGCGACCTCCAGGCAATCCTGCTGGGTAACGACGAACTCGGTGTGATCGGTTCCGAGGTGCCGGCTCACCGCCCGCGCGTGCCGGCTTTCGTCGAACTCCGATTCCGGGAATCCGATGGAAAACGTTTTCACCGCGCGGGTCGTGTGGCCGCGCATCAATGCCGTCACCAGCGACGAGTCGATTCCCCCCGACAGGAACGAACCCAGCGGCACGTCGGAGATCATCCGCAGCCGGATCGCGTCATCGAGGAGAGCTTCCGTCTCCCGCCGCGCCTCCTCCTCGCTCCCCCGGTATCGGGATCCCGCACCCGCTTCCCAGGCGGCCGCGGCCCGCCAATAGAAGTCCAGGCTCCACCCGCGGCCGCGCTCCACCCCGCGATCCTCGCGCCAGCCGAGCAGTCGGTTGCGCAGGCTGCCCCAGTCCAGCGACTCGGGTGCGGTAATTTCGAGCACCGCTCCCGCCGGCACCTCCGCGAGGTCGGCGTAAAGCGGCGCCGTCGAGGGCTGGTACCCCAGCGCGAGAAAGGCCGCCAACGCCTCCCGGTTGATCTTCGCCCCAAAGCCACGATCCTGAGCAATGGCGTGGCTCTCGGACGCAAAGAGGAGTTCGCCGCCCTCCGCCTTTCCCACATACAGCGGCTTTACGCCCAGACGATCGCGCGCCAGTGTCAGTCGTCGCCGCACGCGATCCCACACCGCCAGGGCAAACATCCCATTGAAACGCCGGACGGCATCCCGGGTTCCCCAGCGGGCGATCGCCTCGAGGATGACCTCGGTGTCGGAATGGCCGCGCCAGACGTGTCCCGGCGAGGCGGCATCCAGCTCCACGCGAATCTCGGCGAAGTTGTAAACCTCGCCGTTGAACACGATCACGTGGTCGCCGGCCGCCGAGTGCATCGGCTGATGCCCCGCGGCCGACAAATCGATAATCGCGAGCCGGCGGTGTCCGAGCCCCAGTCCCGCCCCCGCGTCGATCCAGATCCCTTGATCGTCGGGCCCTCGGTGCCGAAGTGCCTCGGTGACCGCGATAACACGGGGGTGCAAGGACTCCGCCTCGGCCGAGCGACCGCTCCAAATCCCGGCTATGCCACACATGAAACTGCCTGCCTTCGAATCTAATCTGACCGCAACTCGCTGCGGGGAGTCTGCTCGACAATACTGTCAATCCGCTCCCGATATGTCGTTCCGCTCATGTCTCCCGGGCGGTGGCATTCTCTCAACACACGTTGCTCGAAATCCTCGTACCGAACCATCAGGCGCGCGGGGTTCCCAGCCACGACCCATCCACTTGGAACGGACTTCGTCACCACGCTCCCGGCCCCAACCACCACGCGGCTCCCAATGCGCACTCCCGGCATCACAATCGACCCGAGCCCGATGAATACGTCATCACCGATTTCCACCCGCGCATAGCGAAAGCGGCGACCGGATTCATCCCGGACCAGCCAGCAACTGCCGTCGTGGGTCAGCAGGCTCACCTCCGGCGCGATGGTCACGCGATTGCCGATCGAAATCAGCCATGGTTCACTCCCGAAATCCCGATTCAGCAGCCGGCATCCTTCGCCGACTCTAACGCCGAGATAGCGCGCGGCGCGGGTTCCGCCGGCAGTGGCCCGCAGACCGAGAAAAACCAGTCTATCAAGATGACTGCGAATCAAGCTGAGCATCGTTCTTCGACCCGTTGGAAAAACCGCGCCAGTTCGCAACCCCACCGGCGGTATCCGAATTCGCGCTCAGCAGCCGCTGCTCCCGCGATACCGAGGGCGTGCCTTCTGCCAGGATCCCGGGCAAGCGCCTGCAGGGCGCCCGCGATTTCCTCCGCCGCGAGCGAGTGCACCCGTGCGTATTCCTTTTCGGGCGACAAGAGAGTGGCGACGTCACCCACCGGATTCATCAGCACCGCCCTTTCATGCAGCAGGTATTCGGGCAACCGGGTGGGAAAACATGCTCTGGAGGAGTCGTCGTCGGTGCGCAGCAAGACGAATACGTCGGTCTCGGCCATAGCCACCTTTAGTTCTGCAACGGGCTTCCAGCATTCCACGCGGACCACCTCCTGCAAACCGGCCTGCTTGAGCTCCTGCCATACCGCTTCGGCTTTTTTGCGCCCCATCCCGAGTAGCTGCAAGCGGCACTGAGGAAACTTGCTCTGGAAGAGGCGGAATCCTGCGATCAGTGTCGGCAGACAGTCCCGCCGTGCTCCGGCCCCGAGGTAGGTAAGCGCAAACGGTGTGTCCGGTCGCAGGGGCAGTGGGGGCTGCGTTTCGGTGTTAGTCAGCGCAGGGACACGTAGAACCGGAGCGCGGCCAGTTCGTTCGCAACGTTCTTGGAGGAACCGCGAGATGACCACCGCCCCGTCGGCTAGGCGCGGTATGAGTCGCATGTGACCGTGCTCCCGCAGGAAGTGAGGCCACGGAACCCCCTGGCCGATATCGGCCCGGATGTGCAGCTCGGCATACTGCTGCACGAAGGGCACCTTCCACCGCCGACACACACGGAGCAGGCTCAGGGCAAAGCCCGGCTCCTGGTTATAGAAGAACACTGCACGTACCCGGCCTTCTGCACATGACTTCTCCACCCGATTCAGGATGGCGGCATCCTCTCGCCAACGGAGTCTCCTCAACCGCCAACGTCCGGAATTGGACTCTACCCGTGGAAACGAATACGTCCACGTCGGGATTCCCCGCCAGAGGACGCCGTACTCCCCTGAGCTGGTACCGGCGTCGTGATTCTCGGCGTAGGCATGCACCTCGACCGGCACCGCAGCCTCCGCCAGGCCGAGCGCAAACGAGCGCAGTCGCGACGTCGCGCCTCCCCCCCCCGGGAATGGCAGCAGGCCCACCAGGCAAATCACTTTCATGCCACCGCCATCCGTCCTCGGGGAGCCGCTCGCACTGGGCGCCGGAACGGCGCCATCATCGGCACCGCCTGGCACCGCGACAGGATCAGTCCGATTCCAAAGCCAATCCACGGCGTCGTGTGCGTGGGAGCCCCTTCGATAAATTGAAAGGCAAACCACGGCAATGCCCCCCAAGCGGCGGCCCGGGTGATGGGATCCCGGACCGGCCGGAGCCAGAGCAGCGCCGTTGGGAGGTAGTAGAGCAGGGCGAACAGCAGGCCGCCCTTGAGGACGGGATAATACGCGCCACCGTGAGTCATGTATTTGCCGGAGTAGCTGCCATGCTCTTCGGTCACGAACTCCTCGGCGGCAATGGTACTTTGCAGGAACGAGCCGCCCATGCCCCGGCCAAAAACGGTGTCGAAGAAGCTGAACTCCTGAAACATCAGCCGCGCCTCGTACAGGCGCTCGTTGCGCGTGGTCAGGGTGTCCATCAGGCCGAATTCACCCCGGAACCGGCCGATCAAGGTGTCCAGCGGAAATACCAGCAGAATGGCTACGACGATCACTGGCACGGTGGCGATGCCCAGCCAGGCGCGTTTCCGGTCGCCGTTGAGCAGGGGTAACAGAATCGCCGCCAGAAGGATTTCCGATAGGCATCGAACCGAGATGCCGCGGCGGGCGTAATAGAGATAGACCAACAGCGCCCCCATGCTCGCCGTCAAAGTCACGTAATAATAAAGCGGTTTTCGATCCGCTGACGCGACCATCGCGAAAAGAGTAACGATCGCCAGGGTGGGTTCGAAGATCGATCCAGTCTGCTCGTTAAGCAGGCTGCGGTTGGTGAGGATGGCGGTATCGGTGAGCGCGAAGCAGCATACTGCGGAAACCAAGCTCAACAGCCCAACCGGCCAACGGATTTCGCGCCAGACTTCGTCGCGACGACCCAGAATGAAACCCAGCAGGACAACGGAAAGATTGATCAGGTCGAAAACCACCAGGCGCATCGGACTGCCGTTCAGGACGCCATAAACCGTCAGTCCGATCAACGAAGCCGCCCAGGTTCCCACGAGTGGAAAGGAGATGGGAGGTGCCGCGGGACCCCGGGTCTCATAGGCCCAGAGCGCTCCAATCAGAGCCACCGGATACAGTAACAGTGATCCAAGTCCGAGCAGCGCTGCTCCTCCCGCTCCCACCAGATTGCGGGTGGCCGGAGCAATCGTGCAGAGGTAACCGAGCAGCACGAATGCGAGCAGCAGATTGCGGGGTAGGCTTCCGCCGCCCGCCCGGCCCCAGGGAGGAGAGTTCGTGCTCATAACTGCTGTGCTAGTGCTGATGGAGTGGCTGGCGTGACAAGCCCAGAATCACGGGTAACGGATTGCATCGCGGCGAAGTGGCTCGGGATCACATCACCTTCATGCTCGCGGGCTGGTCGGCATCATCCTCGCCGTTCCCCGCGCCTCGGGAATGCCGGAGCGTCTGCCAGCCCAGCACGAGTCCGGCCACCGCCACCGCGACAACGTAACCGAGCGCTACGGCCACCATGACCGGCAGCCACTGCGCCAGCAGCCACATCGCAACAAAGGGCAGCAGCGCCTGCAGACCCGTATAAACGTAGTACTCAGTCCAGCGATGCAGGGCGTGGTGATAACTGAGCCACATTCGCAGCGGGTAGAGTGGGCCGGCGAGACACACGATCAGGGCCGCAGTGCGACCCTCCACATAGTTCGGCACGAACCACTCGATCAACAGGGCCACTCCACCCGCCCCGAGCATCGAAACCACCGTCATCAACGCCATCGCCCGCTTGATCTGCACCAGCAGCAGGTCCGCCAGCGCCCGGCGATCCCGATTCCGACCGTAGGCCTCAAGCGCCTGTGGGTAAAAGTAGCTGTGGAGCGCCCCCGGCACCACCTGCAAGATGGACGCACCGATCAAAGCCGGGGTGTAGAGGCCGAGCAACCGGACTCCGTCGACCGCGGCCAGGAGGATGACCCGTTCCGCCTGTTGTCCGAGCAGCAAGGCGAAGTTCGCGAGGTAGGTGCGCCCTCCAAATCGCAATACGCGCCGAAACGCATCCCAATGCCACCGCGGCCGCACCTTCACCGGCTGGATAGAGCGGAGCAGGATGGTGGTCAGCAGAGCCGTGCCCACCGCGCGCGCGAGCAGCCCATGATACCCGTACCAGAGGACCAGCAGGACCGCGAGCGCATCGATGGCCGCCACGATCACCTCGATTCGACCGGTGAGTTCGAAGAACTTCGGGGTGCGCAGCATCCCCCGCACGAACTGCGCATAGAAGCTCACCGACCAGACCGAACTCGCGGCCAGCAAGCCCAGGAGAAGCATGGGCTCCAAGGGTGGCGTCAGTTGGAGCCAGATCGCCAGCGCGAGCTGCACCACCACCAGAGTGCCCAACGTGTGCGCGAGGCCGAGTTCGAGCACCTCCTGCGCTTTGTCCGGCTGCTGGGAGCCGATCAAGTACGGATACTCGCGGTTCATCCCACTGATCACGCCGACCCGCGTGGCATCGAGCGGCACCCGCACCATCTGGCTCGTGTTCCACCAACCCATTTGCACCGGATCCAGCCAGCGGACCGCCAATACTCCGGAAACGCCCGTCAGGAAATGGGTCGCGACCTGATAGAGCGCATAACGCCCGCCACCTTCGGCGATCCGGCGCCAGAGCTCCCGCGCCGCAGGTATCGCCGTGGCCGGCCGCTTCACCGGGGAGCCGGCCCCTTTTCCGGGTCCACCGCATCCGCGAGACTGCGGATCCGCCGGGCGGGATTGCCCCCCCAGATCTCCCGCGCCGGTACCGACTTCACCACCACCGATCCCACCGCAATCACGGCCTCGGCGCCAACCGTCACCCCTTTTCCTATCGTGGCGTTGCCGCCGATCCACGCCCCGCGCTCGATCCACACCGGCGCGGCCTTGACCGCGGCCGGCGTGTGCGGAACCCGCTCGGCAAAGGCGATGGGATGGAAGTCTGAATCGAAGATATCGCAGCCGCCGCCAATCAGCACGTGATCGCCCACCTCGACGCGCTGAGAACAGATGAGAGTGGAGCTGCTGAGTCCGATACCGTCGCCGAGGGTGAGCTCTCCGCCGGGAAGCACACAGACGAGGGTGCGCCGGTGGCCGCCAAAGGTGTTGACCACCGGGCCGGAATTGATCCGCACGTTGCGCCCGATCGTCAGCCGTCCGCGGGGATCGATCTTCCAGACCATCCGCCCTGTGACCGTCAACGGTCCCCGCAGCGTCACGGCCGGATGCAGTCGCAGGTAGATCGTGTAGTAACTACTCCAGAACCAGCGCACGAAACGCAGGCGCGCCCCACGCCAGAGCAGCAGGAATCGCCCCAGTAGGTCAGTTTGCAGGTCAGGCGACATCCGGCATGGGTTCGTCGGCGACGAGGATGCGGTAGAAGCGGTCGTGTTCGGCCTGGTTGGGCATGCGATCGAGGTGCAGGCCGGTGGCGCGGTAATTGCGGGCGCCGGCTTCGAAGGAGAAGCCCTTGAACACCACGTGCAGGTAGCGTTTGCCCTGGGTGATGGCCTCGGGTGACGGCCGCTCCGCCCGTTCCGCCCAGCGTTCGAGCTGGGCAAAGTACTCCTCACGTGTCGCCGGCTCCTGCACGATGCCCATGCCCTCGTATTTCGGCCGGGCGGCCACCATGGCGGGCAGGCCCCGTACCACGAAGTCCACGCCGGCCGAGCTGAGCCAGGCAAGGCCGGCCCGGGCGAACGGGATCAGAGCGAAGGTGTTCACCTTTTCCGCACTGCCCAGGACGAACACGTTCGGGGCGCCCGCGGCGGCCTCCCGTGCCACCGGCCCCATGTGGACGGCGCACTTGGCGCCGACCCACTGTTCGGCCGGGTGCGCCCGCACGATCAGCTTCAGGTGCGGCCGCGCCGCAAACCAGCGGATGACCTCCCGGGTCCAGATCTGCTGGCCGGGGAAGATCGTCTCGCGGCGCAGCATGGAGCTGTCGCCGATGACATTCGGCGCGAGGAGGAAGATCGGGGCCTCCCCGGCCAGGAAGGTGCGCAGGTCGGGTGGCAGGGCCGCCGCCACGTTGTCCCGCTGGATGCGGTAAAAATTGTCCAGCCAGCCGCCGTCGGCGCGTTTTTCCCCGTCGAGAAACTTCAGGTAGGCATCGACCTCGCGCTCCTTGGCCGCGTCCCACGGGCCGAGGCGCCGCAGCCAGCCGGCGATGTTGTACTCCAAGGCGGGGGCGTTGAAGTTGTAGATCATGTGGCCGGGGCGCCAGGCCCAGCCCTCGAGGCAGACGGTGTCCAGCCCGGCCCGGCGCGCCGCCGCGAGCAGGGCGGGCGAATCGCCAATCAGGCCGCTGTAGCAGAGGAAGCGATCGAAGCGGCGTGGGGTGAGAATCTGCGTGAGGGCTGCCCCTGCCGTCCGCAGGCGGTCGCTGGTGTTGGTGAGCGCGGCGCCGAACCGTGCCTCGTCGGCGCGGACGTCGGACTCCTCCACATGGTGGTCGTAGGCCACCACGTAGGCGGACGCCTCCCGGGCGACGTCGTCATAAGCGGTGCATCCGGCGTCGGCCACGGACTCGGCCTCGAGATTCAGCAGCGCCACGTCGGGAATGCGGCTTACGCCGTGCCAGAAATTCCAATACGCCGGTTCCGGGTAGAGCCGGCGGATTTCCGACGCCCGGTACAACAGCGAAGGGGCGAATCCCATCCGGCGGAGCACGCACGCGGCGTAGGCCGCCCACTCGATCCAGGTTGGGTTGCGCCCCGCGGTGAGGAGAATCCGGCCGCGGATTTCCGGAAGGGGGCCCAGCGCGTTCAGCCAACTTTCCAACGCCTGCCGGGCGGTGCCGGGTTCGCGGGTAGGTTGGCCCGCCAACCGGGCGAATTCGCCGCGGAGCACACGGGTGGCCCGCCGCGTAATCTTGCCGATTCTCGCCATGTTGCGGCGGCCTTCAGGCCGGATTGCGCAGGATCACGCCCACGTTGTTGGCCTGCCCGGTGGCTTCGAGGTAGGCGCGCCACGCGGCGTCGATCCCGGGCTCCAGGCCGGGCAGGGCGGTGTTGCCCCGGGGACGGCGGTCGCGGAGCCAGTGCAGGGTGTTCGCCAGGTTGAATTCGTGGTAGTGCACGGAGCGTTCGACCAGGAATCCCGCCTGTTCGGCGGCCCAGCGCAGCGCCCGAGCGTTGAAGTAAAGGTTGTGGACCACCCGGAAGAAGAATGGCGCGAATTCTCCGGGGTGCAGTTTGAGCAGGATGTCGTTGAGATTGGGCGTGAGCACGAACGCCTGCCCGCCCGGACGCAGCAGCGCCCGTATTTCCCGCAGGTAGGCGAGGGGATCCTCGGTGTGTTCGATCACGTGCAGGCTGATCGCCAGATCAACCTGGGAGGCGCGACCGGCCGCGGTCGCCGCGCCCACTGAGGCGTGCACCTCGTGACCGCGGGCGGCGAGCGAGGCGTGAAAGCCGCCGAACGGTTCGATTGCGACGGTCGTCTTTGCCCAGCCTTGGAGCAGGTCGAGGAGCGACCCTCCCCCGCACCCGCAATCGGCTACGACCATGCCCCGCCGCAGCAGCGGTTGCAGCAAGGCCAGGTAGGCCGGCTGGGCGCTGTCGTGAAGCGTGAAATACTCATCCACGTCGGCCGAGCCGTTCACCGATTCACGGTAGCCGGCCTGGCTGTAGTCAGGCGTGGGAAAGGGGTGGAGGAAGGCCAGTTCACTGTCGGGGAACTGCCACACCGTGTAGGGTTCGGCCGTCAAGTGGCCGAACCGGCCGGCGCGGATCGGCCCGTGGTAGAGCTGGTGGGTGGCGATTTCGGTACTGAAGGGCAGCTTCACGGCGGGGCGTCGGTTCACCAGACGGTCAGGACCGTCTTGCGCTGCATCAGGTCGAGGGCGGCGATCTTGGGATCCTCGTAGTACGAGTCGCCGATGAGGTGGGTGGTCGAGACCTCCTCGAAGATGCAGCCGGCGGTGGTGCGGAAGCTGTGCCAGGTGCCGCGTTCCACCAGCAGGATGTCGCCCGGCTTCAGGGTATGGACCACGCCATTCAGGGTCACTTCCAGGTCGCCGTGGAGGAGCTGGAAGGTCTCCTCTTTCTTCATGTGGCGGTGATTGGGATGCCGCTGCGCTGGCAGCATCAGGATGAGTTTCTTGCAGTATTCGCGGTTGACGAGGTTGACGATGAAGGCCCCGTGCGAACGGAACTGCTCCGCTCCGTAGTGGTGCGACATCTCGATGGTGAACTTGTCGCCGATCGCGATGTGGGCCTCGTGCAGCATGCCCTTGGCCTGGTGAATCAGGCTGCGCAACTGGTTGGCAAGGGTCCGCTGCCGGCGCTCCGTCACCGGGGCGTGTTCGGCGAGCGGGGCCGAGGCCACCATCGAGTCCTGATACTCGGAGGAGGAGGTCTGACCCTCCGCGCAAGGCATGGCGAAAAACACCTTGTCGCGCGTCAGGGTTTCGCCGGTGGCGACCGCCTGCCGGGCGAACGTGCCGCGGCGCAGGGACAGCAGCGAGTCGACCTCGGCCTGGGCGATGGACTTGGTGCCATCCGGTGCTCCGCAGATCTCCGCCACGAGCAGGGCGGCCTCGACCCAGCGCGCGGTCTGCTCGGGGTTCATCGAGTAGGCGTTGAGCTGGATTGTGTCGGTCGGCACGCCGATGTGGCGCTCGAGGATGCGCGCGCCCTTGGCCATGGCGGCCTTCACGACGTCGAGGTTGTCCGGTGCCTCGTGGCCGGAGTAGCCGACCGGGAGCCAGTGGTAGCGGCGTTTCATGGTGTCCATGAAGTTCAGGTGCACGCCCTTGTTTTCCGTCGGGTAGATGCCGACGCAGTGCAGGAGGGAAAGGTCCGCCACGCTGCGATGGGTGAAGAAGTTCACCACCTGATCGATTTCGTCGAGGCGCAGGCCGCCGCTGGAACAGATGATGGGTTTGTGCGCCTGGACGATGCGCTCGAGCAGCGGCCAGTCGTTGGCGCTGCAGCTCGCCACCTTCACCAGCTCGATGCCGTGGTTCACGATGTCGTCGACCGACTCCTCGTCGAACGGGGTGCAGATCGTGACCAGGCCGGCGTCGCGGGTGGCTTCGACGAGGGTGGCGTAGTCGTTTTTGCTCAGGGCGGTGCTCAGAAAGCGCTTGATGTGCTTGTGGTCGGCGGCGCGGTAGGCCGGGTGGATGAAGGTGTCGAGGTTGCGGTACTGCAACTTGACGCCCGCCCGGATATCGAACCGGCGGGCGATCCGGGACATTTCGCTGATGATGCGAAGGCCGTGGCGGACATCCCCCTGATGGTTGTTCGCCATCTCGAAGATGAAGAAGGGCAGGTGATCTTTTGGCATGGTCGTAAAGTTAAAGAGGAATCGTATCGAGCTCCTGGAGCGCGCCGAGGCTGAGCATGCGGTCGTCGATGTAATAGTCCGCGGCGGGTTTGCCGAACCGCAGATCGTGGTGGGCGACGCCCCATTCCTGCATCTGCCGGCGGGTGACTGTGCTCCAGTCGATGCCGGTCATCGAGCCGCGGGCGGTGAAGAGCACGATGCGGTTGCCGGCGGCGTGGAGGCGGTTGATACGCCGGATGTTGTCGGTGAGGGGCTGCGCGAGGTTGTAATCGTTGCCGGGCGTGATCGACGCGAGCACGCCGTCGATGTCCACGCAGAAGACCCGCCCCTGCGGCACGCCCTCCCGCCAGGCGAACCGGGCCTCGGCGGAGGCAAATTGCCCGTGGGTGTCGATGTCGTGAAAGTCCCGCATCAGATAGGAGCCGATGCGGCGCCCGGCGATGGAGCCGAGTTCCAGGATCGTGGCGCTGCGAATCACATCGATGCAGGCGTTCTGGAGATAAGTGGCGGGAAGGGTCTGGCGCGGCCGGCTGTGGGCCTCCGGGATGTCTGTTTTGATGACGGGCTCCAGCAGGCCGGATTCGTCGCGAAACCACATCTTGAACGGCGGGTCCGGCGTGACGACGACCGAGCGGACCGAGTCCCAGTCGGGATGCGTGCGGAGCAGGTCCACGGCTGCGGCGATATCGGCGACGGTGCGATTGGGGTGGGTCGGCCGCAAATGGACGCAAAGCTCCGGCACGGCTCCTTCGTGCTCCGCGAGCCAGCGCAGCGCATGTTGGAAGACCTCGAGATCGGTCGAGGCGTCGCCGGAGATGTCTGCCGGACGGAGGAACGGTGTCTCGGCGCCATGGCGGCGGGCGATTTCCGCATACTGTTCGCTGTCGGTGCTGACGATGACGCGGGCCACGGCCGGGCAGGCCCGCGCCTGTTCGATGGAGTGCGCGATGAGCGGCTTGCCGGCGAAGTTGCGGATGTTCTTGTGCGGGATGCTCTTCGATCCCGCCCGCGCCGGGATGAGCGCGAGCACCTGGGAGGTGTAGGTCATGGACTTAAAGCGCGTCTAAAAAGGTTTCCAGTCGGAGGGTTGCGCTCCGTCGCAGCCGTCTGCTGCAGCCGCGGCGCCGACGGAGCGCAGCCCTCCGTATCCCGCGGGAGGCGACACTTTCGACGCCCTCTCAGCCTCGGCGTCCCGCCTGGCGACGGTACCAGGGGTAGGCGCGTTCCAGGCCGGTGCGGAGCGAGTATTCCGCCGTGTACCCGCACGCGGTGCCGAGGGCCGAGACATCGGCGAGCGAATGCCGCACGTCGCCGGCGCGTTCCGGGCGGTACTCCGGTTGCGAGGCGGCGGCGGAAGGCACGTCGCGGGCGACAATTTCCCGCATCAGGGCGAAGAGTTCGTTGAGCGAGGTGCGTCCGCCGCAGGCGACGTTGTACACGGCGGCACCGGCTGGGGCGTCACCCGCGGCGGCGAGCAGGTTGGCCTGGACGACGTTGTCGACAAAGCAGAAGTCGCGGCTGGTTTCGCCGTCGCCATTGATGTGGATGGGTTCGCCTTGGAGCAGGGCGGCGAACCACTTCGGAATGACGGCCGCGTAGGCGCCGGCGGGATCCTGGCGGGGGCCGAAGACGTTGAAGTAGCGGAGCCCGGTGGTGCCGAGTCCGTAGCAGCGGCTGAAGACCTGGGCATAGATTTCGCAGATCAGCTTGGTGGCCGCGTAGGGCGAGAGCGGCTGACCGATGTTCGGTTCAACCTTGGGTAGCGCGGGGTGGTCTCCGTACACGGAGCTGCTCGAGGCGTACACGAGGCGTTTGATCCCGGCGTCGCGCACGGCGACGAGCATGTTGAGAAAACCGTCGACGTTGCTGGCGTGGGAGCGCAGCGGATCGGCCAGCGAGCGCGGCACGGAGCCGAGGGCGGCCTGGTGGAGCACGTGGTCGACGCCGGCGCAGGCCTGGCGGCACTCGTCGAGGTTGCGGATATCGCCTTCGATCAGGCGAAACCGGGCCCACTGGTCCGGAGTGACGAGCGAGCCGACCTCTGCGAGGTTGCGACGATGGCCGGTAGAGAAGTTATCCAGCCCGACGACCGATTGGTCGAGGCCGAGCAACTTCTCCAGGAGATTGGAGCCGATGAAGCCGGCCACTCCGGTGATGAGCCAGGTCTTCGGCGCACGGCGGAGTTCCGCCTGAAGGTCGTCGTAGCGGGAGGATGCGGATGCGGACATGAAACGGTGAAACGGGGTCTGCCTGATACTTGTTACAGAGCGGTCAATCGACCGGGGTCAGCCTGTTGCTTGTCAGCGGTGAGGCGGCTGGCCGCGCCGCAGCCGGAGGGCGGAGGCGGGCTGGCCGCGCCGTAGCCGGAGGGCGAAGGCGGGTGGACGGTGGTCGGTTGTCGGTGGGCCGTGATCGGTGAGGCAGTGAAGCGGCCTGCCCGCCGTCTTGTCCGCCGTCCTGTCCGCCGTAGGCTTGGCGAAGGTGGAAGGCTTGGCGAAGGTGGAAGGCTCGGCGGAGGCGGGTGAAGCGGCCTGCCCGGCG
>CAZDGC010000068.1:0-37043 GCA_964504885.1 uncultured Opitutus sp.
CCGCGCCGCGACGCCCGAACATCATTCTCATTCTCGCCGACGATCTCGGTTACGCGGACCTCGCCTGCTACGGCAACACCTTCAACGAGACGCCCAACCTGGATCGCCTCGCCCGCGAAGGGATTCGCTTCACCCAATTCTACGCCGGCCCGGTCTGCTCGCCCACCCGCGCCAACCTCCAGTCCGGCCAGGATCAGGCCCGTTTCGGCATCACGCAACATATCCCCGGCCACCGCCGTCCCTACGCAAAGCTCGCCGACCCGGCGGTGCCGAGCCACCTGCCGCTCGAAGTCGTCACCTTCGCCGAGTGCCTCCGCGACGCCGGCTACACCACTGGCTACTTCGGCAAATGGCACCTGGGCGGCACCGGTTACGGCCCCGACCGCCAGGGCTGGGCCGAGGCGCTCGAGTTCAACGGCAACGTCCTCGGCGGACGCCTGCCTGGAATCGGACCCGATCGCCGCAACCCCGAGTTCATGGCCGAAAAGGCCGAGGCCTTCCTCGCCGCCCACCGCGACCGGCCGTTTGTCCTCCAGCTCTCGCACTCCGCTGTCCACATCCCGCTCTCCACCACGCCGGACCTGCTGGCGAAATACCAGGCGAAGAAACCCATGCCCGGCTACCCCAGCCGCCCCGAATACGCCGGGCTGCTCGAGGAGCTCGACCAGAGCGTCGGCCGCGTGGTCGCCGCCGTCGACCGCCTCGGCCTGGCGGAAAAAACCCTAATCCTCTTCGTCTCCGACAACGGCGGCCTCGAGCACGAGCAGAGCGGCCGCATCGTCACGTCCAACGCCCCGCTCCGCAGCGAAAAGGGCACGCTCTACGAAGGCGGAATCCGCGTGCCCGCGATCGCCCGCTGGCCCGGCACCATTCCCGCCGGCACGCGCTGCGATGTCGTGGCAACCACGATCGACGTGCACCCCACCTTCGTCGAACTCGGCCGCGCCGCCACGCCGCCGGGCCAGCCACGCGACGGACACAGCCTCGCCACCCTGCTGCGCGACCCGCGCCGTGCCCCCGCCCGCGACACGTTTTATTGGCACCTGCCGCACTACCATCACAGCTCGCCCGCCAGCGCCGTCCGACGCGGCGACTGGAAGCTGATCGAGTTCTTCGAAACCGACTCGGCCGAACTCTACCACCTCGCCACCGACCCCGGCGAGAAACGCAACCTCGTCGCCACCGAAGGCGCCCGGGCCCGCGAACTCCGCGCCGCCCTTGCCGCCTGGCGCCAGGAAGTCGGCGCCCGGATGCCGGTGCCCAATCCCAACCACGATCCCGCCCGCGCCACCGAACTTGGTTCCGGCCGCGACAACCGCGAAAAACGGAAGAAAAAGTGACGACCCCTGCGTCGCCGCTGCACCCCCGGCTACCCAATTCCAGTAGCCACGAGCAAACCGAAGCCATCTTCCAAGCATCAAACCCAAGGCACATGAAACCGCCCGCCTCTCCGCCCCGCCCCGCCCACGCCGTCCTCGCGACGCTGCTCGTCGCCGCAGCCGTCGCCCTCGCCCCCGCGCCCATCAGCGCCGCGCCCCCCGCCACCCGGCCCAACTTCCTCATCCTGATTGCCGACGATCTCAACTGGCGCGACCTCGGCTGCACTGGCAGCCCCGACGTCAAGACGCCGCACATCGATCGGTTCTCCCGCGAGGGCATGACGCTTCGCGCCATGTTCACCCCCGCGCCGACCTGCTCGCCGTTGCGCCATGCGCTCTACACCGGGCTCTACCCGATCCGCAGCGGCGCCTACCCCAATCACACGATGGTCGATCGCCCGACGCGCAGCCTCTTCAGCCACCTGAAAGCCGCCGGCTACCGCGTCGGCCTCCAGGCCAAGTCGCACGTCAGCCCGCCCGAATCGTTCCCCTACGAGGTGATCAGCGGCAACGCCGATGACGCCGCAGCCTTCTCGCGTTTCATCACCCGCGATCCCGCCCAGCCCTGGTTCGCAGTCTTCGCCTCCAACGATCCGCACGGTCCCTACACCCGCGGCCCCAAGGAGCTCTACGACCCGGCGAAAATCACCGTGCCGTCGTACCTGCACGACAATGCCGTCATGCGCCGCCAGCTCGCCGCCTACTTCGCCGAGATCACCGCCCTCGACACCCAGGTGGGCGCCTGCCTCGCCGCCCTCGATGCCGCGGGCCAGCGCAACCAGACCCTGGTGCTCTTCCTCAGCGAACAGGGCAGCGGCTTCCCCTACGGCGGCAAGTGGTCGATGTACGACAACGGCATCCGCACCGCCGCCTTCGCCCGCTGGCCCGGCCGGATCCGCCCCGGCAGCACCAGCGACGCCCTGCTCCAGTACGTCGACGTGCCACCCACCTTCCTCGCCGCCGCCGGAATCGACCCCGCCACCATCGACACCGGCTGCCCCGACGCTCGTGGCGACCGCGGTTTCGACGGCCGCAGTTTTCTCGATGTCCTCCTCGGTCGCGCCGACCGGCTCCGCGACGTGGTCTTCGCGCAGCACACCACCGTCGGCATCAACGGCTACAAAGAGCCGTACCCGATGCGCGCCGCCCGCGACACGCGTTACAAGTACATCCGCAATCTCGCCCCGCAAAACACGTTTCACATCTCCGGGATCCACGAGGGCGAGCTGATCGAGTCGTGGCGGGCCGACGCCCGCTCCAACCCCGCGCTCGCCGCCCGCGTTGCCTGGCTGTCGCGCCGCCCCGGGGAGGAACTCTACGACGTCGAGGCGGACCCCTTCGAGACCCGCAACCTCGCCGGTGATCCCAGACTCGCCGCCGTGCAGGCGAAGCTCAGCCGGGAACTCGACGCCTGGATGGCCCAGCAGGGCGACCAGGGCATGGCCACGGAGCTAGCCGCCCTCTCGCGCCAGCCGCGCAACGCCGCGAAGGCGGACGGTGGCGCAGGGAAGACTGCCGGCAAGAAGGCGAAGCGGAAGCAGTGACGCCCGCAAGTCCCTGAGGGCATCGAACCGACATCCTCCTTGCGGTGACTTCCCTGCGTAGCCGCGTTGGAACTTAGCGAGAACGTGGCCCCACGAGCGGCCACGCTTTCGCTCCGCTCCAGCGCAGCTTCCGTGCCGAGGCGGCCGTCTCCACCGGAGCGGGACGCTGAGTCGGAGAGCGTCCCCGCTTACAGGCTGTCGCCAAAGTCCTGGCGGAACTTCGCCATGAGCCGCTCCGGCCACGGCGAGGTCGGCGCGAGGCGGCCCATGAAGAACCGCAGCACCGCCGGCTCCTCGACAAACTTCAGGCCACCGACCAGATCCCGATTGGCGTGCAGCCAGATCAGCCGGTCGAGCACGTACTGCGTCTGGGAGAGCGTGAACACCCGCCGCGGGAACGCCAGGCGCAGCAGTTCCACATCCGCCAGCACGTCGTTGCCCGCCTCGTCGCGCACGCTCGAGATGGTGCCGCGCTCCATGCCGCGCGCCCCGGACACGAGGTAGAACGCCGCCGCGAGCGCCCCGGCCGGGTATTCACACTGCGGCACGTGAGGCAGGAAGCCCATGCAATCGAGATGACAGCCGAGAGCGCCCGGCGGAGTGACGACTGGAATGCCGCGCTGATCGAGAGCCTTCACGAGGTGGGCGATGAAGGAAGGCGACTGGCTGATCACCGTCTCGTCCGTCGTCTCGTACATGCCGACCGCCAGCGCCTCGACCTCGCGCACTGACATGCCGCCGTAGGTCACGAACCCCTCGTACAGCACCACCAGATCGCGCACCTTCAGGAAGAGATCCTTTCGCCGCGTGCAAATCGCCCCACCGCGCGTCGAACTCACCTTGCGGCTGGAGAAATAGATCATGTCCGCCAGGCCGCACATCGTCAGCAGGATGTCCTTGATCGGCGTGCCGCGGAATTCCGACTCACGCTGTTGCACGAACCAGGCGTTCTCTCCGATCAGGCTGGCATCGAGCAGCACCATGATGCCGTGCTTCTCCGCCACCGCCCGCACCGCGCGCATGTTGGCAATCGAGAAGGGCTGGCCGCCGATCAGATTGGTCGAGGCTTCCAGCCGGATGAACGGCACGCGCTCCGCCCCATGCTCCGCAATCAGCTTCTCCAGCTTGGCGATGTCGATGTTGCCCTTGAAGGGATGGTCGCTCCGAATCTTCAGTGCCTCCTCGGTGTAGATTTCGAAGATCCGCCCGCCGTTGAGCTCCATGTGCGCCTTCGTGGTGGTGAAATGGTAGTTCATCGGGATCACGTCCCCGGGCTTCACGAAGGCCCGCGAAATCACATTCTCCGCCGCCCGCCCCTGGTGGACCGGAATCACATACTCGGTCCCGAATACCTCCCGCACCGCCGCCTCCATGCGCGCAAAGCTCTGCGAACCCGCGTAGGCGTCATCCGCCCGCAGCATCGACGCCACCTGGTTGTCGCTCATGGCGTTCGTGCCCGAGTCCGTCAGCATGTCGAGAAACACGTCGTTGGTGCTGAGCTGAAAGGTGTTGTAACCCGCCGCCACGATCGCCTGCAGCCGCTCCTCGATCGGGCGCAGGTGCAGTTTCTGCACGATGCGCACCTTGTGGAGTTCCAGCGGGATGTCTTCGCCGCTGAAGAATTTGACCTTGGTCGGGGAGGCGGAGGTGTCGTTCATGAAGGGGTCGGAGGTTGGAGGAATCTCGGGACGCCCCGCTCCGCGTCACCCGCGGCCCGGGGCATCGGATCACTGTCGAAACGCCTCCGCGCGACGTCACTCCCGTTCTTGCCGCGACCTGCAATCGACAGCCCCGCTAATGCCGCTCGTCGCCGCTGGTGTTGGCGGACGCCCCAACCGGGGCCGGGCCCGGCGTAACGTCGCAGGGGAAGCTCGCAGGGCGGGGCGGCCCGCGGGCCGTGGCGGGTGCCGGATCGGCGGGGACGGCTCGCGCCCCGCCCGGTTTCGTCGCCCCTTTGGAATCAGCTTTCGACCACCCGACCCCGGTTTAGCCGGAGCGGCAGCGCCGCCCCGCCCCCCCCCCCCCCCCCCCCCCCCCCCCCCCCCCCCCCCGCGCGTCACCCCTCCCGCGCGTGCGACCCCAATCCCTTCGTCACGTATTACGTGACAACCCCCGCCCCTCCCGCTCGCCCTGTCACCACCCGGAAATCTCCCGCGACCGAGGCTTGAGATCGCCGCGCCCGCGCGCCGAGATGAGTCCCCCTTGGAAATCCGCCGAACCCTTCCCCCCGCCACCCGTGAGATCTAACCGCTTCCTCCTCCTCGCCGCCTGCGGCTTCACCCTCCTTTCGCCCGCCCTCCCCGCCGCCGCGCCCGCCCGCCCCAACGTCGTGCTTCTCATGGCCGACGACCAGGCGTGGGGTGAGACCGGATACAACGGCCACCCGGACGTGAAAACCCCCGTCCTGGACGAGATGGCGCGCAGCGGCCTGCGGCTCGATCGGTTCTATGCGGCCTCCCCCGTCTGCTCCCCCACCCGCGCCAGTGTCATGACCGGCCGCCATGCCAACCGCTCCGGCGCGTTCTCCCCCAACTACTCCACCCGCCCGGAGGAAATCACGATCGCGCAGATCGTGCAGCGCGCCGGCTACCGCACCGGTCACTTCGGCAAATGGCACATCGGCGCCGTCAAGGAGGCCTCCCCCGTGAACCCCCGGCGGATGGGCTTCGATGAGTACCTTTCCCACGACAACTTCTTCGAGATGAACCCGCCGCTCAGCCGCAACGGCGCCCCCCCGGAAATCCATCGTGGCGAAAGCTCCGAGATCATCGTCGCCGAGGCGGACCGCTTCGTGCGGAAGGTGCGCGCCGAAGGAAAGCCGTTCTTCGTCGTCATCTGGTTTGGCTCCCCACACGGCCCCTACTCCGCCCTCCCGGAGGACGCCGCGCGCTACTCGCACGTCGCCAAGGAGAACCTCCGCCTCCGCTACGCCGAAATCACCGCCATGGACCGCGCCATCGGCCGGTTCCGCCAGACCCTCCGCGACCTCGGTGTCGCCGAGCACACCCTGGTCTGGTACAACTCCGACAACGGCCTCCCCGGGGAACACAAGGAGGAGTCCTTCGATGGCGGCTGGCGCGGCAGCAAGGGTACGATCTACGAAGGCGGCCTGCGCGTCCCAGGCATCGTCGAGTGGCCCGCCGTCATCCGCCAGCCGCGCACCTCCGCCGTGCCGTGCGTCACCTCGGACATCTTCCCCACCGTCCTCGATCTGTTGCAGCTCCAATCGCCCCGCCCGGAGCGGCCGCTCGACGGGATCAGCCTGCGCCCGTTGCTCGTCGACGGCACGATGCGCGAGCGCCCGTCGCCGATCGGCTTCTGGCGCTACAACGCCCAGGGCGAACGCGCGAACGGACGCTGGATCCCCGAGGACATCGCCCGCGGCACCACTCCCACCACGCGCAATCCGGCCATCGACTTTCTGAACTACAGGCATCCCGTCGCCAAGACCTCCGACTTCGGCGGCGACGCCGCGTGGACCGACAACCGCTACAAACTCATCCTCGCCGACCGCCCCGCCGGCGGCAACACGAAGGCCAGGAAGCGCGCCGCCCCCAGCGGGGTCGAGCTGTTTGATCTCCTCGCCGACCCGAAGGAGGAGCGCAACCTCGCCAGCCAGCACCCCGAGATTGTCCGGCGCATGACGGCCGAGCTCCACGCCTGGCAGCGCTCCGTCGAACGCAGCCTCAGCGGCGCCGACTACTGAGACGGCGCCCCCCCGGTGGACGAGGCGTCCCGCCTTGTGTTTGTCCTGTGCTGCGCGGATCTCCACCGTCCGCGCCCGCCCTCGCCGCAACTCCTTTTCTCCTCCGCCACGTCTCTCCTCCTTCCATGCGCCGCGCCTCCCCCTGCCTCGCCGCCGCCCTAGTCGCGACCGCCGCCTTCGCCGCCCTCTCCGCCACCGCCGCGGAAACCCGCCGCCCGCCCAACGTCCTCTTCCTCGCCATCGACGATCTGCGCAACGACCTCGGAGCCTTCGGCGCGGCGCACGCCCGCACCCCGCAGCTCGATCGGTTCGCCGCCACCGCGCGCCTCTTCACGCACCATTACGTGCAGGTTCCCACCTGCGGGGCGTCCCGTGCCGCGCTCCTCCGCGGCCGCTATCCGACGGAGGCCGCGCACGTCTCCAACAGCGCCATCGCCACCACCCATCCGCGCTGGGGCGACGCCAACCTCCCCGCCTGGTTCCAGCGCCACGGTTACCGCACCCTCGCCCTCGGCAAGATCACGCACCACCCCGGCGGCCTCACCGGCAAACACTGGGCCGAGGGCCCGGAGGAGCTGCCGCACTCCTGGGAGCGTAGCTGGATTCCGGATGCGCCCTGGAGGACCGCCGAGGGCATGATGCACGCCTACGCCAACGGCAAACCCCGCATCCCCGGAAAGACCCCGCCCTGGGAGGCGTTCGATGGACCCGACACCGCGTATCCGGATGCCTGGGTCGCCAGCGAGGCCATCGCCACCCTCCGCCAGCTCGCCGGCTCCAACCGGCCGTGGTTCTTCGCCGTCGGCCTGTTCAAGCCCCACCTGCCGTTCTCCGCGCCGAAACGTTACTTCGACCTCCACGACCCGGGAAAAATTCCGCCGCCGCCCAACCCGCGCAAGCCCGCGGGCGCCTCCGGCTGGCACGCCAGCGGCGAGTTCCGGCGCAACTACGGCCACGATGGCCGCGACCCCGACACCGACCCCGAGTACGCCCGCCTCGCCCGCCGCGCCTACGCCGCCGCCACCAGCTACGTCGACGCCCAGGCCGGGCGCGTCCTCGAGACCCTCGCCGAACTCGGCCTCGACCGGAACACCGTCGTCGTGGTCTGGGGCGACCATGGCTTCCTCCTCGGCGACCACGCCATCTGGGGCAAACACTGCCTCTACGAAAAGGCGCTCCAGTCGCCGCTCCTGATCCGCGCCCCCGGCCTCGCCCACCCGGGCCAGGCCAGCGCCGCGGTCGTCGAGACCGTCGATATCTTCCCCACCCTCGTCGACCTCTGCGCGCTCCCCGCTCCCGCCGGGCTCGACGGCCGCAGCCTGCGCCCGCAACTCGCCGACCCCGCCGCGCCATCCGCCAAACCCGCGCTCGGCTTCTGGACCAGCGGCCAGCGCACGATCCGCACGGAACGCTGGCGTCTCATCGCACACTCCCCTTCCCCGCCGGCCCCCGGCGCGCCGCCCGCGGTCGAACTCTTCGATCTCGCCGCGGATCCCCACGAGACGCGTAACGTCGCCGCCGTCGAACCCGTCACCGTTGCCTCGCTCCTCGCCCGCCTGCCCGCCCCGTTCGCCACGCCCAACCGCGGCCAACGCAAGTAACCCGTGCCCTGTCCCGCCATGCGTTCTTCATCCTCTGCTTCGCTCCGCCGGCTCGCCTGCTCCGCCCTCCTCGGCCTCGCCGCCGCCCCGGTTTTCGCCGCGACTCCGGCCGCCGCTCGCCCGAACATCCTCTGGCTCACCAGCGAGGACAACAGCCCGTATCTCGGCTGTTACGGCGACCCCCTCGCGCATACGCCCCACCTCGACCGCCTCGCCGCCCAGGGGCTGCGCTACCGGAACGCGTTCGCCAACGCCCCCGTCTGCTCCACCGCGCGCACCACCCTCATCACCGGCATGTACGCCACCTCCCTCGGCGCCCACCACCATCGCAGCCGCGTGCGCCTCCCGGACGGCTTCAAACTCTACCCCGAAGTTCTCCGCGCCGCCGGCTACTACTGCACCAACAACTCGAAGACCGACTACAATCTCGCCGGCAACCCGCAGCCCTGGAACGAGAGCAGCGCCACCGCCCACTACAAGAACCGGCGCCCCGGCCAGCCGTTCTTCGCCGTCTTCAACCACACCTCCAGCCACGAAAGCCAGGTCGCCCCCAAACCCGGCAAGACCTCCTTCCGCGTCGCGCCGGAGAAAATCCCCCTGCCTCCCTATCACCCCGACACCCCGGAAATCCGCCGCGACTGGGCCAACTATTACGATCAGATGACGCTCATGGACAGCCAGGTGGGCGCCCTGCTCGACGAACTCGAAAAAGCGGGCCTCGCCGGCGACACCATCGTCTTCTATTATGGCGACCACGGCGGCGCGCTCCCCCGCGGCAAGCGCAACATCCACGACTCCGGCACCCGCGTGCCGCTCATCGTCCGCCTCCCGCCCAAGTGGGCTCACCTCGCGCCCGCCGCGCCCGGCTCCTGGGTCGACGACGTCGTGAGCTTCGTCGACTTCCCCGCCACCGTCTTCAGCCTCTGCGGCCTCCCTGCGCCCGGGAACTACGAAGGCCGCGCCTTCCTCGGCGCCGCCCGCACCGCGCCGCGCGAACATGTTTACCTCTACCGCGGCCGCATGGACGAACGCTACGACATCATCCGCGCCGTCCGGGACCGCGAGTACCGCTACGTCCGCAACTATTCGCCGCACCGCCCCTGGGGCCAGCACTACTCGTATCCGTTCCAGGTGCAGCCCAGCATGCGGTCGTGGTTCGCCGAATACGAGGCCGGACGCTGCAACGAGCTCCAGTCCGCCTATTGGCGCCCCAAGCCGTCCGAGGAACTCTACCGCCCGGGCGATGATCCCCACGAACTGCGCAACCTGATCGCCGATCCGGCCCACGCCACCCGCCGCGCCGATCTGCAGCGCCGCCTCCGCGCCGAAATCATCGCCACCCGCGACGCCGGCTTCATCCCCGAGGGCATGGCGCAGAAGCTCGCCGGCGATGGCACAATCCACGCCTACGCTCAAAGCGCGGCTTACCCGATCGAACGCATCGTTGATCTCGCTGACCTCGCCGCGTCGCGCGAGGCCCGCCACCTGCCCGCCCTGCGCGCCGCCCTCGACGATCCCCACCCGGTCCTCCGCTACTGGGGCGCCGTCGGCTGCCTGGTGCTCCAGGGCCAGGCCGCGCCCGCCAAGGCCCGCCTCCAGGCCCTGCTCCGCGACGAGTGGGCCGACATCCGCGTCGTCGCCGCCGAGGCCCTCGGCTTCCATGGCGAGATTGACGCCGGCCTCGCCACGCTCGGCGAAGTCACGAAGAGCCCCAGCCCGTACGAGGCCCTCGCCGCCCTCAACGCCCTCGATTTCGTCTGGAAATCCGGCCACGCCTCCCGCGCCCGCGTCCAGGCGATCGTGCGCGACCTGCAGCTCTCCGAACCCGGTGACCGCATTCCCCGCTATCTGCTCGGCACGGACGTTGCCGCCCCCGCCGCCCAGGAGAACCGCAAGAACCGGAAAAAGCAGAAATAGAACTGACGCCACCCGCCCTGCCATGTCCTCCCGCCCGCCCCTCACCCTCCTCGCCGCGCTGCTCTTCGTCGCCGGCGCCGCCCTGCCCGCCACCGCCGCCGCGTCCGCCGCCCGGCCGCCCAACGTCCTCTTCCTCATCGCCGATGACCTGAACAACAACCTCGGCTGCTACGGCGACCCGCGCGCCCGCACCCCGAACCTCGATCGCCTCGCCGCCCGCGGCGTGCGCTTCGACCGCGCCTACTGCACCTACCCGCTGTGCGGCCCCAGCCGCAATTCGATGCTCACCGGCCTCTACCCGAACGCCTCCGGCATCCTCGGCAATGGCCAGATCTTCCGCCAGACAATCCCGCGGCACATCAGCCTGCCCCAGGCCTTCCGCCATCAGGGTTACCTCGCCGTGCGCCTCGGCAAACTGTACCACTACGGCGTGCCCGGCTCCATCGGCACCGACGGCCACGACGACCCCGCCTCCTGGGAAATCGAGTTCAACCCCGCCGGCGTCGACCGGCTCGAGGAGGAACCGCGGATGTTCAGCCTCGCCCCCGGCAATCTCGGCAGCGCCCTGAGCTGGTACGCCTCGCCCAAGGGCGACCTCCACCACACCGACGGGATGCTCGCCTCCGACGCCGTCTGGGTGCTCGAACGCGCCGCCCGCCAGCCAGACCGCCCCTTCTTCGTCGCCGTGGGCTTCTTCCGCCCGCACACGCCGTTCGCCGCGCCCAAGGATCCGTACTTCGGCTGGTACCCCGAGGCCGACATGCCCGTCGTGCGCGACGTCGAAGCCGATCAGGCCGACATCCCGCCCGCCGCCCTCGCCAGCCGCAAGCCCGAGGAGCTCAAGCTCACCGATCCCCTCCGGCGGCAAGCCGTCCAGGCCTATTACGCGAGTATCAGTTTCATGGATGCCCAGGCCGGCCGGGTGCTCGACGCCCTCGACCGCCTCGGTCTCTCCGGCAACACCATCGTCGTTTTCACCAGCGACCACGGCTACCACCTCGGCGAGCACGGCCTCTGGAAGAAGCAGAGCCTGTTCGAGGAGAGCGCCCGCGTGCCGCTGCTCATCGCCGCCCCGGGCCGTTCCCGCCCCGGCGCCGTGGTGCGCACGCCGGTCAGCCAGGTCGATCTCTACCCCACGCTCACCGAACTCGCCGGTGTCAAGGCGCCCTCGAACCTCCAGGGCCAGAGCCTCGCGCCCCTGCTCGCCGACCCCGCGGCGCCGCACCGCGGTTGGGCGCTCTCGCAGACACTGCGCGGCGGGGGAGGAGGAGGCGGCAAACGCAAGGCGGCGGCCGCCAGCACCGACGCCGCCCGCACCGAAAAGGGCGGGCGCAAGGGCACCGCGATGGCCGCCACCGGGGGCGGGCAACGCGGCCCACTCGGCGGCGGCTACACCCTGCGCACCGAGCGCTGGCGCTACACCGAGTGGGACGAAGGCCGGCAGGGCCGCGAACTCTACGACCACGCCAACGATCCCCGCGAACTCACCAATCTCGCCAGCCAGCCCGCCCACGCCACGACCGTCCGCGAACTCTCCCGCCAGCTCGCCGCCGCGGTGAAGGCGTCGCTACCGCCCGATGGCCAGGTACCCGCCCGGCAGGAGGGACTCTGGAATCCGGTGATTGTCCCCTGATCGCATTCCCGACACGCTTTCTTCACGCCATGACACCACACCTCCGCTTCCCCTTCTTCCGCCGCCTCCCCGCCAGCCTGGTTCTCGCCGCCGCCCTGCTGCCATTCGCCGCCTCCGCCACCGCGGCCGGCAAGGCCCGTCCGCCCAACGTCATCGTCTTCCTCGCCGACGACGCCGGCTGGGGCGACTACTCGATCAACGGCAACCGCAACATCCGCACGCCCAACATCGATTCCATCGGCACCAGCGGCGCACGTCTCGATCGTTTCTTCGTCTGCGCCGTCTGCGCCCCCACCCGCGCGGAATTCCTCACCGGCCGCTACCACTCGCGCGGCGGCGTGCGCGGCGTCTCCACCGGTCTCGAGCGACTGAATACAGACGAGCGGACGATCGCCGACGCCTTCAAGGCCCGCGGCTATGCCACCGGCGCCTTCGGCAAGTGGCACAACGGCAGCCAGTGGCCCTACCATCCGATGGCCCGCGGGTTCGACGAGTACTACGGCCACACCGCCGGCCACTGGGGCGAGTACTTCGACCCCCCGCTCGAACACAACGGCAAGATGGTGCGCGACCGCGGCTACATCGTCGACCTCTGCACCGACTACTCCCTGCGCTTCATCGAACGCAACCGGGCCAAGCCCTTCTTCTGCTACGTCCCCTTCACCACACCTCACTCGCCCTGGGCCGCCCCGGAGGAGGACTGGCGGCGGTTCAAGGACAAGACCATCACCCAGTCCGCCACCGATCCCGCGCTGGAGGACATCAACCACACCCGCTGCGCCCTTGCCATGGTTGAAAACCAGGACGCCAACGTCGGCCGAGTACTCCGCAAGCTCGAACAGCTCGGCCTGCGCGAAAACACCATCGTGGTCTATTTCTCCGACAACGGCCCGAATAGCTGGCGCTGGAACGACGGCATGAAGGGCCGCAAGGGCTCCGTCGACGAGGGCGGCATCCGCTCGCCCGGCATGATCAGTTGGCCGGGACGGATTCCCGCCGGCACCGTCGTGCGCGACATCAGTGGCGCGATCGACCTCCTCCCCACGCTCACCTCGCTGGCCGGCATCCCGCGGGTGGGAACCAAGCCCCTGGATGGAGTGGACCTTTCACCGCTCCTCCTCGGCACGGCGCGGAGCTGGCCCGAGCGCATGATCTTCACGCACCAGAACGGCCAGGTCAGTGTGCGTACGCCGCAGTACCGCTTCGATCCCCGCGGCGCGCTGTTCGACATGATCGCCGACCCCGGTCAGAAGAACGACCTTGCCTCCGCGCAACCCGCGGTGGCCGCCCGGCTCACCCAGGCCGTCGCCGACTGGCGGCGCGACGTGTTCGGCCCGGCGATCGCGCAGGCCGCCGCCCGGGTCGCCGAAGGAAAGGCGAAAGGCCGCGGCAAGGGCGGCGGCAACTTCGTCGTTCCCGACGACCGCCCCTACCCCGTCGGCTACGCCGAATTCCCCTGGACGCCGTTGCCCGCCCGCGACGGCGTGCCCCACGGCGGCGTAAAGCGCAGCAGCGGCGCGCCCAACTGCTCCTACTTCGTCAACTGGACCTCGACCGACGACCGCATCACCTGGGACATCGAGGTCGCCACCGCCGGCACCTACGAAGTCGTGATCGACTACACCTGCCCGCTCCCCGACGCCGGCTCGCGGATCGAACTCAGCTTCCGCACCAGCAAACTCACGGGGAAGGTCGCCCCGGGCTGGGATCCGCCGCTCTACACGAATCAGGACACCCTGCCGCGCCCGGCCGGCGAATCGCAGATGAAGGACTTCCGCCCCCTGTCCCTCGGCACCGTCCAACTGGAGAAGGGCCGCGGGCAGCTCACCCTGCGCGCGCTTCAGATCCCCGGCAAATCGGTGATGGACGTGCGGCGCGTCAACCTGACGCTGCGCAAGTAGGCCCTCCGGGAGCGCGGACGTATCGCCGCCGGTGGTTGTCCACCTCCGCCGGCGAGGCGCGGCCCGGTTGGCGATCGCCGGGGGCCTACCCCGTGGATCATTCCACCCGCAGCAGGAACCCGCGCAGGTATTCGCTCTCGGGCATCGTCGCCAGCACCGGATGATCCGGCGGCTGGTGCGCCCATTCCAGCACCCGCAGCTTGCGGCGCGCATCGGCGGCCACCTCCGCCAACACGCCACGCAGTTCTGCCTCGTGCACATGGTGCGAGCAGGTGTAGGTCGCCAGCACGCCGCCGTGCACCAGCCGCTGCACCGCGCGGAGGTTGATTTCCTTGTAGCCCCGCAACGCCCCTTCCAGCGCGCTGCGCGATTTCGCAAAGGGTGGCGGGTCGAGGATGATCACATCCCAGAGCGGCTCGATGCCGCGCGCCGGGTCGTTGAACCAGTCGAAGACATTCGCCACGGCAAACTCCGCCGCCACGCCGTTGCGCTCCGCGTTGCGCCGCGCCGCCGCCACCGCGTCCGCGGCACTGTCGATCCCCAGCACCTCCGCCGCCCCCGCCCGGGCGGCATGCAACGCGAACGCCCCCTGGTTGCAAAACGCGTCGAGCACCCGCGCGCCGCGACAGTACCGCGCCACGCTCCCGTGTTGCACCCGCTGATCGAGGTAAAAGCCCGTCTTCTGCCCACCCTGCAGATCGAGCCAGTAATCGAACCCGCCGATGGCCACCCAACGCGGCTCCCAGAGCCGGCCCGATCGCGTGTGGACTTCCAGCGGCAGGCCCTCCAGCCGCCGAATTGGCCCATCATTGCGAAAGATGATCTCCGCGGGCTGCAACGCCGTCGCCAGCACGTCGCCCAGCAGCGCCGCGCGCTGCTCCATCGCCAGCGTCTGCACCTGCACCACCAGGGTGTCGTGATACTGATCCACCACCACGCCCGGCAGATCGTCGGACTCGCTCCACACCAACCGCCGCGCCGCCTCCGGCGCCCGCCGCGTCAGCGCCCGCTCCACCGCGGTCCGCAGATAGGCCTCGTCGAGCGCCACCCGATCGCGGCTCAGACGGCGCCAGACGATCTGCGAGCGGGAATTGTAGATCCCAGCCCCCAGGAACCGACCCGTCCGATCACGGCATTCCACCACCTCGCCATCGTGCTCCGGCGGCAGCAGCGTCTCGACTTCGTTGACAAACACCCACGGGTGCCCGGTGAGCACCCGGGCGCGCACGTTGGACTTCAGTTTGATCGCGGGAAGTGCAGCCACGCGCCCACCGTTGCCCGAATGCCGGGCGCTGCCAGTCAAAACTGCCCCGCCCGACCGCTAGCGTAAAGGCACCGGACGCTCCTCGACACTTTCGCGCAGCAAGCGCACGGCAGCCTGGTACCCGGCGCCGCTCGTGTCGTTGCTGAAGATCCGGAATACGACCATCACTCCGGGCCAGGATTTTACGCCACAGGTGAGGTGCAGGTATTCGTTCGGTGGCAATTCCGCCTGTCCGACCAACTTCGCATCCGTGAAGACACAGTAGGTTCCGGCCCCGCGGCGCGGGTCGAGTTCCTCGAAGCGCATCGCCTTCTCCACCGAGTCTGCCACAAAGTCGTTGAAAAGCTCCACCATCCGCTCCCGGCGCGCCCGCGCCGTCGCCGCCTGACCGTCCGGATCCGGGAGAAAGAGGAGATCGAGGCTCACCCGCGGCTCCGCCCGGACCAGTTGCACGTGCACGAGGCCGGCTGCATCGCGATCCGGCGAAAACGAGAAACCGGGCGGCACCGCCACACTCACGCGCCGGCCATCGAGAATGGTCACCGCCTCCTCCCGCTGGGCCGCCGCCAGCGCCAGACCGGCCACGAGAAGGAAGACGGCCAGCCGGCCGCCAATCGGAGGAATGCAGCGCTGCATGTCAGGAGGAGGGTTTGAGGCCGCTTGCCAGGAGCGTCTCGAAACCGGGTTCAACCGTTTCGCGGGCGACCATGGTCACTTCGACCTTGGTGAAGCCCGCCTTCTTGAGGAAACCATGCAGCGCACTTTCCTTGAAGCCGAGCCAGACGTCGGCGTACAGCTCGCGCGCCTTTTCGAACGCATGCTCGTTGAGATCGAGCACCAGCAACTGCCCCCCGGGACGCACGATGCGGAACGCCTCCTCCACCGCCCGCTGCGGATGGCGGGCGTGATGCAGCGCCTGGCTGAGAATGGCGAGGTCCACCGCGGCATCGTCCAGGGGCACGCGCTCGATGTCGCCGAGTTTGTACTCGAGGTTGGCGAGCCCGTTCTTCCGCGCCAGTTCGGTGCCCACTTCGACCATTCGCGGCGAATTGTCGATGCACCACACCTGGCGGGCCCGGTGCGCGAGGAGCTGCGAGATCAGGCCCTCGCCCGCCCCGAGGTCCGCAATGTCGATCGCCGGAGTCAGGCGCAATGCCAGGTGTCCGATCGCCTCCCACGAGCGGCCCGGACAGTAGTGTTTTCCCAACCGCCCGGCAATCAGGTTGAAATACTGCTCCTGCGTACGCCGGCGCTTCTGCAGGATCCGATCGAGGTTGTCCCGATCCTCCGCCATCACCTGCGATTCCGCCACGGCATCGAAAGCCGCCCGCGTCAACGCCAGCGTCCGCTCCGGCAGCGACGCCCGCAGCGAATAAAACGCATTCTTCCCCTCGCGGCGGTCCGACACGAGATTCACCGTGCGCAACAAGGCGAGCTGCGACGAAATCCGCGACTGCCCCATGCCGAGAATCTCCTGCAGCTCCGCCACCGACAATTCCTCCCGCGACAGCAGGGCCAGCAACCGCAGCCGCGTGGGGTCCGAGAGGGTCTTGAGGATTTCCCATTGAGCATTCACCGGCGCGCACCGTGAACCACCGGTGCCGCCTTGGCAACCGGAGAGACCGGAGCGCACTGCTGGGCACGCCCTCGCTTTCGATGCCGGAAATCAGTTCCCCACGCGGGCTCAGTCGCCAGCGCGGTTACAGTCTGCAGTCGAGGTGTCCGGCATGCGTTTAGCCCGGGGCCGCCGCAGGTAACTCGGTCCTCCGCGCCAACAATCGGCCGGCGTCACTCCCCGCGTGAGACTCCCGGCTCCGGTGTCGGGGATTCTTACAGCCAGCCCCAACATCACACATCCTACTTCTGTTACCCAGAATACCTAATCTTTTTTCCTGCTGATTTCCAGTGTTTTATGGATTTAATCAATTTCACCCTAACCGTCGAGAGATTGGTACTTCCGATGCTAAGTCGCGACCGCCACCGATGGCGTGCAAACTCCGGCGCACCCATCACCTCGGCATTCAGCCTCCGGAGATTCCAGCCCATCCTATGAAGAAAATCAGTCTTGTGCACCTCGCGGCCCTCGCGGCGACGCTGACCGTCACGGTCGGTTATTCCCAAGGAGTAGTTTCCACCGACCGATTCGGGTACACCGGTTCGGTCGAGCGTTATGCGAACCTGTCGGACGCGCTCGCCGGAACCAATCTTGTTTCCACGACCGCGATCGGCAATCGCGACCTCTCGCTCTACGTGGTGCAAGACATGCCCGCGTACGGGAGCGACATGAATATCATCATGGGCTCATGGTGGTACACGACCGAAGGGCAGGGCATCTCGCAGCGTGGCTACGGCAATGTCCGCGGCAACAGCGGCGTGGGGTTCATGCAACTTTATGATGCGGACTCCAGCACGGATACGAGTGCCTCGTTTGGCTTCGGTGGCTTCGACGGCACCTATTGGACCACCTTCAGCCTGAGCCTGACCGGCGTCAACGCGGGCGCCGCCGACTACGCGCGGTTCTGGGTCGATTTCCAGGGAAACGGAGCTGACAAGGTCGTCTATCACAATTACAGCCTCGCGCTCACGGCGACCGGCCTCGAGGGCGTGCAGTCCAGTGGTGTGATCGAGTCGAACAATCATCCCACCGGAGTGACCGGCAGCTTCACTGCCCTCTTCGAGAATGTCAGCACGACCTACACGCAGAACAACGGGTTCTACAAGGTCGCCCTCGCGCTCGATATGGTGAATTGGGCCTACGAGAACGAAGCCGACCTCACCGTCTACGAGTTCTCCCCGTCGCAATTCGCGGCGCCGGCTCCAGCTTCCGTCCCCGACACGACCAGCACCGGCGCACTGCTGGTACTCGCACTGGGGACGATCGGATTCATGCGCCACAGCCGCCATTCGCGGCGCGGCTCGCGGGACTGAAAACCCTGCGGCCGGCTTTGGTCGGCCGTCCTTCCCGACGCCATGTCGGATCAGGCAAAGGCCGGGATTTCCTCCCGGCCTTTTTCGTGGTGAGCTGCGGGGAAGCCCCCGTGAGACCCGATCAGCCTGCCAGGGAGTCGACGTAACGCGTGATTCCGGTGATGACGAACTCCTCCTCGCCACTTCCGGACTTCACCCGCACCACGTCGCCCGCCTTGCGGCCGAGCAGCGCGCCACCGATGGCCGTCTTGTAGGAGATGATGTGCTTCTCCGGATCCCCATCCCAAGCCCCCAGGATGGTGTAGGTCGTCGCAGTGCCGGTCACGCTGCTCTTTACGGCCACGATCGTACCGATGCTGACTTGCCCGGTGGTCGCGTCGCTGAAGTCCGTGACCCGCGCGCGGTGCAGATCGCGCTCAAGCTGGCTCTTCTGCGCCAGCAGCACGGACTGATCCTGCTTGGCCATCTTGAATTCCGCATTTTCGCGCAGGTCGCCGTGCTCGCGCGCCGCCGCAATCGCCTTGGAGTTTTCCGGAATGCGCTTGGTGACGATCAGATCGTACTCCTCGCGCTTCCGATTGTAACTGGCACGCGAGACGATCAACTGCTCCTCGCGTCCCTCCGCTTCCGCGGCCACCAACGTCTGAATGCTGGGGAAAATCTTGATGAAGCGAGCCAGCAGGGACTTCTTCGTCAGTTCCTCGAAACCCTGGTTGAGCATCAGCGCGTTCGCCAGATCCCGCGCGGTCTCCGGGTCGGCCGTGGAGAGTAGATCGGAAATCAGGTCGGCGTCGTCGCTGAGCACATCCGCCAGCGGGATGCGGCGGGCGCTGGAGGCCTGGAGCGCCTCGTAGTCGATGGCGAAGAAAATCGCCCCCAGAAGGCGCGGGGTGATAAGATCGTTGAGCAGCTTCGCAAACTTCTTCGAATGCCGGTTCTTGACGATCCAGAGCAGCACGGGCGCGCGCAGATTCTGCTCCGTCTGCCAGCGCTTGAGGGTCGCCGCGAGTTCGTCGGCATGGCCATGTTCGACCAGGAAGTTGATACACTCGGTCGTGAACTTGCCCTGCGAGGTCTTCAACAGTGCAAAGAGCACGTCCCGCGCCTCGATCGGATGGGTCTCCTGAATGAGCTCCAGAAAGCGCGCCTGAAACTGGACCGGAATCCGCTCTGCGATGCCCGGGAGATCACGGACGTTCGCGATGATGGCCGCCTGCGACGGCTCAAAGGTCGCCTCCTGGCCGATGGCGCGGGACAGATCATCGCGCACCGCCGCCCCGTACAGGCGCTCCGCCGCATCGAGTTGGTTGGATTCGCGGACGGCGTCCGCCAGCCCCTTGAGCACCGCCGACAGATCGGACTTCACATCCTTGCGACCAACCGCGGTCAAGAGCTCCTCGGCCAACTGGATGCGGCGGCGAGCCGAGCGCGTGCCCGTAAACTGCTCGAGAATCTCATCCTCGGCGGAAACCGGGGTCTCGCGCACCACGTAACACTCGGTCTTCTTGGCGGGAACCGAAATCCGCGGATCCTTCGCCACTGCCTTCTTGGCCACCGCCCACCACTTCTTGAACTTTTCCTCCCCGATGACCTGCGCGAGGATAATTTCCAACTCAATCGCAGTCGCCGCCTTGTTTGGATAAGCCTCCAACGCTTCGACCACCAGTTGGGCCGGGTTCTCCGCCGCCAGTTCCTCAATCGTCCTTCCTTCCGTCTCCTTCCGCACCAGCAGGTGTTTCTCCGGCAGCACATCCATGGTATTGATGCAGAACGCCGGATCCATCGGATGGCCCTTCTTCTCCCGGAAATCGATGATCAGCCGCTGAGCCGCCTCGTCATACCGCTTGATTTGCCCAAATCCCCAGCTTCGGTGCACCACGTAAGCGCCCGGCTCCATCGCCTCGAGCTTCGATTTGGATGCCTTGAGGATGGGCGTTTTGGCAATGAGCGCGGAAACGGCTTCGGAATTCATGGTTGCGTGTGTGAGGGCCTGAACGGGAAACTACAGCCGACAATCTCCCGCGTTGTCAAACCGAGTGTCGCCCGTGCCTGGTGCGAGCGCCCGCTCGCCCGAGAAGCATGACCTCCTCCGCTGCCGCCGCCGCATCCGTCCCTCCCTCCCCGGCTTCACCCTGGGTCATCGCCGCGCGACTTGTCGCGCGCTGGCTCGATCGCCGTGAACGCCTCGACGCTCTCCTCGACACCCTGCCCCGCACCCTCGTGGGGGCCGATCGTGCCCGCTGCCAGCATCTCGTCATCGGGGTGATCCGCCACTTTGGGCGCATCGATGCCGCACTCGGCCGGCTGGTCGCCCACCCGCCCCGCTTCACCACCCGGGCCGCACTTTTCGTGGCCGGATTCGAACTCATCGAAGCGGCCCAGGACGGCGAGGCCGGCCGCGCCGCCCGCATCGTGCACCATGCCGTCGAGCAAACCAAGAGCCTGGCCAGCGCCGCCGAGGCCCGGCTCGTCAACGCCGTCGTCCGGAAGCTGATCCCCCCGCTTTCCCAACCCGCCCCGGGCCCCGAGGCCTCGGCGGATGATCTGGGCGCACATTTCTCTCACCCGACCTGGCTGGTGCAGAGCTGGTTCGCCCAGTTTGGCCCCGCCGCGACCCGCACGCTGCTGGAATGGAATCAGAGTCCACCCCCGATCCACGCCCGCTGGCGCGCCCCGTCCGGTGAATCTCCTCCACCTTTCCTCCGCCCCACCCGCTGGCCGGGATTCTTTGAAGTCGCCTCCGGTCACTGGCCTGCCGTCGAAGCGCTGCTGCAGGCCGGCAAACTCTACCTGCAGGATCCATCGACCCTGATCCCCGTGCGCCTGCTCGACCCACACGTCGGCGAATCCGTGCTGGATCTGTGCGCCGCCCCCGGCGGCAAGAGCGTGGCGATTGCCGACGCCATCGCCGGGGACACTCCCGGCACCCCACCCGCCAACGCCGGCGGGCCGGGCGCCGGCCGGCTCGTCGCCGTGGACTTGCCGGGACCTCGTCTGAACCGGTTGAAGGAAAATCTCGCCCGACTCACCGGGATCGAAGTCGCCTTGGTACAGGCGGACGTGCTCGTCGACCTCCTCCCCGCCCTGCGCGCCCATCGCCTGCCGGAAAAATTCGACGCGGTTCTCCTGGACGCCCCCTGCTCCAACACGGGCGTGATTCGCCACCGCGTTGATGTGAAATGGCGGCTGCAGCCCGGCGATTTCCGCCGACATCCACGCCAGCAACTTTCGCTCCTGCACGCCGCCGCTCGCCTGGTGGCATCCGGCGGCCGCCTGGTCTACTCGACCTGCAGCCTCGATACGGAGGAAAACGAGCACGTCGTGCGCAACTTCCTGGCCGGCAAGGCCGGCGGCCCCTTCACGCTCGAACGCAGCCTCGTAAGCACGCCCTGGGGCGACGGTCACGACGGCGGCGGCGCGTTTCTGCTGCGCCGCGAGTGACCGCCGCCTACGGCACCAGATCAAAAACCTTCACGCGCACGTCGGTCTCGCTCGTGCCTTTGAGGAAGGTCAGCACCAACTCGTCGGCCGAAGCCACCCGGGCCTCATAACGGCGGAGATCCCAACGGGACATCGGCTCGCCATCGATCCGGATCACCAGATCGCCCGGTTCGATTCCCGCCGCCGCCGCCGGAGACCCCGGCACCACTCCAGCCACCCGCCAATAGGCCGGGGTCTTGCTAAAACTCACTCCCGCGCTCCTCACCGGAGCGGAAGGGATCGGCCCGCGCTCGTCGCGATGAAAAGTCACCCGATCACGCCTCTGATCGAACGTCACCGCGAAGTGCCGCAACACTCCGCCGCCGATCGACGACAACTCGTCGGTCAGCTCGACGATGGGCCGCTCAAACCAATCGTCGCCCACCGCCAGCCGCTCCTCGAGTCGCGCCACCTGCTGGCGCCGGTCGCCCGCAATCGTGCCGACCACCGCGCCTTCCCTTGGACCGTACGCGTAGCGCGGGTCCACCCCCACCGGGTTCAAGCTGAACCCGGCATCGCTGCCCGAATCGATCAGCGCGACGATGGCGCGCTCGCCCAGCCGCACTTTGATCAGCGGAGTCTTGCTCGCGTCGTCCACCGGCACCACCGCACCCGGAATCGGCGTCTCCGCCGTCGCCGGCCGCAACACGACCCGGCTGCCCGGATAGTCCAGCGTCAGCAGCACCTCGCGGAAGAGCGGAAAACCCAGCACCCCATCGATCGCCACCCCCAGGTGCGCCGAGAGCGGCGCACAGTCGTAGAGCAGCACCTCGACGTCCTCGAAGCGTGCGTCGCCCAGCTCCAAGCGCCGCACCGAACTGCGCGGCAACTCCACCACGCTGCCCGCCGCACCCCGCACCCGCAGCGGCGGCGTCTCCCCGGCCAACGTTCCCCGTCCCGGATACCGGCGGGCAAACGCGGGGGACACCAGGGTGACCGAGGATCCGGTATCGATCAGAAACCGGTAAGGCCCGAACCGATCCCATCTGGCCTCCACAACCAAAAAATGCCCGATCACCTGCGCCGGCAGCACGACCAGCGGCGAGGCCAGCGTCGTGCGACCCGGCTGCGGCGGCTGCCGCCGGAACGAACCCGCCGAACACCCCGCCAGCCAAAGCACGGCCAGCAGCACCAACCCCGCCCCCGCCCGGGCCATCCGCCCGGTTCCCACGTCCCGCGCCGCTCCCTTGCTGCCCCCGCAGTTCATTTGTCCGGTTTTGGCAACCTCCGGCTCAGCATCAGCGCCAGTCCCACCAACACCGCCCCGGCAAGAAACACCGTGAGCGATCCGTACACCCAAAAGACCAGTCCGGCCAGCACCGGAGTGAACGCCCGCGCCAGCGCGCCCAGCGAGCGAAAGATCCCCAGCACCCGCCCCTGCTCCGCCGGCCGGGCATAAAGCGAAATCAACCCCGTCGTCGACGGATTCACCAGGCTGGAGCCTACCACCAACACCCCCACCCCGGCGTAAAGCTGCCACGGTGAGGCCGCGATTCCGATCAGGACAAAGCCCACCGCCGCCGCGACCAGCCCCATCGCCAGCACCCGCAACTCATCGACGACCCGCAGCATCTTGCGCACGAGATACCCCTGCGTCACAATCGCGCAGAGCCCGAGAAAACCGAGCAGAAATCCGTTGTCGCGCGCCGTGTAACCGAAGCGCTGCGTGGCCAAAAAGGTCAACGTCGCCTCCATCGCCACAAACGCGACCGAAAATACGAACGCCACCAGGTTGGTGCGGCGCAAGGCCGGATCCTCCAGGCCCAGAATGGCCCGCAGCGGATTGCGCAGCCGCGGCTCGCGCGCCCCCGCCTGCTCCTCCACCCCCAGGGTTTCCCGGAAGCGGGCGGTGATCCAGCAGAGGTTCACCACCGACAGCACCAACGCCAGCAACGCCGGCACCGAAAACGGGTTGATCCCGAAACGCGTCCACTCGGGAAAGCGCTCCGCCAGGTTAAGCTGCACCGTCACCGCCCCCAACATCGGTCCGGTCACCAGTCCCAGGCCGAACGCCGCCCCCACCAGCCCCATCGCCTTCGAGCGCTCGGACCGCGAGGTCACGTCTGCAACCGCCGCCGTCGCCACCGACAGGTTGCCGCTGAATGCCCCGCTCACGACCCTCGACAGCAGAAAGAGCCAGAACGATCCGCTGACCACCCAGAGCGCGTAAGCCAGCGCCGTGCCCGCGACCGTCGCCAGCAACACCGGCCGGCGCCCGTGCCGGTCACTCAGCGCCCCCCAGAACGGAGCGAATACAAACTGCAGCAGCGAAAACACCGACGCCAGCACGCCACCAAACAGCACCGGCGCATAACTCGCGATGCCGAACGCCTGCGCCAGCGCATCGGTCTGCCCGACAATCCAGCCGAGCACTCCCGACCGCCCCTCCAGGCTCAGGTAGTGGTCAAGCAGATCCGGCCCCAGCGGGAATCCGATCGAGAAGCCGATCAGGTCGATGTAGAGCGTAAGAAAGATGACGCCGAGCGAGAGCGGTCTCGGCGGCGCGGCGTGGGGGCTGGAGTCAGACGGTGACACGTGGGAAGCCGGGAACCCAAACGCATCGGCCCGGCCACGCCAAGGCGCAAACGCGGGCCGCAGCTTCTCGACCGATCGGCTACCCGGGGCACATCTTACAAACGACGCCACTGTTTTTTCCGCGGCTCCGGGATCGTGGGGCTTCACGCCGCCCAGTCGGCGCACTGCAGTTCGACCTGGGGGAGCACCGTCTGCACCGCCGCGCCTTGCAGGTCGGGCGGGTAGCCGTGCTTCCGCAGGATCCGTTTCACCATCACCTTGATCTTCGCCCGGGCGCTCTCGCGCACCGTCCGGTCGATGGTCACGCTTCGGCGGACCGGCGTGACGAGTTCAGTGGCGATCACGCGGAGCTTCGTCTTAGATTCGGTCTAGATTCGGTCTTCCTTGCTACGCACTGGCGAGGCGGCCGCTCGCAGGGTGTCGACAGACTTTTGCGTTAGCGCACTCTCGCCGGCGTACCATCGGCCCTCCTTCGCCCCGCTCCCGCGGGACTATGGCCGGCAGCCTTCGCTTCCGACTCACCCCGCGCGTCCGCCTCACCCCGGCTGGCCTGCCAGCCGTAGCTCCCGAGCCCTGCGAGGGAGCGAAGGCTGGTGGTAGGAACTGGATTCGAACCAGTGTAGGGCGGAGCCCAGCAGATTTACAGTCTGCCCTCGTTGGCCACTTGAGTATCCTACCAAAAAAGAGGGACGCGGAACGTCTCGACTCGCCCGGGCCACCGCAAGGATTTTTTTGCGGGAGTGCCGGGCCCGGGCGAACGCTTCGCCCGCAGGCGCAGACGATCGCCCGCGGCGATACGTCCGCGCCCCGGAAAACCTACTTCGCCGCGACCGCCGCCGACACCAGCTCGAGGAACGAACGCGCCTCCAGCGCCGCGCCGCCGATCAGGCCGCCGTCAATGTCCTTTTGCGCGAGCAGTTCGGGGGCGTTCGAAGGCTTCATCGAGCCGCCGTAAAGAATGCGCACCTTCTGCGCCACCGCCTCGCCGAATAGCTTCACGAGCAGCCCGCGGATGAACGCGTGCACCTCCTGCGCCTGTTCGGTGGTCGCCACCTTGCCGGTGCCGATCGCCCAGACGGGTTCATACGCCACCACGATGCCGGCGGCCTGCTCCTTGCTGACGCCGTCGAGCCCGCGCTCCACCTGGCGCTGCACGACCTTGAGGGTGTCGCCCGCCTCGCGCTCGGCCAGCGTCTCGCCTACGCAGAAAATCGGCTTCAACTGATTCTTCAGCGCCGCGAGGAGCTTCTTGTTCACGATTTCGTCGGTCTCGCCGAAGTACGTGCGGCGCTCGCTGTGACCGAGGATGACGTGCGTCGCGAAAATCGCGCGCAGCATCGGGGCCGAGACCTCGCCCGTGTAGGCGCCGCTCGCCTCGAAGTGCATGTTCTGGGCGCCGAGCTTCACGTTGGAGCCCTCGAGCGCCTTGCCCACGGCCTCCACGGCGGTGAACGGCGGGCAGACCACGACTTCGACGTCGGATTGTTTGCCCACCGCGGCGACGATTTCGGTCACGAGCGCCACGCCGTCGGCGGACGTCTTGTTCATCTTCCAATTGCCAGCGATGATCTTCTTGCGGTTGTTCATGAGAAAGGGGGAAAGGAGGTTGGCGGTTGACGACACAGAGGAGGCCGGGGACAGCACATGCCGCCCGGCCTCCCGGGTTGCCGGTATCAGAATTAACTTTCGAGGAACGCCACGCCGGGGAGGACCTTGCCTTCGAGGAACTCGAGGCTGGCGCCGCCGCCGGTGGAGCAATGCGTGACCTGGTTGGCCACCTTGAACTTCTTCGCCGCGGTGGCGGTGTCGCCGCCGCCCACGACGGTCACGGCGCCGGCCGCGGTCGCCTTCGCGATCGCCGCCGCCATGGCCTTGGTCGAGCCCGCGAACTTCTCGAACTCGAACACACCCGACGGACCGTTCCACACCACGGTGCGGGCGCGGCCGATCACCTGGTCGAACCGCGCGATCGTGGCGGGGCCGGCGTCGAGGCCCATCCAGCCTTCGGGGATGCCCTGCTGGTCCGTCACCACCTGCGTGGCGGCGTTGGCGTCAAACTTGTCCGCCGCGACAAAGTCGACCGGGAGCGTGATCGTCACACCCTTGGCGGCCGCCTTGGCAAACAGATCCTTGGCGATCTTTGCGCCCTCCGGATCGTACAGGCTCGCGCCGATGGCCATGCCTTCGAGTTCCTTCTTGAAGGTGAAGGCCATGCCGCCGCCGATGATGATCTCATTGGCCTTCTCGAGGAGGTTGTTGATCAGCGGAATCTTGTCGGCGATCTTGGCCCCGCCGAGGATGGCCAGCAGCGGGCGCTGCGGCGTCTCCAGCACGGCGGCGAAGGCCTTCAGTTCGGCCTCCATCAGGAAACCGGCCGCTTTGTCCTGGAGCGCCACGCCAACCATCGACGAATGCGCGCGGTGGGCGGTGCCGAAGGCGTCGTTGACAAACACGTCGCCGAGCTTCGAGAGGCTGGCGCGGAAAGCGGCCTCCTGGGCGGGATCGGCCTTGAGCTTGGTCTCGGTGCCGTCGGCGTTCTTCACCTTCACCTTGCCCTCCTCCTCGATGTGGAAGCGGAGGTTCTCCAACAGCACGACTTCGCCGGCCTGGAGAGTGCCGGCGGCGCAGGCGGCCTCCACGGCGGGCCCGACGCAGTCGTCGAGGAACTTCACCGGGCGGCCGAGCAGCTTCTCCAACTCGGTCGCGACCGGCCGCAGGGAGAACTTGGCGATCTTCTGGCCGTCCGGCCGGCCGAGGTGCGACATCAGCACCACGGAGGCTCCTTGATCGAGCGCGTGTTTGATCGTCGGCAGCGCGGCCACGATGCGCTGATTATTGGTGATGGCGCCGGTCGCCTTGTCCTGCGGGACGTTGAAGTCGACGCGCATGAGGACGCGTTTGCCGGCGAGGCTGAGGTCGCGGATGGATTTGAATTTCGGCATGGATCAGATCTCCAAAAATGAAGTGCCCACGGAACACACGGAAAACACGGAAGCGCGGGTCATTTCCGTGTGGTCCGTGTGTTCCGTGGGCGGAACCTGGGAGGACTCGCTCAGATCTTGGCGGCGATTACCTTGGTGAGCTCGACGACGCGGTTGGAATACCCCCACTCGTTGTCGTACCACGAGATGAGTTTGAAAAACTTCGGATTGAGCTCCACGCCCGAGCCGGCGTCGAAGATCGACGAGGCCTTGCAGTGGATGAAGTCGCTCGAGACGACCTCGTCGGAGGTGTATTCCAGGATGCCCTTGAGGTAGGTTTCGCTGGCCTTCTTCATGGCCTCGCAGATCGCCTTGTAGGAGGTCTCCTTCGTGGTGCGCACGGTGAGGTCGACGACCGACACGGTCGGCACCGGCACGCGCATCGCCATGCCGGTGAGCTTGCCCTTGACCTCGGGCAGCACGAGCGCGGTGGCCTTGGCGGCGCCAGTCGACGACGGGATGATGTTCTGCGCCGCGGTGCGGCCGCCCTTCCAGTCTTTCTTGGAGGGGCCGTCGACCGTCTTCTGGGTCGCGGTGTAGGCGTGGATGGTGGTCATCAGGCCTTCCTCGACGCCAAAGCCTTCCTTGAGGAGCACGTGCACGACCGGCGCGAGGCAGTTCGTCGTGCAGGAGGCGTTGGAGATGATGTTGTGCTTCGCGAGGTCGAGCTTGTCGTCGTTGACGCCCATCACGACCGTGATGTCCTCGCCCTTCGCGGGGGCGGAGATGATGACCTTCTTGGCGCCGGCGGCGAGGTGGCCCTTGGCCTTCTCGGCGTCCGTGAAGAGGCCGGTGGACTCGATCACAAGCTGAACGCCCAGCTTGGCCCACGGCAGCTCGGCCGGGGTCTTGGCGCTGACCACGAGGATCTCCTTGCCGTTGACGATCAGCACGTCGTCGTCGGCCTTCTCCGGGGACGACTTCTTCGAACCCACCGTACCGACGAAACGGCCCTGGGTGGAGTCGTACTTCAGAAGATACGCAAGATTGTCCGCCGGAACGATATCGCCCACCGCGACGACGTCGAGGGTCTCTCCGAGCAACCCCTGTTCGACGAGGGCGCGGAAGACGAGGCGACCGATGCGGCCGAAACCATTGATAGCGACTTTAACTGCCATGATGAGACTCCGATTGGTTCAGTGTTGGATTGCTGACTTGAGATGAGCCCGCGTGAGCGCGGACCGTTCACAGAATGACGCGGTCCGGCGGGATGCAAGGGTTTTGGCGGTGACGATCTTGGTATAAGTGACGCGCGGATTGCGGCCTGGCGGCACTGTCGGCGAGCAACGGCGTCCGGCGAAGTGGCTGCCCTACCTGGGGCCATTCGGCCGTGCCGGAGGTTCGTACCTATCCCCGCGACACCCACAGGGCACAGCCCAGTGGCGGCAACCAGAGGCGCTCCTCCACCGGACGACGCGCCCCGTGCGCATCGGCGAGGTAGAAACGATCCTGGTCGGCCAGCATCTCCCACCGGGCACCGCCCGCGCTCAGGGTGGCCGCGTCGAGGGTGAGGGTCACGTCTCCCAAGGTGGGGTTGACGGCGAACAGCAGCCGGGCCCGCCCGAGCGAACGGTCGGCATTGTAGACGGCTGCGAGTGCCGGGGAGCCAAAACCGTGGTAGAAGCGAAAGAACCCCTCGCCCGGGCGTCGCCAGTGCCGCAGCAGGCGGCCGAGATCGCCGCGCCGAAAGGCAATCCAGTCCGCGAAATAGGTGTGGGTGCTGATGAACCGGTGCAGGCGGCGGTAATCGAGCGCGTTGAGGTCGCCGCGCAGGTAGGTGTTGGTCACGCCATGCTTGGAGCGCAGGAAATCCTGCCCGGCCGCGAGCATCGGCACCCCCAGCGACATGAACAGCAGCGCGGCCATCAGGTGGGTGCGCCGCCGATCGTGCTCCGTGGGATGGAAGCCGTTGCCGTCCCCGCGCTCCGTGATCGCATCGATCCAGGTGCGGTCGTCGTGCGACTCGGTGTAGTTGATCGTCTGGGCGGGCCACTTGGCAAAATACCACGGCGAACCGCGCAGGAAGTACTCCATTCGCGCGGCATCGCCGTTGCCGCGCACGTAGTCGCGCACGAAGTCGCGGTAGCCGTCGTTCCACGAAGCCCAGCCCGTGTCGCGCAGCGCCCCGGCGATGTGGCCGCGGAAACTCCAGGGCTCGGCGATGAGGATGACATCCGGTTTCACCCGCTTGAGCGCGGCCTCGATCTCGCGCAGCACCTCGACCCCCAGCAGCTCCGCCAGGTCGAAGCGGAAACCGTCGACCCCGAACGCCTCGATCCAGTGCACGCAACTGTCGATGATCAGGCGCCGCGCCATCGCCGATCGCGCCCGGAGGTCGTTGCCGCACCCGCTCCAGTTGGTCGGCATCCCCTGCGCGTCCTGCTCAAAATAATACAACCGGTCGATCGCCTGCAGGTGCGCCGGCACCCCCGCGTGGTTGTAGACCACATCCACCAAAACTGCCAGGCCCCGCCGGTGCAGCGCCGCCACCAGTTCCTGCAGCTCCCGCACGCCGGACGCCCGCTCCGGATCGATCGCGTAGGAGCTCTCGGGCGCGAAGTAATTGGTGGGCATGTAGCCCCAGTGATACTCCTCGGCGGTGACATTATCGAACTCCTGCAACGGCTGCAGCTCGACGCAGTTCACGCCGAGCTGCGCCAGGTAAAACGCCTCGCTCTCCACCCAGCGCCGCAGCCCGGTGAATCCCCGCCGTTCCTCCGGCGTCGCCGTCACCGGCGCGTGCTCCGCCAGGTCGCGCACGTGCGCCTCGGCGATTACCAGATCGTGCCAGGCCGGCGCCCGGAATCCCCGGTCTCCCCGTCCCACCCAGGCGGCGTCCAGCACGATGCCCGGCCCTTCCCGGCTCACCGCCGCCTTCGCATAGGGATCCAGCACCCGGCGGTTCGCATCAAACCCCGCCTGCACTCCCTCGATGGTGTACCAGTAAAACCAACCGTGCAGGTTGCGATCGAGCGTCACCTGCCAGACCCCCGCCGCCCCGTCCGCCTCCGGGCGCCGCTCCAACGGAAACGAGAGGGGCCGCTCCCACTCCGCCCGCTCGTGCGCCAGATGCAGCGTCACCCCCCGCGCCCGCGGGGCAAAAATCCGGAAACAGGTTTCCGCACCGCGCACCAGCGCGCCCAACGGCAGATCGCTGCACAACCGGAAGAAGAAACTCCCCGGCACCACCGGCGCCGCCGCCCCCGTGCCGTCGGCCCACGCCACCGTCCACGCTTCGGCCAGGTCCAGCGGCTCGCTCACCGTAAAGCGCCAGAGGTGCCAGCCCGTGCGCGCCGGGTCGAGGATGCGGTTGACGTTGCCCGCTGCGTCCCGCGCCGCGTTCGGCGCCTCCGCCGGCGGCACCAGCCACTGGTGCTCCGCGGTCACAAACTTGAACCGGTGCCCACCCGCGGTCAGAAACCGCGCCGGGTCACCGCACCACTGCAGCACCCGCGTGCCGTCCCGCTCCGCCGGGCGCAATTCCCACTCCGTCTGCCCAATCGCGGCCTGCCAGCCATTGAAATCACCCGCGAGAAACACCCGATCCTTCGCCGGATCGAGCTCGCACTCGTCGTCCAATGCCAGCGCGAAACAAATCTCCCCGGACTGGGTGAGGAAATAGCCGTAGGCATGGATGGCGGCCAGCGGGGGAGCCGGCGCCAGCGCCCCCGGCGCCGGACAGTGCGGCCCCAGGGTAAAACGGGGAGGCGAGCGGCGGGTCCAGTCGCGATCCAACTCAATCACCCCCGAGGTCGGGGATTCGAGCCAGGCGCGGGCGATGCGATGCGGTTCGGCCATGCGACAAAGGTTTACAGCATCCGGCGGACCACGCGCGCGACAAGCGGGAATTCCGCCGCCGGGATCGCTTGCCGCCCGCCGGCCGATTGCCTTCCTCGAGACCACCTCTCAACCGATGCGACTGCCTGCCCTGCCCTCCGTTGCCCGCTTCACCGCTCTCACCGTCCTCCTCCTCTGGTGCGCCGCCGCCCGCCTCGCCGCCACCACCGATCCCACGTACGATGTCGTCGTCTACGGTGGCAACGCCGCGGGCGTGGCCGCCGCCGTGCAGGCCGCCCGCCTCGGCGCCACCGTCGTCCTGCTCGAGCCCGGGCCGGCCCTCGGCGGCCTCACCACCGGCGGCCTCGGCGCCACCGACGTCGGCGACAAACGCATGGTCGGGGGACTCGCCCGCGAATTCTACCAACGGATCCACGATCACTACGCCCGGCCCGCCGCGTGGCGCCACGAAACGCGCGCCGACTACCTGCCACGGCACCCGCTCAACGTCACCGAGGCCACCCGCCAGTTCTGGTTCTTCGAGCCGCACGTCGCGAGCCGCATCCTCGACGATCTCCTGCGCGAGGCCGGCGTGCCCGTCCACCGGCGCGCCGCGCTCGACCGCGCCCGCGGGGTGGCCCGCGACGGCGCACGCCTCCGCGCGATCACGCTGCGCGATGGCCGGACGTTTCGCGGCCGCACCTTTCTCGACGCCACCTACGAAGGCGATCTCCTGGCCGCCGCGGGCGTGTCGTTCGCCCTCGGCCGCGAGGCCAACCGGGAGTTCGGCGAGACGCTCAACGGCGTCCGCCTCACCGCCCCTGAAGTCACCGCCGGCATCGACCCCTTCGTCCGCCCCGGCGATCCCGCGAGCGGTCTGCTGCCGCGCGTGGCGCCCCGTCCGCCCGGCCCGGAGGGCGCGGCCGATCCCGGCGTCCAGGCCTACAACTTCCGCCTCTGCCTCACCGACGTGCCGGCCAACCGGGTTCCCATCCCCCGCCCGGACCGCTACGACCCGCGCGAGTACGAACTCATCCTGCGTTCGCTGCGCGGCCAGGCCGCCACCCCCGGCCCCCAGCTCTTCACCCTCACCCCGATGCCCAACCGGAAGACCGACACGAACAACCGCGGCCTGTTTTCCACCGACTACGTCGGCCGCAGCCACGGCTGGGCCGAGGCCTCCGACGAGCAGCGCGCGCAACTCTGGCGGGAGCACCAGGACTACACGCTCGGGCTGCTGTGGTTCCTTGCCCACGACCCGCGCGTGCCCGAGGCGACGCGGCGCGAAGTCGGCCGCTGGGGCCTCGCGCGCGACGAATTCCCTGCCACGGGCCACTGGCCGTTCCAGCTCTACGTGCGCGAGGCGCGCCGCCTGCGCGGCGAGTACGTCATCACGGAAAACGATGCGCGGCGGAAAACGACCGTGCCCGACCCCGTGGCCTTCGCCTCGTACGCGCTCGACTCCCACGCGGTCGGCTACTGCCTGGATGCGGAGGGGCGCCTGCGGGTCGAGGGCGCCTTCTTCGAGAACATCCGCGCCTTCCCGCTGAGTTACCGCGCCCTGCTCCCGCGCCGCGCGGAGAGCCTCAACCTGCTCGTGCCCGTGTGCCTCTCCTCCACCCACGCCGCCTACGGCTCGATCCGGATGGAGCCTGTATTCATCATGCTGGGACAAGCCGCCGCCACCGCCGCCGTGCTCGCCCAGCGCGCCGGCGTCGCCCCGCACGACCTGCCCTACGCCGCGCTCCAGGCGCGCCTCCAGCAGGACGGCGCCGTGCTGGCCGTGCCCCGCGCCGAGCCCGCCGCGCGCGTCACCGGCCCGACCCCGCCGGCCGCGGCCGCCGCTGTCGAACGCCTCCACCGCCACGGTTTCTTCGCCGCCGCCGATGCCTCCCTCAGCGCCTGGCGCAACGCCGCCCGGCCCGGCGCCACCAGCGAAGCCGCCCGCTCCCTCGCGCTGATCACCGCCGCCGCCCGCCGCTTCGAACCTGCCGCCGCCGATCTCGCCGCGAGCCTCGCGGTGCTCGCGCAGCGCGGCGTGCAAGTCGACGCCGCCGCGTGGCGGGCCCGCCAGGCTCCGGATGCCTCGGCGCCTGGCGAAGCGGTCGCCGACCTGCTCATCCAGCTCGCCGCCGCATTTCCGCCGTAAACCGTCGCCGCCCGCCCGCCCGGACCCGGGCCGGGCGCGAGCCGCTCGTTCCGCCACGAGGAGGCGGTGGATCGACTTGCCAGGCCGATTCGCCGCGCCCCATGCTGCCTCCCCGGCCCCCCCCGGCTCCGCCCCGCCCGCCGTTCCACCCCGGCTTCCATCCGCTTTTCGACCATGCGAACTCCCCTGTACCGCCTCCCCCTCCGACTGCTCACCGCCGTCGCGCTCTGCGGCCTCGGCCTCCTTGTCGCCCGCCTCTCCCCGCTCCGCGCCGCCGCTGCCGCGACCGGCACCGTCGGCGGGCGCGTGCTCAATGAGGTCACCGGCCAGTATCTGAACAACGCCCGCGTGTCGGTGCGCGGCACCGAGCTCACCGCCTTTACCGACCAGACCGGCAGTTTCCGCCTCGCCGGCGTGCCCGCGGGATCCGCCGTGATCGAGGTGTTCTACACTGGCCTCGACCCGCAGCAGATCCCGATCACGGTCACGGCGGGCGGCTTCGTCGAGCGCGAGGTCGCCCTCACCAGCGCCGCGCGCTACGGCACCGATGCCGTCGTGAAGCTCGATGCCTTCACCGTCGCCACCTCGCGCGAGACCGACAGCGACGCGATCGCGATCAACGAGCAGCGCTTCGCCGCCAACATCAAGACCGTCGTCGCCGCCGACGCCCTCGGGGACGTGATGGACGGCAACGTCGGCGAATTCCTGAAGTTCCTGCCGGGCATCACGGCCGAGTACGACACCGAGTCCGGCGGCTCCGTGGCCTCCGTGGCGGTGCGCGGCTTTCCCACCGCGATGGCGGTGCTTTCCACCGACGGCATGGAGATGGCCAACACCGGCAACCCGCAGGGCGCCTCGCGGGTGTTCCAGTTCAAGGAGGTTTCGATCAACAATATTTCGCGCCTTGAAGTGACCAAGGTGCCCACCCCCTCCACCCCGGCCGACTCGATGTCCGGCTCGATCGACATGGTCAGCAAAAGCTCGTTCGAACGGAAGACCGCCCAGCTCCGCTACAGCGTGAGCCTCGCCGGCATCCACAACCGGCTCAGCCTCTCGGAGGAGCCGCATGTCTCGGACGAGCGGATTTACAAGGTCCGCCCGAGCGCCAGCTTCGACTACACCCTGCCGGTCACCAAGACCTTCGGTCTCGTCATCACCGGCCAGTTCCAGGATCGGTTCGTCGAACAGCAGCGCTCCACCAAGGGCTACAACGCCGCCGGGACCAACACCGGCGCCTCCTTCGCGCGTCCGTTCCTCAACAACTACCGCGTGATCAGCGTGCCGCGGCTCACCCAGCGGCAATCCGCCGCCCTCAAGGCCGACTGGCGCCCGCACCCCAACGGCGTGCTCTCCCTCAGCGTCGAACGCAGCCGGTTCATCGCCGACCGCTCCAACGCCTCGATCGAATTCGCCACCGGCACCAACGCCAACCCCACCCCCGCCTCCGGCACGCCGCTCAGCTTCGGCCCCGACTTCACCGTCGGCGCCACCGGCCGCGGCGCCGTCAACCTCATGAACCTCGGCGCCTCCGTCGTCCAGAAACTGGATACAAAAGCCGCCAGCCTCCGCTACCGCTACGACGACGGCACCTGGCGCGTCTTCGCCGGCTTCGGCCGCTCCCACGCCGGCGGCGGCTACTTCGACACCAGCGAGGGCCGGTTCCGCACCCTGGGCATCGCCATGGCCACCCCGGTGCGCGTCACCCTCGGCGAGGTCAACACCCTGCGCCCCTACTCCCTCCAGGTCTTCGACAACAGCAACCGCGAGCTGGACTGGCGCGATCTGGGCAACTACCGGCTCAACACCGCGCAGTCCACCCCGCGGCCCATCGCCGACAGCCTGACCAACGGCAAGCTCGACGTCCGCCGCACGCTTGGCTTCCTCCCCTTCTCCGCGGCCCTCCAGGCCGGCGGACTCTTCCGGGTGAAGGTGCGCGACGTCCGCCGCCAGCAGCTCGCCTGGACCTACCTCGGCCCCGATGGCAACGCCGCCACCCCCGATTCCCCGCTCCCGTATGGAATGAGCAACTACGTCGACCGGCCTGAATTCTATGGCTTCCGCAACCTGCCCTGGGTCTCCCTTTACAAGGCCTGGCGCTCGGTGGAGGCCAACCCCGCCTGGTGGACCCAGACACCCGCCCAGCTCGTCACTGCGGAGCAGTTCCGCATCAACAATTCCGAGCGCCTCGAGGAGGGCGTGCGCTCCCTCTACCTCCAGGCCGAGCTCGGCCTCCTGCGCAACCGCCTCAAGGTGCTCACCGGCGTGCGCCGCGAACAGACCGACGCCCAGGGCGAAGGCCCGCTCTACGATCCGAACGCAGTCTGGGTGCGCGACCCGGACGGCAGCTTCGCCCACCAGGCCAACGGGGCGCGCCTCCGCAAGCCCGAGGCCGGCGCCGCCGGCTCGATGGAGGAACTGCGGCTCGTCCGCCAGGACCGCGGCCTCTCCGCCGACCGCTCCTACGCCGGCTACTACCCCAGCCTCCACCTCACCTACCACCTGAAGGAGAACCTCCTCCTCCGCGGCGCCTACGCCAAGACCTACGGCCGCCCCGACTTCACCAACATCATCCCCAACGCCACCATCGACGAGACCGACTTCGAGGACAACGTGCCCGACCCCGACCAGATCCCGGGGCGCATCAACATCCGCAACACCGGCCTGCGCCCCTGGACCGCCCAGAACTTCGATCTCTCGCTCGAATACTACACCGATCAGGGCGGCCTGTTCAGCGCCGGCGTCTTCCGCAAGGAGATCAGCGATTTCTTCGGCCAGGTGGTCACGCTCGCCACCGAGGCCGACCTGCGCGCCCTCGACCTCGATCCCCGCTACGTCGGCTGGCGCCTGACCACCACTTACAACCTGCCCGACACCTCGCGCGTCACCGGCCTCGAGTTCAACGTCCGCCACTCGCTGCGCCCCCTCGGCTCGTGGGGCCGCGCCTTCCAGGCCTTCGCCAACGGCACCAAGCTCGACCTCGACGGCGGCAAGGACGCCGAATTCGGCAGCTTTGTCCCGGAAAGCGCCAATTGGGGCCTCTCGTATTCGCGGCGGCCCTTCACCGCGATGGCGAAATGGAACTACCGGGGCACCCAGCGCCGCGGCGCCCTGCCCGGACTCGGGCCCGACGCCCGCGAGTACGTCAAACGCCGCATCACCGTCGACGTGAATTTCGACTACCAGGTGCGGGCGAACCTCTTCCTCTACCTCAACGCGCAGAATGTCTTCGACCGGCCGGAAATCCTCGAGCGCTACGGCTCCGATACGCCCGCCTATGCCCGCCGGTATCAGGAAATGACACACGGCGTGCAGCTCACCCTCGGTCTCAAAGGGAGCTTCTGAGCGGCGCTGGCGGCCCGGGCAGCACGCCGATCGCCGGCCCCCCGCAGAACGCTTCCTCCTCCGCCACCACCTTTCCGATCGAACAACTGAGGCGGGGCGCCTCAGCCACCTTTGCCCTCCGGCTGCCTCCCACCGTGGACGAGGCGCCTCGTGGACGGCAGAGACTGAGACGCGCGGCCGCGCCGTTCCGGGGATTGCCGTGCACCGCGCGGAGCGCTTTCCTCGTGGCTCCCGCGCTGCGCCGCGCGGCTCCACGCCATGAAGATCCCCTTCACCCCGGTTGTCTACGAACACGCCGCCCGCTTCGTCGGCCGCTCGCCCTGGGCGGTTTCCCGTGACGCCGACCTCATGTTCGAAGGCCACCGCCGCGCCTACCTCGAATACCGGCACCAGGTCATCTGCGTCGGCATCGACATCTACAACCTCGAGGCCGAAGCCTATGGCGCCACCATCGAAAACACCGGCGAATTCGGCATTCCCGCCGTCCACGCCCCCATCCTCGGCTCGCTCGACGACGGCCTCACCCTCCGCCCCTATGATCCGGCCCGCGACGGACGCGTCGCGATGCTCCTCGGCGTCGGCCAACGACTGCAACGCGAGTTTCCCGAGGCCGACGTCCGCATCCCTGTCGCCGGACCGTTCTCCATCGCCTTCAACCTGCGCGGCATCTCCGACCTGTGCGAGGACGTCATCGCCGAACCGGAACGCACCGGACAGTTCCTGCTCCGCCTCGCGGAAAACCAGGCCGCCCTCTGCCGCGCCGTCGCGCAAGCCGGCCTCGACGTCGCGTTCTTCGAGTCCGCCGCCGCGCCGCCCATCCTCTCCCCCGCCCTGTTTCGCGCCGTCGAACTCCCCGCACTCCGGCGCGTGCTGCAGGTCGCCGCCGAGTGCGTCGGCCACCCGGTG
>CAZDGC010000068.1:37053-39678 GCA_964504885.1 uncultured Opitutus sp.
GCATCATGGGCGGCAACACGTATCCGATTCTCGACGACCTCCTCTCCACCGGCACCACCTACCTCGTCTGCAACATCGAGACCAATCAGGCCGCCTTCGTCGATCGGGTCGCCCGCACCCATCCGCACGTCAAGGTCCGCGTCAACCTCGACCCCGGCATCGTCGCCTGCCCCGACCCCGCGCGCATCCGGCGCGACGTCGACCGCATCCTCGGGATCGTCGGCGGGCGCCCCGGCTTCCTCATGGGCACCGGCGCCCTGCCACTCGAAACCCCGCCGGAAAACATTCGCCTCATCCGCGACTACCTCGCCCTTTGAACCCGCCCCTCCGCCCCATGAACCTCCCGACCCGTCGCCACTTCCTCCACACCACCGCCCTCGCCGGCTCCGCCGCGCTCCTCGCCCGCTCGCGCGCCACCGCCGCCGCCGCCCAGGCCACCGGGCGCGCCCACGGCGACGTCCGCGTCGCCATCGTCGGCTTCAACGGCAAGGGCGGCGCGCATATCAAGGCCTTCCAAAAGATGCCCGGGGCCCGGATCACCGCGCTCTGCGACGTCGATTCCCAGGTGCTCGCCCGTGGCGCGGCCGCGCTCGCCAAGGCCGGCCGGAAGGTCGCCACCTACACCGATTACCGGAAGCTCCTCGAGAGCCGCGAGGTCGACGCCGTCGTGATCGCCACGCCCAATCACTGGCACGCGCTCATGGCCATCTGGGGCTGCCAGGCGGGCAAGGACGTCTACGTCGAGAAGCCCGTCTCGCATAACGTCTGGGAGGGTCGCCAAATCGTCGCCGCGGCGCGCAAGTACGGTCGCATCGTGCAGACGGGCACCCAGTCGCGCTCCGACACCGCCCTGCAGGAGGCGTTCGCCACCCTGCGCTCCGGCGCCTACGGCAAGATCCAGTGGGCCCGCGGCCTCTGCTACAAGCCGCGCCCGAGCATCGGCAAGTCCTCCGGCCCGCAGCCCGTGCCGGCGCATCTCGACTACGACCTCTGGACCGGCCCCGCCGCCCTCGTGCCGCCGCGCCGGCAGTCGTCGCACGGCAGCGTGCATTACGACTGGCACTGGTTCTGGAACTACGGCGGGGGCGACATCGCCAACCAGGGTATCCACGAAATGGACATGTGCCGCTGGGTGCTCGGCGAGAACGCCCTCCCGCCCGCGGTGGCGAGCTTCGGCGGCCGTTTCGGCTACGACGACGACGCCGAGACGCCCAACACCCAGGTCGCGGTTTACCAGTACGCCCGGGCGCCGCTCATCTTCGAGGTGCGCGGCCTCCCGCGGAAGGCGGGCGAGCGCGCCATGGACGCCTATCGCGGCTCGCGCGTCGGCCTCGTGGTGCAGTGCGAGGGCGGCTACTTCGCCGGCGGCGCCGGCGGGGGATCGATCTACGATGCCGAGGGCAGGAAACTGAAGACCTTCAGCGGCCCCGGCGGCGGCGAACACCAGGCCAACTTCATCGCCGCCGTGCGCAGCCGCAAGGAGGCCGACCTCGCGGCGCCCATCGAGGGCGGCCATCTCTCCTCCGCCCTGTGCCACCTCGGCAACATCTCGTACCGGCTCGGCCAGAACCGCACCAACGACGCCCTGCGCGATGCCCTCGCCGCCGACGCCAACGCCAAGGACTCGTTCGACCGCATGCTGGACCACCTGCGCGCCAACGAAATCGACGTCGCCAGGGTCCCGACCGTGAGCGGCCCCACGCTCGCCCTCGCCCCGGGCCAGGAGACGTTTGTCTCGCAGGAAAAGTACGACCTCGGTTTCTGGGCCAACACGATGCTCCGCCGCGAGTATCGCGCGCCGTTCGTCGTGCCCGAGGTCGTGTAGAGACCCGCCGAGAGGCCCGTGGGCCGGCGCCGTTGACTTGCTTCCGCTCCGCAACATCCTGACCGCATGAATGTGGAACTGCCCGACGCGCCGGCCGCCGCAGCCAAGCTCACGCCCGAGGAGGTGCGGCTGCGGCTGGCGTTTTCGCTCTACCGCGACGGCACGCTTTCGACTGGTCGCTGCGCCGAACTTGCCGGCTTGAATCGACGGGCTTTCATGGATGAGTTGGCGAAGCACAAGGTCGAGGCGCCGTTCACGGTGGCGGACTTGGAGTCTGACTTGGCGGACTTGCGTGCACTCGGCCGGCTGTGATCGTCGTCGGTGATTCCTCGGTACTCATCGCATTGGAGCGCATCGGTGCGCAAGCGCTGCTGCCGCACCTCTACGGTGAGGTGCATGTGCCCGATGCGGTCTGGCGCGAAGTATTCTTACCGGAGGCCACGGCCGCCCCGATTTGGCTGATTCGTCATGCGGCGCCGACGCGTCCCAACCCGTTGGGCTGGGCCGAGCGCCTTGATGCCGGTGAAACCGAAGCCATCCTGCTCGCCCGGGAAATTCCCGCCGACCTTTTCTTGATGGACGAGGCTGCGGGACGGCGAGTGGCCCGCCGTCTTGGACTTCGCGCCACCGGGGTGATCGGCGTGCTGATCGAAGCCAAACGTCGCGGTGAAATCTCGTCGGTGTCCGCGCTTCTGCAGCGATTGCGTGACGTTGGCTTCTTCCTCAGTGCGGAGCTTGAAGCCAGTGCCCTGCGTGATGCTGGCGAGGAGGTTTGAGGGCAGGACGCTGCCTCTCCCGGC
>CAZDGC010000069.1:0-39431 GCA_964504885.1 uncultured Opitutus sp.
GTATTGGCTATCGAAAAAAGATCCGTATAAGGTGTAGGCTCCGTCAGCGCCGCTCCCGAAGGTGCGCCTCATGGGAGGATCCTCGCTCCGCCCCCGGACGCGCCCACCCCCGCCACACGATGCACGGCACGCGTGGCGGCGAGGGCGATGGACTCGAGCAACGCCGCGCGCTGATCCGGTCCGGCGTCGAGCCGCGCCGGCGCCCGCGCCAGCCGCAGCGTTTCGCCCGCTCCCTCGCCCGTCGCGGCGGGCACACGCACGAGCAATCCCCAGCCGGCCGGGATCTCCGCCTCGGCAAAAATGTCGTCCTCAACCACCAGATACAGCAGATCGGCGCATCGGTAGCGGAACATCTTTGCAAACTTCGTCCCGCGATGCAGCCGGCGCTGGCAGGTCGCAAGCTCCTCCAGCACTTCGCGGTAGGCGCGGTGCTCGAGCGCCGAAAAATCCCAGGCGTCGTACTCCGGCCAGAGCGCCTCGCCACGGCGCAGGTCCGGCCGGTGCACCGCCAGCAGTTCCTCGAGCGTGCGCCGGCGCGCGAGGAGTTCCGCCAGCCGCCCGCGCGTCGCCGCCTCGGCATGCGCATCCTTCAGCAGATCCGCCCGCGCCTGCTTGCACTCGAAAACCGCGCTGCGGCCGTCCCGCCCCCGGCCCAGCGCCGCCACATCCGCGCGATACCCGCTCCGCGGCACGCGGACCTCGGTCGCGGCGATCGCAAAGCCCCGCGCCTGCGCCCACCCCAGCGCGAGCGCCTTGAGCCGCGCATGCCGCGCCGTTTCGCCCCGATGCATCGCGCCGGTGTAGCCCGGAAATTTCAGGCTCTTCAAGAGGTTCTTCACCGAAATTCCCGCCCCGGGGCGGCGCAACTCTGTCGTGGCTCGCCCCGACTTCGTCGACCCGGCAGGGCGCCCGCCGCCGCCACCGCAACGCCGCTCGTCACGTATCACGTGACAAGAACGCCACGCGGAATCCGCAGCCGCACGGTTCCGCGCGGGAGACCGGCGCTCCCGCGGACCCTGCGCCCGTCCGTCGCTCCCTCCGTGCCTGTTGTCACGTATTACGTGACAAACCGGTCGGGCGCGAAAAGAGGGAGGGGCACGACGGGACTTGTCACGTGATGCGTGACAAACCGATCGGGCACGGAGGGAGCCGCGCGTCGGGCTTTGTCACGCAATACGTGACGAACCGCCCGGGGGGGGCGCACGGGGGATCGCCCGGGTTCCCGGGGGGCGAGCGGCAGGATCGGTGGGCCCCGCGCGGCGCCACTCACGCGGCCATGAGGAAATCGCGGCCCTCCACGCGGCCGCGGCGGGCAAGTTCGCCGCGGATCAAATCCCGCGCGCCGCGCGTGGAAACACAGCCCAGCACAAAGGACTCCGCCGCCGGCGGCAGCGACTCCGGGCCCACCACAGGCACGCCGGTGCCGCCGAGCGCGGGCGTGAATTTCTTCAGGTCCACGTCGATGTACCCCGCGATCCGCACACCGTGCGCTTCCAGGTGGGCGGCGCGTTTCCGCGTCGGGCGGCCCGCGCCCCACACCCAGAGCGGGCGCGCGGACCCGGCGAGGCCGATTCCCTCCGCCCGCAACCACCGCGCGAGCCACCCGGCCTTCAGCCGGAAGAAGGCCTCCGGGGCGTACCGTGGATCGCGGCGCGAGAGGCGCGCCGGTGGATCGTGCCAGCGCAGCAGCACCCGCGGCACCTTCGCGAAGCGCACGCCGGCGTCCAGCCAGCGCAGCCACAGCTCGTAGTCCTCCGGGAAATCGCCCGCGCGATAACCGCCGTGGCGCGCGACCAGTTCGCGGCGGAACAGCACGCTCGGGTGCGCCACCGGCGCCTCCACGAAACGGTTGAGCGCGATCGCCTCCGGAGTCACCAGCGTGTTGAGCCAGTCGACGTGCAGCGCGTAGCCGGATTGGGCCGCGCGGTCGCCGGCGTGCTCGACGAGGCAGCCCGCCACGCCAACCTCCCGCTGCGCGGGTGCGCGGAGAAATTCCACCTGGGCCGCGAGCCGGTCCGGCAGGGCCTCGTCGTCCGCATCGAGCCGCGCCACGAACTCCCCCCGCGCCGCCGCCAGCCCCGCGTTCAACGCCGGCACCAGCCCCTCGGCGGGGCGACGCAGCACGCGCAGGCGCGGCTCGCTGCGCGCCCGGGCCGCGAGCACGTCCGCCGTGCCGTCGATCGACCCGTCATCCACGACGACGAGTTCCCAGTCGTGCAACGTCTGCGCCTGGATGCTCGCAATCGCCCGGCCGACGGTGCCGGCGGCATCGCGCACCGGCAGGACGACGGAAACGAGCGGCGGGAGCACCTACTTCTTCTCCGCGGCGATCTGCTTTTCGAGCTTCTTGATCTTCGGCGCGATGACGTAGGCGCAGTAGCCAGCGTGCGGGTTGCGGCGGAAGTAGTCCTGGTGGTAGTCCTCCGCGACCCAGAATTTCTCCAGCGCCACGATCTCGGTCGTGATGGGGTCGCGAAACTCCTGCGCGGCCTTCGCCCGGGACTTCTCGGCGGCGGCCTGCTGCGCGGCGTTCGCGTAGAGGATGATCGATCGGTACTGCGGCCCGATGTCGTTGCCCTGCCCGCCGACCTGGGTGGGGTTGTGCACGTGCCAGAAGTAATCGAGGAGCCGCTCGAGCGAGACCACGGCGGGGTCGTAATCGATGCGGATGACCTCCGCGTGGCCGGTTTTCTTGGTGCCGATCTGCTCGTAAGTGGGGTTCGGCACATGCCCGCCGGCGTAACCGCTGACGACGGCTTTCACGCCGGGCAGGAGTTCGTAGGCGGCTTCGGTGCACCAGAAACAGCCGCCGCCGAGGACGAGGGATTCGGTCTTGGACGCAGCGGCGGTGGAAGCGGAGGACGAGGCGGTCATGGCGAGCGCGAACAGGGAGAGAAGGAATCTAAGGCGGGCGGACATGGCGTGGGGGAGAACGGAGCGGCGGACTATTTCGCGAAATTCCGTGGAGTCAAAGCGCCCGGCGCAACTCGACGCGGAGCGCCTCGATCTGATCGCGCACCGGGTCGGCCGGCGGTGCGAGCGCGGCCGCCTGATCGAGGTCCGCCCGGGCGCCGCGGAGGTCGCCGGTGAGGCGACGCGCGGCCGCCCGCAGGTACCAGGCGCGGGGCTGTTGCGGATCGAGCGCCCGCGCCCGCTCCGCGGCGGCCAGCGCCTCCGGCCCGCGACCGAGCTGGCCCAGCGCGCGGCTCAGGTTGAAGAGGGCCGGCAGGAAATCCGGCTCCAACTGCAGGGCGTGGCGCAGCGGGACCAGCGCCTCGTCCACGCGGCCGGAGAGCAGCAGTTCGGTCGCGCGCACGTTGTAGCGGTCGGCGCGCAGGATTTCGGGCGGCGAACGCCACGCGTTCCACTCGTGCCGGAGGGAGTGCACCGCGACGCGCTCCGCGTTCACCACGTGATGCGCCGGCAGGAGCAGGTTCAGCCCGGCGAGGATCCAGACGAAAATCCGCCGCTGGCCGACCGGCTGCGGCCAGCCGATCATCAGCACCACCAGCAGGAGCGGCACGAGCATGGCAGCCGACCGGCTGAAGTCGGCGGCGAGCCCGAGCATCACCGCCAACGCCGCCAGGGCCGTGAGGGCCAGCAACGCGCCCCGCCGGCGATCCTCCGGGCCACTCCGGGCCACTCCCACCGCGAACACCGCCACCGCCAGCCACCCGCAACGCAGCCCCTCCCAGATTCCCGCCGTCGCCCCCCGCCAGGGAAACCCTTCCGGCCGCCCGGCGAAGATGTCGCGCAGCGCCGCCCCGTCTCCACCCGCCCCCACCACCGCCGCGCCGAGCCGCACCCCGAGAAACGGCGCCAGCGCCAACGCCGCCGTCACCGCATCCGTCCAGGGGGGCGCCGCGCGCTCCGTCGCCGGAACCTGGCGCGCCCGCCGCCACCCCCGCGCCAGCAGGGCCGCCGGCAGGACGAACACGAAGCGTTCGTCGATCCACGGAGCGAGCGCGACCGCCCCGGCGAGCGCCACCCGGGAGGGCGCGAAGATCACCACGAGCAACGCCAGCACCAGCCAGGAATCGAAATAGGCGAGCCAGCCGGTCGAGACCAGGAACCACGGCCCGGAGGCGGCGAGCAGCAGCACCGCCAGCGCCTCGTCGCGCCGCCAGCCCGCGCCCCGCAAGCGCCCCGCGGCGAAGACCAGCGACGCCAGGCACCCGGCGGCCGGCAACGCGAGGTAGAGCCAAGGCGGCAGCCGCAACGCCCCGCCCAGCATGGGAAACAGGAGCCGCCACTCGAGCACGCGGTTGGACGGGCTGGCGATGGAAGCGAACGGCTCCTCGAGCTGGCGCAACGCGTCCGTTGCGCGATTCAATTCCGGGAAGCCGAGCAGGTCCGGAATGCCGAGGCCGCGCCAGACCACGAACCGCGGGGCAAAGCAGCCGAGCACGATCACCGCGGCCGTGATCGCCAGCAGCGCATCGCCACCGGCAGCTCCGAGGCGTGCACGGCGAGTCGGGTTCATCACGCGAGACACCGCACCAACCGGCGCTGGGATGCAACCCCCGGCCTCGGCCCGAGGGCCGGGGCGCGCGAAGACCCGGAATGCGCACTTGTGCTTTCGGCGATCCCGCTTTCCCTCAGTCCCTTTCCGGCCGTCGTTTCCCGCTCCTCCGCCACCTCCTCCTGCTCCCTCTCACCGCCACTTTCACCCTCACCCTCACTTTCACTCATGATCGCACCCGAAACCTTCAACCACATCGAGAACATCAAGAAGCGCGCCGGCCACTTGTGGAGGTTTCTTTGACGTCGATCAGAAGATCCGCGAAATCGAGGCCCTGGAGGCCGAGATGGGGGCGCCGACGTTCTGGGACAACAACGAGCGCGCCCAGAGACACATCGGCAAACTCAACGGCCTGAAGAAGTCCGTGCTCCCGGTGGTCGCCTTCCAGAAGAAGGTCGACGACGTGGGGGTGATGGTGGAACTGGTCGAGGCGGCCGACGGCGTCGAGCGCGAGACCTACGCGCGCGAGCTCGACGACCAGGTTGCCGGGATGGTGTCGGAGCTCGATGCGATCGAGATCGGCGCGTTCCTCACCGGGCAGTTCGACCGCAACAATGCCATCTTCTCGATTCAGTCCGGCGCCGGGGGCACCGAGTCGAACGACTGGGCCGACATGCTGTTCCGCATGTACAACCGCTGGGCCGAGCGCCGCGGCTTCACCGTCGAGCTGCAGGATGTGCAGGTGGGCGATCAGGCCGGCATCAGCAAGGCGACGATGCTGATCAAGGGCGAGAACGCCTACGGCTACGCCAAGGCCGAGCGCGGCGTGCACCGCCTGGTGCGCATCAGCCCCTTCGACGCCAACAAACGGCGGCACACCTCGTTCTGCGCCGTCGACGTGATCGCCGAGATCAACGAGGAGATTAACATCGAGATCCCGGACAACGAGATCCGCGTCGACGTGTACCGCTCGTCCGGCAAGGGCGGCCAGGGGGTGAACACCACCGACTCGGCGGTGCGTCTCACGCACCTGCCCACGGGCATCGTGGTGGTCTGCCAGAACGAACGGTCGCAGATCAAGAATCGCGCCAGCGCGATGAGCGTGCTGAAGGCGCGCCTGTATGAGAAAAGGCAGGACGAGCAGCGCGCCGAGATGGACAAGTTCTACGGCGAGAAGGGCGAGATCGGCTGGGGCAGCCAGATCCGCAGCTATGTGCTCCAGCCCTACCAGATGGTGAAGGACCTGCGCACCGGGGTGAGCACGAGCGACACCCAGGGCGTGCTCGACGGCGACCTCGATCGCTTCATCAACGCCTGGCTGCGCGCCGGCTGCCCGCGCCACCGCAACAAGGAGATCCAGATGGACGAGTGACGGGAGCGCCGGGGGCCGCCCGGGTGGCGCCGCGGCGCCGGCTCGCGGGGGCCGCCGCCGGCAACGCCCCGGCATGGGTTCCTCCCCCGCTCGGCATTCGCATGAGCCTGTCCCACGAAGCCATCCGCGCCGCGCTCGCGGCCCAGCCGCTGTTCGAGGACAAGACCTGGCAGCTCTCGCCGGAGCCGTGGCCGCTCACGCCCGAGCAGGTGGCGCAGCTCGAAGCCATCGGGGCGGCCTGCCTCGAGTTTCAGCAGGCCCTCGAGACGCTCTACCTGCGCTCCGCCGCCGGGAAGAATCTGCTGCGCAACAAACCGCTGCTCACGCCCTGGGTGGCCGATTACCTTGATCGCGGCAAACCGCTCGCGCTCGTCGCCCACGCGCGCGATGCCGGCAACCGCGGCGCGCTGCCGCCCGTGCTGCGCCCGGACCTGCTGCTCACCGACCACGGCTTTGTCCTGACCGAGCTGGATTCGGTGCCGGGTGGCATCGGACTCACCGCTTTTCTGAACCGGCTGTACGAAGGGGAATCCCCGGCGCAGGGCGGGGACGCCGCGCAGGCAGGTGCGGGCTCCGGGACACGGGGCGGCGGCCCCCCTCCGGCCAACGAGGCTGAGGGCGGGACGATTTCGCCCCGCGCCCGCGGCATCCTCGGCGCCGGCGACCAGATGATCGCAAACTTTCACGCCGCGCTCGCCGGCCTCCGACCGGCGGTGCGCAATCCGGTGATCGCGCTGGTGGTGAGCGACGAGGCGGCAACGTACCGTCCGGAGATGCAGTGGCTGGCCGACCAGTTGCAGTTGCAGGGCAAACGGGTCTTCTGCCTCCGACCCGAGGAGCTCTTTCCGCTCGAGAACGCGCTGTATTTCGACATCGAGGGCAATCCGGAGCGCATCGACATCCTCTACCGTTTCTTCGAGTTGTTCGACCTCGAGAACCTCCGGACGCAGCGGTTCCTCTTCGAGGCCTGGGCCGCGGGCGAGGTCGTGATCACGCCACCCCTGCGGCCCTTCCAGGAGGAGAAACTCGGACTGGCGCTGTTTCACCATCACCTGTTGCAGGACTTCTGGGCCGAGACCCTCAGTGCGCCGGCCCTGACGCTGCTGCGGGGGCTCATCCCGCCGTCGTGGGTGATGGATCCCGCGCCGCTGCCGCCCGGCGCGGTGCTCGACGGCCCGCGTGCCGGCGGCCGGGCGCTGAACGACTGGCGCGACCTCGCCGGGGCTTCCCAGCGCGAACGCGAGCTCATCATCAAGATCAGCGGCTACCACGAGACGGCGTGGGGCGCGCGGAGTGTCGTGCTCGGCAGCGACAGCTCGCGGGAGGAATGGCAGCAGGGCATCGAACGCGCCATCGCGCTCGCCCAGACCCACCTGCACGTGCTGCAGGCTTACCGGAAACCGCGCCGACTCGAGCACCCGGTGTATGTGCCGGCCGGGCACGGTTCCGCCGCCGTGACGGTGGCCCGGAAGACCGGCCGTTTGCGACTCTGTCCCTACTATTTCCTGGTGGGGGGGCGGCCCCGGCTGTCGGGCGCCCTCGCAACCTTCTGCCCGCCCGACAAGAAAATCATCCACGGGATGCAGGACGCCGCGCTGCTGCCCTGCCGGGTGGGGTAGGCGCGGCAGGAGAGTCGTGGTGAGTCCGACTCGCTCACGCTCGTCGCTACCTCGCGCTTTTCGCAGCGGGTGAGTCCGACTCGCTCACGCTCGTCGCCACCTCGCGCTTTTCGCAGCGGGTGAGTCCGACTCGCTCACGCTCGTCGCGACCTCGCGCTTTTCGCAGCGGGTGAGTCCGACTCGCTCACGCTCGTCGCCACCTCGCGCTTTTCGCAGCGGGTGAGTCCGACTCGCTCACGCTCGTCGCGACCTCGCGCTTTTCGCAGCGGGTGAGTTCGACTCGCTCACGCTCGTCGCTACAAGGCGATCGTTTCGACGCGGAACCAGGCGGCCAGCCGGGCAGCGGAACCGCGGCTTACGCCGCCACGGCCTTGCGCAACGCGGGGCCGCGCGCGGTCGTGCTCCGGGCGGCGTCGGCGGCCAGCAGGGCGAAGAACGAGTCACGCCGCTCGCGCGCGACCTGCACGTCCTTGGTGCCGAGGGAACGGCGGATGCGCTCCTTGGTGAACGGGGTGGGGTGGACGGTGTAGTGGAGGAACCAGGTGCCGTGGTTGTTCCACAGGTGGTGGTTCGGGTTCTCCAGGCTGACGCGGATGCTGGGCAGGAGAGAGAGCGGATTCATGATGCGGGAGGTTCGGGTGAGGAGGAATCGCGCATCAGGAGGGGAAAACAAAAGCCGACCCGGGCATCAGGTCGGCTGCGTCTTCGGGAGCGTTTCTGGTTCGAACCCCGGGTGAGGTTCGCACATCCGGGGTCTCCCCCGATCCACCGTGGCCGCTCCCGGCCCGGTTGGCGGAGCCGGCCGCGAAGGCCGACTCGTTCCTGATGCGGGGCCGAGAATTGCCGTCCCAGCCTGCCCGTCGAGCGCAAACTTGGCGGATTCTGTCATAACCGCCCGGGCTGCCAGCACCGGACAAACCTCCCGCCGCGGAAGTTGGGGTGATCTCCCGGGGGCCAGCGTGGGGGGATTCCCGTTGCGGGATCTCGTAGGCCGCTTTGCGGGTCGGCCCGGATACTTCCGGCCCCGTCGTTTTTCTATCCTGAGCGCGCCATGACGCGCGCCTGCCCTCCCTCCCCTCGCCGACACCCGTCGTGGTGGCTGGCCGGGTTCTGCGTGTGGCTGGGACTGGCGGCCGGCGCGTTGGCCGGCGGCGCCACGCTCACCCCGACGGGATCGAGGACCGATCCCAATCCGCCCAAGATGAGGTGCGCCACAGCCACCGAAGCCCTGCAGGAGGCGGTGCGGCTGGCGGCGGCCATCGACGGCACCGTCATCCAGACGTCCGGCACGCCGAGCATGGAGCCGCTGATTCGCGGGCGGGTGTTTGTCGTGATCAAGAAGCACGACTACGAATCGATCCGGAAACGCCAGCTTCTCGTGTATCTCGGGCGCCCGGACGCCCGGTCCGAGGCGCGTCAAAGCCTGCTGCACCGCGCGGTCCTGCGCGATCGCGGAGGCTGGCTGATGAGCGGCGACAACAATGCCCGCAGCGAGTCGTGGGACCGCGTCACCCCGCAAACCTACCTGGGCACCGTCGAGGCGCTGTTCGAGGTCGCGGCGGGTTGAGGGCCCGCGGGTTACTCCCCCGCCGCCGGCGGCGATCCTCCCGGTGATCAACGGCGACCCGAAACGGGCAGCGGGAACGAAACGGCCGGGAATCGCGGCGGGCCGCTGCTGGCTCGGGCGGGCGCGCGGTCTCAGCGCTTGGCGTGGTCGCGCGCGTAATGTTCGGCGAGAAGGTCGTGGCCGAAATCGCCCTTGAAGTCGCGCACCGTGGTGTGGATGTGGTTCGCCTGGTTCTGGAAGTTGTCGAATTCGACCAGGAAGGTTGGCCCCTGGATCCGGTAATAGCGTGCGCCGGAGCGGTCGGTTTTTCCCGCCCAGGCGAAGGTCACGCGATCCAGGCCCGCGGCGGCGATCTTCGCGAAGGTCTCCTCCGCCAGCTCCGGGCGCCAGCGCGCGAGGTACAGCTTGATCAGCGCGACCAGGTGCTCGCGCTGGACCGGCGTGAGCCGCGAAGCGGCGATGCCCTCCGGTTTGAGGGGGTCGACACGTTTCCGGTTGGTGGTGACAATCTCCTTCAGCGCCACCGGCGCGATGATGGCCGCCGCGCGCTGGGCGGCGTCGAGCGAATTGACGAGCGCATGACCCAGATCCTCCTCCTCGGCGAGAACGCGTTCGCCCTGGCGCGGGCCGGCGCGCACTTCAGCCGGATTGCTGCCGATGAAGGACGGCGCGAAGAAGACGTGACGGCCGTCCACGATGGTGAAGTTGAACGACAGGTGATGGCCCTCGAAGCGCCAGCCCCACGACTGCGCGGCGCTCGGTTCGCCGAAGAAGGTCAGGTAGTAGAGCGTCGGATCGCGGCGGCCCTTGGTGTCCTTTTCGAGCTCCTTGAGCACGAGTTCAAGGGCCATGATGGCATGGGCGCGCGCCATGCCGGTGTGGCTGAGGCCGGTGCGCAGCAGGGCCAGGCCGAGCGCGTGCTGGTCCGTCGTCAGCTTCTTCAAGGGCACGCCCTGCCGCGCCAGGGGGACGAAGTTCCAATTCTCACGCTCGGCATCCGTGAGGGGATAGGTCGCCAGCCGTCGTTGCGCGGCGTCGAGCGACGCGAGGAAGGTGGCGGCGGCCTGGACCATGTCGGTGGCGACCGCATGGGCGCGCGCGAACGGGGCCGTGAGGACGGCGATCAGCATCAGGGCGGGGCGAAAGAGCGGGGCGGGGTGCACCGGGTCGTTAAGGAGGATTCCCCGGGAAGGCGCAAGGGCGCACGCAGGCGGCCGGGATACCGGGCGGGCACCCGGCCGCCGTTGGCCGCTGGAATTGGTTTCCCTCCCTCCGACCCTCGCGCCAGCCTGACTCCTCGCATGAAGAAAGAAGCCATCCTCTCCAAGTTCCGCGCCGAACGGGTCATCGCCTTGATTCGCGCCGAGTCGCCGGACGGCCTGCTCGACTGCGCCAAGGCACTCGCCGCGGGCGGGCTGACCAGCATCGAACTGACCATGACGACGCCGGGCGCGATCCGGATGCTCGAAAAGGCGACCGCGGAGCTGCCGGATTTCCTCTTCGGTCTTGGCACGGTGCTCGACGCCGAGACCGCGCGGGCCGGCATCCTGGCCGGGGCGAAATTCATCGTCACCCCGGCGCTGCGGCCCGAGGTCATCACGCTGTGCCGGCGCTACAGCGTGCCGGTTTTTTGCGGTGCGTTCACACCGACGGAGATCCTCAACGCCTGGGAGGCGGGGGCGGATGCGGCGAAGATTTTCCCGGCGGAGTTCTTCGGCCCCGGCTACATCAAGTCGGTGAAGGCGCCGCTGCCGCAGGTCGAGCTCGTGCCGACGGGCGGCGTGAACGAAAACAATGTGGCCGAGTTCCTGAAGGCCGGCGCCTTCGCCACCGCGGCCGGCAGCTCGCTCGTCGATGCCAAGGCGCTGAAGGAGAAAAACTGGAGCGCGATCACCGCGAAGGCGAAGGCGTTTGCCGCCGCCGCCGCGGCCGCGAAATAACCGCCCCGTCGCGGCACCGCGCCATGGCCCGTCCCCCCGAGGCGGTCGTGTGGGTGGCGCGCACGCACGGCTTCGTGGGCGTGGTGATACTCGGTTCGCTGGCGCCGCTGCACCTCGTCACGCGGGATCTGCCCGCGATCGAGTTCGGGGTGCAAACCTACGCGTGGGCGGGGGCGCTCGGGCTGTTCTACCTCGCCACCGCCGCGCTGGTCTGGTTCGGCGCGCCGTTTGGACTGGTGGCTAGTCGCGTGTGCTGCCTGCTCTACCTCCCGCGGCCGGCGTTTGGAGCGCGCCTCTGGGAGACGATGGGAACCCCCGAGTTCCGCGCCCACTTCCAGCGCCGCGGTCCGGGCGCCGGGCCGCGCTGACCGGCCGCTCAGGGACGCGCGCGGTGGCGGTCGGCCGGACCCTCCGGCCGGCCCCGCTGGTACAGCGCGAACTGCTGGGTGCCGGGTATCCGAACCTCTGGTACGCCCGGCGCCGGCCGATCGATCACCCGGAACCAGCCCGCCGGATGATGCGCGGTGCCGAGGGCGCCCCAGTGGCCCAGGCGTTTGAACTGTGGATGGAGGTTCGCGAGCAGGAAGTCGGTGCAGTTCTCGAGGGTGACCAGGGAGTAGCCGCGCGCCGGCATCCCGTTGCCCGCCAGGCCGAAAAGCCGGAAGTTCCGGCTGTCCCGGAAGGTCAGCACGCCGAAATCGCCCTCCATCTTGACGGAAAAGATGTCCAGGTTTCGCGCGTCTCGCGCCTCCACCAGGGTGGTGCCGCGGCCGTGCTGGGGCTCGAGCATGTAGAACGCCAGCGGCTCCCGGGTGCCGTCGATCAACAGGTGCCGGTAATCCGGGCCCTGGTCCCACCAGTGCAGCAGGACCTGGGTGTACCAGCGCCCGCCGCCGGCGCCCTCGATGCGCACCATGGGGTGGTTCAGCGGGGCGCCGTGCGGGTGGGACGGCTCCCGGATGGGGTACACGTTGCGCACCACCGAGCGCCGTCCGGCCCGCCAGCGCAGCGCGTACACGCAGGGATTCCGCACCGGCACCAGCAGCTTCACGAACGCGAGCACCGTCTCCGCCGCGGGATCGTCGACCGTCTCGATCAGTGGCGCGGGGGCATCGGGATCGGCAAACGCCGGGGCGCCCGGCAGGGCCGTGATCACCGTCTGGATGTTGCCCGTGCCGATCAGCTTCGTCCGCGCCCGGAGGCGCAACGGCTGCGCCACCGCATACGTGCCCTTCGGCAGGTACACAATCTCATGCCCGTCGATCGCCCGCTGCAACGCGGGGCCGTCGTCGTTGCGCCCGTCTCCTTGGGCGTGATACGGGGCGGCGGCGACGTTGACCGCCCCCGGCGATTCGCGTGAAGGGAACGGCCGCGGCCAGGCGTGCCGTTGCCGCAATCCCGCCCGGTCCGGCGGCGCGACCGCAGCGACCACACCCGGCGGCGCGGCCACCTTTCGTCCATCGATCCAGAGATCGTCCGGCCGCACCTGCCCGCCCGCGAGCTCCGGCGCGCGGTTCGCGGCCGGCGCCGCCAGGCGTTCGATCCGGGCCCATCCGGCTGGCTGGCCGGGCAGGCGCCACTCGTCCTTGATCTGCACCGCCACCGCAGCGTTCTCCACGTACAGGTTTTCCGCCGCCACCGAGTGGTTCGACGCCACTGCGGGTCCCGCCGCCTTCAGCCGGATGGCCACATCGACCAGGTTGAGGGCCCCGTTCCAGTACTCGCCCGGCGCGCAGTCGGAGCGGATCCCGGCGCCGTCGATCTCCGCGCCGACCACCGTCAGCGGCCCACGCCCGTCATAGAGGATCGAATACTCCGTCTGGCCCTCCAGGCGCAGCCCGCTCGCAACCGGCGCCGGCTGGCTGCCTTTCAGCCCGCGCTCGGCGTTGCGAAGATAGAGGCCGAACCGCCCCCCGCGCACAGTCACGCCGTGGATCGCCCCGCCCGAGCCGGGTGCCGTCTGCACGCCCGCGAAGGCGCCGGTCGCGTCGATGGTAACGTCCTCGATCACCGAACCTTCGGCCCCCTGATGGTGGATGCCGACCGCGCCGGGGTTGCCGCGCCCGAGTTCGAGGTCCACATCGATGATCATCTGGTTGAAGTTGATGTTCGGCTGCGGCCGATCGCGGAGCTTGGCGTCGAAGGACCGCGCCCAGAAATGCAGGACGGGTTTCGGACGCGCTGAGTCGCCGAAGCCGGGCGCCCGGTCCGCCAGTACGAGGACGGCGCGACCGCCTTCCGCCGGGCCGCGCAACACGCAGGGATACTCGAACGACGCCGTCGACAACCAGGGATCGGCGAAGCCTTCATGCGGCCAGTGATCCCACTCCACCACGCCCTGGATCCCGCTGAGGGTGTCGGACACGAGGTAGCGCCCCGCGGGCAGGTGGCAGATCAAGCGGGCGTCGCGGGCATCCCGGATCGCCGCCTGCAGTGCGGCGGTCGCGTCCCGCCGCCCGGTCGGGTCGGCGTGATAGGGCGCCGCGGTGACGTCGAGGAGACCCGCCTCGGCCAGCGCGCGGTTGCCCAGTCGCGCCCGCACCTCGCGCCCCGCCGCCTCGACCGCGGCGAGCTGGCGCGTCGGAACCTCCGGCCGCGGCGCCGGCTGCGCGAGGATCGCGCCGGCCGTGGTGAGCGCCGCGAGCCAAGCTGAGCGCTGGGACCGCGCACCGAATCCACTGCAAAGCCAGCGTGCCGCCGCGCCGCTGCGGCCTGTTTCCCGTGACGATTTCATCCGGCGATCCTCCCGCCTTCGGCTTGCCGACGCGAGCCCGGGTGCGGCGTGCCCGCGGTGCACCGCCCGGCCTCAGAACTCGACATTGGCCGCCAGGCGCCAGGTGCGCGGGGCGACCGGTACGATGCGCTGGGGTCGCACCGGATTGGGCACGAGGATCGTGACCAGCGGCGCATCCTCGTCGAACACGTTGGCCACATTGAGTTGGAGCGAAAGTCGGCGGATCAACGGCAGCGGCGGGCGCGCGAAGCGGTAGCCGATCAGGGCGTCGGCCAGCCAGTACGATCGACCATGGAGCAGTTCGCCGCTGGCGGCGTCGCGCCCGGCCACGTTCTTGCTCTGATGCCGGTAACCGCCACCCAGATACAACCCCTTCAGCCGGCTCTCGGAAATCGTGTAGCGCGCAAAGACGTTCACCTTGTGCCGGCGATTGCCACCCACGTCCTCGCCGTTGAGATCGAATTGCTGCACCATCGCCTCCTCGAAACGGGCGATCACTCCGCCGATGGTCGAGCCGTTGGCGGTGGGCAGCGTCTGCGGAAAGCGCTTCAGGTAAGGGAGGATCTCCGCCGCCCTGGCCGCGAGCTCACTCCCGATGTTTTCCTCAAAGCTCGAAGTGATCGAGTAGTTCGCCTGCACCCGCCAGTTCTTCGTGGGGTTGGCCGTCAGCGAGAACTCGTAGCCCTCGGAGGTGCGATCGTAGGTGACCCCGTTGGCGTCCACCCGCCGGGCATCCGCGTCGTCGCGGCCCATCAGGCCGGCGCCCACCAGCGCGTCGAACACCTGGGTCGTGATCACGCCGGGCGCGGTGTTGCTGCCGCCGAAACCGTGCGGACCGGCCGACCCGACCGTACCCGACCGGTAATACAGCGCCCGGGCGTAGAGCCGGCCGTCGAGCAGCGTCAGCGCGAGTCCCACATCCTCGCCCTTCCCCTCCGGATTGCCCGGGGGCAACGAATCCGGTAGCACGCGCAGGTTGATCGGCGGCAGCCCGAAGTTGTCGGCCCGGTTGTAGAATGCCGAGAGGTAGCGCGTGAGGTGCGCCATTACGCCCAGCGTGCGCGTCCGGCCCTCGTAGGTGTACTTTGTCGCAGAGGCGTAGTCGATTTCCCAGAAGTTCGTCGCCGGATTGCGGCGGGTGCCGCGATCGGTGACGTCGCGCCGATCGCGCCGCAGGCCAAAGCCGAACACCAGCCGGTCCTTGAGGTAGCGCGCCTGGCCGCCCAGGAGCAGGGTGGTCTGATAGGTCGGGTCCTCCTGCTGCTGGGCGCTCTGCGGAACCCAGGTCGAGGTGAGTGTCCGCCCGGTCACCGGATCCGTCTGATTCTGGATCAGGCCGTGGGTGGTCGGGGCATTGACGTAATAGGTGTTCCAGTCGCCTTCGGTCAGGTAGTTTCGCCGGTAGACCTGGTTGGCGGCGATCTCCGGGGAAGCGGCATTGAAGGGCGAGCCCGCCCAGACCTCGATTTCCGGCCCGGAACGGGTCACCCGGAACTCGTACTCCGCAAGCCCGGCGAGGCGGTAGTGGCCCCAGCGGCCGAAATCCTTTTCGCCGGAAACGCTCAGCCGGGTGTTGTCCGCGCGTGGGCGGTTGATCCGGCGGAGCCACGTGGTGTCCAGCATGAGACTGCCGCCGTAGGGATTGGCGGCGCCGGTGGGCAGGGTGAGGTTGGGATCGAAGGAGAGCTGGTTGCCGGTGTGGGCCGCCGCCGCGCCCTGGTGGGCCAGCGAATTGCCCTCCTGATGATTGTAGGCGAGCTCGAGAAAAAGGTGGCGGTTGAACCGGTGTTCCAGAAAGGCGGATACGGCCTGGAAGTGCTGGTTGCGCTGCTGGCCCGGCCCGCCGGGGTTGATGGCGGGAGTGGCGATCCGGGGATCGATCACCGACAGCGAGGTATTCGTGCCGAAGTTACGAGCCGCCAGGTTGATCAACGTGGCGTTGTTGCCGATGTAGGTGATGCGGGCGCCGGTGCCATAGCGGCCCACCCCGGCGGCCGCGTTGGCCGCGACATTGCTCGCGTAGGTCGGCCGCCCCGCCCGCAGCCACGGCGACACCGCGTCCATCAGACCGCCGGCGGCGATCACGTCGCGGTTGTCACCCGTCTCGTACTCCGCCCGGATCCGGGTGTTCTCCATCAGGTTGTATTTGGCCGCCAGATGCACCCGCCGCCGGTTGGTCTCCATATGCGTGCGGAAACTGCCCGCGTGGTCGTAGACCGCGTTGACGCGCACCGCGAGCCGCCCGCTCAGCGCGGCCTGGTTCACGTCGAAGGAGCCGCGGTAGCCCCCGAACGAACCCGTCGCCGCCTCCGCCCGCCGGAAGGAGCGGCCCGTCACCGCCTGTTTGGTCGAACTGTTGATCACGCCGCCGGCCGAGCCGATGCCGAACAGAATCGAGTTCGGTCCGCGCGCCTCCTCGATGCGCTCCAGGTTGTAGGTGTCCATCGGCAGGTCCCAGTCGAAGTAATTGCGCGTCACCGTGGCGGCGATCCCGCGCACGCGGAACCGCGGCGACGGATTGAAGAAGTTGTTGTCGTTCGTCGCGGTGCCGTCGTCGGCCATCGTCAGTTGCACGTTGTTGCCCCACTCCAGCGCCTCGGTGAGGCTGGTGGCGCCGACATCGGCGAGAAACTCCGAGGTCAATACGGCGATCGTCGCGGCCGTGTCGCGCAGCGAGGTGTTCAGGCGGCTGCCGGCGAGCGTGTTCGTCGCCACGTAGCCCACGTCTTTGTCGGCGCTGACCAGGAAGGGACTCAGCTCGATTGTCTCCCCGTCCCCACCCGCTGTAGACCCGGCCCCGGCGCCCGGTCCCGGACGACCTCCGGGGGCCGTCGGCGCAGGCGCGGTCCCGGCCGTTCCGGCGGTAGCTTCACCGAGGTGGCCGCCCGGCGCCGGAGTGGACGCCACCTCGCGCGCTTTTGGGTCGCTGGCGCGATTGACGGCGAGCGCCCCGCTGCGCGACGCGTTGACGGTCAGCGCCGTGCCGGCCACCAGCCGGTCGAGCGCCTCCCGCGCGGTGAGTTCGCCGCGGACGGCATTGGTGCGGATGCCGCGGACCGATTCCGCCGGATAGATGATCTCCTGGCCGGACTGCTCGGCGAAGACCCGCAGAGCCACGGCGGCATCGCCGGCCGGCACGTTGTAGCTGCGTTTGGGAGCGGTGGCGGCGGCGAAACTACTGAGCGCGAGCAGGAGTCCGAGCGCCGCGCCCAGTTGCCGGGCCAAGCCGCCGCCGATCCCGCGGAAAAAGCGATGAGGGGATATCATGGTCGTCAGGTTCGCGCCTAAGACGGACGGGGTGCGGATTCTCGCTACGAGAATTTCCCGACCGCCGCGGGTCGAGACGTGCCCGCCTCCTCACCTGATCGTGAATGGGAGCAATCCGGCCGGTGCCAGTGCCGCCGGCGGCGGGACGGCACGCCCGAGCGGGTGGAACTGCTTGCCAGGACCAACGCGACTCCAGAACTTCAGGCCGGCGTATCCCGCTCGATCGGTTTCCATCCCGCCGCGTCAATCAACCGCTTGCCGTCGCCCCTGCCATGTCAAACCCCACCCGCCGTCGCTTCCTCAGGTCCACGTCATTCGCGCTGCTGGGAGGCGCGCTGGGCGGCCGCTCGATCGCTCGGGCGCAGACGCCGCCGGCCGGCTGGCGCCTGCGGGTGGGGCATGCCCAGACGCCCGAGCTGGCTCGGGCGGAACTGAAGGCATTCCAAGCCGCCACGCCGGATCTGGCGAGTTGGGAGCAGCGCAAGGCCGCCATCCGCCAGGGCATGCTGCAGGCGGTGCGACTGACCAACCGGCCGGAAAAGCCGCCGCTCGACCCCGTCTACTCCAACCAGCGGATTTACGAGGGCTACACGGCCGAGAGCGTTTATATTCGCAGTTGGCCCGGCTTCTATATCACCGGCACGCTCTATCGTCCGCTCGGGTTGAAACCGCCGTATGCCGGTCTGGTGTCCGCGCATGGCCACGGCGGTCGCTTCCTGCCCTCGCGGCAGACACGCTGTGCCGTCCTCGCCCGGATGGGTGCGGTCGTGTTTCATTACGACATGGTCGGCTACGGCGACAGCAAACGGGCGGGTTGGGGCCATGCCAAAGTTCCCGAGATCCTGCGCCTGACGTTGTGGAACAGCATCCGCGCGATGGATTTTGTCTCCTCCATCGAGGGGGTGGATCCGAAGCGAATCGGCATGACCGGAAACTCGGGCGGTGCATCGCAGACCTTCATGCTCTCCGCCGTGGATGAACGCGTGGCGGTGGCGGTGCCGAGTTGCCAGGTGTCGGCCCATTTCTTCGGCGGCTGCGCCTGCGAGAGCGGGATGCCGATCCACTGGGGGCCGCACCACAAGACCAACAACGCCGAGATCGCGGCCATGACCGCGCCGCGTCCGCAGTTGGTCATCTCCAACGGCCAGGACTGGACCAAGCATGTGCCGGAGATGGAGTTTCCCTACCTCCTGCACATCTACGGTCTCTATGGTGCGGCCGACCGCGTGGCGAACGCCCATTTTCCGCTGGAGGGCCACGACTACGGTCCGAGCAAACGCCTGGCCGCGTACGCCTTTTTCATCCGTCACCTGGGCCTCAATAGCCTCCGCGTGTGGGCCAAGGAGGAACAGATCAACGAGACCTTTGCCAAGATCGAGGCGGAGGAGGACATGCTCGTGTTCAACGCCGGAAATCCCTGGCCCAAGGACGCCGTGGCTCCCAACACGCCGCTGCCGTTTCCCGGCTGAAAAGCCCCGCGGGTGAGGGCCTCGTTGGAGGATTGAACGCGCCTGGCAGGCGGTCGCGCCGGACCGCTGCGCGGCCTGTCACCCCTACCGCGGATGGCACGGGAAGACCCGCAACCAGTCGTAGTCACAGCGGACCGTGTGTCCCATCTGTCGCAACGCGAGCCAGCCCGAGTGCGTCCACACCGGTCCGTCGGTCCTGCCATCGTCGTCGTAGGCCACCGAAACCACGTCCTCGACCAGCAGACGAGATGATTGTCCCGATCCCCCGGCGTGCTCTCCAGCACGAGCCGGCCCTGCGCAATGCTCATCCGCCGGCCCCCCTCGAGTTTCCAGGGCTGGAGATCCTCCGCGCGATCGAACGTCGTCCGGAAAACCGGCCGCGCCCAGTCCACCCCGTCCAGACTGATCCGCTGGCCCACCTCCGGATGCGGTGGCGGAGGCGGCGGCGCGGCCGCGCGACCGGCCGGCAGGCCGAGCGTCAGCGCCGCCAGCAACCGCCACGCGAGCCGGCGCAGACGCGGCGAGGTGATCGTACGGGCTCGAGTTATTTCCCGACGGGGACGGAGGCGTGGTCGCGTGGCCTTCATGACTCCGGCTGCAGATAAAGCAGATTGTCGAGCACCCGCGGATCGGAAGGCGCCGGAGGGCTGAAGTGTCGGTGCGGCATATGGAGCAGCATGTTGCCACGGGGATGAATCGCATCCGGCGCCAGCCGCCGGCCCTGGATGGCCGCTTCGAGGTCCGCGAGAGCCAGCGGCCACTCTTCGCCCAGCCGGCTGTAGCGGGCATTCGGCACGTACTGGGGCAGGTGGTTCCGGAAGAGCTGCGCCGCGAGGTCGTCGCCGATCTTGCACGCCATCTCCAGCAGACTCCGGCGGCCGGATGCGCGGTACAGCTCCAGCAATCCATGCACCAGGTAGCCGTCGTAGCGCTTCTCCCCGGGGGTCTTGATCGGGAAAACGCGATGTTGCCCCTGAAAGTCCAGCCGGCTGCCCTCCCCGCTCTCCGCTCCGAGATCGCCGCGACCATAGCCCCGGAAGATGTCGCGCGCCACGCTCCAGAATCGCGGGTTGCCCGTCAGACGGTGAGCGCGCGCAAACACATAGAACATCGGGAAGCCTTCCCCGCGGTAGTTGCCCTGCTCCCGCCGCGGCTGCGAACCGTCGAGACGCACCACCTGCCAGAAAGCGCTCTGCCCGGGGAGGTGTTTGTATTCCGCCCAAACCAGCAACTCGTCCACTGCCTGCTGCAGGAAGTAATCCCGCTTTTCCGACGGATACAGCTCCGCCAGGGTGAGCATGAGATTCACCCCGCTCACATAGCGCCCCACTTGATCGCCGAACCCGCTCAGTTCCTGCATCACGACGATCTTCTGCTGGCTGTCGTGACCGGTCTTGTACGCGTAGCGGGGCACGCCGATTCCGGTCACCGGATGGCGCATGCGCCGGTGGTAGTGATTCAAGGTGTCGGCCGCCTGCCAGGCCTCGGGACTGCCGGTCAGGAGGTGATACAGGAAACCGCTGGCCAACAATTCCACCTGCACGGTGTAGAACTTCGAGCGGGTGGTCACGTACGGGAGCGGGGCGTCCCGCTCCATCCGGCCGACCGTCGCCCCGGCGTCCCGCCCGAACGCCTCCTGCCGCGGCGACAGGAAGCTGGCATGGCGCGTGTAATCCAGCCGGCTCCACGCGTCCGCCGGCCCGGCCATCGACGCGCTCCAGAACTGCTGCATGTAACGCTCCATGGCGGCGGGATTCACCGAGTGCAGGAACCGGTAATCCAGGTTCGGGTTCTTCATTTCATGCATCGGCGGCCCCTGGGATCGGTTCCGCAGCGTGGTTTCGCCAACGAGCCCGGTGTAGCGATCGTTGAAGCAGTCCCAAGCCGAATGGGAACCCCAGAAGGCCAGTCCGTTGGCATGGGTGTAGTGCTTCAGCATGTAATCCACCGCCGCCCGCGCCGCTTCCTCGTACTTTGTCTCGCCGCTGAGCGCGGTGAGCTCCCGCAGGAGACGGGAAAACGGGGTGAAGCTGACGGCATTGGCGATGTACGATCGCTTCGGATACCCGGTGGCCGCATGATACTCGTCGTCAATTTCCCACGCTGCCGGCGTATGCGGCGGGCTCACGGTCAAGCCATCCACGAACACCGGCGAGTGCCGGGGTCCGTACGTGTCGCGCCCGACGCGCAGGGCGAGGTCGGCAAAGCTCCGCAGCATCTCCAGATATCGGCCCGGCACCACCGGGTAGGCGCCCTCACTCGGGCGAAGTTCTGGGGTGATCGGCGCCACCGGGGGCGTCGCCGCGAGTCCGACGGGTGGCCCGGACTCCCGCCGGGCGGGCGCCGGCTGGGCGGTCAGTCCGGCGGCCGCCACTAACGACAGGACCTGGCCGGCCCGGCGGGCACGTAAGAGGGCGTCTAATAAGCCGGATTCTTGGAGGGCGGCGCTCCGTCGCCGCCGTGGTCCTGCGAGCGGCACTGACGGAGCAGCGCCCTCCGAAGCAGGAGGTACACGTGCTTTTTGGACGCCCTCTAATGAGCAGGGAGGCGTGAGGCGGCGAAGTCGCGGAAAGGGCGCAATCATGCGAGGCGAAGGTTCGCGCCTAAGACGGACGAAACCCGCCATCTCGCTACGGCTTTGTGCGCAGCCACCCCGGCTGGATCGCGTCTCACTCCACCAATTCGCAGCGGAGGATGCGGATCTCGCGCGCCCCGTGAACCTCAGTCGATCGGCAGGTCCGGGCGCCGCTCCTTCCAGGTGCGGGTCTTCATGTCGCCGAGCCAGCGCTGGCGGTACTGATGGTCGAGCGTGAGCTCAGCCACGGCGATCGGCTGCGCGCGGCCCGCCTCCGCCAGCACCGTGCCCAGCGGGTCCACGATGAAGGTGCGCATGTCGTAGCTCGCGGAAATGAGAAACACGCTGTTCTCAATCGCCCGCGCCCGCGCCAGCAGCTCGTTACCGCCCCAGATCGGCAGCAGGAGGATCTCCGCCCCCCGGGCCGCCATTGCCCGGGCCGGTTCCGGAAACTGCACATCCCAACAGATCAGCAGCCCCACCCGGCCAAAATCCGTCTCAAAAACCGGATACTCGTCGCCCGGCGTGAGGCCCGCCTCCCACTCCTCCCGCGACAGGTGCGTCTTGCGGTAGGTGCCGACGAGCTCCCCGCGGCGCCCGAGGAGCACGGCGGTGTTGTAAACCACGGGGCCGGACCGCTCGTAAATCCCCGCGACGACGTAGCTCCGCAGCTTCCGCGCCAGCACGCCCAGGCGCGCGAGGGTCGGTCCGCCCGGCACGGCCTCGCTGACCTCCGCGTACTTTCTCCCGGTGCCCACCACGGAAATCCCCTCCGGCAGGCAGACAAGATCGACGGGGCTGGCCGCGGCGGCTTCGACCAGCCGGCAGAACTGCTCGACGCTTTCGGCCGACGAACCCGTCTTCACGGGCCGGTGATGCACCGTCAGCGCCCGCACCACGCGCGCCGGCGGACTCGGTTCTTCAACCAGGGAGACATCGTCCCACCACACCGACCCGGGCGTAAAGCCGAGGGCCAGTCGCACCGTCAGGCCGCGAACCGTGTCGGGCACCTGGGTCACGTAATCCATCCGCGTCCACCCCGCGGTTGTCTCCCGATCGATCGGATAATCGGGCGGACGCACCGCCCGGCCGGTCGCATCCTGCCACTCAAGCCGCGCGATGACGGACCGGCGGGGATGCTGCACCCGCTCGGTCCGATACCACGCCGTGAACCGATACGTGCGCCCGCCGGCCAGCCCCGCCACGCGCCGCTCCCAGCCTCCGAACGCCGCCGGGCTGCCCACCGCATCGATGCCCAGCGCCGCGCCCCCGGCGCGCCCGGCCCCCGCTTCCATTGTCCGGCGCGGCGCAATCTCGTCGCGCGGCGCGTAAGTCTGCCAGTCGGAGCGGAGCGTGACCGCGCCGGTGTCTGCCACCGCCCCGCGGAAGAGCCAACGCGCTTCGCCGGCGACGCCCGCCGCAGCCAGGAGCGCGGGGCCGATCGCCACCGACAGGAGCCGGCGCAGGAAAAAACGTGGAACGGGTTTCACAGGAGGAAGGAGGCGGAAAAGAGCAGCCGGGGGTTGGCGTTCCTGCCTACCGCCTCAGCACGAAGCTCTCCCCGCGCCGCTCCACCGTCACGCCGAAACTCGACTCCAGCAATTCGACAAAACCCTCCAGGTTGTCCGCCCGAAACCGCCCGCTGATCCGCAGCGCCGCCAGATCCGGCTGCGCAATCTCCAGTCGCCGCGCATGGCGCCGGTTGAACTGCGCCACCACCTCCCCCAGCGGCGTCGCCTCGAAGACCAGCGTGCCCCCCTGCCAGGCAAGTTCCCGCGCGACCTCAGCCGCGCTCAACGTCTCGACCCGCAGCGGGAAGGTCCCTTCCGCGATCGCCGTGGCCACCAACGCCCGCTGGCCCGCGACCAATTGCGTTTCGGGCGCAAGCTCGCGGCCGGCACCGGCGCGCCGTGCCACCGGAGGAACTGTCGGCGGCGTCACCTTCACCACGCCCTCCGTCACGAGCACCACGACGGCCGTCGGGGCGAGGCGCACCGTGAAGGCCGTGCCCACCGCGCGCACCGCCATCCCGCCCGCCTCCACCACAAAGGGCCGCCCCGGCTCCCGGGCCACGGTGAAATACGCCTCGCCCTCCAGCAAACGCACCCGCCGCTCCGCCGCCGCATACCGCACCTCCACCCGCGCACCCGTCCGCAGCTCCACGAACGAACCATCCGCGAGCCGCTGCTGCGCCCCTTGGTCCTGCCCGCCGATCTCGTGGGGAGCCGGCAGGGTTTCCCGCCAGGGGCTCAACACCGCGAGCCCTCCCACCGCCACCGCCGCGGCCACGCCCAGCACCAGGCCCCATCGCCGCCGAAACGCCCCCGGCCGGGTGAAAAACTCCGGGTTCTCCGGCGCGTCATCTGGTCTCGGATACGCTGCCAGGCCGTCCAGCGCGCGCCAGGTCGCCGCCAGTTCCGCCACCGCCGCCGCATGGCGCGCATCCGCCCCGCACCACGCCTCGAAGGCCGCCCGCTCCTTGCTCGTCAACGGCCGGCAGGCCTGCAACGCCAGCCAGTCGGCTGCCACCCGCTCGATGGCCTCGGCGGAGCGGGCCGATCGCGACGGCAGGGAGGCCCCGGAATTGGTGTCAGCCGGCGGCATGGCTATCCCGGTCCACTCCCCGATGACGCAAGAAGGCGGCGCAGCGGCGCATCCCCTTGGCAATTTGCGCGCGCACGGTGTGCTCGGAGATTCCGAGCCGGACCGCAACTTCCTTGGGCGTGTTGCCGTACATCTTGCAGAGCGTGAGCACCTGGCGGCAGCCGTCGGGCAGCTCGCGCAGCGCCTCGGCCAGGATTTCCAGTTCCTGCCGAGTGCTGACGGCTTCGGCGACATCCGTGTGCTCATCCAAGACGGACAGGTGCTCGAAATCCGCTACGGAATTCATGTTCGCCACCGCCCGCCGCCGGCCTTCATCGCAGGCGGCGTTGCGCGCGATCGCAAACAGCATCGCCTTGGGGGTGGCCGGCCGGGGTTGGCCACCGGCCACCTGCCGGCGCCACAATCGCACCACCGCCTCCCGCGAATGGTTCTCGACATCCGACAGCCACGGGAAGCGGGCCCGCAGCCACAAACGCAGGGCGGGTTCATGCGGCTGCACCTCCTCGACAAACCACTGCTCCGACGGCTCGGCCGGACTGCTGGGCGGGGTTTGGGCAAAAAAACTCACGGGGAAAAGCGGCCGGGGCCAGGGATACCAAGGATAGCCCTGAATGCTCCACCCGTCTTTGGCTCCGATGGAAATCGATGGGGCGGGGGCGGAAATCCCTCGTCCCCGGAATCGACTTCCCCCCGCTCGGCGTCGTCAATCTGGGGTGGCTCGTTCCTTCTTTCGCTCCCACCGCCCCCGGTTACTCCCGGACTCAACCCCGACTCCGCCCCTTTCCGTGCCATGTCCACCGCCACCACTCCCGTCGCCACCCCACAGCTCATCTCGCTCCGCACGATCGCGGTCGAGGACGGCGGCACCTTTGACTGGCATGCACATCCGTTCGAGGAGTTCACCCTCGTCACCGACGACCGCTGCCTGATCGGCTACCCGCCCGGCTGGCGGGAGACGGACGCCGGCACCCTCCTGCACTACCATCGGGGCGAACGGCACGGCGCCTGGGTCTCGCCCCGCCAGCACCCGCGCTTCTGGGTGGTCCATTTCACCGCCGACGCCACCCTCGCGGGGGCGCTCTCCCGCCTCGCCCATCCGGAGCCGACGCAGCGCGTCTGGCGGCTCTCGCCGGAGCAGTGCGAAACGTTCCAGTGGTTCTTCCTCCAACTGCTCAACGAGCATTCCAGCGGCCGGCCGCTCCGGGAGCCCGCTGCCTCCGCCTGGCTGCAACTGCTCCTCCTCACCGTGCAGCGCTGGGGCGAACCCGGCGGCGACGCCCCGCCGGCGGTGCCGCCGCGCGCCAGCCCCGACGTGCTGCGCCTCTGGCACCTCGTCAACGCCGCCGTGAGCAAACCCGGCGACGAACTGAGTTCCCTGTATTCCGCGCCCAACTACGACTCCGCCCGCCACGCCTTTCGCAAGACCTTCGGCTGCTCGCCCCGCGAGATGCTGCAGCGCCTGCGCATGGCCCACGCCAAGAACCTCCTCCTCGAGTCGTCCCTCAGCATCAAGGAAATCGCCGCCCGCGTCGGCTACCTGCAGCAGCACGATTTCAACCGGGTCTTCCGCCGCCACGCCGGCGTGGCCCCGTCGCGCTGGCGCGACAACCCGCTCGCCCGCGCCGCCGGCCGGGGGTGAGCGCCGGGAGCAACGAAGTCCACCGATCATCCCTTCATCACGCCGGCATGCCCCCCGTCACCCCGTCTCGCGGCCACCGCCTCCAGCGGTTGTTCCGGAACACCGCCCGTCTCCTCCCCGCGATGGCCGCCCTCGGCTGGCTGCCCCTCGCCTTCGCCGCCGCCGAACCCGTCATCACGATCTGGCACGGCGACCACCCGCGCGTCGGCCACCTCGGCACCGCCCAGGACGACTTCAACCTGCTGGGGCACGTCGAACCCTGGCAGGAACTCGACACGCTCACCTGGTCGCTCAACCGGCGCGGCGAGACGCCGCTCAGCTTCCGCGCCTTCCGCCGCCTCGCCGAGGACGGCGACTTCAATGTCGACGTGCCCCTCGGGGCCCTGCGGGAAGGGGCCAACACCGTCACGCTGGTCGCGCGGTTTCGCGATGGCCGTCAGCTCAAGCGGGAGGTGATCGTCACCGCCGGACACGGCACCCGGCCGCTGCCGGTCCGGATCGCCTGGTCCGGCCTCCAGGATCCGCAGGACGCCGGCCAGTACGTGGACGGCCGCTGGCGCCTCGAGGGGGGCGCACTGCGCACCGCGCAGATCGGTTACGACCGGCTCTTCCTGATCGGGGAAAACACCTGGCGTGATTACGAAGTGGAGACGTCCTTCACCGTGCACGCCCTCGCGCCCACTCCCGGTCCGGTCAGCGGCGGACAGGGGGTCGGCCTGATCCTGCGGTTCGCGGGCCACGTCACCGGCGGGCACCGGCATTTCCCCTCCGGCCAGCCCCAGTGGGGTTACCAGCCGTTCGGTGCCATCGGATTCCTGCGCTGGAACCGGAAGGACCCGGCGGCCCCACCCGTGCTGCAGTATTACCCGGGCGACAGCGACCGGCACGAGGCGCGCGGGACGCCGGACTTCCGCATCGGCGCCACCTACGCGGTGCGTTTTCGCTGTACCACCCTGCCCGATACCGCAGCGGGTGAGGGGGTGACCCGGTACGCGTTCAAACTCTGGCCGGCGGGGAGCGCGGAACCCGCCGCGTGGTCCTGGGAGCAGGTGCAGACCAGCCGCCACGCCCGCCGCACCGGCGGCGTGGCCCTCCTCGCCCACCATGTGGACGCCTCCTTCGGCGACGTGACCGTCCGGGCGGTCGCCGCCGGCCCGTGATCGGCCGCGGGCGGCGCCCGAGCGGCGCCGCGCCACTACGACCGGTCCGAAGCGCCGGCCCCTCCGGCCCCGCGCTCAGCGGGCCCCGCGGCGATCCGCCGCCCCACCCGGCAGCGCGGGCCGCAACACGAAGTTCCGGTACTGCACCGAGGTGTGGTCGCCTTGCAGCAGAATGGGGCCGGGCTGCGTGACGTCGCTGCGCAACGCACCTCCGGTGCAGCTTTCGATTGGCTGGTTGTCGATCACGGTCTCGCCGTTGTGCACGACGGTGAGGTGCCGCTCCACCAGGGTGAGGTCGTAGGTCTCCCACTCGCCCGCGGGTTTGCCGGCGTTGCGGCTCGGGGTGAGGCGGCCGAACACCGCCCCCGGACCGTTGATGCCCTGCATCTTGCTGTCGCGATGGGTGACCTGCACCTCGTACAGGCCGCGCAGGTAGATGCCGCTGTTGCCCCCGACCCCGGGCGGCAGACGGAATTCGACGTGGAGCCGGAAGTCCTCGAATTCGGCGTCGGTGCGCAGGTTGGCGTACTCCCCGTAGGCGCCGAAATCGGTCTTCGGTGTATCGTTGCAAAGGATACCCTCGCGGACGCTCCAGCCGTTCTTCTTCTGCGGATGGCTCACGCGCCAGCCGGTCAGGTCGCGCCCGTTGAACAGGGTGACGGGCGGCCCCCACTGCACGCGGCCGAGGTCCGGGCGCGGTGGCAGGGGCGGCTGGCGTTTGCCCGTGATTTCCGCCGGCGGCCCGGCCGGCTCCGCCCGCATCGTGCCGCGGAGACGATCGCCCTCGGCCCGCAGGGCGATCCGGTAGCGGGTGGCTTTCTCCGTCTTTGGCGCCAGCGGCCGGCGGATCGATCGCGCAAACGTGAGGGTGCCGTTCTCCAGGGTCACGTCCTCGACAGGCCGCGGCGAACCCACCGCCCACATCAGGTCCGCAGCGACCCGGCCCTCCTCGACGCGCACCGCGAGCCACCCCGCCTCCCCGCTGGGCAACGTCAGCGCCCACGCCCCGACGATCGGATCCGGCGCGGCCGGCAGCGCGACCGGTAGTGCGGTCAGGAGTAAACACCAGCCAGCCAGGCGAAGAGTCATGCGGCGCAGCTTAGGCGCGCCGAAGCCGGAGATTCAAGGCCTCCGGCCCGCCTAGCGACGCGCCGGCCGTCCTGTCATCGTTGCCAGTCCAGCGTGACGCTTTTTTCCTGCATCCCGATATGCTGCAGGTGCAGTAACCTACTATAGGATACGCATCAGAATTGCAGGGTCCGGAGTTGCCAAGGATGCGCTGGACCAGTTTCGATGCGTCATGCGACATGCCGCCCTGACGAGTATCGACTGCTCCATCGACTCCAGCTTCATGTCCTGCGTCGTCGAAGCGAGCATTGCCGGCGCCCTGCCGTCTCGAACCGTCATCCTGCCGAAAGCCAGATGGCTTCCCGCGCGATGAAGTCGGAGCGCCAGACTCGGCAGGAAATGATTGACCTCCAGTTGGGCCGGGCCGGCTGGGCGGTTGGCAGCCGGCGTTTACTCGAGGAGTTCTTAATTGAATCGCACCCACCGCTAAACGACCCGGCCGGTGTTTACCAAACCGCGAACGAGTTCGCCGATTATGCCCTGCTGGATCGGCTCGGTCGGGTCCTCGCCATCGTTGAAGCCAAACGATCCAGCCGCGACGCGTTGGAGGGTGAACGTCAGGCCGCTGACTATGCCGATGCGCTGCGGGCCCAACACGGCGCCGACCCCTTCGTCTTTCTGGCGAACGGTGACGAGATTTGGTTCTGGCACCGCAAGCTTTACCCTCCTCGCAAGGTAAGCGGGTTCTTCACTGAGGACGATCTCGCCCGTCTCGCCCACCTCGACAAGTACGGCAAGCCGCTCGCTGGTGCGATGCCCCGTGAGAGCATCATCGACCGCGCCTACCAGATTGAAGCGGTGAAGACGCTTGCCGAGCGTATCGAGTCTGCCCGCCGGCGCTTTCTCATCGTGCTCGCCACGGGCACGGGAAAGACCCGCGTCGCCGCAGCCCTGGTCGAGCTGCTCCAGCGCCAAGAGCGCATCCAACGCGTCTTGTTTCTTGCCGACCGCCGCGAGCTCGTGAAACAGGCTCTCGGCGCATTCAAGGAGCACCTTCCTGGATCTCCTCGGTCCTGGATCGAAGGGGGGGGCTTCGACCCAGATGCCCGGATTCACTTCTCAACCTATCCCGGCATGATGTCGCTCTACCAGCGACTTTCGCCCGGCTACTACGACCTCGTCATCGCCGACGAAAGCCACCGCTCCATCTACAGCCGCTACAAGGGCATTCTCGACCACTTCGACGCCCTTCATCTCGGCCTGACCGCCACTCCCACGGACTTTCTCGATCACAATACGTTCGAGCTTTTCGAATGCCACGACGACACGCCCACCTTTTTCTACGGCTACGAGGAAGCGGTGCGCGACAAGTACCTCGTTCCCTACCGGCCTGTCCACGTCGCTCGCACCGGCTTCCAGATTGAAGGCCTGAAGCCCGGTGCACTGCCCGAGGAAGTACGCCAGCAGGTGCAGAATCAGGGCATCGATCCCGATCAGTTCAGTTTCGAAGGATCCGATTTGGAGCGTAAGGTCACGAACACCGGCACCAACGACTCAGTCGTCCGCGAGTTCATGGATGCCGCCATCAAGGATGCCGTCGGCACCCTGCCTGCGAAGACCATCATCTTCGCCGTCTCACACCGCCACGCCCTGGAGCTCTACAAGAGTTTCAACCGGCTCTATCCCGACCTTCAGCGCAAAGGGCTCGCCAAAGTCATCGACAGCCAGATGGAGCGGGCGGAAAAGACCCTCGACGACTTCAAGAACAAAGACTTTCCGCGCGTCGCCATCTCCGTGGACATGCTCGATACGGGCATCGATGTGCCTGCCATCCGCAATCTGGTCTTTGCGAAACCCGTCTTCAGCAAGGTGAAGTTCTGGCAGATGCTGGGCCGCGGCACCCGAACGTGGACGGACCACACCGACCCGGGCAATCCAATCAAGAAGGCCGACTTCCTCGTCATCGATCACTGGGACAACTTCGACTACTTCCAGGTCAATAAGGACGGTCGCGTCGGCGCGGTGTCCGAACCCCTGCCTTCCCGCTTGTTCCGCCTCCGTCTGGAGAAGCTCCAGATTCTCACGGGCCGTGCAGACGCTCCTTCTGTCGCCCACACGATCCGCCAGCTTCGCGAACTGGTCGGCACCCTGCCTTTGGAGAACATCAACGTGTCACCGCACGCCGGGGAAATTCGAAACCTCGCCGACTCCGAAGCCCCGTGGAGCAACCTCACGGAGGAAAGCGTCACCCACCTCTCCCACACCATCGCCCCATTGCTGAGATTTTCTGTCGCCGGCACCTATCCCGAGCTCCAATTCGAGAACCAGACAGAACAACTCGCCCTGGCACACCTCAAGGCGGATGCCGGCGAGATCGAGCAACTCCGCGAGCGCATCACCGAGCACCTCGCTTTGCTCCCGGCCAGCATTCCTGAAATCCGGTCGCATCTCGAAACCCTTGCCACCGCTCAGACCGATGCCTTTTGGGCCAGTCTCACTTGCGCCCGCATCATGCAGTTGCAGGAGACCTTTGCTCCGCTCATGCGGTTTCGGAACCGCCGCCCCGCCGGCACGTTCGTCCGCCTTTCGCTCCCCGATCAAATCCAGCAGCGGCATTGGATCGTCTTCGGCCCAACCGGGGAAGGCGCGTTTGCCGACACCTACCGCGCCCAGGTCGAGGCACTGGTCAAAGACCTCGCCGGTGAAAATCCCGCCCTCCAACGGCTCCAGCGCGGTGAGGAACTTGCGCCCGATGACATCGCCGCGATCGCCGCCGCCCTGCAAGGCCCCGACCTGTTTGTGACCGAGGAGCGCCTCCGGGAGGCCTACCACCAGCCCAAGGCTGCTCTCGCCGATTTCCTTCGGCACATCCTCAACGTCTCCACGCTTCCGTCCCGCGAGGAGTCCATCTCGCAGGCATTCGACGCATGGGTGCGCCAGCATCCCCAGCTCACGGCCACCCAGCTCATGTTCGTCCGGACCTTGCGAAAGGCCGTCATGCAGAAGGCCGAGATCACGTCGCTCGATGCACTGCGACAACCGCCTTTCTCCACGATCGGCGACCCTGAGCAACTCTTCGCGCAGTCCGAACTCTCGGACCTGTTCGAGCTAATCAAGGACCTCGCCGCATGAACTACGCCGCCCTCATCAAGGCCATCCAGTCCGCCACCACGCAGCTCCAGGCGCGGGTGGCCACTGCGGCCAATCAGGCGCTCGTCCTCCGCAATTGGCTCGTCGGAGCATACCTCGTGGAGTTCGAGCAAAATGGAAAAGAACGGGCTGCGTATGGCGAGCGGCTTTTGGAATCGGTTGCTGCTGACTTGCGGGTTAAGGGCACCACCGGTTTCAACACAACCCTGCTTCGGCTTTGCCGGCAGGCCTACGTTACCTACCCCCAGATTCGTCCGACAGTGTCGGATGAATTGGTGGACCTCCCGGCACTGCCCACCTATCGGGCCGCGTTACGCGAACTGACTGCCGGGAGTTCGACCGGTGCGTCTGTCGAATCGCTATCCCCGATTCGCCCGACACTGTCGGACAAATCCAAAGCCTCCCGAATTCGGCGGACACCGTCACCCGAATCGCCCGCCCCGCTTTCATCGGAGGTGCTCCTCCGCCTGTCGTGGAGTCAGCTCGTTGAACTCCTCGCCATCGAAGATCCCTGGAAACGCGCCTTCTTCGAGAACGAATGCCTCCAGGCCAATTGGTCGGTCCGCCAGCTCCGCCGCCAGATCGGCTCCCTGCTTTACGAGCGCACCGGGCTCTCCACGAACAAGCAGGCCGTCATCGCGCGCGCCCGGAAGCAGGAACCGCAGGTGACTTTCGCCGAGCTCATCCGGGACCCCTACGTGCTCGAATTCACCGGACTCGCAGAGCGCCCGGAGTACCTCGAATCCGATCTCGAAAGCGCCCTGCTTACTCACCTCCAGTCTTTCCTCCTCGAACTCGGCGCCGGCTTTTGTTTCGAGGCCCGGCAACGCCGGATCACGGTGGGGCGTCAGCACGATTACATCGATCTTGTCTTCTACCACCGACGCCTCCGTTGCCACGTCCTCATCGATCTCAAGATCCGTCCGTTCAAACACGGCGACGCCGGCCAGATGAATTTTTACCTCAACTGGTGGAAGGTTCACGGCATGGAGGAAGGGGACACCCCGCCCGTTGGCATCATTCTGTGCAGCGACCGCGATCAGGCCGCCGTCGAATTCGCCACCGCCGGCATGGACCAGAAACTCTTCGTCTCCCGTTACCTCGTCGCCCTGCCGTCCGCCGAAAAACTCCGCGCCTTCCTCGAGGCGGACCGCGACCGGATCGAACTCCAGATCGCCGGCGCTGCTCCGGAGCAGCCACGCGCACCCAAATCAAAAAAGCCGATCCGCAAACGGTAAACTCCACTCATGCTTTCCCCCCAACTTCGCCGCAAAGTCCACGACCTCTGGTCGCTGTTCTGGTCCTCCGGCCTTTCCAACCCACTCGTCGCCATCGAGCAGATCACCTAACTGCTCTTTATCCGGCAATTGGAGGCCCTCGATCGCGATCGTGTTGCCCAAGGGAAACTGTCCATCTACGCGCTCAACGCGGACGAAGCCGCGGAACGAGCCAAGCAACTCGCGTCCGGCGCTGCGGCCGACAAGATCGCCATCCCCGAAAACTACGACCCCTGCCGCTGGTCCTATATCCGCCAGAGCGTCTCCTTCCCCCTTCTCAACGACATCGTCTTTCCCTGGCTCCGCACCCTGGAGCAGCGCGTCGGCCCGGCCCAGAATGGCAACACCACCCTCGGCCGCATTTCGGGTCGGCTCAGCGACGCCTACTTCATCCTCGACGTTAACAAGACCGACACCCTCAAGCGCTCCGTCGGCCTGATCGACGAACTCTTCCGCCAACTCGACACCCGCTCGGTCAACTCCGACATCATGGGCGATATATTCGAGTACCTGCTCGAAGAGGTGAAGGAGTCCGGGAAAAACGGCCAGTTCCGCACCCCGCGACATGTCATCCGTTTCATGGTGCAACTGCTCCGACCCGAACTCGGCCGGACCATTCTCGATCCGGCGTGCGGCTCCGGCGGCTTCCTGCTCAACTCCCTCCTGCAGTGGAAAGCCGAGCACACGGACCAGGATGTGCTCCGCCTCGAGTGGGACGGCACCCCCCAGCATGTCGCGCCCGTCTGGCCCCAAGACCAGCCGCACGATTTCAGCCGCCTCTTCCACGGCTACGACAACGACCGCACCATGGTCCGCATCGCCTGGATGAACCTCATCCTCCACGATCTGGAATCCCCCGAGGTTCACCAGCTCGACTCGCTCAGCAAGCGCCTGTCTGACGACCAAAGCGGCACCTACGACTACATCCTCGCCAATCCTCCGTTCACCGGCAACGTCGACGAAGGCGACCTCAGCGAGAACCGCCAGCGCTTTCCCCGGGAAGGCAAAGGCAAGGCCGCCATCACCACCAAGAGCGAGCTGCTCTTCGTGTGGCTCATGCTCGACCTCCTGAAGATCGGTGGCCGCGCCGCCGTCATCGTGCCCGACGGCGTGCTTTTCGGTGGCACCAACGCCCACCGCGCCCTGCGCCGCCAGCTTCTCTTCGAGAACACGCTCGAAGCGGTCGTTTCCCTCCCGGCCAATATCTTTCAGCCCTACTCCGGGGTGAAGACATCGATTCTGCTCTTTCAAAAAGCCGGCACCCCCGCCGCCAAGGGGGATGAGCCCCGTACCCGGGAAGTCTGGTTTTATGAGATTTCCGACGAGGCCTTCTCCCTCGATCAGAAACGCAAGGCCCGCTACGGGCAGGACAACGATCTTTGGGACGCGCTCGTGAAGTTTGCCGCCTGGGACCGCTACCGCCAGGGCGACACGGCCAGCCGGGCCGCCGCCGTCGCGAAAGACTACCACCAGCCCGATTATTGGGAGGAACGCTGGTGCGTCGTGGACGACGCGTTCCTCAGGATCTTTCCCGAAAAGTCCGGCGACAAGGGCCGCACGTGGGCGCTCCACGAACTGTGGCCGCAGGACTTGCCCTTCGACCCCGCGGACCAACGTGGTGCCAGCCAATATGACGACGCCGTACTCGCCCGTGTCCGCCCGCAGTTCACCCAGGCCATCCGCACCCTCGTCGAAAGCACCGTGCAACACGCCCTCGCCAACGCGAGAACCCCGACGCCGACAAGGCCCTCATCGCCGCCGACAAAGCAGTCAAAGCCGTCGCCACCCAGCTCACCAGGATAGTCCGCGATGGCGGCCTCCTCGACCGCGAATACGATCAGTTTGGCCAGGCCGCCCTGAAGACCGTGCTCAAGGAGGTCACCGCCAAGGTTGGCGAATGGGCCGCTGCCGTCTCCCGGCCCGGCAGCGCGGTCACCGCCACCCCGGCTGAGCCCGATGTCGACCAGGTTGCCGCCTCTCTGGCCCCGCTGCTTCGCGAGTTTGCCAAGCTCGACGGCTACAACGTCTGGAGGCGCGGCCTCGCGTCGCTGCCGCGGCCGGGGAAACTCGCTACGCCCGATGACGGCGATCCGCAGCGTGTGCCGGCGCTCCATAGCTGGATCGTTTCGGTCCGTCGCTGGGCGGAGCGGGATGCCTGGGGCGAGGACCCCGAGTCGAAACAACCCATCGCCAAACCCACCCACCAGGATGGCGTGCTCGACCCCGCCTACTTCGCGTGGCTGCGCGATACCCTGAAAGTCTTCGACGAAGATGCGACGGTGAAGGAGGAGTTTCTCGAACGCCTCGACCCCGACTGCCTCGAAGCCCTCGACTTCAACCTTTCAGCCGGCCGCCACAAGCCGTTCGTTTTCGACGCCGGCCAGCACCGGCCGCCCGCCGAACTCATCGGCGAACTCCAAGCCATTCACGCCGAGGTGCAACAGCGGCTGGGGAAGCTGCTAACTATGGTGGGAGGCGAGAAATGACCGGTGTGCTTCCGGAAGTCTGGACAGCCGTCAAACTTTCTGACGTCTGCCAAATCAACCCGCGAGGAAAGTCCGGCTTGGCGGACGACGATGAGGTGTCATTCGTGCCGATGTCCGCCGTGTCGGAATCCTCCGGCACCATTGTTGGTGCAGAGACGCGCACATTGAAGGACGTTCGAAGGGGATTCACACCCTTTCAAGAGGGCGACGTGCTCTTCGCCAAGATCACGCCCTGCATGGAGAACGGCAAGGCGGCCATCGCACGCAATTTGGTGAACCAATGGGGATACGGGTCCACCGAGTTTCATGTCGTTCGGCCATCGCCTCTGGTTCTTTCCGAGTGGATCTTCGCCATCATTCGCACCATGGAATTTCGACGCGCCGCCGCGTCGTCGTTTCAAGGAGCCGTCGGACAGCAGCGCGTTACGTCCTCCTTTCTGGAACGATTTCGCATCCCCCTCCCGCCCCTGAGCGAGCAGCAGCGGATCGTGGAAATCCTGCAAGAGGCCGAGGCCATCCGCCGCCTCCGCGCCGAGGCCGAAGCCAAGACCGCGGAACTGATACCGGGACTATTTAGAGACAGGATTGCCAACTACGGGCGTGAAGTACGGTGGGCGCGGATTGGCGACGTCTTGCGCGTCAAGAGCGGTGAGTTTCTGCCGTCGAGCATGATGAAGACAGGGCGATATCCCGTTTACGGAGGCAACGGAGTTTCCGGTTACCATGACGCGTACATGTTCGTCGAATCGACCGTCTGCATCGGAAGAGTTGGCGCCTATTGCGGAGCGGTCCACCTGACCAGTCCTCGGTCGTGGATTACAGATAACGCCCTTTACGTGAGCGAACGACTGGTCGATCTCGATCTGCATTATCTCACTGAGGCACTGACGGCAGCGCAATTGAATCGATATGCCTCACAGGCAGGACAACCCCTGATTTCCGCCGGGAGGATCTACCCAGTAAAGATCCCGATCTTACCGATTGAGCGTCAGCGCATGCTCTCAGAGACGATTATTGAGGTCGAAAAACTGCGAAACGAAAACCTCGAATCGGGGAAACTGGGAACGCTTCTTGAGTCCGCCCTCTCCGCCCACGCTTTTTCCGGCCAGCTCACGGCCGACTGGCGCGCAGCCCACGCCGACAAACTCGCCCTCGAAGCCCGGGAGCGCGACGCCGCTCTCAAACAAACCGGTGCCAGTGTCACGCGCTCCCGCCGCGCCACGATTCAGGAAACGGAGAGCATCTTTGAGCAACGCACCGACGGCATCTACTCCGACCTCAACCGCGAGCAGCGCGAACTGCTCTTCCGCATCCAGCAGCAGGTCGGTGGGGTCGACTATGCGCGGTATTTTTCGGCCCAGTCGCTCGCTCAATCGATGGAGGGCCCCATGCGCCGCCATCCACAGGCCATCGAAGGGCACCTCGCCGTCCTCGCCGCCCGCGGCCTCATCATCCCCGTGAGCCGCGAAGAACAGACCAAGGACACCGGTGAGTTCGTCTTCGGCAACGCCTACCGCCTGCCGCTGCAGGACCGGAATCGCCTCCTCGCGACCGAAGCCGGCGGCAGGCTCACCACCGAGAGCGGCGACGGAATCGTGGTCGGCCAGGCAATCGGCGACCGGGCACGGGGCCGCGAACTGGAGCGCCTCGCCGCCCAGTTGGAAAAGGAACGGGCCCTGACGTGAGACTGCGCTACCTCCATCTTCCGCGTTGTGGTCCGCTGGTCGACACCACCGTCGTCTTCGGCCGCGAGGATCGGATCGCCGAAACTCTGAATCTGCCCCGCCGGGGCTCGCTCAACTTCGTGGTCGGGGTGAACGGCAGCGGCAAGTCCTCGCTGCTGCGGGCGCTGTATCGAATCTTCCGCTCGCTCAATCTCCGCGAATGGCCCGCCTTGCCAGTCACGCTGGCGTGGGATCGTTTGCAGGGCACGGAGACAGTCACCACGGTGCTTCACTCGACCAGCGATAAGGATGCCGTCCCGTTCTTCGCGTCGCTCAAGCAGGTGCCTGTTACGTCCCGTCGGTCGGATTGGGAAGCGATCTGCGCTGCCCTCGGCGAAGGAAACCCACATCCACTCGTCAAAGGACTGGAAATCGTCACCGGCTCCGACGCGATCACGACCCCCCTGCTTTTTGCCCGGCTGCCCAAGCGGCTCCTCGCGTACACCTCGGGCGCAGACGATCCTTGGGTGCAACTTGATCATCAGGTCTTCAATCCGCGTGACGACGAAGAAGGCCAATACCAGACCGACGACGAGCGTCCTCCCGGCTGGAGCATGGATCAGGAGTGGGAGGAGGAGCAGCCCATCCGCATTTCCAACGTCCTCACACGTTACACCCTGAAAGCCAGTGGCACCGCGCAAACTCTGCCGGGAGCCGGGCAGGTGGGGGAATTGACCAGCGAAACTGTGGAGCGCATGCGGCAGGAACTGGGCCCCCTGGAAGCCATCCGTCGAAAGGTTTCCACAAATCGAATGACCCGCACCGGGCGTCTGGACGACTCCTATTTCCGTATCCAACCCCGCCACCTGCGCTATGCCGGGATCACGCTGGCCCTCTGGCAGACCGCCCAGGAAATGGCCGGTCGCACCGAAGAGCACCGCCGCGAAGCGCTCCGCAATCTTCTCCTCCAGCAACGCGGCAATACGACCCCTCCCAGGGACGCCCGTCGCGTGCTCAACGAGATTGATTGGTTCTGGCCCACCCACCTGAGCCTCACCTACCGCGACGCCGACGACCGCGTCAGCCCGCGGCAGCATCAGGAATTGCTCTGCCTCGTAGCGCTGGCCGACGAGGTCATCGCCCAGCCGCTCGGACGCAAACGCGCCGTCCTCTCCCTCGGTCCGACCGATCGGATCAGCCTCACCGAAAAACTCAAGGACGCGTTTCCCTTCGGGATTGCGAGCCAGACCTTGGAACTGATCGCCACCCGGGTGGATGGCAGCAAGACCGGAGCAGAAGCCTTGCTGCGCCTTTTCAGTGCGGACCGGGACCTCAACTCCACTCCGCTGGATGTATTCTCCCGCCTTCGCGATTGGGAGCGCACGGGGCTGCTGGAGGATCTCACCCTCACCATCAAACGGGTGCACCGCCCCATCGCCACCGATGGAGCGCCGGACGACATCGTGGTCACCTACGACCAGCTCAGCGATGGCGAACAGATGCTGCTGGGGCGCATGGGCCTGCTCTTCCTCCTGCGCGGCCAGGACGGCTCCCTGCTTCTGCTCGACGAGCCCGAAACCCACTTCAACGACGTCTGGAAACGCGAGATCGTCGAGATGGTGGACATGGGGCTGCTCAACAGCACCGCAGCCCAAGTCATCGTGGCAACTCACACGAGCATCGCCCTCACCGACGCCTTCGCCGCGGAAGTGACGGTGCTCGACAAGGCTGAAGGTGAGATAACTGCCAGGGGGGTCACCGGTGGCCTCTTCGGCACCGACCCGGGAGAGGTGAACATGAATCTCTTTCGCGCTGACCACAGCATCGGCAGACGCTCTGCCGAGATCCTCGACCAACTGCTCAAGGCCGACTGGAAAGGCCGGGAATCCGAGTTGGAAGCCGTCCTTTCGGTCCTTGGCAGCAGCTTCCACCGCGCAGAACTGCGAGCGATTCTCAAGGCACTCCGCGCAAACACCGATGGCACTGCATCCCCTTAGGCTGCCCAAGAGTGCAGCACTACTCTTCAGGATCGTTGCCCTGCACAAACGGCTCCTGAGGGCGCTGGCCGATCCGTCCCTCGTCACCCACACCGTCAATACCTCGTGGGTTCAAGCCGTCTGGGCCAACCTGGACGCCGGTTGGGTAAGGAAGTTTTGTCTTGGTGGGCAGCTTACTCGCATACAGGACATCGCGGCTGCGACGCCAGCAGCAAGGCAGGTCCTCTACGAGGAATTCTGCCGACAGAACAAGGTGCCAGCTATGCTTGGGACTGGCGGCGCTTTTCGAGACCTTCTCGCGCTGCACGACTTCAACTCCGCTCTCGCGGAGACCGTGACGGCCCTTTTCAGAGACAGCTACGATCTGCTGGGACAGGCGAGCAGGACCAAAGGCTACGTTTCTCGAGGTGGCCGGGTAATCACGAAGGCGGAATACAGGCGGCAGTTTCGTGAAGCCAATCCCGCCAAGGTCGTTTGCCCGTACTGCGACGGTGATATCGGAACGCCGGAATTGGATCACTACTACAGCAAGTCTCAGCTTCCACTGCTGGCATGCTCGCCCTGGAACCTCGTTCCGGTCTGCAAAAGCTGCAATGACGCGACCGTCGCCAAAGGTGACCGCCTCGCGCTGACGCCCGGCCCGAATCGCTCGGCCAAAGACTGGCTCCATCCCATTGAACAACCAGCATCTGAGCAGGTCCGAATTCGGCTGACCGGAAACCCGCGACAAGCGGTGCCCCAGCTGTGGTCTCCGGACAAAGACGAGCAGCGTCGGCTCGATAATCACCACTGGTTACTGGACCGATTGGATCAGCCCAGGCCGAGCCGCTACCTTTCTGACCGGTGGACAAACGCCGCCGCCGCCTTTTTTGATGTCCTGGTTCTGCGGGTGAATCGGAAGCGGCAGGCGAGGTCTTCGATTGACCACTTGGTCCAGGACCAGCTCTTCGATCTCCAGGAGTCACGTGGGCGTTTATCGAACTCCCTCGTGCATGCCGCGGTGTGCCAGGCCGTTCTCGACCGGCGCCCCGAGTACCTCGAGGAGTTCTCCGCTTCCAATCCGCCGGCCCTCGCCTGATTCCACTTCCTTCCCAGGCCTTCCACTCCCCGCCCAGGCATTCCACCCCGGCCCAAGGGATTTCCGTCGCCGCCCAAGACAGCCGGCCGCGACCTCTGCCATGTTTGACGCCGGCCGGCAGCCGCCCCGGCGCGGCCCGCGGCCAATCTCCCCGATGTTTCACCCCCTCCGCCTCCTTCTCCCCGCGGCGCTTGCCCTCACCCGGTCGCTGGCCGCCGCTCCCGCGCCCGTCTTCACCCACCGCGCCATCTCCCCGGAGGTCGGCCACACCCTCGTCGCCGATCTCGACGGCGACGGGCGCAA
>CAZDGC010000070.1:0-6897 GCA_964504885.1 uncultured Opitutus sp.
TACGGCGTGGACCGAGCGCCGCCCTCCGCAGATTCGGTGTTTCCCTCCCCCCTCGCAGCCGCAGCACCGGGCGGTACGCAGTCAGCCCCCAGCAAGGCAGACCGAATCTCGACCGAATCTAAGCCGAACCTCCGTCGACCGGGAAACCGAGGGTTTCCCACGATCGATCGCCAGGCCCAGGCCGACGAGTATTGCCGTCCGGGCACCCCCGATCCGGCTGGCTTTGATGGAATCGGGAAAAGGGTCATGCATGACCCCTTCGGTTCGGCCCGCACCCGGTCGCCCGGATGCTCTACTGCCCTTGCGTGATCCGATCCACCCAGCCGGCCAGCCGGGTGGCCGGTCGCGTCTGATCCAGCGCCACAAACCCCACGCACCGGGCAAAATCGCGAGGCAGGTGGAAGTCGCAGCGAGGAATCAACCCAATTTCAGCCCTGTGCGACTTCGTCCGGTTGAGGGAGGAGCACGCGAGGGGAACGCATCCGGACACGCAGCAAGCTTGCCGGAACCGCGCCGACAAGCACGTTTTCCCCGTGTTTCTTCCGGAAAAATTGCGGCACCTGGCCGACGACCTCGCCGTCATCGACGACCCGCATGAACGCCTCACCTGCGTCGTGGACCGAGCCCGGCGCCGCCCACCTCTCGCCACCGCCGACCGCATCGACGCCCACCGCATCCCCGGCTGCATTTCCCTCGCGTGGGTCACCGCCCGCGCCAACGGAGGAGTCTGCCAGTTCGACGCCGACGCCGACTCGCCTCTCGTCCGCGGCCTCCTCGTTTGCCTCGCGGACTTCTTTTCCGGCGCCACTCCGACCGAAGTGGCGGCCTGCGACCTCGATCCGCTGGAACACCTCGGGCTCACCCGCGAGCTCTCCCCCACCCGCCGCCACGGCCTCGCCTCCGCCCGGACCCGCATCCGCGAACTCGCCCGACAACTTTCCTGAACGGGCCGCCTTCTCCCGGTCCGCCACGTCCGACCCTTGCTCTACGACGCCCACAATCACCTGCAGGACGAGTGGCTCGCACCGCACCTCGACCGTATCGCCGCCGACCTCGCCGCCGCCAGGGTGGCCGGTGTGGTGGTCAACGGCACCTGCGAGGCCGACTGGCCCGCCGTCAGCGCCCTCGCCGCCCGGTTCCCGTGGGTGCATCCCAGTTTCGGACTCCACCCTTGGGATGCCGGCAACGCCTCCCCCCGCTGGCGCGACACCCTGCAACGCACGCTCGACGCCCACCCGCACGCCGCCCTCGGCGAAATCGGCCTCGACCGCTGGATCCTCGACCGCGCCCGCCCCGACGATCCGCGGCTCGCCGGGCTGCGGCGGGCCCCGCTGGAGGAGCAGCTCGACGTTTTCCGCTGGCAGCTCGCCCTCGCCGCGGAGCGCAATCTTCCCGTCACGATCCACTGCCTCGACGCCTGGGGCCCGCTCACCGGCGTCCTCACCCAGACGCTCCGGCCGCGACGCGGCTTCCTCCTCCACGCGTACGGCGGCCCGGCGGAGCTCGTTCCCCGCTTTGGCACCTTCGGCGCATACTTTTCCTTCAACGGCAATTTTCTCCCCCCGACCTCCCCCGACGCCCCTCCCCCGGCACCTGGTCACGTATTACGTGACAAGCCTGCCCGGGCCGAGCGGGTGGCGCGGGCCTTCGCCGCCGTACCTCCGGATCGGATACTCGTGGAAACCGACGCCCCCGCGATGCCACCGGCCCCGGGGCGTCGCACCCACGAACTGCCGCCCGCCCCCGACGGCACGACCATCAACCATCCCGCCAACCTCGCCGCCGCCTATGCCGGCCTGGCGGAGATCCTCGCAGTGCCGCCGGCGGATCTGACCGCGAGCGTCGCGGCCAACTTCACGCGGTTCTTTCTCCACCCGCCGGCCTGATCGCACCGGCAGCCGGCTCCGGCCCCAGCGCGATCCGGCGCACCACCTCCGCGGCGGCCGCGAAGCCAAACGCACCCGTCACAAACACGGCGCTGCCGAAGCCGCTCTCGCAGTCCAGCTTCAACGGACTGCCCGGCTCCGCCTCCGCCGCACACGTGCCGTTGGCCCACGGAAAGACCGGCTTCTCGTCCGACCACACGGCCGGCACGCCCAGCCGGGTGATCACGTGCGCCACTCCAGCCGGAAAGCCATGGTCGCGCCGCAGCTTCTTGCGCACCTGCCGCAGCAACTCGTCGCTCGCCTCGCCAATGTCGCCGGTGCGAACCTGCGTCGGATCCCGCCGTCCGCCCGCCGCCCCCACCGTCACAATCGGGATACCCCGGTCCCGCGCTCCCACGATCAGCCGGGCCTTGTGCGACCTGCGATCCACCGCATCCACGATGAAGTCGTACCGCGGCGCGAGCAACCGGTCGGCGGTCGCCTCGGTAAAGAACTCCGCCACGGCCTCCACCCGGCAGGCCGGGTTGATCAACCGCATCCGCTCGGCCAGCACGCTTACCTTCGGCCGCCCAATCTGCCCCTCCAAAGCCGGCAATTGCCGGTTGACGTTGGTCACGCAAACATCGTCGAGATCGATCAGAGTCAGGGCGCCGACTCCGCTGCGGGCCAGCGCCTCGACAATCCACGAACCCACACCGCCGACACCCACGACGGCAACATGCGCCGTCGCCAGCCGGGGCAGGGCCGCCCGACCATAAAGCCGCGACAGCCCGCCGAAACGGTCAAGGTAGTCAGGCGACACCACGGGAAAGGGGCGCCGCGATCCGGCCCAGGCTCACTTGATGCCCAGCAGGCGCTTGACCAGGCCTTCGAGCTGGTTCTGCGGCAGGTCCGCCACAATGCGGCCGACCGGCGCCCCCTGCAGGGTCGTCTGCAGGATGCCCTTCTGATCAAATACCAGCAGGCGAGGAACGCCGGTCACGTTCAGCTTGGGCGCGAAGTCGTTCTTCGCCCCCTTGCCATCGAAATGAACCGGGAAATTGATCCGCTCGCTCTTCACGTACTTCGCCAGCTTCTCGCGGTCCTCGGCCTTGTCGAACGACACCGTCACCACTTCGAACCCGCGCCGCCGGTAGTCACCGTAGACCTGCTTCAAGCTGTTGAAACGATCCGTCGAGCTCTTGCTCGTGCTGGACCAGAAGTAGAGCGCCACCACCTTGCCGCGATACTGGGCGAGATCGACCTCCTTGCCGTCGAGGCCGGTGAACTTGAGGGCAAAAGGCTGCTTTTTCGCCTCGTAGATGTTCAGCTCCTCCCGCGCCATGCTCTTCACGGAGCTCTCCTTGTGTCCGAGCAGCTTGCGGAAGTGCTCTTCGCCCCGCGCCGGCCCCATGCCCAGGGTGATGACGTGGCCGTACGAGCGCTCGCGGTCCACCAGGAACCGCCCTCCGCCGGGAGACTCCGCCAGGGCGTCGATTTTCTCCCGCAGATTGGTCACATTGTCGCGGTTGAACGCGCTCCGCACCTCAAAGTCCGCGATCGCCCCGTCCAACGCCGCCATCACCGTCTTCACGGCATCGCTGATGCCGTCCTTGTAGCGCTGGTTCGCCAGTTCCAGTTTCAGGAACGAAAGGTACGAGGTGCGCAGCTCCACCTGCTTCGCGTCAATCGCGCCGGCGTAGAAGGCCAGGTTGTTGACAACCTCGCCGACCCGCGAGTGGGTCGGATATTTCGCCAGGTAATTCATCCCGGCGGCGATCACCTTCTGAAACCGGGCCTGGTCCCTGGCCCCGCCCGCCGTGCGCTCCTTGTTGAAAGCATCAAAGGCCAGATCGGCGGCGGACTTCTTGGGCGGCGGCGCCTTGGTCTGGGCCGGCAGGAACGGGACAAACGCGAGACAGCATACGGACACGAGGGCAGGCAGTCGGATCTTCATGACGTATCAGGGTGATGGTTATGGTCGCAGAACTGCCATGGGCGTAGTGCCGGCCATCGGCTCGGGCAAGGCAAACTGGCCGACCCACCGGGGGAATTTCACCGGTGCGGTCCAGACTCGCACCACGCCCGGGCACGGCCAAGATCCCGCCCGCTTCAGTTTGCCTCGCCACCCGCACTTCCTCTCCCCGCCATGCTCATCGTCCACGTCCACATTCAGGTGAAACCGGAGTGCGTCGCCGCCTTTCAGGCCGCCACGCTCGCCAACGCCCGCGCCAGCGTCCAGGAGTCCGGCATCGCCCGCTTCGACGTCGTCCAGCAGGCCGACGATCCCACCCGCTTCGTCCTCGTCGAGGTCTACCGCGACGACCAGGCTCCGGCCCGCCACAAGGAAACCGCCCACTACGCGACTTGGCGCGACGCCGTCGCCCCGATGATGGCCGTCCCGCGCACCAGCGTGAAGTTCGCCAACGTCTTTCCGCCGGACGCCGGCTGGTAGGCCGCCGCCATGCGCTTTGAATTCGCCACCGCCGGCCGCATCGTCTTCGGCCCCGGCTGTCTCGCCCAGGCCGGCAGTCTCGTCCGCCCGTTTGGCCGGCAGGCGCTGATCATCACCGGACGCGATCCCGCCCGCGCCGGCCGCCTGCGCGACCTGCTCGCGGCCGCCGGTGTCGCCCACACGACCTTTCCCCTCGCCGGCGAACCCGCCACCGAGGACGTCGAGCGCGCGCTCGGCGCCGCCCGCGCGGCCGGGGTCGACTGCGTGATCGGGTTTGGCGGCGGCAGCGCCCTCGACGCCGCCAAGGCGGTCGCCGGACTCCTGACCAACGGCGGCGCGCTGCCCGATTACCTGGAGGTCGTCGGTCGCGGCCAGCCGCTGGCGCAGCCGGGTGCGCCGTGTATTGCGATTCCCACGACGGCCGGCACCGGCGCCGAGGTCACCCGCAACGCCGTCCTCCAGTCGCGCTCCCACCGCGTGAAGGTCAGCCTCCGCAGCCCACACCTCCTCCCCCGGCTCGCGCTCGTCGATCCCGAGCTCACCCTCGACCTGCCCCCGACCCTCACCGCCAGCACCGGGCTCGACGCCCTCACCCAGCTCATCGAGCCCTACACGTCGTGCCGCCGCCAGCCGCTCACCGACGCCCTCTGCGTCGAGGGCATCCGGCGCGCGGCGCGATCGCTCCGACGGGCCTGCGCCCACGGCCACGATGCCGCCGCCCGCGAAGACCTGGCGTTTGCCAGCCTCTGCGGTGGCCTCGCTCTGGCCAACTCCGGCCTCGGCGCGGTGCACGGTTTCGCCGGACCAATCGGCGGCCGTTGCAGCGCCCCGCACGGCGCAGTCTGCGCCGCCCTGCTGCCGCCGGTGCTTGCAGTCAATGTCGCCGCCCTCCGGGCTCGTGCCGCCGGCGACGAGGTGCTGGCGCGCTACGACGAAGTCGCCCGGCTGGTGACCGGCTCCGCGCACGCCACCGCCGACGATGGCATTCGCGGGATCGCGCAACTCGTGGCCGACCTCGGCTGCGCCTCCCTCTCCGCCCTCGGGGTCAGCCGCGAGGATTTTCCCACCCTGGTCGCCGACGCCGCCCGCGCGAGCAGCATGCAGGCCAACCCGCTGCCGCTCACGCCCGCCGAACTCACCGAAATTCTCGAGCGCGCGTACTGACCTCCCGGAAACCCGCGCACGAACGAGTCACGGGCGCCGATTCTGGGCCGCTGCCATTTTCTCCCAGACGGTGGCCAGCCACCGGCTTCGCGCCTCGCTCCATGCCTTGGGGTCATCGGTCACCCGCCAAAGGCGCGGGTCGATCCTGAAATCCTTGGGCACCAGTACGCCGTCGATCCGCTCCATTTCGAGCCCGTGGGGGCTGCCACCGAGCCAGACGAGGACGTTGCCGCCAGAACGCGGATCGAGCGCGGCGTTGGCCGGGAGAATGTTCAGCACTTCCTTCGCCGCCGCCTGGATTTCCGCGATTTTCACGACGTTGTTCCGAAACAGCAGCGTGAGGTTGCGGCCATTGCCCTCGGTCTTGAAGGTCTGGCCGGAAACGTTGCCCGGAATCGGGCGCGACCACGGGTAGGCCCGCTTCGCCAGGTCCATGGGGTGCAGCCCGAGGCTGAGCAGGTTGCCTTCATATTCCAATCGATGGGGTGGCGTCGGGCCCGCGGCACCGGCGCCCCGGCGGCAGGAGTGGATTACATAGACGTCCTCGATGAGCGAATCCTCCACTCGCACCCGGTGCCAGGTGCCAAGGTGGTCGGACTCGATGCCGTCGTCGCGGATGTTCCTCAACCAGACCTTGCGGACGACGATGTCGCCCGAGGTGTTCCGTGCCGGACGGATGCCGTCCCAGGACCATTCCGAATAGAAGCCCTCGACTGTGAAGCCAGGCGACTCGTGGACGATCAGGCCGGCGCCGTTGCCAATGGCGTACGTCGAACTCCAGCCGCCCGTCTGGTTTACTCCGCGGCCGTACACCCGACCTCCCATCCAGATGGCCTTGGGCGGCGAGCTGCGCACCAGGAAGGCGTAGTTGTTCACCCCCTGCTCCACGTACGCAGTCGCCCGGGTCGCATCGTAATGCTCAGCGTCGCGAACCTCCTTCGTCCGGGGGAATTCACCTTCGACGACGAGAGTGGCCGCCATGACCCTCGAAAGAAAAAGCCACGCCGCGGTAAACGGGATCGCTCGGTAGGCTCCGGGGACATCGAGCCGATGGGAGCAACGAGGGCTGGCGCAAGGTCTCATGATGAAATCATGGCCATCCCTACCCGATTTCGCCTTCATGGCCAGATCGGCGAAGCCGGGTTTCAACTGCACCGGCTGCGGAGGGCAGCTCGAGAGTGGATCAGGCGCCTCGGACCCCGGATCGCCGCGCTTCACCGAACGAACTCGAATTCGACGTCGGGAAACGACTTGATCCGGCGGTGGTCAGCCGTGAGGTGACGCAGCCCGGCGACTGCGGCTTGCGCGCGAATGAAAAAAACCGGCAGTACCGGATCGTCGGTATCCTGACGGCGGTATTGCCGAAAGGCGAGCGGGACAAACTGGGTCAGGCCTAAACACTTGCGATTGAGC
>CAZDGC010000070.1:6997-39279 GCA_964504885.1 uncultured Opitutus sp.
GAGCGGGACAAACTGGGTCAGGCCTAAACACTTGCGATTGAGCTTCCCACAAGGCTGCGGTCGGATTGCGGCATGGCGCACAAGCTGCCGCTCGAGTTCCCCGGAGCCATCCACCACGTCATCAACCGGGGCAATTACCGGGCGGACGTCTGCGGGACGGCCGGAGCCCGGCAGGCGTTTAAGGACTGCCGGTTCGAAACGTGCGGGAGACCCTGGAGCGGTGCCTGCGGGCGATCGGCCGGAGCGAATCAGCGGCCCGGATGGATCGGCAGGACGCCCCGTGGAAGGTGGCGGTGGCCTGGCGCATGACGGAGCTCAGCCAGGCCAGCAACCGCTGGCTGAGCGTGCGGCTGCACATGGGACGCCCGGAGGTCGTCAGCGTACACGTCGGCCGGCTCCGCCGCGGCCAGGCACAGAAAAGCCCGGATTATCGAAAGCTGATCGCAATAGTTTAGGCCTGACCCTCTTTGCTGGCCCCGCTCCTGTCACCAGGAAATCGGCGGCTCATGCGATCGAAACGCGGAGCGGAGGATCAGGCGAGGGGCGTTCAGCGGGCGGCGAGACTCGCGTAGACGCGAATGACCGTCCGGAGCGTGAGCAGCAGCGAAAGCAGGAAACCCACGCTGCCGAGGAGGATCATCCAGCGCGGCACCTTGCGTTCGCCGAGTAGATCGGGCCGGGTGGCCAGGTAGACGAGCGCCGCCGCCAGCGCCGGCAGCCCGAGCACGGTCGAGGCCTGCGCCACGGTGATCACGTTGACCACGCTCAGGTTCAGCGTGATGCAGACGATCGCCACCACCATGCCGATCGACAGCGCCAGCACCGTGCCATGACGTGCGCCGCGATCATTGATCGTCGCACCGTGGCCGAATCCGTCCGCGAGCATGTTGCCGCCGATCATCGCATTGACCATGAACGCGCCGAATCCGCCGGCGAAGATCCCGGCCGCGAACACATACTTCGCGTGCGGACCAAAGAGCGGACCGAGCAGCTTCGCGATGTCGCTCACGCTGTTCAACTGCGCGGCGTCGACCCTGCCGTGGAGCGCGGCCGCCGAGGTGGTCATCACGATCAGCGACACGCCGAACAGCACCGAAATCCCGACCAGCGAGTCCGTCATCCCCCTGCGGGCATCCGTGAGCTTCCAGCCTTTGGCGCGGACGGCGTACGCCTGGTAGAACGCGCCGGCAACGGAGAAGGTGGTGGCGATCAGTGCCTGGAGCACGAGCACGTCGCCCTTGCCGGTCGGGTTCGCGAAGAACGCCTTGTATCCACCATCTGGAGGCGATGGGAGCAACCCGGCCAGCATCGCGCCGAGGGCGGGCCGGGCCAGAACCAGGTTGATGATGAAGGCCGTGACCATGAAGAGCACGATGCCCTTCATCGTCCTCTCGATCGGGCGGTACAGGTTCCGAAACCCGTAAAGCACCAGGATGATGAAGGAATTCAGGAGGAGCAGGACGACGATCTTGCCCGCCTTGCCCAGCTCGCTGGTGAACGTCTCGACCGCGGCGATGATCGCGATGTTGTTGCTGACCTGAAACCCGGCGACGACGAGGAACAGGGTGAGGCCGATGAAAATGCCGACCGGCCGGCCAAGCCGCCGCGACAATTCCTCGAGCGGCGTGTGCTGGTGGACCACGCCGAGCCGGGCGGAAAGCACGATCATGCTCCACATCAGCGCCGCGGCAAGCGCGAGCACCCAGACCATGGTGTAGCCATAAAGCGCCCCCGTCTTGGCGTTCATCAGGATGCTCCCCGGGCCGCAGACGACCGCCGCCACGATGATGGCAGGCCCGACCGAGCGGAAGAATTCGACCAGTCTTTTCATCGGACGGCAGACTTCCCGGCCCCCGCCACAAAGCAATCGCAACCCGACGGAAAGCCGCATTGCCGAAGGCCCGGCTGAAGTCCGGCCCGTCTGTCTGCCCGTCAATCCCGTGCGATCCGGGGTGGTGGCCGTGGCCCGCCTGGCTGAATACCGCACCTCGCGCGACTGGCATCTGGTGCATCCCCGGAGCACGTCCGCCGTACCAGCGGGCGCTCGGCCGGAGCGAAGCGGCGGCCCAGACGGACCGCAAGGGCGCGCCCTCGACGTCGCGCTGCCGCCCGTTCACGGCCCAAGAAACCGCTCCAGCCAGGCGTAGGCCTTCTCCCGCAGTTCCGGGGGAAAGTCGTGCGCGCAGTCCGGGTGTTCGGTCGCCAGCCGATCGGACGAGCCCAGCAATTTATAGACCGGCCGCGCCGCCGCCACACACCGGCCCGCGCTCTCCCACTTGAAGTTCGCATCGTGCCGCGGCGAAATCGCCAGGAACGCCCGCGGCGCCAGCGCGCCGATCAGCTCCGGAAAGTCGAACGGGATCTCGTGCAGCCGCCCCGCATACCCCGCCAGCGCCGGCATATACCGTTCCTGCGTCCAGCCCTGCCCCGGCCGCCACACGACCTCCTGTTTCTCGCGGTAGTAGTCCAGGTAGGAATCGAAGCCGCAGCTCGACACCACCGCCGCGATCCGCTCGTCGAAGAGCGCCGTGTAGATCGCGTTGTGGCCGCCGAGCGAATGCCCGATCGCGCCGAAGCCGCGCGGCGCCACGCCCGGAGTCGCCGCCAGCACGTCGAGACCGCGCACGTTGTCCCAAATCGCCTTCATCGTGCCGCTGGCGTAGCCCAGCGCCTTCAGGTCCGGCCGGTAGTCGCCAAGATGCGGATACGGCGGCGCCAGCACCACGAACCCGCGCTGCGCCAGCTCCTCGCCGTAGTTGCGGCCCGGTTTCGCCGCCGGCGACCCGAGGCCGACGACCGGGCGGTTCCCTTCGGCATTGTTGGTCGGCATCAACGCGAGCACACCCGGCCGCACCGCCCGGCCCTCGCGCACCGCCTTCGGCACCAGCAGGTACGCCGGCACCCGCGCGCCGGGCTCAGCGAGGTAGGAAATCTCGCAGCGCACATAACTGCCGCAGTCGGTCTCGCTCTCCACCCGCAGGCCGAGTGGCCCGCGCTTTGCCGGGCCCGGCAGGCGCCCCATGATGGCCTGCGCCCCGGCGAGAATCTCGGCCCGCCGGCGCGCCCAATCCGCTGCCGTGCGCACCGGTGCCACGGCGCCGCCGTCCGCGCGAAATTGCAGGAGGTCGAACCGATCCAGCCGCTTCGCCGGCACCGCCCGGGCATCCATCGACCCACCGACACAAATCGAAAGCACGCCAAGCAGGGGTAGCAGCCGCATGCTCACTGCGTACCAAGACTGCCGACGGTAGTGCAGCTCGAATTTCGCCTGTTCTTGCCCAAATTTCCCGAGAATATCTAAGACACTTCTGCATATTATCTTACCACTCTAGGTGCATTTATCTCACTCGTTTGAGATTGACAGGAGACTTTCCGACTGGCGCGCTGCCGGTCCTCTCGGAATCAACCGTGTCGCCGCCCATCACCCAAAAGGACATCGCGAAGAAACTGGGCGTCTCCGTGACGCTCGTTTCGCGCGTCTTGGGGGGCAAGGCGGGCGAAATCGGCGCCGCCGCGGCGACCGTGGACTCAATCCGGCAGGCAGCCGCGGAAATGGGTTATGTGCCCAACGCCACCGCCCGCATCCTCAAGGGGGCACCGAGCCGCACGCTCGGGGTCGTGGTGTATGATTTCGAGGACCCTTTCCTCGGCGCACTGATCGGCGCCTTGCAGCGTCGCGCCCACGCGCACGAACACACCCTGGTGCTGGTCGGCTTTGAGCAGCGCCGGGTCGACGCCCAGTCGCTGATGCCGCTCGCCAAGCACGCCATCAGCGGGCTGATCGTGGTCGGCAGCGGTTCGAGCGACACCTGGCTGGATCGCTTCCGGGCGCGGCGGGTGCCCCTCGCGCGCATCGGCACGTGCCCCCGGTCGGACCATCCCAGCGTGGCCGTCGACAGCGCCAATGGCATCCGCCTGCTGCTGGAACACCTGCGCGCCCGCGGCGTGCAGTCGGCCGGTTTTGTCGGCGACACCCACCCCGCGCACGAGGAACGACGAGCCTGTTTCGCCGCGGCCGCGGCAACGCTCGGCCTCGAAACCCGCGCCGAGTGGCAGGTGGTGCGCTCCGAGGCGGGCCCCGCGGCCGGCGCCGCCGGGGCGCGCGAGCTGCTGCGACTGCCGGAAACGGTTCGGCCCCGCGCGCTCGTCGCGGCGAGCGATGCGATCGCCATCGGCGCCATGCGCGTGCTGCAGGAACACCGGATCCCCGTGCCGGCCTCCATGGCCGTGACCGGCTTCGACGACATTCCGTTCGCCGACACCCTCGTTCCGGCGCTCACCACGATCCGCCAGCCGGTCGCAGAGCTCGCCCGCACGGCCTTCGACTGGGTCAGCGGCGTCTCCCCCGCGCCGGCCGGGGGCGCCGATGCCCGCGTCCTCCTGCCGGGCGAACTTGTCGTCCGCGAATCCGCCTGAACCCGCCCGTGCCACCTTCCCTGAAATCCATGCCACCCAAACCCGCCCTCGACACCCTGATCATCGGCGGAGGAATGATCACCTACGATCTCATCCTCCCTTCCGTCTACCACCTCCAGCGCACCGGCGCGGTCGGCCCGATCGCGGTCTGCGCCCTCAACTCGCCGCCGCTGCGCGCCCTGAAGGAAAGCGCGGACCTGAAGGCCACGTTCCCCGGTCAGGATTTCACCGCGTACCCCGACATCCATGAGCCGGCGGACCAGGTTTTCCCGAACCTCTACCGCGAGGTGCTCGCCCGGGCCAGGCCGCGCCAGGCCGTGATCGTCGCGGTGCCGGATCAGTTTCACTATGAGACGGTGCTGGCCGCCCTGCAGGCCGACCAGCATGTGCTCTGCGTGAAGCCGCTGGTGCTCCAGTACACCCAGGCGGTCGAAATCGAAAAACTCGCCCTGGAGCGCGGTCTGTATGTGGGCGTCGAATACCACAAGCGCCTCGACACCCGCGCCCTGATGGCGAAGCGCCAGTACGCGCTCGGGCACTTCGGCGAGTTCCGCATGGGCGAGGCGCGGATGATCGAGCCCTATTACTACCGCCACTCGAACTTCCAGAACTGGTTCACCACCGACCGCACCGACCCGTTCGTGTACGTGGGCTGCCACTACGTCGATCTGGTCTACTTCATCACCGGCCTGAAGCCGGTCGCCGTCTCGGTCAGCGGGGTCAAGGGCCGCTTCCCCAACGGCAAGGAGGGCTACATGTGGGCCAACGGCCGCGTGCGCTACGAGAACGGCGCCATCCTCTCCGTGATCGACGGCCTGGGCTACCCGGACGACGCCGCCGGCAGCAACGATCAGGGCCTGCTGATGTACTGCGAAGGCAAGGACCGCGGCGGTATGATCCAGCACAACGACCAGGACCGCGGCGTGCGCCACTCGTACCTGGACAACATCGGCTGCGCCGGCACCCGCTACAACTACGTCAGCCCCGACTTCTACCGCCTCGTGCCGTGGGCCGGCCCCGGCTACCGGCCGGTCGGTTACGGCTACGAATCCGTCGCGGCCAACGTCGAATCGATGCGCCGCCTCGAGGCCGAATCCGCCGGGCTCGCCCCCGCCGCCGCCCTCGCCCGCCGCCGCGAGATCATTCGCGAGATCGACCGCGCCGGGCTGCTCGCCACCCCCGCCAACTCCGCCTTCAACGAACTCGTCGTCGAGGCCGCCCGCCAATCCATCCAGGCCGACGGCGACTGGTGCCACATCATCTACGGCGATCACCCCCACGTCCAAATGAGGAAATAATCACCATGGCTGAATACAACCTGACCCCCGTCTCCGTCCCGCCCGTCAAGACCAGGTGGCGGACCATCCAGACCGCGCTGCCGGTGCCCGAATCGCTGCCGATCTTCGAGCAGCTCCGGAAAACCGAGCCCCGCTCGATGTCGGGCCAGCCGCCCGTCGTCTGGCATCACGCCCAGGGCGCGATCGTTTCCGACCGCTGGGGCAACCGCTGGATCGACTGGTCCTCGGGCGTGCTCGTGACCAACGCCGGCCACGGCCACCCCAGGATCGTTGCCGCCCTCAAGGAGGCGGTCGAGCGTCCGCTGCTCGCGACCTACGTCTTCCCCCACGAGGGCCGCGCGGAGCTCACGCGCCTGCTCAGCCGGCTGGCCCCGCAGCCCGACGAAACGACCGTCTTCCTGCTCTCGACCGGCAGCGAGGCCACCGAGAATTGCATCAAGCTGGCCAAGACCTACGCGCTGGAGAAGCACGGCCCGGCCAGGTCGATCATGGTCACCTTCGACCACGCCTTCCACGGCCGCACCATGGGCGCGCAGCTCGCCGGCGGCATGCCCAAGGGCAAGAAGTGGCTGGGCACCTGCTGCCCGCAATTCGTCCAGGTGCCGTTCCCCGATGGTTACAAGAATCCGGACACGTCGTTCGACCTGTTCCTCGGCAGCCTGGCCAAGCGGGGCGTCACGCCCGACCGGATCGCCGGCGTGATGACGGAGAGCTACCAGGGCGTCGGCCCCGACTTCCTGCCGGCCGACTACGCCCGGAAACTCGAGGCGTGGTGCCGCCAGCATGACATCGTGCTCATCATGGATGAAGTGCAGGCCGGCTTCGGCCGCACCGGCAGGATGTTCTGTTTCGAGCACTACGGCATCACCCCGGACCTCATCGCCTGCGGCAAGGGCATCTCCTCGTCGCTTCCGCTCGCGGCGGTGATCGGCCGCAGCGACATCATGGGCCTTTACGCGCCCGGCTCGATGACCTCGACCCACTCGGCCTCGCCGCTCGCGGTGACGGCCGCGATCGCCAACCTGCAGGTGATCGAGGAGGAGAGGCTCGTCGAGCGCGCCGCGCGGCTCGGCGCCTGGTTCATCCCTGAGCTGCACCGCATCCAGCAGAAATACCCGACCGTGCTCGGCTGCTGCACCGGGCTGGGCCTCGTCGGCGGCATCCAGGTCGTCCACCCGGGCACGCGTTCGCCCAACCCGGATCTCGCGACGCGCATCAACGTCGCCTGCATGCACAAGGGCCTCCTGATGTTCGCGCCCGTCGGCATCGGCGGCGAGTGCGTCAAGATCTCCCCGCCGCTCAGCATCGAGGAGGACTGCCTGCGCGAGTCGGTGGTCGTCTTCGAAGAGGCGGTTGACGAGGTCTGCCGCGCGCTCTGAGCCGGTGTCGCCAACGAACGGCGGGGGAGCTCCCGGAGTTCACCCTCGCCCTTCGCTGGGCGCGCCCCGAGGGCCTGGGCCTTTCCTGGAAAGACCGGGTGCCTTTCCATTCAACACCCGCAGGGATCTCACGTCTTACCGCGCGATGAAAAAAACCCCTGCCACTCCGCCGACCGCCGCCGACAAGCTGCTCGTGCGCGGACTCCACCTGGATCTGACGCCTGCCCTGCGCGCCTATGCCGCCGAAAAGGTCGGCCGCCTGCTGCGGCGCAACCGCCGGATCGTTCGCATCCGGACCGAGCTGGAGCACGATGCGACCGCTGCCGTCGGGTCCCAATTCATCGCGAAGGGGCGCATCGAGATCACGGGACCCGATCTGGTGGCCGCGGCCGCTTCCGATGGGGCGTACAAGTCGATCGACCTGCTGACCGAAAAACTGGATCGCCTGCTGCACCGCCGGGCCGGCCGGCGGAAGGAACGGCGCCACCGGACGGGGCGCGGCGGATCGACCGGCGCCGGGACCGCCCAGGAATGAGGCAGCCGCCTCGATCAAAGTCGGGTTACGGGCAGTCACCAGCCGCGCGGCAAACCGGCACCCGGGTGGACATCGAGCGCGGCATCCCTGGAAACGAGCGTGAGACCGGCCCGGATGGCCTGCCACACCAGCAGCCGGTCGGCGCGTTTGCCCTTGAGGCGACGGCGACGGCTGTCTTCGTGTCGTCGCCTCCCTCGCTCCGCCCCACCCGCCCGCCCCGTGCGCTCCCGCTTCCCCACTGCGTTGCTGATTGTGTCCTTCCTGCGCTTGGCCTGCCGGGCCGGCGCGCTGCTGCAGGTGCTGGCGCTGGCGCCCGCATACGCCGCCGCGGCGGAGCCGCCGGACTTTCTCCTCCAGAACCGGCCACTCCGCCCGGAGCCGTTCCGCGAACGGCCGCTGCAGCTCAACCCGCCGACGTTTCGCTGGCCGGCGGGCAAGAGCCCGGCCGCCGCCTACCGCCTGGAGCTGGCGCGCGATCCGCAGTTCCGCCAGCCGCACGTCGCCGTGGTCCGCGATCTCTGGTTCCGGCCGCTGGAGCCACTTGCCACCGGCACGTGGTACTGGCGCTGTCGCCCCGAATCCCCGCAACCCGGGGAGTGGCTCGGCCCGGAGTCCTTCGAACTGTCGGCGGAGCTGCCGCGGTGGCCGGTCCCGGAATGGGGGGCGATGGTGGCGCGGATTCCAACCGGGCATCCCCGCGTCTACCTGCACCCCGGGGAGGTGCCCGCCCTGCGCACCGCCGCCGGCAGGCTGGGCAACCGGTTGCAGCCGCGCCGGCAGGAGATTCTGCGCGCCCTCGCGGCGCCCTACGCCCTCGAGCCGCATCTCTCGCGCGCGGCGGCCGAATCCAGCGTCGTCCCGCTCCGGCGCCGGGAGATCATCGAGTCGAAATTCGCGGCGATCGCGTCCTGCGCCCCCGCGGTGGATGGCGCCTGGTTGTGGCTGGCGACCGGCGAACCGGAGCTGCTGGCCGCGGTGAAACGCCGCGCCCTGCAGCTCGCCGGCTTCGACCCGGCCGGCTTCATCCGGGAACGCAACGCCGGGGACTCCGCCAATGTCGACTTCGGCAACTCCCACCTCGTGCACCAGCTCGGCGTGATCTATGATCTGCTCCACGCCGAATTCACGGCGGAGGAACGCCAGCGGCTGCGCGCCGCCATCGTCGCCCGCGCCCGGCCGGTGTTCGCCAAGATCGCCCGCTGCTCCCAGGAGCTGATGCGCGCCCATGCCTGGCAGCACGGGTTTCTCGACGTGCTGGTCGGGGCGCTCGCGGTCCACGGCGAGGAACCGGCCGTCACGCCGTGGATCGAAACCGGGCTGAAGGCCTTCGTGGCCTTCTACCCCTGGTTCGGCGGCAACGACGGCGGCTCGCAGGAGGGCGTGCGCTACTTCCACGGCCAGGAGATGATGGCCAGCCTCGACACGGTCGAGGTGTTCGAGCGCGCCTTCGGCCTCCGGCTCGACCAAGGCAACCCCTGGTTCCGCGGCAGCCCGTACTTCCTGATCTATGGCTTTCCGCCGGGCGGCGCGATGGCCCGGCTCGGCGACAACAACGGCACGCAGATCCGCGATCCCGACGATCTGCAGGCTCCTGATGGCAAGTCGCGCCTGGCCGCCCTGCGCATGGCGGAGCTCTACCGCAACGGGCACGCCGCCGCCTACGCCGCCCTCCTGCCGGAGGACGACTCAGCCTGGGCAATCTCGGACCTGCTGCGGTTTTCAGGCGGCCCCACCGTGCCCCCGCTCCCGCTCGACACCCTGCCGCCGGCGCGCTGCTTCCACGACATCGGCGCCGTCATGACGCACTCGGCGATCACGCGGCCCGCGGAAAATGTGCGCCTTGTCTTCCACTGCAGCCCCTACGGCGCGCACGGCCACGCCCACGCGGACCAGAACAGCTTTCACGTGATCGCCTACGGCGAAGATCTCCTGCTCGATTCCGGCTACTATCCCGCCTTCAACAATGCCGACCCGCACCGGCTCCAGTGGTCGGTGCAGACCAAGGCGCACAATTCGATCCTGGTGGACGGCACCGGCCAGTCGTGGGGCGACGCCCGCGGCTACGGCCGCATCCGCCACTTCGAGCAGCATCCCGACCGTGTCTATGTGATCGGCGCCGCCGAGCGCGCCTACCGCGAGGCGCCGCTGGATCGTTTCGATCGCCACCTGCTGTGGCTGCGGGGCTCCGACGTGCAGACCTTCCTCATCCTGGACGATCTCGCCGCCGCCGGCGGGATCCCGCGGCGGTACGACTGGCTGCTGCACGCCGCGCGGCGCATGGAGGTCCAGCCCACGGCGCAACGCGTCACCGTGCGCGGAGAGCAAGGCGTAGCGCAGATCACTTTCCTCGACCCCCACCCGCTCTCGTTCCACCAGAACGACCAATTCGACGCCCCCGCTTACTTCACCTCCACGGGATCGCCGCTGCCGAACCAGTGGCACCTCAAGGCCGCGCCACCGCCCGCCCCCACGGCCCGCTTCGTGGTCGTCGTGCAGGTGGCCCGGCCCGGCGCCACCCCGCCCGCGCCCAGTCGCTCCGGCGAGAGTGTGCGGGTGGGGGATTGGCGCGTGACGCTCCCCGCGGCCGGCGGCACGCTCTCCGTCTCCCGCGTGCCATGAAACCCTCCCTCCTTCCGTTCCTCCTGCTCGCGGCCGGCCCCGCCGCGACTGCGATCGCCGCCCCGGCCCCCGCCCCCAACTTCGTCTTCATCCTGGCCGACGACCTGGGCTGGACCTCCCTTTCGCAGCCGATGGACGACCGCGTGCCGGCCTCGCGCAGCGATTACCACGAGACCCCCCATCTGGAGCGTCTTGCCCGCGGCGGCCTGCGTTTTACCAACGGCTACGCGCCCGACGCCCTGTGCTGCCCGACCCGCCGCAGCATCCAGTTCGGGCAGACGCCGACCCGCCAGGGGGACGAGCGGTTTGCGAAAAGCCACGACCCGCGGCGCCACCCGCGCCTCACTCTCCCGCGGATGCTGAAGGCGGCCGATCCTCGGTATCGAACCGCCCACTACGGCAAGTGGGATCTGCGGGCGGACCTCTTCCCCGAGGATCTCGGCTACGACGAGAGCGACGGCAACACCGGCAACCGCCACGGCGACGTCTCCTCCGACAAGGAGTCGAAGTGGACGGCCCACTTCCTCAACCAGGATCCCAAGCGCATCGAGACGCTGACCGACCGCGCGATCAACTTCCTGCGGCGCAACCAGGCCGCCGGCACGCCGTTCTACCTGCAGGTGTCCCACTACGCCACGCATGTCGACATGCAGTCGCGGGAGGAGACCTTCGCCCGGTTCGCCGCCAAGCCGAAAGGCCGTCTCCACTCCCATCCCGCCTGGGCGGCGATGCTGGCGGAACTCGACACCGGCATCGGGCGCCTGCTGACGGAGCTCGATCGGCTCGGGCTGGCCGGCAACACCTACGTGATCTTCATGGCCGACAACGGCGCCGCCGAGTTCGTGCCCCCGGTGCGGAACAAGCTGGACCACCCGTCGGCCTTCCCCGTGCCGCCACGCAACCACCCGCTCCGCGGCGGCAAGTGGGTGCTGTACGAGGGCGGCATTCGCGTGCCGTTCATCGTGCGGGGACCGGGCATCAAGCCGGGCTCACAATGCGACGTGCCGGTGACCGGCTGGGATCTGCTGCCGACGTTGGCGGATCTCGCCGGCTACCCGCAACCGCTGCCGGCCGACCTGGATGGCGGCAGCTTTCGGGGACTGCTGGCAACCGGCACCGGCGCGGTCCGCCGGCCCCAGGAGGAGCTGGTCTTTCACCGCTATGCCTCCGGCTACCCGCATTCGGCCATCCGCGTCGGCGACTACAAGTTGATCAAGTTCTGGAAGACGGGCGCCCTGGAGCTCTACCACCTCAAGGACGACCTTGGAGAAACGACCGACCTGGCGTCGCGCCGGCCGGCGCAGACGAAGGAACTGCACGATCGCCTGATGGCGTACCTCCGGCGCGTCGATGCCGAGGTGTTGCGTGGTTTCGGCGGCAAGCCGTCCCCGGATTAAACGCGCCGCCACCGCCGCCCGCCGCTCACGCGCCCGCCGCGGCGGAGCGCACCGGCCCGGCGGCGCCCACCGCCGGACTCGCGATGCCCTCAAAAACCAGGTTGAGCACCTGCCGCAACCCCCGCTGCTTCTCCGCCGCCGCCCCGAGATCGAGCTCCAGACTCTGCGAAAGCGAGAAACGGTTTGAATGATAGATGAAGCAGAGGCCGATGAAGTGGATCAGCAGGTGCGGCACGTTCAGATCGCGCCGGAACTCACCGCTCTCGATCCCATCCTGCACGATCCGCTGAAAGCGCTCCAGGAAGGGATTCTTCGTTAGCAGGTGGTTCTCCTTCGTCAGGTGCCGGCCTTTCTCCAGATTTTCCCACTGCAGCAGGCGCGTGAATTCCGGCTCGTCATCGAGGAAGGCGAAGTAGCTTTCCAGCAGGCGCGCCAGCTTCTCCCGTGGCGTCCGCCCCTGCTCGATGGCGTGAAACTCGATCTTCTCGATCCGCTGGTACACCTCCACCAGCGCCGCCTCGAAAAGGGCGTCCTTGCTGCCGAAATAGTGGTAAACCATTCGCTTGTTGACACACGCCTGCGCCACGATCGCGTCGACCGAAACCGCGTGGAATCCCTGCCGCGCGAACAGCCGGATCGCCGCGTGCAGGATGCGTCGGCGCGTGCGGTCTGGGTTGCGTTGAACCGGCAGGGGGCGGGGCATGGAAGAGGGCCGACCGTGGCACATCGACCCGGGTGAGAGAAGCGCAAATCCGCCCTTGCGTCGACCGCGGCCGGGCCGTTACTCGCGCGCCATGATCGCGTCCGCCCCACCCCTTCGCCGCGCCTTCGTCTTCGCGGTCGCACTGGCCGCGTTCCTCCTCGTGACCGGCTGCGCCACGCGGGAGACTCCCACCGCCTCCACCTGGCGGGCCGGCACCGCCCGCGAAAACATCACCCCGCCCGCCGGGCTCTGGATGACCGGTTATGCGTCGCGCACCAAGCCGGCCGAGGGCAAGGCGCAGGATCTCTGGGTGAAGGCCCTCGCCTTCGCCGATCCCGCCGGCAACCGCGGCGTGCTGCTCACCCTCGATCTCTGCGGCATCTCCCGCCAAGTCTCCGACACGGTCGCCGCCGCCCTCGCCCGCAGTCACGGCCTGCCACGCCCCGCGGTGATGACCAATGTTTCCCACACGCACTGCTCCCCGCAAATCGAGGGCAATCTCCGCGGCATCCAGGTGCTGCCGCCCGACGGTCTCGCCCGCTCCATCGCCTACACCCGCGAGCTCGAGCAGAAGATGATCCGCGCCGCCACCGCCGCTCTCGCCGCCCTGGCGCCTGTCACTCTCCAGTGGGGCGGGGACGAGGCTACCTTCGGTTTCAATCGCCGCGAAAACGCCGAGAAGGACGTCGTCGCCCTGCGCGCCGCCGGCAAACTCAAGGGCCCCTTCGATCCACGCGTGCCGGTGCTCGCTGTGCGCACGCCCGCCGGCGAACTGCGCGCGCTGTTGATTTCCTACGCCTGCCACAACACCACGCTCTCCTTCTACCAATGGCACGGCGACTACGCCGGCGCCGCCCTGGCCGAACTCGAACGCCGCCACCCCGGCGCCACCGTGTTCTTCGCCACCGGTTGCGGCGCCGACATCAACCCCGGCCCGCGCCGCGAACTGGCCCACGTCGAGCGCCACGGCCGCGACCTCGCGGATGCCGCCGACCGCGCCCTGGCCAAACCGATGACGCCCGTTACCGGGCGCCTCGGCACCGCCTTCGAGGACCTCACCCTCACTTTCGCCCGCCGGCCATCCGAGGCGCAACTGCGCGAGGCCGAGGAGAAGCTACAACCCAACCAGGGCATGCACCGCGCCTGGGCCGCCTCCGTCCGCGAGCTGATTCGCACCCGCGGCGACCGGCTCCTCGAATACGATTACCCGATCCAGGCCTGGCGACTCGGCGATCTTTCCTGGGTCGCCCTCGGTGGCGAGGTCGTGGTCGACTACGCGCTCCGCCTGCGCCGGGAGGCCGGGGACCACGTCTGGGTGTTCGGTTATTCCACCGATGTCATGGCCTACATCCCCAGCGAACGCGTGCTCCGGGAGGGCCGCTACGAGGGCGAAACGTCCATGATCCCCTACGGCCAGCCCGGCCCCTGGGCGCCCGGCCTGGAGGACAGAATCGTCGCCCGGACCCACGAACTCCTGCGCCGCGCCGGCGGCAACCGGTAAACCCGCCGCCCTCCCCCGGACGCCCACGCCACCGCGCGCGTATCCGATTTTCACCACCCATGCCCAACCCCCGCCTCCCCAAGACCCCCCGCATCCTGACCACCACCGTCGGTTCCTACCCGGTGCCTGACTGGCTCGCCGCCCTCCCGAGCGAGCAGGCGGTGATCGACGCCACCCGCGTCGTCTTCGACCTCCAGCGGCAGGCGGGCATCGATCTGCCGACCGACGGCGAACTTTACCGCTTCGACGTCAACCACCCCGACACCAACGGCATGATCGAATACTTCATCCGCCCGATGGCCGGGGTCTCCTCGGTCGTCGGCCGGTCGATCACCGACGAATTTTCCCGCCATCACCCGATGGGTTTCCGCCGCAAACCGGCCGGCGTCGTCACCGGACCGCTCGGCGAAGGTTCGCTCAATCTCCTCGCCGACTGCCAGCGCGCCGCCGCCGTCGCCGGCGGCCCGTTCAAGTTCACCGTCACGAGCCCGTACATGCTCGCCCGCACCCTGCTCGACCACCACTACCGCGACTTCGACCGTCTCACCCTGGCTCTGGGTGAGGTGTTGGCGGCACAGGTGCGCGGCCTGCCGGCCGCCTGCATCCAGGTCGACGAAGCCAACATTCCTGGCAACCCCTCCGACGGACCGCTCGCCGCCGCCGCGATGAACCTCGTGCTCGACGCGATCGACGCCGGCACCGAACGCGCGGTGCATTTCTGTTTCGGCAACTACGGCGGGCAGACCATCCAGCAGGGCAACTGGAGGAAGCTCCTCTCCTTCCTCAATTCCCTCCACACCGACCACCTCGTCCTCGAACTCGCCCACCGTCCGAAAGCCGACCTCGACGCGCTCAAGCAGATCGATCGCCGCCTCACGCTCGGCGTCGGGGTGATCGACATCAAGGTGAACCCTATCGAGACCCCCGACGAGGTCGCCGCCCGCATCGAGGCCGTGGAGCGGAAGGTCGGCGAAGGCCGCGTGCGCTGGATCCACCCCGACTGCGGCTTCTGGATGCTGAAGCGCTCGGTCGCCGATCGAAAGATCGAGGCGCTCGTGCGCGGCCGCGACCTGTACCTCGGACGGTAGGCTGCGCCCCCGATCCAATTCACCTCGTTTCGCGACGATTCCCCAGGATTGCGTAGCCGCGTTGGAGCACCGAGCGACAACGTGGTCTCACACCCGGCCACACTTTCACTGCGTTCAAGCGCGGCTACCTCGTCGGGCGCGCCGGGTGGAGGTCCGGGTATTTCGACTCCAACTCACTTCGCCTCGGGCACCGCGCTGAAATTGCCGGTCTCCGCCGCGCGCACGAAGGTCTCCGTCACGCTCTTCAGCTCCTCCCAGCGGCGGCGGATGTTGCGGGCCTCCTCCGGGGTGATCGCGTTGTCCGCTGAGGCGTGCGCGATCGTGGCCAGCATGTCCGCAAACTCCTGCACAATGTCGTTGGTCGCGGGGATCAGGTGCTGGGTCTGCGGCAGGCTGCTGGGGTTGCGGATGAAGAAGCCGTCCGCCTGCTCGCACACCCACTGCGCCACCCGCGCATCCTTGGTCACCCGCACGAGTTGCCCGACGCGCTCGATCGGACTCGTCGAGACCGCGCCCTCCTCGATCGGCTCCGCCCACTTGTAAACCAGCGAGAGGGATAGGTTCATGTCGGCCGCGATCTGCTTCGCGCTGGTCGTCTTCAGGACCTCCTTCATCAGCTCGTGGGAGTGCATCAGATGCGAGCCTGCGATCCGCCCCGCGAAAGGCAATCCCGCCTGGGCGCCGGATTTTTTGCGTGCCACCTCCCGCCTCCCTCTGGCTTACTCTCCCCTTCCCTGCACCATGAACATCCACGAGTATCAGGCCAAGGCTCTCTTTGAGAAATTCGGCGTCCCCGTCCCCAAGGGCGCGCCCGCCAAGTCCGCCGCGGAGTTCGACTCCGCGCTCGCCACGCTCCCGGAGGGCACCGTGGTCGTGAAGGCCCAGATCCACGCCGGCGGCCGCGGCAAGGGCACGTTCACCGACGGCTTCAAGGGCGGTGTCAAACTCTGCCCGTCCAAGGCCGCCGCGAAGGAGACCGCCGCCCGGATGCTCGGCAACACCCTCGTCACCGCCCAGACCGGTCCCGCCGGCCGCAAAGTGCAGACCGTCTATTTCACCGAAGCCTGCGCCATCAAGAAGGAGTACTACCTCGCCATCCTCCTCGACCGCACCACCTCCCGCCCGGTCATCGTCGCCTCCACCGAGGGCGGCGTGGAAATCGAAAAGGTCGCCCACGAGACTCCCGAGAAAATCACCAAGGTCTTCGTCGATCCCGCCTACGGCCTCGCCGACTTCCAGGTGCGCGAGCTCATCTTCAAGCTCGGCCTTACCGGCAACGAAGCGAAGAACGCCGGCAAACTCATCCGCCAGCTCTACACCTGCTTCTGGGAGACCGACGCTTCCATGGTCGAGGTCAACCCACTCATCACCACCGCCGGCGGCGACGTGCTCGCCCTCGACGCCAAGGTGTCGTTCGACGACAACGCCCTCTTCCGCCACCCGGAGATCGTGGCCCTGCGCGATCTCAACGAGGAGGACCCGAAGGAGATCGAGGCCTCGAAATACTCGCTCAGCTACATCGCGCTCGACGGCAATATCGCCTGCCTCGTCAACGGCGCCGGCCTCGCCATGAGCACGATGGACATCATCAAGCATTTCGGCGGCACCCCGGCCAACTTCCTCGATGTCGGCGGCGGCGCCTCCAAGGAGCAGGTCGTGGCGGCCTTCAAAATCATCCTCGGCGACTCCAACGTGAAGGGGATCCTCGTGAACATCTTCGGCGGCATCATGGACTGCAACGTGATCGCCCAGGGCATCGTGGAGGCGGTCAAGGAGGTCGGCCTCAAGCTGCCCCTCGTCGTCCGCCTCGAGGGCAACAATGTCGTCGCCGGCAAGGCCACCCTCGCCGCCTCGGGCCTCACCCTCGTCTCTGGCGACACCATGGCCGACGCCGCCCAAAAGATCGTCCAACTCGTCGCCTGATCAACTCTGGCCCACGGAACACACAGAACACACGGACCCCGGCCGCGCGCCTTCCGCGTTTTCCGTGTCTTCCGTGGGCAACCCAACCACTCCCTTCCATGGCCATTCTCATCAACCCCCAGACCAAGATTCTCATCCAGGGCATCACCGGTGAATTCGGCGCCCGCCACACCCGGCTCTCCCTCGACTACGGCACCCAGGTTGTCGCCGGCGTCACGCCCGGCAAGGGCGGCCAGTGCTTCGAGCACCACGGCGCCAAGGTCCCAATTTTCAACTCCGTCGCCGACGCCGCCAAGGCCACCGGCGCCACCGTCTCCGCCATCTTCGTGCCGCCGCCGTTCGCCGCCGACGCGATCCTCGAGTGCGTCGACGCCGACCTCGATCTCGCGGTCGCGATCACCGAGGGCATTCCGATCCGCGACATGGTGCGCGTGAAGCGCGTCATGCAGGGCCGCCGCACCCGCCTGGTCGGCCCCAACTGCCCCGGCATGGTCGCGCCGGGCCCAGGCGAAGGCTCCAAGGGAGGCTGCCGCATCGGCATCTCGCCCGGCTACATCAACCGGCAGGGACACGTCGGTGTGGTCTCGCGCTCCGGCACGCTCACCTACGAGGCCGTTTTCCAGCTCACGAGCAAGGGTATCGGCCAGAGCACCACCGTCGGCATCGGCGGCGATCCCGTCAACGGGACCTCGCACCTCGATGTCATCAAGCTCTTCGCTGCCGACCCCGAGACGCACGGCATCATCCTGATCGGCGAAATCGGCGGCAACGCCGAGGTCGAGGCCGCGCGCTGGATCAAGGCCCACTGCACCAAGCCCGTCGCCGGGTTTATCGCCGGCGCCACCGCCCCCGCCGGCCGCCGCATGGGCCACGCCGGCGCCGTCATCGGCGGCAAGGAGGACACCGCCGCCGCCAAGATCGCCATCTTCAAGGAGTGCGGCATCGAGGTCGCCGCCACCCCGAGCGACATGGCCGACGCGCTCCTCCGCGCCGCGAAAGCCCGGGGCGTGACACTCTCCTGATCGACCGGCGCTTCCGCCGCCGCCCGGCTGCTGGCACTCTCGTTCGCCCCCCGATTGCCCCGGCGCCGCCTGCCCTCCTGGAATCTCCGCAAAAAAACCGGCGCCGGGGAGCCCCTGGCGCCGGTGGTGAGCCGAACGACTTGCGATCGGACTTAGCCGCGAACCTTCTGCACGGCGGGCAGGAGCAGTCCGATGCCGCCCTTCGCCGACTTCTTCGGGGTGAGATCCCTGGCCTTGGGGGCGGTGCGTTTCGCCGCCGGCTTCTTCTTGCTGGTGGGCATGTGGGTCTGTGTTTTTGGGTGGGGTTGACTGGCGCACCCGTCGTGGGTCCGCCTTCGGTCGGATGTTCCAGCCCTTCCCGCCCTCTCCGGCAAGACCAATCGACCTTGTATCGCCTCCCCACATACATTTTCCCCGGACCGGATGCCCCCCGCCCACCCCGCGCTGCGCAACTACGAACGACACCCCTACCCAGCGGCCAATCCAGGGCGGCTGGAGCGACGGCTCTGCCTGCTCCCTCCCCTGGAGTGGATCAACGGCGTCGGCCGGCCGGGCCGCAAAGCACCCCGGCGCATTTTGGTGGCCGGCTGCGGCACCGGCCTGGAAACGTTCGCCCTCCGCCGGCAGTGTCCGGAGGCTGAAATCGTTGGGTTGGACTTTAGCCCGCGGGCCATCGCCCTGGCCCGGCGCGCGAGCCGGCGCACCCGCCTGGCAAAGCCGGTGCGCTTTGTCGTGGGCGATCTGACGTCCGACGATTTGCCCTGCCAGGTCGGAAGGGAATTCGACTGCATCACCTGCCACGGCGTGCTCACGTACCTGCCTGAGCCGGCGCGGGTGCTTCGCCGGCTGCGGGACTGCCTCGTCGCCGATGGCGTGATCTACCTCGGGGTGAACGGCAGCGCGCACGCCTCAGCCCGACTCCGTCCGTGGCTGACCCGCCTGGGCTTCGACCCGTCGGGGCTGGGCAACCACGAGCGACGCCTGCGACAACTGCTGCGCACCTGGGACCAGTTGCAGCCCGCCGGGACCGCGCCACTCGCCGGCATGATTGCCGGGTACTTGGCAAGTGATGTTTGCGGCGTCCACTTCAACCACTGGCCTCTCGCCCGCTGGCGCGCGGCCGCCCACCACGCCGGGCTCGAATTGGTCGCAACCGTCCAACTGCCTCACACCCTGCGGCGGCTCGTCGCCGAACCACCGGACCGCGCCCTCTTCGATCAGGGCCCCGGCGCCCTCGCCGCCCTCCTGGATTGGGCGGATCCGGCGGGATTTCACCGCCTGCTGCTGCGGCCGGGGAAGCCGGGCGATTTCGATCTCGCGGCCGGTGGGGGCATTGCGGCGCGAGTCTGTTGGACGGGACTCTATTCGCTGCGCCTGTCGCCGCGGCAGCCCGGGAATCGGCGCACCGTCGCGCTGGATGCGCCTGCCTTCCGCCTCGCCCTGCGCTGGCCGCTCCCGGAACGTCAGGCCTTCGCCCTGCTCGAACTGTCCCGCACCGGTTCCGCCGGGCCGGGGTGGTGGCGGGTTCTCGGCTCCGGAGCCGCTGCCCGCCGCCGACTGCGGTTCTGGCAGGGTCTCGCGATTCTCGCCCCCGGCTGACACGCGCGGCACGCATCTCAGAGCGCGTCGCAAAAGTCGGATTTCTGGGGGAAGGCGCTCCGTCGCCGCCGCGGGCCGGCGAGCGGCGCTGACGGAGCAGCGCCCTCCGACGAAAGCGGTGAAGGTACTCTCTAGACACCGTCTCAGTTTCTGCCCTCCACGAAGCGGGATGCCTCAGCTTGGCCCAAGGCAGCCCGTGGGCAATGGAAGGTGCGGCCTCCCGCCTCCGTCCTACGGTCGGCGCTGTACCGGCGTAGGAGGAGGCGTTCTGGGGGCGAACGGAAACCGGGATGCGCCCCCGCGTGCAGAAGACCCGACCGCAGGCTTGCCTCGTGGGGGGCAAACCTTAGACCGGCCCTCTGGTCCGCATGAGCCGTTCGTCCCACCACAGTTCTCCCGTTCTCCGCCCCGCCTCACCGGAGTCCGCGAACGCCCAGCCCACTGCCAGCCACTCAACTTTGTGCACCGTCCCTTGGTCCTTTGGTCCTATGGTCCCTTGGTCCCTCGGTCCCTTGGTCTGACGCGCAGCCTCCCTAGGATGACTCGCTACGGCTTCTTTTCCCGGCCGGTCACCGATGGCCGGCAGAACACGCGGGCGGTCGTCCTCGCCGCCATCTATGTCGCGATCATCGCCTCGTCGTTTTACGCGGCGTACGAGATCCGATTCGATTTCCAAGTCCCGGCGCAGCATCAGGCTGAACGACTCTACCAGCTTCCGGTGGTGGCCGCGGTGAAACTCGTTGCACTCATCGCCGCCCGGCAGCTCGGGTCGCTGATGACGTATTTCAGCGTGCCGGATCTCATCCGGTTGTTCTGGGCGATGGGCGGAGCGAGCCTGCTGCTGTTCTTGCCGTGGCTCGCCGGCATCCGCGGCCTGGCGATTCCCCGCGGGGTGCTGCTCAGCGACTTCATGCTCTGCTTCGGCGCCCTTTGCGCGGGTCGATTGTTCGCCCGGATGTACCGCGAACGCCTGGGGGGGGCGGCCCGGGCGGCCCGCGGGGTGCAACTTCAGGTGCAACGCATCGCCATCGTCGGCGCTGGCGACGCCGGGGCCTCGCTGGCCAAGGATTTTCTCGGCGCGCCGCACCGGGGCTTCACGCCGATCATGTTCTTCGACGACGACGTGACCAAGCGGGGCAAGCTCGTGCATGGCATCCCGGTCGTCGGCCGGCCCGAAGAAATCGCCAACATCAGCGGGGCGGCCACCCTGTCGAAGGCTGTCATCGCCATGCCCTCGGCGTCAGCGAAACGCGTGCGCGAAGTCGTGTCGTTGTTCAATGCCCAGGGCCTCAAGGTCGAAACCCTGCCGTCGATGGAGGAACTCGCCTCCGGCCGGGTGCGGGCGAGCCGGATTCGCCCGGTGGAGGTGCAGGATCTGCTGGGTCGCGACACCGTTGACCTCGACTCGGCGGGCATCCGCCATGGGCTGGAGGGTCGCGTCGTGTTGGTGACCGGTGCCGGGGGCAGCATTGGCAGCGAGCTGTGCCGGCAGATCGCGGCGATGAATCCCGCACGCCTGCTGCTGGTCGAACAGTCCGAAGGAGCTCTGTTCCTGATCGAACAGGAGCTGAACGAGCTTGGTTTCGGCGGAGTCATCGTGCCGCTGGTGGCGGACATCCTCGACCGGCCGCGCCTGGAGTACCTCTTCCGGCGCTACCGGCCGGAAATCGTGTTTCACGCCGCGGCGCACAAGCACGTGTTTCTGATGGAACGTCAGCCGGCCGAGGCCATTCGCAACAACGCCCTCGGGACGCGGCAGCTCGCCGAGCTGGCCCTCGCGCACGGTGTGACGGGCTTCGTCTTCATCTCCACCGACAAGGCGATCAACCCGACCAATGTGATGGGCGCCACGAAGCGCCTCGCCGAGCTGCAGCTCATGGCGATCGCGGCGGGGCAGAACGGAAACGAGGCCGTGAAACAGGGACCAAGGACTCAACCGGCCAAAGGACCAGGGGATCGGGGGACAAGTGCAGCGGAAGCTGTCGGGCCTTTGAACGAAGCCCCCCCTCCAGCCCTCAGTCCCTCATTCCCTTCCCCCTCCACGGCACGCGCGATGTCGACCAAGTTCATGGCGGTGCGATTCGGCAACGTGCTGGGGTCGTCCGGCAGCGTGATTCCGATCTTCAAACGGCAAATCGCCCATGGCGGTCCGGTGACGGTGACGCACCCGGACGTGACGCGTTATTTCATGACCATCCCGGAGGCGGTGGGGCTGGTGCTGCAGAGCTATGTCCTGGGCAGGGGCGGCGAAATCTTCGTGCTCGATATGGGACAGCCGGTGAAGATCGTCGATTTGGCGAAGCAGATGATCGAATTGAGCGGGTTTCGGGTCGGGGAAGACATCGAGATCGTGTTTACCGGCCTGAAACCGGGCGAGAAGCTCTTTGAGGAACTGCAGCACCACACGGAGGCGTACACGCCGACGGCGCATCCGCGCATCATGCGGTTCACCAGCGCGGCCACCTTCGACCCTGCGGGCCTGCAGGCGTTGGAGGAGAGGTTGCACACGCTCGATTCGAACGAGCTGAAGGAGGCGCTGCGCCGCCTCGTGCCCGAATACCGGCCGTTTTTGGACTGACCCGGCCTTGTCCTGCCGGCTATGCCGGGCTTCGTCCGGTTTCAGATCGCGGGGGCGGGAGCCGGCCGGTTGCCATCACCCAGGATTTTGGACTGCCAAAATTCGGGCTCCGCCGGCAACCTGTTGACGGGGAAGAACGAACCCAGCGGAACTTGAACGCATCTTGGCATCGGACCGCATCCGCAACTCCCGCGCGCTTCAGCTTGAGCTCGGACGCAGGCGATGTTTCCCCGAGTCTTTTCTTTCCGCATCGCCCATTGCCACGGTGCGTCCTGCCAGGCACCGCATAACATGCCTCACTCCCTGAAGTCTTCATTTCTCCTCCTCCTGGCCCTGGGCTTGGCGGCGGGATCTGCGTTCTCGGCCGTGGCGCGCTCGCCCAACATCGTCGTGATCCTGAGCGACGACTACGGCTACGGCAGCCTCGGGTGCTATGGAGCCGACCCCGCGTTGGTCCGCACACCAAACCTCGATCGCCTCGCCGCCGCCGGCCGCCGCTTTACCGATGCCAATACGCCCTCCTCCGTCTGCACCCCGACCCGCTATGCCCTGCTTACCGGGCGATATTGCTGGCGCACCCGCCTGAATCACGGCGGCGTGGCCAACACGCTCGATCCTCTCCTGATCGAGACATCCCGCCCAACGCTCGCTTCACTGCTGAAGCGGCACGGCTACCGCACGGGTTTCGTCGGCAAGTGGCACCTCGGCTACGGCACGGCCCCGCGCGTCGACTACACCAAGGAACTCAACCCGGGGCCCCTTGAACTCGGCTTCGAGTACCAGTTCGCCGTGCCGCAGAATCACAACGACATCACGCGGGTGTTTGTCGAAAACCACCGGGTCTTCGGTCTGCGCTCGGACCGCCTTTCCCCGGTCCCGGGCAAACTCGGGCTCGATGCTCCGGAGCGCGACGATCCCAAGACGATGGAGCAACTCACCGATCGGGCGGTGGCGTGGCTCCGGAAGCAAGGCGGGCAACCCGCGCCTTTCTTTCTCTACTTCGCTCCGGTGGCGGTGCACGAGCTCATCACGCCGTCCAAAACGACCGCCGGCAGCAGCCAGGCCGGGCCGTACGGGGACTTCATCCACGACCTCGACCTCAGCGTGGGGCGCATCCTTCAGACCCTCGAGGAACTCAAGGTCGTCGACAACACGCTGGTGATCTTCACCAGCGACAACGGCGGCGTGATGGCCGATTCGAGCCGCAGCAACACGCAGCAACAGGCGCGCGAAGCCGGCCTGAAGATCAATGGCGCGCTGCGCGGCGGCAAACACGACATCTGGGAGGGCGGCTTCAAGGTGCCGTTCATTGTTCGCTGGCCGGGCCGAGTCGCCGCCGGCACAACAAGCCAGGCCCTGATCGGGCTGGTGGATGTCTTCGCCACGCTCGCCGCCGTGGTGGGGGAAAGGCAGCTCGATCCCACCACCACCGCGCCGGACAGCTACAACGTCCTCCCCGCCTTCCTCGAACCTGAGCCCGACAAGCCGCTCCGACCTGACCTGGTGCTCCAAAGCGCCAACGGTGTCTACGCCATCCGTTCCGGACCTTGGAAATGGATCGAGGGGGTTCCGCTCGCGCCGCCGGGGAAGAAGGCCGCGGCAAAGACCGGCCCCAAGAGCGACCAGTTCCGCCCGCAGCTTTTTCACCTTCCCTCCGATCCTGCCGAGACCACCGATGTCTCCGCACAGCATCCCGAGATTGTCCGGCGACTCTCCGCCACGCTCCGCCAGCAGCGGGCGCAAGGCTATAGCCGCAACCCGTAGCTTTTGCCCTGAGGCTCAACCTGCTCCGTTCAATCCCGCTCCTCCTCTGCGGAGACACCCGATCCCGAAACGCAGCGTCGTGGGCTGGCCATGGCGACCGGGCGTGGACGAACCGCACCGGTCATTCGCCTTGGTCAAACGGCGAATACTGCGCCGCCAAGACGCCGCCACTTGTCAGGTCGGCGTCCATCATCTCCCCTGCCACGCGCCACCGCCTGACCCGCATGGCGTTAAGCGCAGATTCTCCCCGGCACCGAAGCCTCCGGGCGGTCCCTGCAGGCTCTGCCGGACTTCGCCCGGGTTCAGAACGAGGGGACGGGACCCGGACAACATGCCAAACTTAGCCCACGGGCCAAGCCTGGTGGAGGTGGCGGGAGTTGAACCCGCGTGCCCCTGACCTTCGCGCAACGCGTCTACCTGTGTAGTGCGACTTTGATCTCGCCGGTGCCATGCCGCCGCACGCGCTTGAGCACCCGCCAGTCCCCGGAGAGAAGATACAGCGCGCAGTCCGCGGACCGCGCCACGCGCCATGCCTGCTGTCGACGTCAGTTCCAGCTAGCAGGTGTCGCTAGACCGACGTGGCTGTCATTAGGCAGCCAGGGGCATTTCTTCAGTTTTGCCGTTTGTGGTTTCGCAGGGGGATTAACGAGAGGCCCACGACTCTCGACAGGCAGCAGCGCACTCCAACCAAGGGTAGAATCCAGAACACCCCCATGAGCTCGTGCGAGTGATGGCGGAGGATGGGGGCAACAGACATAAAAACCCTCCCTCTCGCTCTCACCCTTACTCGCTTGCGCGCCAGACTCAAAGAACCGGGACCGGGCACCATGCGCCGTGCCCCCGCGATTGCAAGCTCTGCGGCGGGGACCACGGAAAGAGGGGACAGCGATCCTCCGTCTGTGCCGGAACAACCCGCGCTCCATGGACTGACGGGGGGGACGCCTACGGTGCCGACACAACGGCGGCCTGCGATGCCGGAGGCCACGATTGCCGCCGGCAAATTGGACCACCGCCACTCGCCGGGCTAGGGCGGGCAGCCCCAGCGTGCGATGCCGGACCCGGGGTTGGTCTGCGTAATCCGGCCTGCGAGCCCAAGCGGCGGTACACGGCGAAAACGCAAAGGCTGGTGCCCAAGGGGGGACTCGAACCCCCATGCGGTTAAGCACAGGCTTCTGAGACCGTGTAACCTACCTCTGAATACGTTTTCCACCTCGGTAGCGAGACGCAGCGTTGCGCACGGGAACGCAGCGAATCCAAGGTGTAACTGTCAATTTCGCGTCAATGCCCAAGCCTGCATCCGCTGCTGGAACCGACCCGGATCCGGCGCGAACCTGAGCACCTGATCGTCGATCACCTGACGCAGCGAGAGCCTCGCATGCGCGTAGATCGTGCGGTCCAAGTGTGGCAGGATGACCCGCAAGGCGCGTGTCAGTGTTTCAGGGTCAACCCGCGGATGGTCGGTGTCCCGCGTAGGATGGGAGATCGCTTGAGCGCATCCCTTCCAGGTGCGGGCGAGGAACGCGGCATCAGGATGGTCTGGCCGAAGGAATGTCCCACCCGGGAGCATCCCGATTCCGAACTCCGTTGTCGGTCCGCCGCGTTCGTGTGCTTTCGCTGCGCGCGATTCGCTCGGAGTCGGGCCGATGCCTTTCTTCGCGACTTCCTGCAAGCCGACGAACTCAATCAGCCATCGCGCTGCCGAGATCCGTCCCTGATAGACGGCGTCGTTGAAACAGACGAACCGAACTCCAAGGGGAAGGGTAATCGGACCTTCGGAGGAGGCCCATTCGGTTTCGATGGTAGTGCCGGCTATCGCCGCGGTCACGCGAAACGGAATGTGCTGCCAAAGCCAAGTGGCGACTTCCATTAAAGGTAGAAGGGGCCCGGGAGGTTGAGTCATCAACGATGCCGATCGATTGGGGCGCATCATCAATGTTGGTTCATCCCTTTCCGCAGTGCTTGTTGTGGTAGTCAATGAACCGCTGGTCGACCTCGTGTTTCCTGACCTTGAGTGTGCTCGGGGTGATCCGCACCGCCCGGAAATCCAGCCGAGCGTGACAGTTTGGGCAGACGCAGATCAGGTTTGCACGGATGTCTCTCCCTTTGTGACTCCCGCCGAGAGGACGCAGATGGTGAGCTTCTGCGTAATGCTTGCCTGCCGACAACTCCAGCCGCTTACCGCACAATTGGCACCGGTGGTCGTACAGTGCCTTGATCTCGCGAGTGATCGCCGTGTCTCTGACGATGCGGGAGACCTCCTGCCGGATGCGCTTGGGCAGCTCCTTTTTCGGCACGCTGTTCCCCACGCAGGCTTCCTGACTCGCCACCTGTTTGGCGAGAATCTCCCGGTCCTGCAAGAACCCCACCCAGTGCTGCTCCAATGTCGTCGCAATCCGAGGCGGAATGACGACGCCACTCCTACGCGCCGACCAGTACATTTTCGCAAAGCCCCCCTGCTGGAGTTTCGTCCGAGGAAACGGCGGAGCGTCCCGTGGCAGCAGTACGTCCCATTCAATGTTGGCGTACCAAGCCGATTGCAAGCGGCTGTCCTCGTCGGGATTCCAGTTTTCATCCTCAAACGGCTTTCCGACGACGTATCCAGATGCGACGATCCCTCGAGGTTCCGCCCCAACCCGCATGAGAAACACTCGGTCTCCCGGCCGTACCAGTCGGTGAGAGCAGAAGCTCCACTGACCGCGGGCACGACCCGTGGACGCCACACGGCGCACGGTCTTTTTGTATTGAGCCCACGGTGACTTCACCGGGTTCCAAGTGAGCAGGAATGTGCGCATGGTACTGGATCTGGGATTCCTCTTCGCTTCCTTTGTGGCGGATCGCAAAGCTCCAAACCGCGGCACCCACTCTCCATTCGCTGATCTCGTCACGTCGGGTCGAACAGGGCAAGACCATGAGTTGCGAGTGGTGCGCTGGCCATGAACGAATGCCTGCTTGTGGTGAAATTGTGGACAGGCACCGGCCGATCCGCTGCGGCATTTGAGGTATGCAGTTCCCCTTGCTCTCTAGCCGGGGCAGCAGATGCCAGCGTGACGAGGAAGTTGGCAGCCTCCGGACAGCGCCACTTTGCTCTGCACCAGGTTAAGGTCCGAATCCCGCACTCCGCGCTGGCCAACCAACGGCCCGCCAGTTCAGCTTTTCGGCCTCCAGCATGAGGTTGCGCCGTCCGCCGCCTCACTGCATTTCCGTTCGCGCTGCTTCCGCCGGAGTCCTCGATGTCCAACCCTTTCTTCGACCACCCGATTCTCAATTCACCCTACGAGTGTCCCGGTCGCCACTGGGAACTGGATTCCTCCGGTCAGCCCACGCAGCGCATCATCGAGCGCCGCCGCCGCGCCGAATTCATCACCCCGATCCCGAAGCCGAAGAAGCAGCGAGGCACCGCAGCCGGTTCAGCCGCCGCCCAGGCGCAGATGATTTTCGACGAGGGCAAGGGTCTCTCCACGGCGAAGCAGCAGTACGACCCCACCTCGATCGTCAACGAACTGCGCTCCTACGTCGACCAGTGGCGGGCGCTTCCGAACCCGAGCCAGTGGCAGGTTACGCCCGAGACTGCGCGCCTGCTCCACCATTGGCGGCATCATCAATTCAGCGGCGTCCGCCCCTTCTTCTGCCAGGTCGAGGCGGTCGAAACCGCCATCTGGCTCACCGAGGTCGCCCAGCACACCGTCGGCGGCAAGCGTGTCCTCGAACATCTCGCTGCCGCCAACCGCGACGCCAACCCCGAACTCATGCGGCTGGCCCTCAAACTCGCCACCGGGGCCGGCAAGACGACTGTCATGGCCATGCTCATCGCGTGGCAGACGGTCAACGCGGTGCGACGTCCCGGCAGCAAGCACTTCTCCCGCGGCTTTCTCGTCGTCACCCCGGGGCTAACGATCCGCGACCGCCTCCGCGTGCTCCAGCCGCACGACCCGGACAGCTACTACGCCAGCCGGGAACTGGTGCCGGGCGACATGCTCGACGATCTCCAGCGCGCCAAGATCGTCATCACCAACTTCCACGCCTTCAAACGCCGCGAGCGGATCGAACTCTCGGCCGGCGGCCGGGCGCTCCTCCAAGGCAGGCAGGGTGAGGAACTCAACACGATCGAGAGCGAAGGTCAGATGGTTCAGCGGGTCATGCCCGACCTGATGGGCCTCAAGAACATCGTCGTGTTGAACGACGAGGCCCATCACTGCTACCGCGAGAAACCCGCCGAGGCCGACGACGAAGATCTGAAAGGCGACGACAGGAAGGAAGCCGAGAAGAACAACGAGGCCGCGCGCCTGTGGATCTCAGGTCTCGAAGCGGTGAACCGCAAACTCGGGCTCGCCCGTGTCCTCGATCTTTCCGCCACCCCGTTCTTCCTCCGCGGCTCCGGCTACGCCGAGGGCACCCTGTTCCCATGGACGATGAGCGACTTCTCGCTCATGGACGCCATCGAGTGCGGCATCGTGAAGCTCCCCCGCGTACCCGTCGCGGAGAACATCCCAGGTGAGGAACTTCCCATGTTCCGCAACCTGTGGGAGAACATCCGGCGCGACATGCCCAAGAAGGGTCGCGGCAGCGGCGCCGAACTCGATCCGCTCAAGCTTCCCACCCGTCTCCAGACCGCCTTGCAGGCCCTCTACGGGCACTACGAGAAGACCTTCAAGCTCTGGCAGGAGGCAGGAATCAAGGTGCCGCCGTGCTTCATCATTGTCTGCCAGAACACGGCGATCTCGAAGCTCGTCTACGATTTCGTCTCGGGATTCCACCGCACGACTCCCGATGGCTCGACCATGCTGGAGAACGGCCGCCTCAAACTGTTTCGCAACTTCGACGAGACCACCGGCGACCCGCTCCCTCGTCCCAACACCCTGCTGATCGACAGCGAGCAGCTCGAAGCCGGCGACGCCCTCGATGACAACTTCCGGGCAATGGCGGCCGACGAGATCGAGCGGTTTCGTCGCGAGATCGTCGAGCGCACGGGCGACGCCCGCGCCGGCGCCAACCTGACCGATCAGGAACTGCTTCGCGAGGTGATGAACACCGTCGGCAAACCCGGCACGCTCGGCGGCACCATCCGCTGTGTCGTCTCCGTCTCGATGCTCACGGAGGGCTGGGATGCCAACACCGTCACCCACGTACTCGGTATCCGCGCCTTCGGCACGCAGCTCCTCTGCGAACAGGTCATCGGCCGCGCCCTGCGCCGGCAGTCCTACGAGCTGAACGAGGAGGGGCTTTTCAACGTCGAGTACGCCGATGTTTTCGGCATTCCGTTCGACTTCACCGCCAAGCCCGTCGTCGCGCCGCCCCAGCCGCCGCGCGAGACCATTCAGGTCCGCGCCGTCCGTCCCGAGCGTGATCACCTCGAAATCCAGTTCCCGCGCGTCAAGGGCTACCGGGTCGAACTGCCCGAGGAGCGTCTGACCGCCGTCTTCAACGACGACTCCGTCCTCGTGCTCACTCCGGAGATCGTCGGTCCCTCCATCACCCGCAATTCCGGCATCATCGGTCAGTCGGCGGATATGACCCTGCAACACCTCGGGGATGTCCGATCCTCGACCCTGCTCTTCCACCTCACCCACCGCTTGCTTTACACCAAGTTCCGCGATCCCGGCGAGGAGCCCAAGCTTCACCTCTTCGGCCAGCTCAAGCGCATCACCAAGCAATGGCTCGACTCGTGTGTGGTCTGCCGCGGCGACACCTATCCGGCCCTCCTTCTTTACCAGGAGCTGGCCGACATGGCGTGCAACCGGATCCTCACCGGCATCACCGAGGCCCACCGCGGCGAGCGGCCGATCAAGGCCCTGCTCGATCCCTACATCCCCGTCGGCTCCACGGCCTACGTGCGTTTCAACACCTCCCGCACCGCCCGTTGGGAAACGAGTTCGGACCGTTGTCACCTCAACTGGGTCATCTACGACAGCGACTGGGAGGCCGAGCTTTGCCGCGTGGTCGAGTCTCACCCGCAGGTGCGCGCCTACGCTAAGAACCACAATCTCGGCCTCGAAGTGCCCTACCGGTACGGCTCCGACGTGCGCACGTACCTGCCCGATTTCATCGTGCTGGTCGATGACGGCCACGGCCCCGATGACCTCCTGCGCCTCGTCATCGAGATCAAGGGCTACCGCCGCGAGGACGCCAAGGAGAAGAAGGCCACGATGGACACCTACTGGATTCCCGGTGTGAACAACCTCAAAACCCACGGTCGCTGGGCCTTCGCCGAGTTCCGCGAGGTCTACCAGATCGAGGCCGACTTCGCCACCAAGGTTGCCGCCGAATTTGACCGCCTGCTGGCCGCCGCCGGACCCGCGGCGAAGTAGATCCCATGTCCGCCACCCGCCTCCGCATCTTTGTCAGCAGCGCGCAGAAGGAGTTCGCGACGCTCCGGCGCGACCTGAAAGCGTTCCTGCTGGGCGATGCGTTCCTGCGGCGGTTCGTCGCGGAGGTTTTTCTGTTTGAGGACCTGCCCGCCAGCGATCAACGGGCCGACCAGCTTTACCTCGCCGAGGTCGAACGCTGCGACATCTACCTCGGTATCTTCGGCTACGACTACGGCAGCGTCGATGCGGAGGGCGTGTCTCCGACGGAGCGCGAATACCTCCACGCCTCAAAGCATCGGAAGACCCGGCTGATCTATGTTTGGGGCGACGACGAGGATCGGCGTGACCCGGGAATGAAGCGTCTCATCCGCCGCGCCAGCACGGAACTCGTCCGTCGTCGCGTCGCGGACCCCAGCGCCCTCAACTCCGAGGTCTACGCGAGCCTCGTCGACTTCCTCGAACGCCGGGGCGCATTGCGGGTCCCGCCGTTCGACACCGCCTCCAGCCCCGGCGCCGCCCTCGGCGATCTTTCGTCGCGGCGCCTGTCTTGGTTCCTCGAGACCGCCCGCCGCGAGCGCGGATTCCCCCTTAAGCCCAGCACCGGCCCCGAGGCGCTGCTCAAGCACCTCAACCTGCTCGACGGCCGCCGTCCCACCAACGCCGCCCTGCTGCTCTTTGGCTCCACCCCGCAGCGGTTCCACCGCACCGCCGAGACCAAGTGCGTCTTCTGCCACGGTACCGCCTACCGCCGCCCCTTCGCCTCCCAGCAGATCTATGGCGGCGACCTTTTCGAGCAGGCCGATCAGGCCCGCGACTTCGTGCTCGCGAAGCTTAACCGCACCGTCGGCACCCGCACCGCCAGCATCACCGCACCGGCCGCCTACGAATTGCCGCCGGATGCCGTCGCCGAGGCCATCGTCAATGCCATCGCCCATCGCGATTATCACAGCCATGCCTCCGTCGAGGTCCGGCTGTTTGCCGACCGGCTCGAAGTCTGGAATCCCGGCACCCTGCCCGGCACACTTACGCTCGACGATCTCCGGCACGACCATCCGTCGGTGCCCGCCAACCCGCTGATCGCCGAGTCGCTCTACCTCACGCGCTACATCGAGAAGGCCGGCTCCGGCACCCAGCGCATGATCGAGCTGTGCCGCGAAACCAGCCTGCCCGCGCCGGATTTCGAGCTGCGCGGCGGCTCCTTTGTCCTCACCCTCTGGCGCGACTGGCTCACGAATGAGGTGCTGGCCGGGATAGGGCTGAGCGAACGGCAGATGCAGGCGATCGCTCACGTCAAACGGCACGGCCGCATCACCAACGCCGACTACCAGCAACTCGCCCAGACCACCCGAAAGACCGCCGCACGCGACCTGGAGGGCCTCGTCGTCAAGGGTGTCTTCCGCCGCGTCGGTGAAAAACGCGGCAGTCACTACGTGCTGGGCGGGAGGAAATGAGCCACTTATGAGACATATGCGCGCGCCGCGATTGCCGGACCCGGCTTCGGCACCCAGTCGATATGGGACAGTTATGGGACATTTGGGACATGCCGCCGGACCGCGCCTGGAGTCAAACGACGCCCGCGGGAAATACGTCCTGAGCCCGTCACCCATCCCCTTCGCGTCCCTCCGCGTCATCTGCGTTTGATATCCTCTCCTGCCCATGCCCAAGAAAGCCGCCCCGCCCAAGACCGTCGAAGCCCTCAAGCACGAGGGGGAGAAGCGGAAGAACATCCCGACCGCCGAATACCAGCCGGTGCTCAAGGAGGAGCAGTTGAGCCCGGTGCAGGTCGCCTACCAGCGGCGCAACCGCGACCTCGATCCGCAACTCGTTTGGCGCGGCAAGGACGAAAAGGACTGGAGCGACCTCGTGGTGCCGGCGCCGCCGCTCTACATTCAGGAGAAGGTCCACCCCAAGGTCCTGATCGATGACCTGCTCCGCCAGACCAAGGACGCCAAGTCGCGCGAGTCGGGCTTCCAGACGGATCTCTTCGCCGATTTCAACGGTGTGGCCGAGGGCGCCGACAAGACCGAGTTCTACCAGCACGACCAGAACTGGACCAACCGGATGATCCTTGGCGACTCATTGCAGGTGATGGCCTCACTCGCCGAGCGCGAGGGCCTGCGCGGCAAGGTGCAGTGCATCTACTTCGACCCGCCCT